>CANQMW010000026.1 GCA_947625045.1 uncultured Oscillospiraceae bacterium
AGCAGCCAGCAGTTTCCTGCTGGCTGGGATAAATCCTTATCCTTTTTCATTGTCCTCTTGACGGGTCGCAGTTCAATGACCCGTCCGCTGTTCTTTTATTATTTCTTCACATCAGGTCCGGCTCCATGGGCATGGCCTGCAAAACCGCGCTGTCCCCCGCCGCCAGGCGCACCGCGTGGGGCAGGTTCTCGCACCGCACGGAGGCGTGCACGCCGCCGTTCTCCCCGTCCAGCGTCCAGGCCACCGGCTCCCGGAAGGCGAAGTTCACGCTCCGGCTGCGCAGAAGCGTCACATACTCGCTGTCGAACTTGTTGGCCAGGATGTCCGTCACGATGGTCCCCAGCTGCAAAACGCTCTCCGGCGTGCGGATGAGGATGACCTCAAAGAGCCCGTCGCTCAATGACACCCCCAGGCTGTCGCTCAGGTGGATGACCCCCGCCACGGAGCGGGAGTTGGTGACCGCGCCGAAGATGAAGTCGTCCTCCAGCACGCCCCCGTCGTGCTCCACCCGCGTCCACTGGTGGGTGATGCGGGGCAGGCGGTTCAGCCCCTCCAATATGTAGGCCAGCCTTCCCAGGGCATTCTTCTGGTCCTGGGGCGTCTCATAGGACACGTCCGTGAACGCGCCGAAGGCGGCCACGTAGGTGAAGTACCGTTCCCGGTTCATGAGCCCCACGTCGAAGGGGATGGTCTGCTCCCCGGCGGCGGTGAGGGCCGCCTGGGCCGGGTCGTGGCTGATGCCCAATGTGGCGGCGCAGTCGTTGGTGGTGCCCATGGGGATATAGCCCAGCACCGGCCGGCGCTCCACGGTCATGAGGCCGGATACCGTCTCAGCCAGGGTCCCGTCCCCGCCCACGCACACGATGCGGTCATACTTGTCCGCCGCCTCCGCGGCCAGCCGGGGTGCGTCGCCCCGCTTGTCCGTGAAGGCCACGGTGGTCTCATACCCGGCGCTGTGGAAGCTCAGAAGCACCTTCCCCAGGCCGTTTTTGAACCCGCCCTTCCCGGCGTGGGGATTGATAAGCAAATAGAGTTTTTTCATCCTATATCACCCGCGGCATATTATAACGGTGTACACCGAAAATTGCAACCGGTCCGCCCATCTCCCGGGATTTTTTAATTTTTCGCGGAAAAATTCATTTTTTTCTTGGAATTATGCAAAAACCGCGCTATAATCATATTATGTAAATCGAAAATGGCCGACCAGCGGCCGTGTCCCGGCAGCGCCCGGGCGGGGAGGTACTGTAGATATGATAGACTGGACGGAGCAGCAGGAGCAGGAGATGATCGCCCGGGCCAAGGCCGGCGACCCTGAGGCCAACTATCAGCTGAGCCTGTGGGCCCTGGAGCGCGGCGAGGAGGAGCCGGACGAGATACGCTGGAACCGCCTGGCCGCCAAGTGCCTGGTGAAGGCCGCCCAGGCGGGCCACGGCCCCGCCCAGGAGCGGCTACAGGCCCTTTTGGAGCAGAACGCCCAGCCCGCAGCGCCCGCCAAGAGCAGCGCCCCGGCGAATCAGACGCCCCCCGCCGAGCCCGTCCCCATCAGCGGCGGCCGCCGGGCCCGCCGTGCTCAGCAGGAGCAAAAGCCCGCCCGGCGCGGACCCCGCATCGTGCCCAAAGAAGAGGTATACGAGGACGGGGAGGAGCCGGAGGAAGACGAGGACGAAGAGGAAGAGGAGAACGAGCGGCCCGCCCGCCGGAGAAAAGCCAAATCCGGCGGCAAAAAGGCTCTGCCCTTCTCCAGCTGGGGCGAGGCCCAGTGGCGGCGGATGGAGCGCATCTGCATCGGGATATGCGCGCTGCTCATCGTGGCCATCGCCGTCATGTTCTTCACCGGCCGCCGCCGGAGCGGCACCGGCCAGACGTCGGACCCCACTATGCCCCAGGCCGGGCAGGTGACCGAGGTCACACCGGAGCCGGAGGTGGAGCCCTATCCCGACGACACGGTAAAGGCGGCCATCCAGGCCTCGGATATCGAGGTGCAGCCGGCGGATCTGGACTATGTGAAGGCGGCCACCACCGCCACCGTCACCGTGGGCACCGGCAACAAGACCCTGCGCCTGCGCTCCGGCCCCAACACCAACTACCGGCAGCTGGCGGAGATGCCCAACGGCACCGCCGTGGACGTGTTCGCCAAGAAGGACGACTGGGCCCTGGTCCTGTACCAGGCCGACGACGGCCCCCTCTACGGCTGGTGCAGCAGCTCGTATCTCATTACGACCTCGGGGTCGGTGGGTTAAAGTGAGCCTCGCAGAGTTCGCTGCCGAAGCGCCAACCTCCAAAGCCTCCCCTGTGCAAGGGGGAGGTGCCGAGCGAAGCGAGGCGGAGGGGTTGTAAAACAATCCCTCAGTCACCGCCTAACGGCGGCGACAGCCCCCTTTGCACAAGGGGGCCTTTATCCCAAACGAATAAAAAGGTGGCGGGCTGCATTCGTGCGGCCCGCCAAAGCATAGGGTTGTGGGATAAAGATATGAGCCGGGCCCTCCGGGACCCATTGGATAAGCTGTACCTAGAGGATAACCCCTTTGCCCGGCTTTGTAAAGAGCGAGAAAGCACTACTTTTGTCGAGGGCACATTTTTCTCTCACAGGAAAAAGGCGCTCTCCGCCCGCCGGGCATAGTTCGCCATGAGCATCGCCCGGTGGGACAGAAAATCCCCGTCGTCAAAATATCTGGCCCCCGCCGGGCACAGCCTGATGCAGGCCTGGCACTTGATGCACACGCCCGTGGTCACCGCAGGGTCTTTGGGGGCTACGGACCCCATGGGGCACATCTTCGCGCAGGTGCCGCAGCGGGTGCATTTTTCCATGTCCGTCCTGGGCACGGCCTTCAAAAACTTCGCGGGCGCCCCATCGGCCCGCAGGGGCGTATAATATCTCTCCGGCGGCATGACGCCCGGCACGGTCTTGAGGGCCGGGCCGTTTTTTTGCGCCTTTTTCGCCAGGGCTTCCCCGAAGGCGGCCAGCGCCGCCAGGTCCGCCTCATCGGGCCGGCCCGTGCCCAGGGTGGGGGCAAAGCTGTGCTCCGTGGCCACCGCCGCCGCGCCCAGCACCGTGAAGCCGTTGTCCTTCGCCAGCATGTATAGCTCCGCCAGGGCGTCATCAAAGGCCCGATTGCCGAAGCACACCGCCGCCCCGCACAGGGCGCCGTTTCCATAGATGTGGTCCCGGATATAGGGCATGAGCTTGTTGGGCACCCGCCCGGCGTACACCGGCGTGGCCAGGATGACCAGGTCCCC
This sequence comes from uncultured Oscillospiraceae bacterium, assembly GCA_947625045.1. Taxonomy (GTDB): domain Bacteria; phylum Bacillota; class Clostridia; order Oscillospirales; family Oscillospiraceae; genus CAJOIG01. Next base: position 3,238 of record CANQMW010000026.1, read on the forward strand.
CGGCCCGAAGACCATCTCCACGGTCCGGGCCTGTGGCAGGGTGAAGTCTATGCTCTCAAAGGGCAGGCACATGGCCTTTGCCGCCGCATGGCCTATGGCCTCCGCCGCGGTCTTCACGTTGCCGCAGGGGCTGAAATAGGCAGCATATACCCGCTCCACGGTCATCCCTCCGCCTTCTTCTTCAGCTGGTACAAAAGGTTCAGGGCCTCCAGAGGCGTGACGGTGTTGAGGTCCAGGTCCTGCAGCTCCCTGGCCAGCTCCCCGCCGGCCATGTCCAGCATGGACACCTGGTCCGGCGCGGGGCCCGACGCGGGCATGCTCCCCCCGGTCCCCTCCGATTCCAGCTCCGTAAGATACTGCTTCGCTTTTTTGATCACCGGGTCGGGCACGCCCGCCAGCTTCGCCACCTCGATGCCGTAGCTGTCGTCGGCGGCGCCGGGGACGATCTTCCGGAGGAAGATGAGGGTGCCCCCCTGCTTTTTGGCGGTGATATTGTAGTTCTTTACCCCGTCCAGGGTCCCCTCCAAAGCGGAGAGCTCGTGGTAGTGGGTGGCGAACATGGTCCGGGCCCCCAGCTTTCGCTTGTCGGCGCAGTATTCCAGCATGGCCCGGGCGATGGCCATGCCGTCGAAGGTGGAGGTGCCCCGGCCGATCTCGTCCAGGATGAGAAGGCTCGCCCCCGTGGCGTGGCGGAGGATATCCGCCATCTCCGCCATCTCCACCATGAAGGTGGACTGGCCGCTGGCCAGGTCGTCGGAGGCGCCGATGCGGGTGAACACCCGGTCCACGATGCCCACGGAGGCGCTCTTCGCCGGGACGAAAGAGCCCATCTGGGCCATGAGCACGATGAGGGCCGTCTGGCGCATATAGGTGGATTTTCCCGCCATGTTGGGGCCGGTTATGATGGCGACCCGGTCGGTCGTGTCGTTCAGGAAGGTATCGTTGGGCACGAACAGGACGTTCTTCTGGGCCTGCTCCACCACCGGGTGGCGGCCCTCCGTGATGCGGATGGACCGGCCCACGTCCACCTCCGGGCAGACATAGCGGTTTTTGACCGCCACTTCCGCGAGAGAGCACAGCGCGTCCAGCTCCGCCGCCTTCGCCGCCGCGGCCTGGACCCGCTCCACCTGCCCGGCCACCCGGACCCGCAGGGCGGAGAAAAGCTCATACTCCCGCTCCGCCAGCTTGTCCTTCGCTCCCAGGAGGGTGTTTTCCAGGTCCTTGAGCTCCGGGGTGAAGTACCGCTCGTTGCTGACAAGCGTCTGCTTTCGTATGTAGTCCTCCGGCAGGGGCGCGTCCCCGGCAGACCGGGGCACGTCGATATAGTAGCCGAAGACCTTGTTGTAGCCCACCTTCAGTTTCTTGATGCCCGTGCGCTCCCGCTCCCGGGCCTCCAAAGCCACCACCATGCCGGCGCCATTGTCCCGCACGTCCCGGAGCCGGTCCACCTCCTCGTCCGCCCCGGGCCGGAGGATGCCACCCTCCCGGACGGAGAAGGGCGGCTCGTCGCCGATGATGGTCATAATGTCGTCCCGGAGGTCGTCCAGGGTGTCCAGGGCGGCGATGTCCTTGAGGGCCCCGCTGCGGGCGCCGGAGAGCAGCTCCGCCAGGCGGGGCAGCTTTCCGAAATAGGTCCCCAGGGCCAGCAGGTCCCGGCCGTTGGCGGTGCCGTAGACGCACCGGCCTATGAGCCGCTGGATGTCCCCGATGTCCCGCAGGGTCAATATGAGCTCCGGCCGGAGGATGGCGTCGGAATATAGCTCCTCCACGGCGGAGAGCCGCCGCCTAATGGCCACCGGGTCCAGCAAGGGCCGCTCCACCCAGGAGCGCAAAAGCCGCCCGCCCATGGGGGTCTTGGTCCTGTCCAGCACCCAGAGAAGGCTCCCCCGCTTTTCCCCGGTGCGCAGGTTCTCCGTGAGCTCCAGGTTCCGGCGGGTGGTGTAGTCAAGCTCCATGTACCGCCCCGGGCCGAACCGGTCCAGCCGGCGGATATGGGAGATATCGAACTTCTGCGTCTCGATGATGTAGCTCAAAAGCGCCCCCGCCGCCAGTGTCTCCGCCGGGGTGATGACCTCGCCGAAGCGGTCGTAGACCAGCTTGCGGCAGGCATTGGGCTCGAAGCGGCCCGCCTCCTTTTCGGGAAGGCAGTCCAGCTTCTGCAAAAAGGCGGCGACGGTCTCATTTTTCTCCGCCCCGGCGGAGAGCACCGCCTCCCGGGGGGAGAACCGGCCCAGTTCGTTCACCATGTGCCCGGCGGCCTCGGCGGAAAAGCCCTGGACGCAGAACTCCCCCGTGGAGATGTCGCAGAAGGCTGCGGCCCCCTCGTCCCCCTCCAGCCACAGGGCGCAGAGGTAGTTGGATTTGCCCTCCTCCAGCATGGAGCTGTCCGTCACCGTGCCGGGGGTGATGATGCGGATGACGCCCCGGTCCACCAGCCCCGTGGCGGCGGCGGGGTCCTCCAGCTGCTCGCATATGGCAACTTTGTACCCCTTGGCGATGAGCCGGGCGATATAGGCCTCGCTGGAGTGGAAGGGCACGCCGCACATGGGGGTCTGCTCTTCCTCCGGCTTGCCCCTGTCCCGGGTGGTCAGGGCCAGGTCCAGCTCTTTGGAGACCAGCTTCGCGTCCTCGTCGAACATCTCATAAAAATCGCCCAGGCGGAAAAAGAGCAGGCAATCGGGGCACTGCTCTTTTATCTTGTAGTACTGCCGCTTCATGGGGGTCATCTCAGCCATGATATGTTTCCTCTCTATCCATATAGGCTCCCTTGTGCAAAGGGAGCTGGCTCCGGCGTCAGCCGGAGACTGAGGGATTGTTACCAAGCCAGGTAGAATTCCAAGACTGGTAACAACCCCTCCGAGCGCCGCAGGCGGCGCCCACCTCCCCTTGCACAGGGGAGGCTTTAGGGCGGCGAGGCCGCCCTGGCACATGTCAGGTTTTTACTTCACCGTATTTCTCAGCACGCCGATCTTCTCTATCTCGCACTCCACCGTGTCGCCGGGCTTTAAGAACCTGGGCGGGTCGAAGCCCATGCCCACCCCGGCGGGGGTGCCGGTGGCGATGACGGTCCCCGGCAGCAGGGTCATGCCCGCGGAGAGCTCCGCGATGGTGTCAGCGACGCTGGTAATGAGCTGGTCCGTGACCGCGCTCTGGCGCGGTTCGCCGTTCACCCGGGCAGAGATGCGCAGCGCCGGGGGGAAGGCCACCTCGTCGGCGGTGAGGATGCAGGGGCCCATGGGGGTGAAGCCGTCCAGGCCCTTGCCGTAATACCACTGCTTGTGGGCAGTCTGCAGCGTCCGGGCGGACACGTCGTTCAGCACCGTGTAGCCGAACACATATTCCCCCGCCTTTTCCGCCGGCACCTGCTTTGCCGCGGGGCCGATGACGACCGCCAGCTCCGCCTCATAGTCCAGCTTCTCCACCAGACCCGGGTGGCTGTCGATATAGCCCTCCGGAGCCACCGCCTCCGGCACCCGCTTGGAGAAGTAGACGGCCACGGGCTTGTCCTTGGCGAAGGCCTCGCCATTGAACTTGGCGGCCTCTTTGGCGTGGTCTACGTAGTTCATGCCGAGGCATATCACGTCCTGCCGGGGCCGGGGGATGGGGGCCAGGAGCGTCACGCTCTCCAGCGGCACCTCCGCCCCCAGGGGCGCGGCATTCACCGCGTCCAGCCCCGCCTCGACGGCGGACACCATGTCGGCATAGGGCAGGGGCCGCACCGCCTTCTCATCCGCGGTGAGCGTGCCCACCTTTTCCTGTCCGTCTTCCAGGTATGTCACCAGCTTCATATGTCTCCTCCTAGTCGAAGCGCGTGGTCCAATGGGCCGCGTCGCGGGCCTCAAAGCACATCTTTATCTGCTCATAGGTGTTCTTGTTCTCGGAAAGGGGCGGCAGGTCCGAAAGAGCAAAATAGCCGCTTTCCGTGGTCTCGGTGTTGGGCGCGAACTGCCCGCCCACAGCATGGCACAGCACGAACACCTTGCACACCTTGTGGGAATACTCCGGCCAGTTGTGCCTGTCCCGGTCCTGCACGGCGATGATGAGGTCGGCCACGGCGTCCAGCCCCGCCTCCTCCTTCACTTCCTTCACCGTGTTCTCTCCTACGGAGAGCCCCACATCCACCCAGCCGCCGGGCAGGGACCACCGGCCGTCCAGCTCCCGGACCAGCAGGATCTTCCCGTCCTCAAAGATGGCCGCCCGGGTGTCCAGCTTGGGCGTCTGATAGCCCGTCTCATTGCAGAAGAGGTCCCGGACCTTCTCCGGGGAGATGTCCGTCTTATAGGCCACCATCTCCGCGGCGATGGCCCGGATGCGCTCATAGCGCTCCAGGTCGAACCGGTCGCGGCCATACTCCAATCCCGCCTGGGCCAGGGCCTGCAGCTCCACCGCCCAGTCGAGCCACGGTCTTCTGTCGTCCATGCTCACTCCTCCAGCCGCTTTTCCAGCAGCATCAGCCGGATGCCCTCCAGGCCGTTGAAGGTACAGGGGGCCACGGATATCTCCCCGAAGCCCAGCTTGTGGTAGAGCCGACGGGCGGCGGTGTTGCGCTCGTTGGTGTCGATGCGAAGATAGGGGCACCCGTGGGCCCGGGCGTAGTCCTCATAATACTGCACAAAGGCCGTGGCGCAGCCCCGGCCCCGGGCGGCGGGGTGGATGGCCAGGGTGTGCAGCACCATGACCTCCTCATCCTTCGCGGGATACCGCCAGGGCGCCCCGGCGTACACATCCACCTGAAGCTGGTTGACGACGCCCATGCCCAGGATGGCGCCGTCCTCTTCCAGGACGTACAGGTCGTCCCGGGAAAGAGCTTGCTCCGCCGTGGCCCGGGTGGGGTAGATAGCCCGCTTCCAGCCCGTGGTGGTGAGGCCCGCCTCCTCGGCGTCATGGACGGCGGAGAGGAGTTTTTCCACACCGCCTATATCGCTTTGTACCGCTTTTCGTATCATACCGTCTCCCCGTACAGCGCCCAGGTGGTGCTGTCCGTTATTTTTACGTCGATGAACTGTCCGACCAGGGACTTGTCTCCGGCCAGGTGCACCAGCCGGCCGCCCTTGGTACGGGAGGAGAGGTTATAGGGGCTCTGCCCCGTCTCGCCGTCCACCAGCACCCGCACCGTTTGGCCCACATAGGCCGCGTGCTTTTCCCCGGATATGCGGTTCGATAGGTCCAGGAGCTTGTCGAACCACACCTGCTTCTCCGCCCTCGTCACCGGGTCGGGCATGGACGCCGCCGGGGTGCCGGCGCGGGGGGAGAAGATGAAGGTGAACATGGCGTCGTATTTGACTTCCTCCACCAGGGAGAGGGTGTCGTTGAAGTCTTCCTCCGTCTCCCCGGGGAAGCCCACGATGATGTCCGTGGTCAGCACCAGGTCCGGCATGTATTTGCGCGCGGCGGCCACCTTTTCCAGGTATTTCGCCCGGTCGTAGTGCCGGTTCATCTCCTTGAGGATGCGGTCCGAGCCGGACTGGAGGGGCAGGTGGATATGGTGGGCGCAGTGCTGGCTCTCCCCCATGACCTTGAAGAGCTTTTCTGTGGCGTCCTTGGGGTGGCTGGTCATGAACCGCAGCACATAGTCGCCGGGTATCTTATCAAGCTCCGCCAAGAGGTCCGGGAAGTCCACGCCCTCTTCCAAACCCTTGCCGTAGCTGTTCACGTTCTGGCCCAGGAGGGTGATGTCCTTATATCCAGCCTCTACCAAGGCTTTCGCCTCGGCTATGACGTCTCCGGGCCGGCGGCTCCGCTCCCGGCCCCGGACGTAGGGCACGATGCAGTAGGAGCAGAAGTTGTCGCAGCCGTTCATGATGGAGAGCCACGCCTTCACGGCGCTGTCCCGCGCCCGGGGCAGGCCCTCCGCCACCACGCCCTCGCTGGGCTCCGCGGCGATGAGGCGGCGCTTTCCGCCCCGGCGGTGCCGACGCTCCATGGCGGATAAGAGCAGCTCCGGGAACTGCCACAGCTCATGGGGCCCGAAGGCCAGGTCCACCACCTGGTAGGAGTTTTTGATCTTCTCCCGCATCACGGGCTGCTGGGTCATGCACCCGCCCACGCACACGATGAGGTCGGGGTTCTTCGCCTTTTTGTGGTTCAGGGCGCCCACGTTCCCCAGCACCCGCTTTTCCGCGTGCTCCCGCACGGCGCAGGTGTTCACGGCGATGAGGTCGGCCCTGTCCTCGTCGTCAGTGAGCGCATAGCCGCACTGGGTGAGCCAGCCTCGGAGTATCTCGCTGTCGGACTCGTTCTGCTGGCAGCCGTAGGTGTCCACCAGGGCATAGTGGGGCCGGTGGGCGATGAGGGTGCGTATCTTCTGGCAGTACTGCTCCTGCTGGAGCCGTTCCTGGGTGGTGATCTCCCGGCGCTGGTACATAAAATTCTCCGATCTGTTCCTTATTGGCGCCCTTGTGCAAAGGGAGCTGTCGCCGCCGTCAGGCGGTGACTGAGGGATTGTCGCGTTACGGACGTTCACAACCCCTCCGTCGCGGCTTCGCCGCGCCACCTCCCCTTGCACAGGGGAGGCTTTGGGGCGGCTCGTCCGCCCTTTGCCAGGGTGCTTCATCATATAGCACTTTATATTAACATTTTTCTGTGGTATAATCAATGAAAAGTATCTCGCGGCAGAAGGAGAAACGGCTATGGCAGTCATCAACGTCCTCTCCCCCCACGTGGCGGATATGATCGCCGCCGGCGAGGTGGTGGAGCGGCCCGGCAGCGTGGTCAAAGAGCTCATGGAAAACGCCCTGGACGCCGGGGCGAAGAACGTGACCGTGGAGCTCACCGGCGGCGGGGCCACCTATATCCGCGTCACCGACGACGGCTGCGGCATGGCCCCGGACGACGCGGGCAACTGCTTTCTGCGCCACGCCACCTCGAAGCTCCACGATGAGCGGGGCCTGGAGGCCATCGAGACCATGGGCTTCCGGGGCGAGGCGCTGGCGGCCATCTCCGCCGTGAGCCGGGTGGAGCTGCTGACCCGCCGGCCCCAGGACGGGGAGGGCACCTATGTGTCCGTGGCCGCCGGGGACATCCAGGACATGCACGCCGCGGGCTGCCCCCGGGGCACTGTGTTCACCGTCCGGGACATCTTCTACAACACCCCGGCCCGGCTCAAGTTCATGAAGTCCGACCGGGCCGAGGGGTCTTACTGCGTCCAGCAGGCCGCCCGGGTGGCCCTGGGCCGGCCCGACGTGTCCGTGCGGTGCGTGAAGGACGGCAAGGAGGAATTCTTCACCCCCGGGGACGGGAAGGCCGAGTCCGCCCTCTACGCCATCCTGGGCCGGGACACGGCCCTTTCCATGCTCCCCGCGGAGGGGGAGAACGAGGGCGTGGCCGTGACCGGCTTCATAAGCTCCCCCGCCGCCGGCCGGGGCAACCGGGCCACGCAGTTTTTCTTCGTGAACGGCCGGTCCATCCGCTCCCAGAGTATGCAGGCTGCCCTGGAGCAGGCCTATAAAAACACGCTGATGGTGGGGAAGTTCCCCGCCTGCGTGCTATACATCACCCTGAGCCCCGGGGCGGTGGACGTGAACGTCCACCCCACGAAAAACGAGGTCAAATTCTCCGCGGAGAAGCGGGTGTTCGACGCGGTGCACTATAGCTGCGTCAGCGCCCTGCAGGGGGAGCGGGACACGCTTCAAATGCGCCTTTCCCCCGCCACGGAGAAGAAGCTCTCCCCCCAGGCGCCGCCCCGGCAGGAGACGCCCAAAAAGGAGCCGCCCCGGCAGATGACCATGGAGCTGCACAGCCCCCCGCCCGCCTACGGCACCGGCGCGTCGGTGGTCTATGCCCCCCGGCCCGCCCCGGCGCCCACCCGCCGGCCGGCATACCAGGCCCCTGTGCGCAAAGCGCCCACGCCCATGCCCCAGCCGGAGCCCACGCCCGCACCTAAGGCAGAAAACGATACCCCCGTCCGGGTGGCGGGGGAGGTGCTGCGCACCTACATTGTGGCGGAGCAGGGAGAGAAGATCTATCTCATCGACAAGCACGCTGCCCACGAGCGGATGAATTTTGACGCCCTCAAGGCCCGGGGCCGGGAGATCATGAGCCAGACCCTTCTGGAGCCCCAGACCTGGCGGCCCGGCCCGGAGGACCGGGAGGCGCTGGCGGAAAACGGGGAACTTCTCAGGGAGATGGGCTTCGAGCTGGAGCCCTACGGGGACGAGGACGTGGTCATCCGGGCCGTGCCGGAGGGCATGGACCCGGGCCAGGTCGTGGCCGCCCTGGAGGAGATAGGCGAAAAGCTCCGTACCGGGGCGAGGGACCTTGCCCGGGACAGCATACTGCAGACCATCGCCTGCAAGGCCGCCGTGAAGGCGGGTTGGGATACGGACCCCATGGAGCTGCAGGTCCTGGCGGAGAAGGTGGCCTCCGGGGAGATCAAATACTGCCCCCACGGCCGGCCCGTGGCGGTGACGCTTACCAAGAAGGAGCTGGACCGGCAGTTCGGCCGCATCCAGTGACGGATATGGACCGTCTTCTCGTGATAACCGGCCCCACCGCCACGGGGAAGACCGCCCTGGGGGTGAAGCTTGCCAAGCTCCTGGACGGGGAGGTCATCTCCGCCGACTCCATGCAGATCTATCGCGGCATGGACGTGGGCACCGCCAAGCCGACGCCTGAGGAGATGGAGGGCGTGCCCCACCACATGCTGGACGCGGCGGACCCTTCTGAAGATTTTTCCGCCGCCAAATACGCCAAAATGGCCGCCGCCTGCGCTGACGACATCCTGGCCCGGGGCAAAACGCCCGTCGTTGTGGGCGGCACGGGCCTCTATATCGACGGCCTCATCCGGGGCACGGACTATGCCGCCGCCCCTTCGGACCCAGGCACCCGCCGGGCCATCGAGGCGGAATACGACGCCCTGGGCGGGGAGGCCTTCCGGGAGAAGCTGGCGGCCGTGGACCCTGAGCGGGCACAGCTCCTTCATCCCCGGGACAAAAAGCGCCTGGTCCGGGCCTGGGAGGTATACGCCCTCACGGGCAGGACCATCACCTGGCACGACGAGCGGTCCAGAGCCGTCCCGCCCCGGTTTGAAGCCTATACGGTCGCCCTGGACTTCGCCGACCGGCAGATCCTCTATGACCGCATCGACCGCCGGGCCCGGGCCATGTTCGACCGGGGACTGGTGGAAGAGGTGGAGCATCTTCTGGCCGCCGGGCTGAGTCCTGACTGCACTGCCATGCAGGCCATCGGCTACAAGGAGGTGGCCCAGTATCTTTCCGGCGAGTGCGCCCTGGACGAGGCCATCGACGCGGTGTGCCGGGCCTCCCGCCGGTACGCAAAGCGCCAGCTCACGTGGCTGCGAAGCCGCCCGGATATCCGGTGGCTGCGCTGGGAGCGGGAACCGGACCGGGCCGCGCTGGACGCTGCCGCCCGGACCCTGGCGGAGGAATACGCCGGCCGGCCTTTTAATTCGTAGTCTCGACGCCTTTCGCCCCCATCCGCCCCGCCGAAAGCCGTAATATAGGCGATGTACAACGGAATTTGTACAAAATCACTATTTTACGGGGCGGCGGAATATGATACAATTATCGTCAACCAAAATATCCGCCCCGGAAGGGACGGAAAAGATGCAGAAAACACAGAACCTTCAGGACGCTTTTTTGAACCAGGCGCGCCGGGAACGGATCATGGTGACCGTGTTCCTCGTCAACGGCTTCCAGCTGCGGGGCACGGTGCGGGGCTTCGACTCCTTCGTGGTGTTCGTGGACTCCGACGGCAGGCAGCAGATGATCTATAAGCACGCCATATCCACCATCGCCCCGGCCCGCGCCATATCCATGACGGAGGACATGACGGCCCTTTGAAGAAAACGGACGCGCTCATAAAGGTCACCTCTCTGCTGGTGTTCATCGCGCTGGCGGCCTATCTGACCGTATATATCGTCCACCGGGCCGCTGACCCGGTGCAGACCGCCCTGACCGTGACGGCCTCCATGAGCGAGGCCGCCCCCATGAGCGGGCTGGTGATCCGCAATGAGCTGCTCATCAACAGCAAGGAACAGTACATAGACGTGACCGCCGCCGACGGGGCCAAGGTGGCCGCCGGCCAGGAGGTGGCGGTGGCCTACAGCTCCGAGGAGGCCCTGGAACGGGCCTCCCGGCTGCGGCTATTGGACCGGGAGATCGCGGACGTGACCGCGGACCTGAACGGAACCAGCGCCATCCAGGCCGCCGGGAACCGGGAAAACACCGTATTCAGCGCCCTCACGAGCCTGTCCGCCTGTCTGCGGGGCGGTGACCTGTCCGAGGCGGACAGCCGGGCCGGTGTGCTGGCCGGGCTCATCTTCCCCTCCGACAGCGGCTCCGATTCCTCCGAGGAATACCTCCAGCAGCTGCAGGAGGAATATAACGAGCTTCGGCGCACCAGCGCCGGGGACACCAAGCCCATCACCGTCAGCCAGAGCGGGACTTTCTCCGCCGTAGTGGACGGCTACGAGGGCGTGGACCCCAGCTATGTGGAAGACCTCTCCCCCAGCGAGCTGCGGGAGCTCATCGCCGCCGAGCGGCGGGTGGACAACAGCTCCCTTGGCAAGCTCATCACCTCCTACCAGTGGTACTATGTGGGCATCATCCCCCTGGAATACGGCCGGGACATGCTCCCCGGCATGAAGGGCAGGCTGTCCTTCGGCCGGTACTATAACGGCACCCTGGACGCGGAGGTGGTGTACGTGGGCCGCTCCGAGGGGGACGAGCAGGTAGTGCTGTTCCGCATCGACAAGGGCATGAGCGACATGCTGGCCGTCCGGGCCGTGCACGCCGAGCTCATCTACGAGGAATACACCGGCCTGCGGGTGCCCCTCAAGGGCCTGTACCGCTACTATGCCGGGTATCTCTCTGACGCCGACGGCGCCTCCCTCTCTGAGGGCCAATCCGTCACGCTGGACTTGAACGGCGTCACCCACGACGCCTTTGTCTCCGAGGTGGGCTCCGCCAGCCGCTACGGCGACCTGCCCCTGGGGGTGGAGTCGGGCAGCGAGGAGGACACCCGGCCCAAGCGGCGGCTGGTTGTGTTCTGCTGGCCCTGGGACGCCGGGGAGGACCCCGCCGACACCTCCGCCGGCGGCGGCACCGTGACGGCGGACGGCCGGGAGCTGCCCGTGGCCAACTACTACGACTATGACCCCGAAGACCCCGATGCGCAGGACAGGCTCTGCGTGTTCACCATGACCGGCATCCAGGCCGAGCGGAAGCTGGTGGACCTGGTGTACGCCGGGGAGGAATACTGCCTCTTGTCCAGCGAGGGCAACGACGCCCTCCGGGAGGGCAACGAGGTCATCATCCGGGCCCGGGACCTCTATGACGGCCGGGTCTTTTCCTGAGAGGCGCATCATGGACATGACGGTAGCACAGCGCCTGGAGGCCATCCGGGAGAACATCGAAAAAGCGGCGGGCGGCCGGGCCGTTACCCTGGTGGGCGCGGCCAAGACGAAGCCCGCGGAGCTCATCCGCGCCGCCGTGGCGGCGGGGCTCAAGGCCGTGGGCGAGAACTACGTCCAGGAGTTCCGGGACAAGAGCGCCCAGGGGGCCTATGAGGGCGCCCAGGTGCATATCATCGGCGGCCTGCAGGTCAATAAAGTCAAATACGTGGCCGGGAAGGTGGACCTGATCCAGTCCGTGGACCGGGCGCCTCTCCTGGACGCCATCGGCCGCCGGGCCGCGTCCCTGGGCACCGTCCAGGACGTGCTCATCGAGGTCAACATCGGCCGGGAGCCGGGCAAGTCCGGGTGCCTGCCGGAAGAGCTGGATCCCCTCCTGGAGGCCGCCGCTCTCACCCCGGGCGTGCGGGTCCGGGGGCTCATGGCCATCCCCCCGGCAGAATGTTCCAGGGCCTATTTTGATCCAATGGTACACCTTTATATTGACAATGGACAAAAAAAATACGATAATGTATCCATGGATTTTTTGTCCATGGGCATGTCGGAGGACTATGCCGACGCCATACGGGCCGGCGCCAATATGGTCCGCGTGGGCACCCTTCTTTTCGGCGCCAGGAACTACCAATAAAAGATACGGCGAATAAAGAACGAAAGACGCAGGAGGCACACCATGGGATTTTTGGACGAACTGAAAAAGCTGACGAAGCCCTACGACGATGACGACGACTTCTTCAGCGGCGAAGGCGTTCAGGAGGAGGACGACGATCCTACCATCGTCGTGCCCCGCACAGACCGTCAGGAGCGGGCCGAGCGCCAGGAGCGCCGCAGCCCCTTCGACGACGAGGAGGTGCCTGTATTCGAGGAGCGGGCCACCGCCAAGAAGGACAACAAGGTGGTGAACATCCACACCACCACCGCCGTGCAGGTGGTACTCTCCAAGCCCGACCGCTTTGAGCAGGCCGCGGAGATCGCCGACCATCTGCGGGAAAAGCGCACCGTGGTCATGAACCTGGAGACCACCAACAAGGACGTGGCCCGCAGGCTGGTTGACTTCCTCTCCGGCGTGGCCTACGCCAACGACGGCAAGATCAAAAAGGTCGCCATCAATACATACATCATCACCCCCTTCAACGTGGATATCATGGGCGACCTCATCGACGAGCTGGAGAACAACGGCGTCTATATCTGAGCATATTCGCGCATGAGCGCTTCCCCATCATAGAGAAAGGAACGGGTCAAGGGATATGATCACAGCACAGGATATACAGGAAAAAGCATTCGACCGGGCCGGCAAGGGCTATAATATGGAGCAGGTGGACGAGTTCCTGGACGAGATGGCCGAGGACTTCGCCGCCATGAGCAAGGAAAACGCCGCCCTGAAGAGCAAGATGAAGATGCTGGTGCAGAAGGTGGACGAATACCGCCAGACCGAGGACTCCATGCGCCTGGCCCTCCTCTCCGCCCAGAAGCTGTCCGCCCAGATCGAGGAGGACGCCAAGGTCAAGGCCGAGGCCACCATGGCGGAGGCCCAGGACTATGCCAACCGGATGACCCGGGAGATATCCGACGGCATGGCCAACGAGGAGGCGAAGCTGGAGGAGGCCAAGAAGGCCACCAACCGCTTCTTCGACCATATGCGCACCGTCTGCCAGAAACAGATCGAGTTCTACGACAAGCTGAGCCAGATGCAGCTCATCGGCGGCGAGCAGCCCAAGGCCGAGGAGGCTGAGCCCGCCCCCGAAGCGCCGGAAGAGCCCGGGCCCGCAAAGCCCGTGGACGTGGCCGAGACCGTCCGCTCCATCGCCGCCTCCGCCGCGGAGGCCGCCCTGGACGAGCCGGAGCCGGAGGAGCCGGAAGAAGCGCCCGCCGCGCCTGAAGAGCCGGAGGAGCCCGAAGAGCCCACCCGCCTGTTCGGCCGGAACAGGAAGAAAAAGCGCAGCTTTGACGATCTTGGGTTCGACGACGACATCTGACGAGCCAACTTTCAGGGCGGAGCAAAAAGCTCCGCCCTTCCAAACTATATTTCGCCTTGGAGAGTAGAGACATGCCCACCGATTTTAACGCCACACTGAACCTGCCGAAGACCGATTTTCCCATGCGCGCGGCCCTGCCCAAGCGGGAGCCGGACATGCTGAAGGACTGGGAGAAGCTGGACCTGTACCATGAGATGCTGAAAAAGAACGAGGGCCGGCCCCTGTTCATCCTCCACGACGGCCCCCCGTTTTCCAACGGCAACCTCCACATGGGCACCGCCCTCAATAAGTGCCTGAAAGATTTCATCAACCGCTACAAGTCCATGGCGGGCTTCCAGGTGCCCTATACCCCCGGCTGGGACAACCACGGCATGCCCATCGAGTCGGCCATCATCAAGGAGCAGAAGCTCAACCACAAGGCCATGAGCGTGTCGGAGTTCCGCACCGCCTGTCACGCCTATGCCGAGCACTATCTGGACGTGCAGAGAAACGGCTTCAAGCGCCTGGGCGTGCTGGGCGACTGGGAGCACCCTTACCGCACCATGGACCCCAAGTTCGAGGCCCGGGAGGTAAAGGTCTTCGGGCAGATGTATGAGAAGGGCTACATCTACAAGGGCAAAAAGCCCGTCTACTGGTGCCCCAAGGACGAGACGGCCCTGGCCGAGGCGGAGATCGAGTACGCCGATGACCCTGTCACCACCATCTTCGTGAAGTTCCGGGTGAAGGACGATCTGGGAAAGCTCTCTTCCATCGAGCCGCTGGACAACGTCTACTTCGTCATCTGGACCACCACCACTTGGACCATCCCGGGGAACCTGGCCATCTGCCTGAACCCCGCCTATGACTACACCATGACCCGCGCTTCCAACGGCGAGGTCTATATCATGGCAAAGGACCTGGCCGAGGCCGTGCTCCAAAAGGCCGGCCTGGAAGTGGAGGAGGTCCTGGCCACCTTCAAGGGCGCGGAGCTGGAGCTCATGACCGCCCAGCATCCCCTCTTCGACCAGACCAGCCTGGTCATCCTGGGCGACCACGTGACCCTGGACGCCGGCACCGGCTGCGTGCACACCGCCCCGGCCTACGGCGCCGACGACTTCTTCGTCTGCCAGAAGTACCCCCAGATCCCCTCCGGGAAGGACCTGGTCGTGAACGTGGACGATTCCGGCCGGTTCACCGCGGACGCCGGGAAATATGAGGGCCTCAGCGTTCTGAAGGCCCACGAGCCCATCTTCGCGGACCTGGTGGCCTGCGGGGCCATCCTGGCCTCCGAAGACATCACCCACTCCTACCCCCACTGCTGGCGGTGCAAGAACCCCATCATCTTCCGGGCCACGGACCAGTGGTTCTGCTCCGTGGATGCGTTCAAGGAGGACGCGGTCCGGGCCGCCCGCAAGGTCACCTGGAACCCCGAGTGGGGCGCGGATAGGATGGAGAGCATGATCCGGGAGCGGGCGGACTGGTGCATCAGCCGCCAGCGCCGCTGGGGTCTGCCCATCCCCGTATTCTACTGCGCCGGCTGCGGCAAGCCCGTGTGCACCCCCGAGACCATCGAGAACGTCTCTAAGATATTCGGCGAGAAGGGCTCCAACGCCTGGTTCGACATGAGCGCCGAGGAGCTGCTGCCCCAGGGCTTCACCTGCCCCCACTGCGGCGGGAAGGTCACAGAAAAGGAGACCGACACCCTGGACGGCTGGTTCGACTCCGGCTCCACCCATTTCGCCTCCATGGAGCTGGACGCCCCCGGCATCTGGCCCGCGGACCTGTATCTCGAAGGCGGCGACCAGTTCCGGGGCTGGTTCCAGTCCAGCCTGCTGACCGCCGTGGCCACCAAGGGCGAGGCCCCCTACCGCTCTGTCCTCTGCCACGGCTGGACCGTGGACGGGGAGGGCCGGGCCATGCACAAGAGCCTTGGAAACGGCGTGGCCCCCGACGAGCTGACGGAGAAATATGGCGCGGACCTGTGCCGCCTCTGGGCCGCCAGCGCCGACTTCCGGCTGGATATGCGCTGCTCCGACGCCATCTTCAAGCAGCTGTCGGATAAGTATCTCAAGATCCGCAACACCGCCCGGTTCCTGCTGGGCAACCTGGACGGCTTCGACCCGGACAGGGACCTGCTGAGCCTTAACAAGCTCCAGGGCATCGACCGCTGGGCCCTGGACCGCACCGCCGCCCTCATCGAGAAGTGCCTGACGAGCTACGACAAATACGAGTTCTGGTCCGTCACCTACGCCATCCATAACTTCTGCGTGGTGGACATGTCCAACGTCTACATGAACATCGTGAAGGACCGGCTCTACTGCGAGGCCAGGGACAGCGAGGCCCGTCTCGCCGCCCAGACCGCCATGTGGTACGTCCTGGACGCCATGGTCCGGCTCCTGGCCCCCATCCTGGCCTTCACCGCCAACGAGATATGGCTCTCCATGCCCCATAAGACGACAGACGACGCCCGGCACGTGATGCTCAACGACATGCCCGCCGTGGGCGAGGGCTGGAAGCTCACCGAGGACGAGGAGGCCTTCTGGGCCGACAGCCTCAAGCTCCGGGACGACGTGAACAAGGCCCTGGAGCTGGCCCGGGCGGACAAGATCATCGGCAAGCCCCTGGAGGCCAAGGTCACCATCCACGTGGGCCCGGAGGCCAAGAAGGCCATGGATAGGGTGGCGGCAAAGCCCCTGGAGAGCCTGTTCATCGTGTCCGAGGCGGACCTGACCGACGGGGAGGGCCCCGGCTGGGCCGGCACGGAGATGCCCGGCGTGACCATCGAGGTCGCCCCCTCCGCATTGCCCAAGTGCCCCCGCTGCTGGACCCACAGCGCCAGCGTGGGCTCCAACAAGGAATATCCCGAGCTGTGCGCCCGGTGCGCCGGCGCCATGCGCCATACTGCCGGGGAGTAAGATCCTTCTCCCCGGTATACACAGGAGGTATCCGCCGTGATCTATGCGATCGCTGCCGTGGTGGTCCTGATACTGGACCAGGCGGTGAAATACTGGACCATCAACCACATCCCCTTGAACGCCATGGGCGAGCAGTGCGTGAGCCTGATCCCCGGGGTGCTGCACATGACCAACGTGCAGAACACCGGCGCGGCCTTCAGCATCCTGGCCAACGCCAGGTGGCTGCTCATCGGGGTGTCGGCCCTGTTCATCATCGCCATCATCGTGCTCATCAACACGGAGATCATCCGCACCAAATTCGGCCGCTGGACGGCCGTGCTGGTGGCCGCCGGCGCCCTGGGCAACTGCATCGACAGGGTGCTGTTCGGCTACGTGGTGGACATGTTCGAGTTCGAGATCTTCTCTTTCTTCGTGTTCAACGTGGCGGACATCTTCATCACCGTATGCGGGCTGCTGTTCTGCATCCACGTCATCGTCTACCGGGACCCCATGGAGCTGCCCAAGGAGAAAAAGCGCCGGCCTGCCAAGGCAAAACCGGCCCGCCGCCGTCAGCCCCGCCGGTCCGAGCTGGACATGGAGGAGGCCGCTTACTACAAGGACGAGGAACCTGCGGCTGAGCCTGCGCCTGAGCAGCCCCAGAGCCGCCGGGCCGCCCGTCAGGCCGCGCGGCAGGCCAAAGAGGACATGTACGCCGCCATCCCCCACCGGGACCGGGGCGAGCACAAGTCCCTGGCCGACGAGCTGCGGCCCGCCGATCCGGACGACCCCTTCGCCGAGTGGACCTTCGGCGGCGGGAAGGAAAAGGAAACGCCCGCCCCCAAGGCGGAAACGCCCGCGCCCGCGGCGCCTGAAAAGCCCGTGAAGGCTGCACCCGCGGAGAAGGCCCCGGAGGCCAAGCCTGCGCCCGTCCAGGCGGAGACGCCCAAACAGGAGGCCCCCAAGGCTGCCCCGGCCAAAAAGCCGGACCTGGACCAGGGCTTTGACGCCTATTCCCTGGACGACATTCTGGCTGAGTTCCGGGACAGCTGATGGAAACGAGAATAACGGTAAAGACAGAGGAGAGCGGGGAGAGGATCGACGCTCTCCTCGCCTGTCAGGAGGCCATCCGCAGCCGCTCCGCCGCGGCGAAGCTTTTGGAAGCGGGTCTCGTGACCCTTCACGGCGCGCCTGTGCGGAAGAATCACCGTGCCGCCGCCGGGGACATATTCGAGGTAGTATTGCCCGAGGCCGCCCCGGCCAAGGCCGCGGCCCAGGACATCCCTCTGGACGTGGTCTATGAGGACGGAGACGTGATCGTGGTGAACAAGCCCCGGGGCCTGGTGGTCCATCCCGCCCCCGGCCACCCGGACGGCACGCTGGTGAACGCCCTCTTGGCCCACTGCGGGAATTCTCTCTCCGGGGTGGGAGGCGAGCTGCGGCCCGGCATCGTCCACCGCATCGACAAGGACACCAGCGGCCTCATCATCGCCGCGAAGAATGACGCCGCCCATGAGGCCCTGTCCGCCCAATTGAAGGACCGGACCCTCTCCCGGGTCTACGACGCGGTGTGCCACGGCACGTTCCATGACGACGCGGGCACCGTGGACGCCCCCATCGGCCGGGACCCCCGGAACCGCCAGCGCATGGCCGTGACGGAGAAGAACTCCCGCCCCGCCGTGACCCACTGGCAGGTGCTGGCCCGGTACGCCCGCCACACCTATATCCGCTGCCGCCTGGAGACGGGCCGGACCCACCAGATACGGGTCCACATGGCCCACACAGGCCACCCCCTGCTGGGGGACACGGTCTACGGCGGCCGCCGGGACAAGGGGCTGGAGAGCCAGTGCCTCCACGCCCGGGGGCTCAAATTCATCCACCCCGCCACCGGCCAGCCCATCGAGCTCTGGACCGACCTGCCCGGCTGGTTCCAGGAGGTCTTGAGCAAACTGGGGCCGGAGATATAAAATGCCTCCCCTGTGCAAGGGGAGGTGCCGAGCGAAACTCCCACCCCAATGCCTCCCCTGTGCAAGGGGAGGGGGACCGCGCGAAGCGCGGTGGAGGGGTTGTAAACGTCCGTAACGCGACAATCCCTCAGTCAGCTTCGCTGACAGCTCCCTTTGCACAAGGGAGCCTCCAAAAGGTAAGCCTCCTTTGCACAAGGGGGCCTAAGAGGAGCCATTTTTTATGCCCGCACTTGTCGTATATATGCTCTTTGGCCTGGCCCTGGCCTGGCGCCTGCTGCCCTCTTACCGGGGGGCGGTGAAGTGCTGGCTGGGGCTGGTGTTCGGCTGTGCGGCACTGATGTGGCTGCCCTGCCTCATCGCCTTCTTCGCGGGCTTCACCATGACGGCGCAGCTGATCGCCCTGTGCCTCGCCACCGTGGGCACGGTGTGCCTGCTGCTCATTGGGAAGGACTATAACCTGCCCCAACCGGCGGAGGGCGGGCATCTTCCCTCTCTGCCGGCCATGCCCGCCCCGCCCCTGGAGGATGCGGCGGGTGCGCTGGCGAGCCTTCTGCTCACCGCCTTTTGCGGGTATCTTCTCTACACCCATGTACTGCTGCCCCACACCGACGGCTCCCTCTGGGTGGGCCAGAGCACCTACGGGGACTTAGGCATGCACCTGGGCTTTGCCGAGAGCCTCTACCGCCAGGGGGACTTCCCCCCGGACTACAGCATCTTCCCCGGTCAGAAGATAGACTATCCCTTCCTGGTGGACGCCGCCACGGCCAGCCTGCGGTTTTTCGGGCTGGGCCTGCGCATGGCGGTGATACTGCCCAGCCTCGTCATGCTCTTCGCGGTATTTTACGGCTTCTGGCTTTTGGCGGCGGAGCTTACGAAAAAGCTCGCCCCCACCCTTCTGGCCTGGCTCCTCTTCGTCTTCAACGGCGGGTTCGGCTTCGCCCTTTTCTTCAACGGCCGGTACACCTTCACCGACCTGCTCACGGGCTTTTACGTCACCCCCACCAACCTGGTTGACGAGGACCTTCGGTGGGTGAACGTGATCTGCGACATGCTCATCCCCCAGCGCACCACCATGGCCGGCTGGTGCATGGTCCTGGCGGCCATATACCTGCTGCTCCAGGGCATCCGAAAGACCCTGGACGGGGCGGGCTGCCGCCGGGAGATACTGGTCCTCGCGGGGCTGGCGGGGCTCATGCCCATGATACATACCCACAGCTTCCTGGCGTTGGGCATGCTCTCGGCGGGATGGTTCTTCGCCTTCCTGCCGAAAGCCAAAAAGGCGGGGCGCTTAAAGGCGCTGGTCATGAATTACGTGCTCTACGGGTGCGTGTGCTTTGCCCTCGCCCTGCCCCAGCTCATCGTCTGGACCTTCGACGCGGCCAGCACGGGCAATCTCCTCTGGCTCAACCCCGGCTGGGTCCACGGTGAGATGAACTGGCTGTGGTTCTGGATGGTGAACTGCGGGGTGGTGTTCTGCGCCATGCTGGTGGCCATGTTCTTCCTGCGGGGGGACGATGCCCGCATATTCTGGGGCGCGGCGCCGCTCTTCATCCTGGCGAACCTCGTGGCCTTCCAGCCCAACCCCTACGACGACAACAAACTTCTTTATATATGGTACATGGTGACGGACATCGCCGTGTGCGGATGGCTGTGGGAGCAGATGGAGAAGATAAGGCCCCGGGCCCTCGCCAAGGGCGCGGCAGCGGTGCTGGTCATCTGCGGCACCCTCTCCGGGTGCATGAGCCTTCTGCGGGAGGCGGTGAGCGAGTACCAGCTCCTTTCCGGCGAGCAGGTCGCCGCCGCGGACTACATCATCGAAAACACCCCGGCGGACAGCCTCTTCCTCACCACCTCGCACCACACCAACCCCGTCTCCGTCCTCACCGGGCGGAACATCCTGTGCGGAGCGGGGATGTATCTTTACTACCACGGCATCGACTACGGCGAGCGGGAGGCCCTGCTGCCGCTGATGTACGCCGGCGGGGCGGATTTTGAGCGGTACGCCCAGGAATACGGCGTGGACTATGTATACATCGGCGGCTCGGAATACGCCGAATACCCGGTGAACTACGACTATTTCGCAGAAAACTATCCCCTGGTCTACGACCAGGGCGGCGTCAGCATCTTCCAAATCCCGTGAAAATATGGTATGATAGCCCAAGTTTCATATTTCCACCGCATCCCCATGGAGGTATCCCGATGAAAAAGACCCTTTCCCTGCTTTTGCTGTGCGCGCTGCTGATGGCCCTCGCGGCCTGCGGCGGCGATAAACCTGAGGAGCCCGAACCCACGGGCACCCCGGCGCCCCAGGAGATCCTGGCCGCCTCCGCCTCGGACGCTCAGGCCGCCAAACAGACCCATGTGCCCCCCGCGTCCAGCTCCGACGCGGTAGTGGACGACCAGTCCTATGCCATCGCCCAGAACTATGTGGGCCAGCCCGCCTCCGCCCTCATCAACGCCATCGGCCGGCCCTTCGACAGCGAGTATTCCGCCTCCTGCGAGCAGGAGGGCGCCGAGGACGGCATGCTCTACTATAACGGCTTCTCTGTCTGGACTATGCGCACCGCCACCGGCGAGATCGTCCGGGCCGTGTATCTGGACGGTGCGGAAGCATGAAGAAGATAAAAGAGCTCTATTTTGCCCATCAGGAGATCATAAGCTATCTCTTCTTCGGCGGCGCCACCACCGTCATCAACTGGGCGGCCTATGCCCTGTGCGTGGGTATGCTGGGCATGGCGGTCACCCCGGGCAACATGCTGAGCTGGCTCGTGGCGGTGCTCTTCGCCTTTGTCACCAACAAGCTGTGGGTGTTCAACTCCAAGAGCTGGGCCTGGCCCCTGTGGCTCAAGGAGGCCGGGGCCTTCTTCGGCAGCCGCATCTTCACCGGGCTTGTGGAGTTCGCCGGCGTGCCGCTGCTCATAAAGCTGGGCCTGGACATGCCCCTGTTTGGCATAGAGGGCTTCGCCGCCAAGCTCATCGTCAGCGTAGTGGTCATCATCCTCAACTATATCCTCTCCAAATTCCTGGCCTTCCGCAGGAAGAGCTGACATCGTTATATATAATGGTATAATGGACAAAGAAGTATCCCCCGCCTGCGGGCGGGGGATACTTCTTTTACGCTGTCTCAGTTCCAGTGAGGCGTGTCGTCCGGCTCCGCCGGGGTCTCGGGCACTTCGGGAGCCGCGGGTTCCGCAGGCGTCTCCGGCGCGGGAGGGGCCTCCGGCGCGGCGGGCCCGGCAGGGGCTTCGGGAGCCGCGGGCTCCTCCACCTCTATCTCCACCTCCACGCCGGCCTCGGACTCGGTGGCGTCCACCACATCCTCCAGGTCCGCGTCCATGGCCTCGGCCTCGGCGGCCATGGCCTCCTTGATCTGGGCGATCTCCGCCTCCATGGCGGCGACGGCGGCGGCCGCCTCGTCGATCTGGGCGCATAGGGGCGCGCATGTCTCGTCGGGGGCGTCATGATGGGCCTCATAGTAGATCCTGCCCAGCTCGGCGTATGCCTTTTTCATGTCGTCCTTCTTCGAGGAGATGTCCATATTCAGCTTGGCGATGCGGCTTACCTGCTTGGTCTTGACGGCGGCCACGCCCGCCAGGTCCTTGGCCTTGTCCGCGGCCTTGGAGGCCAGGGCGCCGGCCTTGGTGAGAAAGTCGTTGAATCCTGCCATTGTGTAAGTCCTCCTTTTACGTTTTTCTCTATAGTTTACTTGTTTTCGTCCTCATTATCGCCGGGAATTTCCGCCTCATCTTCCGCCTCGCCGGCGCTCCCCGCCTCCGCCATGGCGGCACGGTCCGCCCACAGGGGCATTTGCGTCTTCTTCGCCCGGCGGGCCAGCGCCGCGAGCAGCACCGCTGACACGCCCGCCGCCGCGGCGGCCAGCAGCTGACTCACCCGCAGGCCGGTATTCCCCAGGTACAGGGAGTCGGCCCGCAGCCCCTCTATCCAGGCCCGGCCCAGGCCGTACCAGAGCACATAGGCGAGAAAATACTCACCGTCAAACCGGCGTTTCGTCTTCTTCGACAGAACATGCAGCGCGATGAACCCTGTCAGGTTCCACAGGGATTCATACAAAAACGTGGGGTGGACATAGGTAGTGACCCCGTTCACCGTAAGACCCATGCGGCAGAAGACATCCGTCTCATAGCCGAAGGCCTCCCGGTTCATGAAGTTGCCCCACCGGCCCACGCACTGGCCGATGAGAAAGCCGAAGCTTGTCAGGTCCAGGAGCGCCGGCGCGGAGATACGCTTGACCTTACAGACCACCAGGATGGTGATCACCGCGGCGATCACCGCCCCGTAGATGGCCAGGCCCCCCTCCCATATCTTGCACATGTCCCAGAAGGAGTCATAGTGGCCGAAGAAGATCACGTAATAGGCCCGGGCGCCCACGATGCCCAGGGGCACGGCGAACAGCAGGCAGTCGATGACGTCATCCTGTTTTATGCCGAACTCCCGGCTCCGGTGCAGGCAGTAGGCCACCGCCAGCAGGAACCCGGCGGCGATGATGACCCCGTACCAATAAAACTCATGGCCGAACAGGGTGAAGCTGTTGGGCGGGCAGATGGACCAGTCCCCCAGCATGGGGAAGGAGATGGATGCGTTGCTCATTTATGCCTCCTTGGGGCGGATGACGGCCATGGCGAACCGCGCGGGCGCGAAGTGTTCCCTTGCCCAGGCGGTCACCTCCGCGCAGGTGAGCTCTTCCAGCACCTCCGGCGCTGTCAGCGGGTCGAACCCGGCAAAATGGCCCTCCGCCAGGGCGTCGGCCAGGTCGTAGAAGTCGTCCAGCATCCGGATGAAGCCGCCCTGCATGGCCTTTTTCTGCCGGGCGAAGAAGGCGGGGTCCATGTCCCGCTCCACCGCCCCCAGCAGCCCCGCCAGGGCCGCCTCCGGGTCGGGGGACTCCCCCTCCAAACACACATACCCCACCCCGGCGGCATAGGTGGGCTCATACCGGAACGCGTCGTTCAAAAGCCCCTTTTCATATAGCTCCAGATACGCCGGGGCATGGCCGCCCCAGAGGCACCGCATGGCAAGCTCCGCCGTGAGCCGCGCTTTCAATGCCTCCGGCTCCGCGGCCGCCGGGCCCAATTTGACCCCCGCGCAGAACTGGGGCGCGGACACATCCATGGCCCGCTCAGCGCGCGTCTCCAGCGGCATGAGGCCCGTATCCGGGCCATAGTCCCGCTCCGGCAGCGGCCCGCTCTCCCCCGGCAGGACCTCCCGGGCGATGCGCTCCACCTCGGCCGGGTCTATATCCCCCGCCGCGCAAAGGACCATGTTGGCCGGCGCGTAAAACGCCTTATGGCATATGGCAAGCGTCTCCGGCGTGATATCCCCGATGGACGCCGCCGTGCCCACGATGCTGTCCCCCAGGGGACCTTCCCCGAACAGCAGCTTCATGCAGCCCATATACGCGGCAAAAACGGGGTCGTCCTCGCTCTCGGCGATCTCCTGGCCGATGATGCCCCGCTCCTTGGCCACCGTTTCCGGGGTGAAATACGGCGTGGACACGAACGCCAGCAGGTCCCGCAGGTTCTCCCCGAACCGATCCGTGCAGCGGGCATGGTAATTGGTCACCGCCTCGGAGGTATAGGCGTCGGCGTCCGCGCCCCGGCGGGCGAAGGCGTCGTCCACGCTGCCGGAGGGCATGTCGAACATCTTATGCTCCAGGAAGTGGGCCATCCCCGCGGGCGTGTCGTATACTGTCGTATTCAGGGAAAACCGCCGGTCCGCGCCGCCGTAATTCGTCACGAAAAAGGCCTGGGCCCGCCGCCATCCAGGCCGGGGCGCCGCGTATATGGCAAGGCCATTGGGCAGCACGGTCTTATAGACCGCGAGCCCTAAGGCGGGATAGTCAGTCCTCTCCATCTTCATCCTCCCGGCCCCGCAGGAAATAGACGGCGTCGCAGGCAAGGCCCGCCGCGGCCCGGATCACGTCCTCCCGGGTCACGTCCTCCGCCAGGGCGGCCAGCTCCTCCGGCCCATAGTCCAGGCCCAGCAGGTCCTGGCCCAGATAAAACCGCTCCAGCCGCTCGGGATAATCCAGCAGCGCCAGCGTGTCGGAGCTCACGGTCCGCTTCGCGGCGGTCAGCTCCCCGTCGGTGAACCCCCCGTCCTTGATCGCCTGCACCTGCCGGCCGATCTCCGCGGCGGCCCTGTCATAGTCCGCCGGGTCCACGCCGCTCTCCACCAGCAGCAGCCCTTTCATCAGGTCCAGCGAGGAATATATATAGTAGCACAGGCTCATCTTCTCCCGCACGCTTACGAACAGCTTCGACCCCGCGCTCCCGCCCAGCAGCGCGTTCAGCACCCGCAGCGCCGCCATGTCCGGGTCCTCCATGGCGTCCCCCAGGCGCCAGCCCATGGCCAGCTTCCCCTGGCCCACGTCCATCTCCTCGGTGAACACCCGCGCCTGCTCCTCCACGGTATTGAGGCGGATATCCGTGCCGATGTCGAGATCAAGCTCCCCCCGGGGCAGGGTGGCGAGGGCGTCCACCGTGGCCGCGGCCACCCTGTCCGGGTCCGCCGCGCCGCAGTAAAATACCTCCACCGGACTGGACGCCAGCAGCGCCCTATAGTGCCGTGTCAGGGCCACATAGCCTATCTCCGCCGCCGTCTCCTCATCCCCCAGGGCGTCCACGCCGTATGCCTCCCCGGGGCACATGAGCTCCAAAAGCCGGCCCCGGGCATAGTCCGTCCTGTCGTTCACCCGGGCGCGGATGTCCTCCAAGAGCTTCTCCCGCTCGCTCTCCACGTATTTCGGCAGCAGCAGCCCGCCCCTGGTGTTTGGGGCCAGCAGCACCTCCCCCAGCAGTTCCGCCATGTCCTCCAGGGCGGTATCGCTCCCCGTCTCCACGAAATCCGCGGCCAGGCCCACGGCCTGTATCTCCCCCAGCTTCCGCACGGCGGGCGCCAGCTCCGCCCCGCCCAGCTCATCCAGCCGGGCGCCCAGGGCCGCCATGTCCGGATGCCGCACCGAGCCCCGGCACAGCACGCTGGGGATGAGGGCGTTTTTCGCCGCGGTCTCCCTGTCCAGCGGGGCCAGCAGGCACACCCGCAGAAGGCCCGTCCTGAACTTGTCCGTCTGCAGGCTGGTCAGAAACACCCCGGGCATGATCTCCCGCCGCACGCTGCGCATCCCGCTCACCTCTTCATATATACTATTGTCATTATAGCACAGGCCGGGGGCTTTGAAAATGACATTATTGTAAATTCCGGGCCCGGGCCGGTCATTTTTGCCAAAAAATACGGGCAAAAATCACGAAATATTCCCAAGGCCCTTGCAATTTATTGTGAGATATGCAAAAATGGGCATGATACCGGCCGCCCCGGCGGCCCTGATGCGTGAGGTGACATATGGAACACCACAACCCCCTTCTGAGCGGCATCGATACCCCCCGGTTCATCACCTTCGGCGAGGTGATGCTTAGGCTTACCCCGCCCAACTACGAGAAGATACGCATGGCGTCCAGCTTTGAGGCCAGCTACGGCGGCAGCGAGGCCAACATCGCCCTGGCCCTGGCGAACCTGGGCATCGACAGCACCTTTTTCAGCGTGGTCCCCAACAACTCCCTGGGCAAGAGCGCGGTGCGCATGCTCCGGTCCAACGACGTGCACTGCACCCCCGTCATCCTCTCCACCCCCGAGGAGACCCCCTCCCACCGGCTGGGCACCTATTATCTCGAGACCGGCTACGGCATCCGCCCCAGCAAGGTGACCTACGACCGGAAGCACTCCGCCATTACGGAGTATGACTTCTCCCAGGTGGACCTGGACGCCCTCCTGGACGGCTTCGACTGGCTGCACCTGAGCGGCATCACCCCCGCCCTCAGCCCCAGCTGCGCCGAGTTCAT
The DNA here is from genome assembly GCA_947625045.1 of uncultured Oscillospiraceae bacterium. Taxonomy (GTDB): domain Bacteria; phylum Bacillota; class Clostridia; order Oscillospirales; family Oscillospiraceae; genus CAJOIG01. Next base: position 29,275 of record CANQMW010000026.1, read on the forward strand.
CCTCAAGTGCCTGGAAAAGGCCCGGGAGAAGGGGCTCACCATCAGCTTTGACGGCAACTTCCGGAGCCTTCTCTGGTCCTGGGAGGAGGCGCGGGACTTCTGCACCCGGTGCCTGCCCTATGTGGACGTGCTCCTGGGCATCGAGCCCTACCACCTCTGGAAGGACGACGCGGACCATTCCAAGGGCGACTGGAAGGACGGGGTGCCCCTGCAGCCCAGCTACGAGCAGCAGGACGAGATCTTCCAGCGCTTCGTGGAGCGCTATCCCAACCTCAAGTGCCTGGCCCGCCACGTCCGCTATGCCCACACCGGCAGCGAGAACAGCCTCATGGCCTACATGTGGTACCAGGGCCACACCTTTGAGAGCCGCCTCTTCACCTTCAACATCCTGGACCGGGTGGGCGGCGGCGACGCCTTCGCCAGCGGCCTCATCTACGCCATGATGAACGATTATAAGCCCATGGACATGGTGAACTTCGCCGTGGCCAGCTCTGTCATCAAGCACACCATCCACGGCGACGCCAACATCACCGACGACGCCGAGAGCATACGCAGCATTATGAACATGAACTATGACATAAAACGGTGACGAAAATATATAGGATGACCGCGGGAGTGGACATAAGTCCACTCCCTTTTTATGATTTAAAAGAGAAAAGGCGTTTTTTCTCAAAAAAGTATTGATTTTTCGGGGGATAGGGTTTATAATGACACGAGTTTCGGCTCATAGGTTGTGTAAAATTATTTATTTTAGCAGGAGGAAAAAACATGAAAAAGCGTGCATTGAGCCTGTTCCTGGCTTTCATCATGACGCTGAGCCTGACAGTTCCCGCCCTCGCGGCGCCTGAAGCTCCGGCGGGCCTGGAGGAGCTGGAGGAGTTCGTAGACGTGCCCATGGCCGTAGCCGCGGCGAACGAACCGGACGGCTCGAAAGACAATCCTTACGTTGTCTCTAACAGTACTGCGCTGCAAGGCAAACTGGGTGTCGCTGTTGATGGTAAGGACATGTATATCAGGGTGGTTAATAGAGCCCCGGCCGCGATGGCCATCGACAACACTACCACTGTTAATGTCTCGCGGGGCAATATCTTCATCAGCGTTGCGGCGAACAACACGCTGACTGCCGACTTCAACGTGCAGGGTGGCACTGTGGTATTGTGGCTGGGCAGCAATAACGCAGATACCGGCACCTTCTCTTATACTACGGCGCTGGGTAAAGTCTCAATCAACGACGGCGTGAAGTTCAGCAAGTCTCTGGCCGGCCAGAGCAATATAACAGGCTACCAGGCCGAGAGCAGCGGGACTTACACGTATTATAAGGAGGCTGAGAGCGCCCCCAAAGGCAGCACCCTCACGAACATCAGCAACTCCAAGACGGTCTATACGGTCACAGTGACGGATGAGGTGCATTTCAAGGTCGAGCCCAAGCAGGCCACCGAGGGCGAGACGATCACCGTCACTGCCGACAGCACCTATACGATCGAGTCTGTGACCGTGACGCCGAATGGCACGAAGGTGACTGTCAACGCTGGTACTTACACCTTCAAAATGCCCGCCTACAACGTTACAGTCACCGTCACGGTAGTAGAGAAGAGCTCCGGCGGCGGCAGCGGCGGCGGCACCACTGAGCCCAGCCCCTCTCCCAGCCCGTCCCCGTCCCCGTCCCCGTCTCCCAGCCCCTCTCCCACGCCCGGCGGCGATAAGCCCACGGTCCCCGTGGATCCTCCCAAGACCAACGGCGGCACCGGCTGGGTCTATGACTACGACACCGGCGAGTGGTACTTCTTCAAGAAGGGCGAAGTCGTCGCCAACTACTGGGTCGGCAAGGTAGACGGCGCTTCCCAGTGGGACAACAACTGGTACTATGTCGGCTCCGAGGGCAAGATGCTCACCGGCATGCAGTACGTGGACGACCTGCACGGCGGCTATGGCTGGTACTTCCTGCAGCCCACCGATACCAAGGGTGAGAAGGGCAAGATGCTGACCGGCTGGCAGTGGGTCGGCGGCCAGTACGGCGAGTGCTGGTTCGAGAAGAAGTCCGGCTCCTCCGGTAAGTGCACTTGGTCCGAGCTCCTGGGCGACTGGAACGGCGCCACCTGGGTCAAGTAAGATAGCCCCAAACAAGCAAATACCCCTCAGGGAGCAGAGCCTCGGCTCTGCTCCCTTTCATATTGCCCTCCTAAGGGGGCTCCGCTTGGCGGCTCCCTTGTGCAAAGGGGCCTTTCGCCTCCTCTGCCAGCCCCCCCAAAGGCCCCCTTGTGCAAAGGGGCCTTTCGCCTCCTCTGCCAGCCCCCCCAAAGGCCCCCTTGTGCAAAGGGGCCTTTCGCCGCCGTTAGGCGGTGACTGGGGGATTGTTACCAAGCCAGGTATAATTCCAAGACTGGTAACAACCCCTCCGCCTCGCTTCGCTCGGCACCTCCCCTTGCACAGTGGAGGCTTTTTTGCTTCCCGCAGCATATGCGAATATCGTCGAATAACAGCGCATAACGCTGGATATATACGCGTTTTCGTCTTATCTTTCCGCGTATATTCATCGTATTCAGCCGAATATTAGCTGATATCACAGAATATTTCAGAATATGCGAAAATGAATGCTCCGTCCCCGTCACGTGACCGTGACGCGCCCGTTCTCCACCTTGATCTTCCGCCCGCATATCTCCGCCTCGTACCCCTCCCAGCCATGGGGCAGGCGGGGCGCCACCGTGAGGCGGCCGTTCTCCAGCCGGATGCCCAGAAGGTCCTCCAGCACTACCCGGAAAAACCACCCCGCCGAGCCGGTATACCAGCTCCACAGCGCCTCGCCGTAGTGGTCGGGATTGGCGGACACGTCCGCCGCCAGCACCCAAGGTTCCGCCCCCCATCGGGCGGGGTCATGCTTGGCGGGCAGCAAGTCCAGCAGCAGCGCCGCCCCGGCGTCGGGGAAGCCCTGCTTCAGGAGCGCCGAGGCCAGCCACACCGCCCCGTGGGTGTACTGACCGCCGTTTTCCCGGAAGCCCGGCCCGCAGGCTCGGATATATCCCGGGTCCCGGCCCTCGTCGCCGAAGGGCGGGGCGAACAGCTTCACCACGCCGTGGGCCCGGTCGTAGAGGTGGTCCACCGCGGCCCGCAGGGCCGTGTTCACCCGCTCCCTATCCGCCTCGGGACAGAAGGCCGCCCAGCTCTGGGCGATGGAGTCGATGGCGCAGGCCGGGGCCCCCACGCCCCCCAATGGCGCGCCGTCGGCCCACCAGCCCCGCAGGTACCAGCTGCCGTTCCAGCTCCGCTCCGCCGCGGCGGCGTATGCCTCCCCCGCCTGGGCGTACAGCGCCGCGTCCGGGGAGTTCGCCCGCCGCAAAAGGGCGGCGAACCGCCGGGAGACATGGACGAAGAACCAGGTGAGCCACTGGCTCTCGCCGCCCACCTTGTCCATCCCGTCGTTCCAGTCCCCGGACCCGGTGAGCAGCAACCCGTGGGGCCCCTGGCCCCTGGCCATCACCAGGTCCATGGCCCGCCGGGCATGGTCCAGCACGGTGCTCTGCCGCGCCGGGGCGTGCGGCTGGAAGTACCGGTCCCTCTCCTCCGGCCCCAGGGGCGGGGCTTCCAGCCAGGGGGCCATCTCCCCGCACAGGGCCATGTCCCCGGTCTTCTCCGCGTACTCGCACAGCGCCCAGGGCAGCCATAAGAGGTCGTCCGAGCACCGGGTGCGCACGCCCCGGGGCCCGCCCGGGCCCTCATGCCACCAGTGGAGCACGTCCCCCTCCCGGAACTGCCGGGCGCAGCAGGTCATGATCTGCTTTTTGGCCCGGCCGGGGGCGATCAGGATGAGATTCACCGCGTCCTGCAGCTGGTCCCGGAAGCCCCAGGCCCCGCCGGACTGGTACATGGAGGTGCGGCCCATGATGCGGCAGGCCAGGGTCTGATAGACCGCCCAGCCGTTCATCATCCGGTTCAGGTCCTCGTCCGGCGTGCGGACATGGACCCGGCTCACCATGGCCCGCCAGCCGTCCCGGACCTTATTGAGCTCCTTCGCCGCCCGCGCCGGGTCCGCCAGGGCCCTGAGCGTCTGGGCGCTCTCCGCCCCGCATACCAGCACGCTCACGCCCCCGGCCTTCCACAGCGCCCCGAAGCAGGGCGCGAGACCCGGGCCCGTCCTCCCGTCCATCCGGCCCGCCAGCCACGCGGCCTCGTCCCCGGTGAAGCCGGAGAAGGGGCGGCTGCACACCGCCCGGATGACCTCGCCGGGCCATGGGCTCCGGGGATTCACGGCCGTGAGGCAGCCGTCCTCCCGGCCCGTGATGACGCAGGGCACATCCGCCCCGCTGGCCGTGAGGGTCAATGGCAGGTGCCACTCGATATAGCCCTCGCCGGTCTCGATAATGAATACCCGTGCCTTATGCCCGCAGGGCACGAAGGCGGTGAGGCGGGTCCCCTCCCGCTCCCAGCTGGTCCAGCCGAAGCCGTTGGTGACCCGGCACTTTCCGTGCCCCGCGAAGAGGCTCATGCGCCCGCCCGCCGTCACCAGCGTCAGCGTCTCGCCGCCGGACGCGGCCGTGGGGTCGTTCATCCACGGGCTTATGGGGCATTCCCGGGCGTTTTCCAGCCACAGGAAGCCCGTGCCGCAGTCCGCCGCCAGATACCCGAACCGGCCGTTGGTCAGCACGTTGCACCAGGCCCGGGGCGGCAGGGGCGGGGTGTCGTATGCCACCGCCCCGCCGGGGAGATGCTCCACCTTGGGCGCGCCCCCGCCCCGGACCGGGGCGGGACCCAGGGCGGGCATGCCGGGGCTGGGCCGGGCGGGGGGCTCCGGCAGCGTCACCGCCGCCGCGGCGATGTCCGCGCCGCTCAAAAACCATACGCCGCCCCGGGCGTTCTCAAAGCCCGCCAGGCCGTATTTGTCCAGATACCGGCGCAGGGCGTCCTGCCGGGGGTGGAGGTACTGGCCCTCCTCCCCGGTGTCCAGCACCAGGTCCGCCTCCGCCCCGCAGGCGGTGACGAGGGCGTGGCGCTTGATCATCCGCAGGGCCCGGTCCATGTTCTGCCCGTCCACATATATAATGGGCAGGTCGCCGGACAGGCCCCGCCTCCACAGCGCCTCCCGGGTGGAGTCAGGCTGCGCCATGACCCGGGGCGAGCACACCGCGGCGCACAGGCGGAAGGCCGCCTGGAGCCCTTGGGCGCTCATGCCGAGAAGCGTCCCCATGGCCCCGGCCATGTCCGCGGCGCCGCCGGTCAATATGCGCCGGGCGCCCGCCTCCGCCTCTTTGGCCGTGCCGCCAAAGCAGAGGCTCACGGTCGCGCACCCGCCCTCCGGCAGGGTGGTCTCGACCGTCATGGGCTCGTGCATCTGCCAGCCCGCCCCCCGGCGGATGGCGAGGTCCGCCGTGGCGGCGAGGCACAGCCAGCACTCGGGCAGATCGCCCCTGGCAAGCCGTCGGATGAGCACCGCGCCGTGGCGGACGCTCGCCTCCAGGCCCAGCCGCCAGAAGGCGGGATGGGCGTCATAGTCCCCCTCCGGGGCCAGCACCGGCTCGAAACGGATGGCGAGCTTCCCGCCGCTGGGGCCGGTGATACGCCTGAGCTCCCCTCGCTCCCCCGCGGCCACGGCCATGGACGCGCTCATCACGCCCCCGGCCCGCCGGGCCGTGAAGGTGAGGGACCCGGCCTCGTACCGCCAGGGGCGCACCGCCCCCTCCCGGCGGGAGGGGGTCAGCATGGCACCGTCTACGGCGAGGGCAAAGCCCTCCGGGCGGTACATCAATAGCCCCGCCGTCCGGGCCCGGCACCGCCCGTCGTCGCAGGCGAGAAGCGTATACACCCCGTTGGACAGGGGGAACCACGCCGGGTCCGCCGGGTCGTGGCCCGGCCCCTCCCACTGGAACACCGGCCGGTCCGGCCGGCTCTCCGGGGGCCGGGTCAGGGGGCTCCGGCTCCGGCGCAGCACCGCCCCGCCCAGGGGCACCCGCTCCGCCAAAAGGGGCCGGAACGCCCCCATGGCCGGGTCAGCCATGAAGTATTTCCGCAGTACGCCCCCCGCCAGGCAGTTGGCCGCGGCGCATAGGCTCATGCCTACGTGGTGGCTCATGAAGCAGGCCACCGGCTGCCCGCCCGGGCCGGTCCGGCCCGGGGTCAGGTCCAGGGCCTCGTAAAAGCCGTATTCGCCCCACATACCCATGGTTTTGAGGCGGCGCAGGTTCTTCACCGCCGCCTTGGGGTGGACCGCCAGGGCCAGGAAGCTGGCGTAGGGGGCCGTCACCAGCTCCCCGTCCACGTCCCGGCGCAGGGCCAGAGCGCCCACGCCGTGGGCCTTGTAGCGGTAGTCCATGCCCCCGTCCAGGGAGAAGAAGGCGCTCTCCGAACTGCCCCAGGGGGCCTTGGCCCGCTCCCCCCGCCGCCGCTGGGCGTACAGGCAGAACCGGGCCGTCTCCCACAGCATGGAGCCGTTCACAAAGGGCAGGAATAGCTCCGGCATCAGGTACTCGAACATGGACCCGGACCAGCTGGCCAGGCCCCGCCATCCGTCCAGAGAAAGCTGCGCCCGGCTCAGGCTCTGCCAGTGGCGCACGCTCACGTCCCCCCGGGCGCAGGCCACGTAGCTCAAAAGCCGGGCCTCTGAGGCCATCAGGTCGTAGTGGCCGGGGCTTGCCTCGTCCGTGGCCGGGTCCAGGCCGATGCGAAATAGCCGCTTCTTTTCGTCGTACAGCGCCCCCAGCTCCATGGCGTCCGCCAGCGCCCGGGCCCGGTCGGCCAGGTCCGGCCGCCCATGGGCCGCCATGCCCCCGGCCAGGCAGATGAGCGAAGCGCAGAGATTGCCGCTGTCCACCGCCGACACATAGGCCGGCTGCAGGGGCGTCAGCGTGCGGGTATCGTACCAGTTGTAGAGGTGGCCCCGCCACTTGTCCAGCTTCTCCACCGTGGCCAGCACCCGCTCTATAAGGGCTATGGCCTCGCTCTCCCGGGCCGCGCCCGTCTCCATGGCCCCCAGGGCCGAGGTGAGCGCCAGGCCGATGTTGGTGGGGCTGGTTCGGTGGGCTGGGCCCTTGGGGGGCTGGACCTGCACGTTGTCCGGGGGCAGGAAGTTCTCCTCCGCCGTGCACCGGTCGGCAAAGTACCGCCACATGGCCCCGGCGGCCTTCAGAAGAAACGCCTTGTCGGCCGCCGTCAGATCGTTTTTTGGCCGGATGGGCCGTCCCGAGGCCCAGGCGAAGGCGGGCGCCAGCGCCCATACCACTCCCGCGGCCTTCCCCGCCGGGCCGGGTGCCAGCCACACCAGTGCAAGGCCCAGGCCCACGGAGAACCACATAGCCGCGGGCATGGTCCGGCCCAGGTCTGTCTGGGCCGCCGTGACCCATTGGAGCATGCGCCGGTGGCTCACGGTCATGCGCCACAGGGCCGTCACCGCCGCCGAGGCGCAGGTATGGCCCTCCCATGCAAGGAATATGAGCCGGGCGAAGAACCGGGTCAGGGACCCGCCCGCACCCCGGAGGACGCCGCTGCGAAGCCGCAGGCGGGCCTGGCTGGTCCGGATGAACAGCGCCCCGACGGCGTCGTGGATGGCGTCTGCCCCAAGACATGCCAGGGCTGCCCCCGCCGCCCAGCGGCCGGCCGGGGAGAGTACGCCCCATATAAGCGCCGCCAGGGCCGTGGGGGGCACCAGGCTCCGCCGCAGGCTGTCGAAGAGACGAAACCGCTCCAGGAGCGGCAGGTCCCGCCCGGCCTTGAACAGCCACGGCAGGTTCTGCCAGTCCCCCCTTGTCCAGCGGTGCAGCCGCCGGAACCAGGCCGCCGCGGTCACGGGGCAGGCGTCCGTCAGCTCCACGTCGCCCAGGTAGGCCCCCCGCAGGTAGGCCCCCTCCAGGGCGTCGTGGCTCAGGATATGGTCCTCCGGGAACCGGCCGTCCAGGCAGGCGAGATACGCCGCCGCGTCCACGACGCCCTTGCCCGCGAAGCCGCCCCGGTCATATAGGTCCGTGTAGAGCTCCCCCGTGGGAGCTCCGTAGGGGTCCGTGCCCCCCTGGCCCGCCCAGATGCGGGCAAAGTCCGTGGCCATGGCCCGGTCCAGCTCCACCGCCATCCGGGGATGGAGCACCCCATGGCCCCGCACCACCGCGCCCTTTTCCACCAGGGGCGTGTTCAGCGGGTGCATGGCCGCGCCGATGAGCTGCCGGGCCGCCCCCGGCACCAGCCGGGTGTCCCCGTCCAGGCACAGCACGTACTTGGCGTGCAGGGCCTCGGGGTCCCCGGCCAGCACCTTCAATCGATTGGGCCGGCCCCGGACCAGGCGCATCAGCTCCAGCACCGCGCCCCGCTTCCGCTCCCAGGGGACATAGACCCCCTCCTTCTTATCCAGCACCGGGTCCCGGCACAGGAGAAAGAACCCCCCGCCGTATGTCCCGTTGAGCCGGTCTATCTCCCTTGCCGCGGCGTTGAGGCGCGCCGCCTCTTTGGGCGGGAACTGGGCGCTGTCGGGCAGGTCCGCCAACAGGGCGAACAGCAGCTCCTCCCCGCAGTCCCGGCTGGCAAGCCGGTATTCCTCCAGCCGCCGGGCCAGGCGGGGCCCCGTCTCGTCGTCGGACAGCAGCGCCGACACGGCGCACACCGTCCTGCCTTCAGGGCCTACGCCGTCCTTCAATTCCAGCCGGGGCAGCCGCCGGGGCCGGACCAGGCGCAGCAAAATGGAATCCAGCCCCACCCGCACAAGCTCGGACAGGGGCCACACCGCCAGCAGGGCGGTGCCCACGCTCCCGGCCGCCGCCCCCGCCAGCACCGCCAAGGCCGCCGGGAGGAATACGCGCACGGCGATATAGCCCGCCCCGGTGCGGCCCACGGGCGGGAAGAGGTATTCGTGCAGGCCCTTTTCCAGGGCCTCCTGTGCCAGCTCCAGAGAGGAGATATGCCGGGCCCTGGCAAGCGTCTGGACCCGCCGGCGGTACTGGGCGCGGCTGGCCTCGTCCATGGCGGGGTAGACCTTATCCTGCCGGAGGAGCGCGTCCACCGGGTCCGAGGCCTCCAAAGCGTTGGTCAGGTCCATATCCGCCAGGGCCCGCAGGCCGGTGAACAGCTCCCCGGCCCTCTCATTATCCACCTCAGGCCCGGCCAGGGCCTGGATGAGCGCGGCCCGGAGAGCAGCCCCGAAGAGGGCCGCCTCGTTTTCCGGCACGGTCCGGCCCCGGCGGGCCCCGGTGAGGAAGGCCTCGATCCGCTCCTCGGTGACGGGCCCGGCGTCGGCGAGAGCCCGGCCCAGCATGACGACGGCGGCGCCCTCCGGCCCCTTGGTGAGTCTTCCCGCGCCCCGCAGGGCGTCCAGGGCGATGTCCGCCTCCCGGCGGGCCAGGTATTCGTTGTCCGCAAACCACGCGGGCTCTTTTTCGTTTTGGCTCTTGGCCGTGACCGTGTCCATGGCCCGGCTCAGCCGCCGGGCGGCCCTGCGGCCGGAGACGGTTCCTTTGACGGGGATGCTCCTGGCCGCGCTTTCGCCCCATCCGGCCAGGCGTTCGATGCTTATCTTTTCCATACCTGGGATTTTTCCCGCGCCGCGGGGAGAATATACTGTCCAGCTTATTCTCCCAGCCGCCGGGACAAAAGCGCGCACCGGTCCACGCAGAACTGTCTTTCCACCGCAAAGATCACCGAGGCGCTCAGCCGCGGCGGGACCTTGCCCCGCTCCATCAGGTCCAGCGTTTTCCCGCCGACCCCCAGCCGTTTCGCCATCTCCCGCTTGGAGATGCCCCTCGTCCGGCGCAGCCATGCGACGTTATACATAAAATTATCCAATTCCTCTCTTGATGACGACATATCTGTCCCCTCCCGTCTTACACCGAATAGTTGTATAAACACACTTTACATCTAATAGGCGTAAAAGTCAATACAACTTTCCGATGTGAGATAGAATGCTCCCAAAGGGGGACTGAGCGTATGAGCAGAATACGTGAGCTGCGTGAGGACCGGGACCTGAGCCAGGCCGCCATCGCGGAGATACTCAAGACGACCCAGCAGCAGTACAGCAAGATCGAGACCGGCAAATCAGACATAAGCGGAGAAAAACTCCGGCTCCTGGCCAAGTTTTATAACATATCCGCTGATTATATCTTAGAGCTGACAGATGACCCGCGGCCTTTGTCCGGGAAAAGCGGCTGTCAATGAAAAACCCTTGACACCCACCCGCATTTGGTGTATGATAAGCAAGCTGTAAAGCAAAAACCTTGACGCCAAGGAGGCGCGCCATGGACGCTTCCCCGCTGGACCGGTCCCTGCTTTTGGACTTTTACGGCGAGCTTTTGACGGAAAAGCAGCGCCGGGTCTGCGAGCTGCACTGGAACGAGGACCTGTCTCTTGCCGAGATCGGCCAGCAGGACGGGCTGAGCCGTCAGGGAGTGTGGGACGTGCTGCGCCGGGCGGAGGCCGCTTTGCAGGAGTATGAGACAAAAACCGGCCTGGTGCGCCGGTTTTTGGAGCGGCGGGAGGCCATCGCCGCCATCCGTGAGGAGCTGGCGGGGATGCTGCCGGAGGACGAACATAGCCGGGACGTGCTGGCCCGGCTGGAGGATATACTGTAATGGCTTTTGAGAGCTTATCGGAAAAACTGAACGGCATCTTCAAAAAGCTGCGGGGCAAGGGCCGCCTGTCCGAGGCCGACGTGAAGGACGCCATGCGCCAGGTGCGGATGGTGCTCCTGGAGGCGGACGTGAGCTACAAGGTCGTGAAGGACTTTGTGAAGAACGTCTCGGAAAAGGCCGCCGGCCAGGAGATACTGGAGAGCCTGAACCCGGCCCAGATGGTCATCAAGATCGTCAACGAGGAGCTCACCGCCCTCATGGGGGGCCAGGCCGCGAAGCTCAATTATTCCTCGAAGGTCCCCAGCGTGGTGATGGTCGTGGGCCTGCAGGGCGCGGGCAAGACCACCAACACCGCAAAGCTGGCCGCCTTTGTGAAAAAGCAGCAGAACAAGCGACCCTTGCTCGCCGCCTGCGACGTATACCGCCCCGCCGCCATCAAGCAGCTGGAGACCGTGGGCGCCCAGGTGGGCGTGCCCGTGTTCCAGATGGGCCAGGCGGACCCGGTGGATATCGCCAAGGCCGCCGTGGAGCACGCGAGAAAGCACGGAAACGACGTGGTGTTCCTGGATACCGCCGGGCGGCTCCATGTGGACGAGGCCCTCATGCAGGAGCTTCAGAACATCAAGGCCGCGGTCCAGCCCGCGGAGATCCTGCTCACGGTGGACGCCATGACCGGCCAGGACGCGGTGAACGCCGCCAGCGCCTTTGACGAGGCCCTGGACATCACCGGCGTCAT
>CANQMW010000027.1 GCA_947625045.1 uncultured Oscillospiraceae bacterium
TGTTCATCACGTGCTCGCCGTTGGCATAGGCCCCGGCGGACTGGTAGCCCTTGGCGGCGGTGCGCTCGCCCAGGCACATGTTGTAGTTGAACTCCTCCCCCGGCTGGAGCACTACGCCGTTCATGGCTTTGGCAGCAAGCGTTATATTGTTGATGCGGGCAGAGCTGGAGCCGGAGAGACTGGTGCTCTTCTCGCTGAGCACGTCCTGGAACAGCTGCCCATTGATATCCGAGGCCATGACCGCCGGGTCGTCGAAGATATAGGGGATGGTGACGGACGCGCCGGGCGCGGCCTCGTTCCAGAGGCGGGCGGCCTCATCCTTATCGATGTGGATGCCCTGCACGCCCTCCCTCACGGTGCCGGCGGTCTCGTCATAGACCGCGTCCTCCGGGGCCCGGTATACCGCGTCGTAGAGGGCGTCCACCAGCTCCTGCACGTCCACGTCGGGGGCCTCGGCCCCCTCGGGCAACGCCGGTTCCACCGGCGTGACCATGATGGGCGCGGCGTAGTCCTCGTTCACGAACGCCTGCCGCACGGCGGCGCACACCGCGTCCACATCCACCTGGGCCGTGCCGGTGTTCTTGATGAGCGTGACGGCGTCCTCGCCGTAGCTGGCCTGGACGATGTCCAGCTTCTTGTCAACCTGCTCCGCCACCGGCTCCACCAGGGCCCGCAGGGCCTCCATGTCCGGTTCTATGGCCGCCCGCTGGACCGCGATGTCCACAGGCTTGGATTCGCAGGCACGGTAGTCCATGAAATTGGAAAGGAGCGTCCCCTCCCGGCCGTATTCATAGGCAAGCTTTGCAAAATCCGCGCCGTCCTCCGCCTTCAGGCCCAGCTGCTGGGCCGTAACGGTGAGGCTGTCCCCGGTGGGGAAGTTCACGGTGACAGCGGCGTTATCGTACCGCCCGGCGGGGTCGCCCAAAGCGGCGGCCGCCTCCTGGACCGTCATGCCCCCCACGTTCACGCCGTTCACAGACACATTGGGGTAGATGGTGTCCAGCTCCGCCACTTGGTTTGCGTAGGTGAAGCCCACGGCAAGGCCGATGACCCCCGCCAGGAGCACCACCGCCAAAATGACCAGCGCCCACATCCCGCCGCTGTGCCGCTTTCTGCGCCGGGGGGCGGGCCGGGGCCTTGCCGCGGTGCGCTGGCCGGTCACGCCCGCCCGGGCGCTCTCCTGCCGGACCAACTCTTCAAAGCTCGTGTCATTCCTGTCCGCCATGGTCAAAGCCCCTCCTTATCTCCGTGATAGACGATGCTTTCTCTTATACGCTTTATATGCGCAGGTCCTGGGCCGTGGTGCCGGTGAGCTCCCCTACCGACTCCTCCAGCGTCTCCCCGATCCAGGGGTTGCCGCTGATGCGGTGCTGGGCCTGGGCCTCCCACAGGGAGCCTATGAGGATATTGGAGAGCAAAAATCCCTGGGGGGTGAAGCACCAGCGGCCGTTGAATTTCTTCGTCCAGCCGTCCTTTTCGTATTCCAGCAGCAACGCCTCGATGGGGGCAAAGTCGCTGCGGTAGACTTTCTTGTATTCCTCCTCAGATATGCCCCGGCTACGGCGCATGCCCAGCATGAGGTATTCTGAGGCCCGGTCCAGCTCGTCCAGCTTCTCATACTCGTCCAGGATGTTCCCGTCCTGGGTGACGCCCCTGATGTAGCCGTCCAGGTCCCGGACGAAGCTGTAGCGGGTATTGCCGATGCAGGAATGGGCCCCAGGGCCGAAGCCCAGGTAGTCGTCCATGTCCCAGTATTTCATGTTGTGCCGGGAGGCCTTGCCCCGGCGGGCGAAGTTGGAGACCTCGTACTGCTGGTAGCCGTAGTGGTTCAAGGTCTCCACGGTGTAGAGGTACATATCCGCCTGGTCGTCGTCGGAGGGGATGACGGGGCTGTCCTTGTAGTCCCGGTACATAGGCGTGCCCTCCTCCAGCTTCAGACCGTAGCAGGAGAGGTGGTCCGGCTCCAGGTCCAGCACCCGGGCCAATGTCTCCGCCCAGTCCCCCTTTGTCTGGTTGGGCAGGCCGTAGATGAGGTCCATGCTCAGGTTATCGTACCCCGCGGCGCGGATGTTCTCCACCGACTTTTTCACCTGGGTGAAGTTGTGCCGCCGGCCTATTATTTTCAGCAGATCGTCGCTGGCGGACTGTACCCCCAGGGAGATGCGGTTCACGCCCTCCTTGCGCATGACGTCCAGGTCGCGGCGCTTCACGCTGTCCGGGTTGCACTCCACGGTGACCTCGGCGGTCTTTAATACCTTCGCCTCCCGCTTCAGGGCGTTGAAGATGGCGGCGATGCGCTTGCCGCCGAAGTAGCTGGGGGTGCCGCCGCCGAAGTAGATGGTGTCCACATAGTAGGGCGCCATAGTGCTGGCGGCCTCGTGGATGTGCTTTACGAGGGCATCCTGGTACTTTCCCATGAGCTTGTCGCAGCCGGCCAGGGAATAGAAGTCGCAGTAGCCGCACTTGGAGGCGCAGAAGGGTATGTGGATGTAAACGCCCAGGTGTCTGTCTTCCATAATCAAAAACCTATAACCCGCTTATTCGGCCCCCTCTGACGAGGGGGCTGTCGGCGGAGCCGACTGGGGGAGAGATTTTAAATTCTCTCCCGACCTCTCGCCCTCCCGGGCGAGCCACCTCCCTCGTCAGAGGGAGGCTTTATCTTCCTCTTGCTCCGGCTCTTCCAAAAAGTCTTCCTTTGTAAACCGCACCAGGTCCTCCTTGGTGGGGGCTTCCATGGCCGCCACCCGGTTGGCCTGGCGGACCACCATGTCCTCAAAGCGGTTGCGCACGTCCCGGCCGTTGCCGAAGTTTTCGTCCCGGCCCTCATAGAGGGCGTTGAAGAACTCCTTGGCGTATTCCTCCGCCTCCTCATCCAGCTCATAGCCGTTCTTTTTGCACTGGAGATGGAAGATGGCGTTCAGTTCCTCGCCGTTGTAGTCGTCGAAGAAGATGTACTTGTTGAACCGGCTCTCCAGACCCGGGTTGGAGTCCAAAAACTTCTCCATGGGCCCGGTATAGCCCGCCACGATGACCACCAGCTCCTCCCGGTGGTCCTCCATGGCCTTCAATATGGTCTCGATGGCCTCCCGGCCGAAGTCGTTCTCCCCGCCGCTGGACAGGGAATAGGCCTCGTCGATGAAGAGCACCCCGCCCAACGCGGAGGATATGACCTCCTGGGTCTTGATGGCCGTCTGGCCCACATAGCCCGCTACCAGGCCGGACCGGTCCACCTCGATGAGCTGGCCCTTCTGCAGGGCCCCGATGGCGGCGTAGAGCCCGCCCACCAGCCGGGCCACGGTGGTCTTGCCGGTGCCGGGGTTGCCCATGAACACCATGTGCAGGCTCAATGGCGGCACGGGCAGGTCCGCATCCTTGCGCAGCTGACGGACCTTCACCAGGTTCATCATGCTCTTGATGTCTTTCTTCACCTGTTCCAATCCCACCAAGGCGTCCAGCTCCGCCATGAGCTCGTCCAGGTCCGGCTTCTCCGCCGGCTGTTCCCCGGCGGTCTTGTCGCCGTTCTGGCCCTGGGCGGGGCCGGTCTGGCCTGCCGCCTGGGGCGGGTTCTTATCCAAAAACGAGGGCTGGGCGCTGGTGACGAAGTCCGCCGCCCGCAGGCCGGGCTTGCCCTTCTTGACCCCCGCGCCGTCGCACAGAGCGGAGAGCTTGTCCGCGCACTCGGTGATATACTCCGCCTCGGCGTAGGTCACGTCGTCGTCCACGGCGGCGAGACACAGGAGGATGTTGGTCAGCATGCGGATGAACAGCCGGGAGAGGTCCGTGCCCTCCCTGGCGTCCCGCTCGGTGAGCTGCCAGTAGAAAAGCGGCGGCAAAAACTGCCCGCTCTTGCCCACTTCGGTGGTGAGGGCCCACAGAAGCCACGTGGGCTGGGGCCGGCCCCTGGAATAGAGGGCGTTCACCGCCTGGGCGTGGTCCTCCGTGAGGCAGGCGCTGCGGGCAAATAGCTGCAGCGCGCAGTTTACGCAGAACTCATCCATCTGCTCCGCCAGGCCCCGGCCGGCAGCCCGGTAAAAGGCCTCCGTATTGGCGACGTATGTTTTATGAAGCTCCTCCGGGGAGCGCTTCCACTGGGTAGGCACGGTATGCTTCCTCTCTTCCCTGCGGCAGAATGGCCGCCGTTCCAACGGTATAGGACCGTTAGTTTATATTATATTACAAAAATTACAAAAAACAAGTGCTATCGCGCAAATCCCGCAGGAAAATGAATGTATTAAGGGCGGCTCTCGTAAGAGCCACCCTGTGCATGCAACAATTACAATTACGCATTTAACCTTTTAACGCCTTTCCGCCACCTGCCGCGCCTATGCTCATCATAAGCAATATAGCGTCGTCAATGGGACCCGGTACAAGGTCCACAGGAGAGACGATATAAGCCGCCACTGCCAGAAAAGCGCAAAATTTAAGAAAACCCTTCATGATACAAACTCCTTTCATTAGTTAAAACGTTTATACCGGGGAGAGAATGTAGACCACAACCGCAAGAAAAATTATGCCTTTAACAATATCATTCATGAGATATCCCTCCTAACCATGTTGAATTGCTGTTTCTTTTTCTTCAGCTTCACTTTCACGCCGAGACGTTTGGCATAGGCCGGGTCCCGTTCAGCGTCCTCCATGACGCGGATGGCAAGTATCCGCTGCCTTACAGTCATATTGCTTCACCTCCTTTTTCCGGCGGGTTCCGCCTTTGTGACTATATCTTACCGCCGGGCGCTTTCGGAAAAAAGGGACGCTTCTGCGGGATAGGCCGCCCTATTTCCGCAGAAAGTGGGAAATAGCAAAACGCACCGCTCGAAAAAGCGGTGCGTTCGTACATGTTCAATTTATTGGTTCGCGTTTTTGTATGCCTCGTAGGCCTCCCGGTCAATGTGGCCATTCGCCAGCATCTGTTCCGACCAGGCCTGAAGGCTGTCTACCGCCATGGAGATATGGGCCAGTTCCTCCTGGATATGGAAGAACTCCTCCACCTCGTTCTTCTCAATGCGCCCATCGGCGGCGAGCTCTATGATCCTGTCCTTCTTCCGCTCCACCGCGTTCAGGGACGCCAGCACCTCCAAAACGATCTCGCTCAGGGCGCGGCCATAGCGCACTTCAGGAACATATTTCCGACCAATGTCACACTGGTAGGTGCAGTAGTAATTGCACAGCCTGGGCTCATTGTACTTCTCGGCCATGCAGATGACCTCGTCGGGGCGGGGTACCTCCCCGCCGTCTATCCGCTCGATACGGTCTGAGCTTATCCACCCCAGTATCTCGCTGGCCTTCTCCCGTGAGAGCTTTAGCTTTTCCCGTGTGATATGGTAGATGTTTTTATCTTCCTTTATCGATACGCGGCCCATGGCTTTCCCCTCCTGTCAAAACATCCCTTTTGGTTCAGTATACCATATGAGTTATTTCGACGCAACCGGGGCCGGGGTCACTGGAACACCACGCCCGGGGAGATGGTCAGGTCGCAAGGGATTTGGAGTATCATCCAATCGCCCTCTTCCGCGATGATGTAGGCTTCATAGTCTTCATCACTGGATATGTAATCGTACAGCTTGGAAGGGGTATCATCCACCGTTTGATCCGCAGTAAACAACCCTATTTTTCCGCTGTCTTGGGCCTGTTCACTTTTCGTGAGAATATACTTTCCGGCGGGTATATCCTCGCCGAACACGTATGTCCCGGCCCGGAGCAATGCAGTCTTTTCGATATGGCGGGCCACTATCTCGCTCTGCACCTGATCCAGCAGAGCCACCAGCGTATCGTCGTCATACCCGCTCAGATCGATGATCTCCTCCACCGGTGCGGCTTCCGGCTCCGCCGTTTCGCCCTCCGCCGGCGCGGCGGCGACAGCCGTCCCCATCAGGCAAAGGCTCAGCAAAATGATCCATACTTTTTTCATGGTCATGCCTCCGTTTCTCTTTTTGATACCTTCATCTTAGCCCCGCCGCCCGCAAAGTTGTCTACCATCGGTGACAATTTCGCAGGCGGCTGTTTCTATCATGGAGGCAGTAAATTCGCGTAAAAAACACGGGCTGTTGTAAAGGCACATTTGAAAGGAGAAAAGAATATGCTTTACAACAGTAAGATAACAGGCCAAATCATAGGTATCCTGAGAACGCGGCGGGGCATGTCTCAAGAGGTATTGTCCGGCCTGGCCGGCATCTCCCGCAGCCACTTGGCCATGATCGAAAACGGCCGCAAGAAAGCCAATGTGGAGACGCTCTGGCGCATTGCCGCCGCACTGGATATGCCCCTGAGCGACCTCATCCGCATGGTCGAGGAGGAGACGACCGCCACAGCACGAAAATAAGGGATGCGCCCAGGCGCATCCCTTTTCCCTTTGTTTCAACTCACCCCGCGACAGACGCCAGCGTCACCGCCGAGGTGATAGGCACGTAGACCGCCGCGGCGTCACGGGCCATGGCCAGCAGGCCCTCCCGGGAGGCGGTATAGGCGCCGCTGTCCCAGCGGTACACGCCCTTGGCCTCATAGCCCGCGTCCTGGCCCTCCTGGTAGACCAGTGAGGCCTTATCGTAGCCCACGTTGTCGGCGGACACGCCGCCCACGGAATAGCTCTCCGTCACCACAAGGCCGCTGTACATGTCGAATTCCAGATACCGCTGGCATACACTCACCGGCGTCAGAACGCCGGAACCATTGTCGAAGCGCACTATCTCGTCCCAGGTGGACTCCATGGTGCCGTTGCTGCTGTCCACCCAGAAGCACCAGCCCGCCTCCGTTTTGCTCAGGCGGAAGGCCTCGAAAAAGCCCGCATTCACGTGCACGGAGGAAAAATAGCTGCCGTTGAAAGCGCCGGCGGCGCTGTCCAGAGCGCTGGACACGCAGTATACCTGCCCGCCGATGAGGTCGAAGATATGGGCCCCCATGGCCACGGACGCGCCCTGGTCAAACAGCACCATCTCCGGCGTGCCGTCCAGGTCCAGGTCCATGAACGCCGCGCCGCCCATCCCGTCGGGCCACAGGGCCGCGAAGATGTCATAGTTGCTGTCCAGGAAGGCGATATAGCTGTCCGCCCAGCCGTCCACAGCCGGGGCCAGGGTCAGGGTATCGGGCACAGCGGAGCCCATGGCGGCCGCCAGGAAGACAACTGTCAGGACCAATGCCAGCACCCGTCTCATGCCATACACCCCCACCCATGCGATATTGTATATTATGTAAATCTCTCTGTTCGTATTATACCGATAGTAATATATAAAAGTAAAGGGGAAGTTTAAAACTGTAATAAATTGTAAAATTTTTATGCAGGCCGCTCATCCCGCCCCGCGGGGCTTGACAAGAACCGGAAATCGTGGTAGATTAGCACTCGGCAGAAAAGAGTGCTAAATCTTCACAAAAGGAAGCGACTATACATGGCAAAGAAACAGTTCAAGGCCGAGTCCAAGCGGCTCCTGGACCTGATGATCAACTCCATCTACACCCACAAGGAGATATTCCTCCGGGAGATCATCTCCAACGCCTCCGACGCCATCGATAAGCTGTGCTACCGTTCCCTGACGGACGAGAGCGTAGGCATGAGCCGGGAGGACTTCCTCATCCGCGTGGACGCGGACAAGGACGCCCGAACCCTCACCGTCCGGGACAACGGCATCGGCATGACGAAGGAGGAGCTGGAAGCCAATCTCGGCGTCATCGCCTCCAGCGGCACCCGCCACTTCCGGGACAGCCTGGCGGAGGATGAATCCGCCGCGGATGTGGACGTCATCGGCCAGTTCGGCGTGGGCTTTTATTCCGCCTTCATGGTCTCCGACAAGGTCACAGTCATCTCCCGGGCCTTCGGCGAGGACCAGGCCTGGAAGTGGGAGTCCTCCGGCGCGGACGGCTACACCGTCACGGCCTGCGAGAAGGATTCCGTAGGCACGGACGTCATCATGCACATCAAGCCCGACGCCGACCAGGAGGACTACAGCACCTACTTGGAGAGCTGGCGGCTGAAGGAGCTCATCAAAAAATATTCCGACTACGTGCGCTGGCCCATCCGCATGATGGTGGAGCGCCGGGAGTGGGACGAAAAGGGCGGTGAGGACGGCAAGGGCGCCTACAACACCGTCACCGAGGACCAGGTGGTGAACACCATGGTGCCCATCTGGCAGCGGCCCAAGAGCGAGGTCTCCGACGACGACTGCAAGGCCTACTATAAGGAGCACTTCCACGACGGCACGGACCCGGTGGGCGTCATACGCGTCAATGCCGAGGGTCTCACCAGCTACAAGGCCATGCTCTTCATCCCCGCCCAGGCGCCTTACGACTACTACACCCGGGACTACCAGCCGGGGCTGCAGCTCTACTCCGCCGGCGTGATGATCATGGACAAATGCCCGGACCTGGTGCCGGAGCACTTCCGGTTCGTCCGGGGCGTGGTGGACTCCCCCGACCTGAGCCTCAACATCTCCCGGGAGCTCTTGCAGCATGACCGGCAGCTGAAGATCATCGCCGGGAACCTGGAGAAGAAGATCCAGGCGGAGCTCACCCGGCTCATGGCCGAGGACCGGGACCACTACCTCACTTTCTATAAGGCCTTCGCGCCCCAGCTCAAATACGGCGTGGTGGGCGACTACGGCATGCACAAGGACCAGCTGAAGGACCTTCTTATGTTCTACAGCGTAAGCCAGGACAAGCTCATCAGCCTCAAGGAATACGCCGACGCCATGCCCGAGGGCCAGAAGAAGATATACTACGCCTGCGCCGAGACGGAAAAGCGGGCCTCCGCCCTGCCCCAGGCCGAGACGGTGAAGGCGGCGGGCTACGACATGCTGTGCCTCACCGACAGCGTGGACGAGTTCGTCATGCAGATGCTGGGCAAGTACGATGAGAAGGAGTTCTGCAACGTCACCAACGACGATCTGGGCCTTGAGTCCGACGAGGAGAAGAAGGACACGGAGGAGAAGGCCGAGAAGAGCAAAGAGCTTCTGGATTTCGTGAAGGAGAGCCTGGGCGGCGCGGTGGAGACCGTGCGCCTGAGCCATAAGCTCAAAAGCCAGCCCGTGTTCCTCACCACCGACGGCGAGGTGACGCTGGAGATGGAGAAGTACTTCCAGAACCTGCCCGGCGTACCGGAGAGCCAGAACATCAAGGCCCACCGGGTGCTGGAACTCAACGGCTCCCATCCCGCCTTCGCCGCCCTGGAAAAGGCCTACGCCGAGGATAAGCCCCGGGCCGCGCGCCTTTCCATGGTCCTGCTGGCCCAGGCCCAGCTCATCGCGGGCCTTCCCCTGGATGACCCCGCGGCGTATACCGAGCTCGTCTGCGGGCTGTTCTGACTGGGTTTTCAAGCTTGTTGCAATCACCACTTTTTTGTTGCAAACTGACACTACCCCCGTAAAGTTTTTTCTCTAAAAAATTTATTGGAGGAGACCAGCATGAAAAAAGCAGCGATCTTTCTTCTCACAGCATCCCTGATATTCTCGCTCGCCAGTGTGGGCGCCTTTGCCGCCGAAGAGTCTTCCGATGGATGGCTCCAGACCGATGGAGGGTGGTACTATGAAAAATCCGACGGGACCCAGGCCGCAGACGAGATACTGACCATTGACGGCGCCGACTATATGTTCGCCGCCGACGGGCACATGTATACCGGCTGGATCGATGTCGGCGACGGCGATTTTTATTACGCCGACGACTCAGGCGTATTGGCCTATGACAAGTGGCAGAAGTCCGGCTCTTCCTGGTATTACCTCAAGGAAGACGGCCTGATGGCACGGGACGAGTTGCTCGTCATTGATGGGGTCAACTGCCAGTTTGACGCCTCCGGAGTATGCGCCAACGGGCAAAACGCCAGCGGCAGCGGCGACGACGTGATCACAGGCGTCACCCTTGAAAGCGGTATATTCAGAGTCCACTTCAAGCATGACGGCAGCCGCAATTTTATCGTTAAATCATATGATGATACCGGCGATACCAACTTGCTGGTCAACACGATCGGGGCCTATGACGGATATGTCCTTTTAGACGGCACGTCCCCCTATGCTTTTGAGATAACGGCTGACGGATCCTGGACATACACCATTGAACAACTCTCCGAGGCAAACGAGGATGACGCCCATATCGTCTTTACAGAGGATGGTTCCGCCGTCTCCTTTACGGGCACAGGCGACTACGTTACAGATATTTGGACAGGCAGTTCCGGCGCCTGGCAATTCACCCACGACGGCGAACGCAACTTCGCCATATGGCTCTATACCGCCGATGGCCGTGATCTTCTGGTAAACGAGATCGGCGCCTATGACGGAAAGAAGATGGTGTCCATCCCCGCCGGCAGCAAGGCGTTTTTTGAGATCCACGCCTCCGGAAACTGGAGCGCAAACATTGTCAGTTGACACAGCATCTGCTTTCCCAACGTAAAAAATACCCGGTCCGTCGGACCGGGTATTTTTTACGCGGCTGCATCCAGCATGGTATCGATGAAAATCCCATACCCCCGGGTGGGGTCATTCACCAGCACGTGTGTCACCGCGCCGATGAGCTTGCCGTTCTGCAATATGGGGCTGCCAGACATGCCCTGGACGATGCCGCCGGTGCGGGCCAGCAGCTCCGGGTCCGTCACGTGCACGGAAAGGTCCCGGCCGCTG
The DNA here is from genome assembly GCA_947625045.1 of uncultured Oscillospiraceae bacterium. GTDB lineage: Bacteria > Bacillota > Clostridia > Oscillospirales > Oscillospiraceae > CAJOIG01. The sequence continues at coordinate 10,593 of CANQMW010000027.1, forward strand.
CCTGCGGCCATGCCGGTGCGGGCGATCTCCACGTCATACTCCTTGATCTGGCTGCCCGCCACGCAGGCCAGGATGGTGGCCGGACCCTTCTGCACGTCCTCCGCCCCGCCCACGGGCATAGGCGGCCGCAGGGAGCCCAGGCCCCCGGTGATGGTGCCGAATATGCCGCAGGGGGTGTTTGTGTTGATGCACCCGATGACGGCGCCGGGGTCAAAGCTGCCGGTCAGCTCTCCCGGCGTGCCGCTCTGGCCCCGCTTCACGTCCACGATCTGGGCCCGGCACACGTCCCCGTCCGCCACGGGCAGCAGCACGCCGGTGTCCACGTCGTTCACTCCGTGGCCCAGGGCGCCGAAGGCCCCGGTCTCCGGGTCGATATAGGTCACCGTGCCGATGCCGGCTACCCCGTCCCGAAGCCACAGCCCCAGCCGCAGGCCGCCCTCCGTCTCCCGGGCGGGGGTAACGGACAGGGTGCGGTTCCCGCCGCTGCGCCGCACCGTCACCTCGACGCTCCCGCCGTCCTTATCCTCCACCGCCTGGATAAGCTCAGCGGCGGTCTCCACCGCCTTGCCCTCCACGGCCATGATCATGTCGCCGGTACGAAGCCCGGCGTCCCGGGCGGGGCTGACGCAGCCTTTGTCCGTCTCCACGTCGGACAGGCCCGCCACCAGCACGCCCTCCATTTCAATTTGTATGCCCACCGTCTCTCCCACGGGGATGAGCGCCCCGTCCGCAAAGGCCGTCACCGTACAGACGGCCGTCAGTATCCACGCCGTGACCGCCACAGGCAGTCCCTTGAGCCAACGCTTTCCCATAGTTCATCCTCCCGTCATTTCTGTCGGCCTCATCAGTATGCGAGAAAGCGGGCATGAAAACCGCGCTAAAATATTTCAGCGCTTCCACCGGCCCCGAAAGCCGCGCGCCCTTGGTATCCGCCGGCGAAAGGCGATATTTTCCAGTTCAAACGTGGTTTCGCATCATAGCTATGGTATCCGCGCGCGCGGAAAAACCCCATGGCAATTTCTCCGCTGGGGAATCCATTGGGTGCAATCTAAATTTGAGGCCGTCAAGGAGCCCGCAAAGCGGATAAATTAATAGTCAAAAAGAGGTCATTCATCAATGATGGATGACCTCTTTTTCTTTTTGTATTGGCGTCACGATAGACAAATCGTGAGTACATCAGTCTGAGTGTTTTGACCGGTCCATGGCCGCCGTTTCCTCGCTCATTGCTGCTCCGTACCCTCGTTCACGCCGAACATCTCTTTTGCGAAGTCCCAGGCCTGGTCTGCCCAGGATTTCTGCGCGGGCGCTTTCGTCCCGCCGGAGACAGCCTCCAGGGCAACATCATCCAGGGAGGCGTCCTTATGTTCTGGGGTTAGCCCCCCCCCGCAGGGTTTTCTTCTCTTCGTTCATGGTAGTTCCTCCTTTGATCATTCCTATTCAGCGTTATTCCCCCAACAGGGCATAACTCTGAATATCCAGTTATAGTATCGACCGATCTGAGGCAGTTATCAATAGCGTTGTCCCGAATCGTTATAATTTGAACCCAAATGACATTGCCAAAGTTGGGGAGGCTTTCCAATTTAATCGATGATTTTTCAGGCGGGAGCAGCGGTCCTCTTGCTCATGAAGGTCTGGAACAGGAAGATGCCGATCACGACCGCAAGGCCCACCAGGTCGCTGACGGTGCCCGGATAGATGAGGAACAGGCCCGCGGCCAGGGCCACGATGCGCAGCACCCAGGGCACATTGCCCTTCAAATACCCCTCCAGGCCCACGCCCAGGGCTAGGATGCCCAGGATGGAGGTGATGACCACCTGCACCACCTGGAAGGCGGTGGTATCCACCAGGAGCATGGCAGGGTTCAAAGCGAAGATATAGGGCACTACGAAGGCGGCGATGGCCAGCTTCGTGGCGTTCAGGGCCGTCTTCATGGGCGGCGCCTTGGCGATGGCGGAGCCGGCGTAGGCCGCCAGGGCCACCGGCGGGGTGATATCCGCCACGATGCCGAAGTAGAACACGAAGAAGTGGGCCGCCACGGGGGCAATGCCGATTGCGTCGCTCATGAGGATGGGGGCGCAGGTGGAGGCCATGATGCAGTAGTTGGCGGTGGTAGGCACGCCCATGCCCAGCACGATGCAGCACAGCATCGTCAGGAACAGAGCGATGATGGCCCGGCCGCCGGAGATGGCGACCACGGCGGTGATGAGCTTGGAGGCAAGGCCGGTGGAGGTGATGCACCCGGCGACCAGACCCGCCATGGCGCAGGCCACGGCCACGGTGATAGTGCTCTTGGCGCCGGCCGCCAAAGCGTCGAAGAACTTCGCCAGCGTGAGGCAGTCGGTCTTGTCGTCGCTCTTGGTCACCTTGGCCACCACGTTGTTCACGAGACCGATGGCGATGGTCACCAGAATGGCGATGGCGGCGGAGAACTGCATCGTGCGGGTGTTGGTGGATACCAGCCACACCAGGATAATGAGCGGCAGCAGCAGGTAGATCTTCGGCAGCAGCTTCATGAACTTGGGCAGTTCGCTGCGGGGGATGCCCCGCAGGCCCAGCTTCTTGGCCTCCAGATGCACCACGATGTAGATGCCGGTGAAGTAGAGCACCGCGGGCAGGATGGCCTTCAGGGCCACCTGGCCGTAGGGGATGCCCATGTACTCGCTCATGAGGAAGGCCGCCGCGCCCATGATGGGGGGCATGATCTGTCCGCCGGTGGAGGCAGCCGCCTCCACGGCGCCGGCGAATTCGCCCTTGTAGCCGGTCTTCTTCATCATGGGGATAGTGACCGAGCCTGTGGTCACGGTATTGCCCACGGAGGAGCCGGACACCATGCCGCACAGGGCGGAGGAGATGACCGCCACCTTGGCCGGGCCGCCGGAGGAGGCGCCCGCCACGCAGTTGGCCAGGTTTATGAAGAAGGTGGATATGCCCGTGCGCTCCAAAAACGCGCCGAAGATGATGAACACCACGATGTACTTGGAGCAGACGTTTATGGGCGTGTTCATAAGGCCCGTGGTGGTGTAAAAGAGGTCATAGATGACCTTTCCGAAGCGGACGTTGGCGAAGGTATAGACACCCAGCGCGCCGACCACGCACAGGATGGGGATGCCCACGCACCGGCGGCACAGCTCCATGAACGCCAGGATGGACACGATGGCCATGACCACCATCTTGGGGTCACGGGTGACACGGGTGGCGAGGCCTATGATGCTGCGGGCGTTCAGGGCGAAGTAGAAAAACGGCAGCGCCCCGGCCACCATGATGATGATGTCGTACCAAGGCAGGGAGTTGACCCTCACATGGCCCTTCTTGATGGGGTAGTTGAGGTAGCCCAGTATCAAAATCAGACCCAGGAACACGTTCAGCTTCTGCTCCGGCATCCACGTCAGAAACAGTGTGGACACGATGCAGTACACCGAGAAGGCGGCGGCCAGGCCGTTCATCAGGTACTTCTGCCAGCCCTCCCAGACCCGGACGTTGGACTCCCGGTCGTATTTTTTCATGACCTCCTCTACGTCGGCGGCGCTGCCGGTGGCGGTATCGGTCTCCGGCGCGGGCGGGGCCACAGTCTTTTTCTCCTCTGCCATTGGGGGAACTCCTTTCTTCCGCGGGATACATGGCTGCGTATCTTAAAAGCGGTGCGCGGCCATCTGTCCCGCCCATCCATTTAGGTTGCCGCGGCGGGCAAGCCCGCCGCGGCAAGATATCAAAGCTCGGTAAGAGATATCACTCGGCTTCCTTCACGGGGACCTCGAAGCCCTTGTCGGCATAGTAGGCAGCCGCGCCGGGGTGATAGGGAACATCCGCGACGGAGGTGGCGAACTCCAGGCTCAGCTCCTTGGCCTTATCGTGGCTCAGGTTGTCCAGGTTCTCGAACACGCCGTACAGGAAGTTGTAGACATCCGCGTCGGACACGTCGTCCCGGGCGATGACCACGGCGCCGATGGCCACGGTGGTCACGTCATCGTCGGTGCCGTAGGCGTCCTTGGAGATGACGTTCTTGCTGTAGTAGGGGCTGGTCTCCTGCAGGGCCTCGATGTGCTCGTCGTCCAGGCTCACCAGGTACACGGGGCTGGTGGCGGCCAGGGAGGTGACGGCGGTGGTTGGAGCGCCGGCGACCACGAAGGCGGCGTCGATCTGGCCGTCCTGCAGGGCCTCGGCGGAATCACCGAAGGACTGGTAGGTGGGCTCGATGTCATCCTCGGTCAGGCCATAAGCGCCCAGCACGTCGATGGCGTTGAAGTAAACGCCGGAACCGGCAGCGCCGATGGAGACCTTCTTGCCGGCCAGGTCGGCCACGGTCTTGATCTCGGGGTCAAGGGTGACGATCTGGACCTGCTCCATGTACAGAGCGCCCACGGTGGAGAAGTCGGTGATGGCGCCGTCTTCCTCGAACAGGCGCTCGCCGTTGTAGGCGTAAGCCATAACGTCGGACTGGACGAAGGCCAGCTCCGCGTCGCCGTCCTGCAGGGCGTAGATGTTGGCCTGGGAGCCGCCGGAGGTGATGGCGGTGACGGAGGTGCTGGTGACCTCGCCGACCTTCTGGGCCATGACGCCGCCAAAGCCGTAGTAGGTGCCCTGGTCGCCGCCGGTGGTGAAGTTCAGGGCGGAACCGCCCTCCTTGGCCTCAGCGGCAAAGGCGACAGCGCCCATGCAGCCGAACACCATGACCAGCGCCATGACCAGCGCCAGCATCTTCAGTGTCTTCTTCATGATATGGATCCTCCTCATTGATATGTGTTTGCATTTTTCGCTTTCGCGATTTTCGTTACAAGCCGATTATACCGGCTTCGCCTCGATTTTTCAAGGAAAAAATGAAATTTAAAGTTTCAAAACTTTCAAGATCATCAATTCCCACGATATATTCCCCTGCCCCGGCGGCATTTTTGTATGAATCTACAACTGTAAATCGCCAAAGCGCCCGCCCCCGGCGGTTTTACGTTGACTTTTGGCCGGTATCCGTTATAATGGATGCAAGACGACTACATATAAATTAAAAATATAACGGAGGTACATAGCCATGACATATAATGAGATCCTCGCCGCCGCCCGAGACCAGGTGGGCCCCATCTGCAAGGCCTGCCCTGTCTGCGACGGCCGGGCCTGCGGCAACCTCATCCCCGGCCCCGGCTGCAAGGCCCCCAACAACACCGCCGCCCGCAACTATGCCAAGTGGCAGGAGGTGCTGGTGAACATGGACACCCTCTGCCCCAACGCAACGCCCGATACCTCCTTCCGCCTGTTCGGCTGGGACTTCAAGGCTCCCATCTTCATCGCCCCCCTGGGCTCTCTGAAGCTCCACTACGGCGAGAAATATGACGACTTTGCCTACAACAGCGTCCTGGTCCCCGCCGCGGCCCAGTACGGCGTCGCCGCCTTCACTGGCGACGGGGTGGATCCGGAGATCATGAAGAGCTCCGTGGAGGATATGAAAAAGGTCCAGGGCATAGGCGTGCCCACCATCAAGCCCTGGAACAAGGAGGCCGTCTTTGAGAAGCTGGACATCCTCAACAAGGCCGGCGTCTTCGCCGCCGCCATGGACGTGGACGGGGCTGGACTGCCTTTCCTCAAAGCCATGAACCCCAACGCCGGCAGCAAATCCGTTCCCGAGCTCAAAGAGATCACCGCCTACGCCAAAATGCCCTTCATCGTCAAGGGCGTCATGACCGTCCGGGGGGCCGAGAAGGCCATCGAGGGCGGCGCGTCCGCCATCGTGGTGTCCAACCACGGCGGCCGGGTGCTGGGCGGCGTGCCCGCCACGGCGGAGGTGCTGCCCGCCATCGCCAAGGCGGTGAACGGCCGCGTCCCCGTGCTGGTGGATGGGGGCATCCGCTCCGGCGTGGACGTGTTCCGGGCCCTGGCCCTTGGCGCGGACGCGGTGCTGGTGGGCCGGCCGGTGGTGCCCTTCGTATACGCCGCCGGGGCCGAGGGCCTGAACGTATACCTGGACAAGATGATCGCGGAGCTTCGCGACACCATGACCATGTGCGGCACGCCCACCCTGGCCGACATCGGCCCGGACAACGTGACCGTCTTCTGAGAAGATGAGCTCTGACATCCTGGCCCTGGCGGCGGGCTACGACCTGCTGCCGGGCCCGGCCCTTCTGGTCCGTCCCGATGGGCCCAACGGCTGGAAAAGTGAATACGAAAATCCGGCGGCGGTCAGCCTGGCGGACAGGTCTTCCCTGCTCACCTGGCTGACGCCTTTTTTGGACAAGGTCCGGGTCGGGGAGCTGGAGGAAGAGCATAACGTGGAGTGGAAGGGCCAGCAGATGGAGCTGTGGGCCGCCCCCGCCGGAGAGGGGCTGTATCTGGTCCTTATCCGGGACATGACCGACGAGCAGCGCCGCCAGCAGGAGCGCCTGGAGGCGGCCAGCGCCGCTCTGCGCAGCGCCCTGGACGCGGCCAACGCCGCCAACCAGGCCAAGAGCGACTTCCTCTCCCACATGTCCCACGACATCCGCACGCCCCTGAACGCCATCATCGGCATGACCACCATCGCCCAGGCCCATATGGACGAGCGGACCCGGGTGGAGGACTGCCTGGGGAAGATAGACCTGTCCTCCCGGCACCTTCTGAGCCTGATCAACGACATCCTGGATATGTCCCGCATCGAGAGCGGGAAGATGACCCTGAGCCCGGAGCCCTTCTCCATGGAGGAGTTCCTCCGGGGGCTTCTGGCGGTGCTCCAGCCCCAGGCGGACAAAAAGCGTCAGAACCTCATGGTGGACGCAGGCTCTGTCACCGCCGGTCAGGTCCGGGGCGACCAGCTCCGCATCCAGCAGGTGCTCATCAACATCCTCAACAACGCCGTGAAATTCACCCCCGAGGAGGGGACCATCTCCCTCACCATCCGCCAGGTCGGCGACACGCACACCAGCGCCGGCCACGTCTTTTATGAGTTCGTCATCCAGGACACCGGCATGGGCATGACCCCGGAATTTCTCGCGAAGATATTCCAGCCCTTCGAGCGGGCGGAGGGCACCGGCCGCATCGAGGGAACGGGTCTCGGCATGACCATCACCCACAACCTTGTGAAGATGATGAACGGCTCCATCGCCGTCACCAGCGCCCCCGGCCAGGGCACCTGCTTCACGGTGACCCTGCCCCTGGAGCAGCTGGACGAGGCCCAGGAGGGCGCCGGAAAGCTCCAGGGCCTGCGGCTGCTGGCGGCAGAAAAGAAGACCGCCCTGGACCACATCCGGGAGATGGCCCAGGTGCTGGGCATGGACTGCGACACGAGCACCGGCACGCCGGAGGTCTTGGACATGGCCGCCCGGGCCCACATGGAGGGCCGGGATTACGACGCGGTGCTCCTGGGCTGGCGCATGCCCGTAGTGGACGGCGTCCAGGCCGCCCGGGAGCTGCGGGCCATGCTGGGGGACGGCGTGATGATCCTTCTCACCTCCTCCTACCAGTGGCCCCACAGCGAGGACGACACACAGAAGATGGGCATAGACGCCTTCCTGCCCAGTCCTCTGTACCTGGCCCAGCTGAGCAAGACCCTGGGCGCGCTGACCACCCTGCGGCAGACTGCCAAGCCCGCAGATTACTCCGGCAAGCGCATCCTCCTGGCCGAGGACAACGAGATCAACCGGGAGATCGCTCTGGAGCTCATCGGCGAGGAGGGCCCCGCCATCGACGAGGCCGAGGACGGCAAACAGGCCCTGGACATGTTCACCGCCAGTGCCGAGGGCTATTACGACCTCATCTTCATGGACGTGCGCATGCCCGTGATGGACGGTCTGGCCGCCACCCGGGCCATCCGCGCCCTGAAGCGCCCCGACGCGGCCGCCGTGCCCATCGTGGCCATGACCGCCAACGCCTTTGTGGAGGACATCCGCGCCTGTGAGGAGGCGGGGATGAACGCCCACCTGGCCAAGCCCATCGGCGTGCCCCAGCTCCGGGACACCCTGCGCAAGTATCTGGGGTGAGGGGGCGGCCATGAGGGAGTATCAGGAAAAATACCTGGCCTTGCTGGCCGAGCTGCGCCGGGACGCAGACGTGCCCACCGGGCAGGAGAGCGCCCAGGCTCTGCTGAACGATGTCTCCCAGGCCACCCTCCGCTCCCGGGAGCAGGCGGACCGGGGCATGGCATTGCTGCGCGCTGAGCTCTTCCCCGCCCTGGACAACATCTTCTCCGCCTCGGCGGAGGATATCGCCGGCCTGCAGGAATTCGCCGACCGGCTCATGCAGGGCGTGGCCCAGAAGGACTCCGCTCTGGCCTGCCGCATCCACATGGCCCTGGTGGACTACGCCCGCCGGAAGAACGACCGGGACATGCTCATCCGGGAGCTCTACTGGGTAGGCATGAGCCTTTACAACATGGAGACCTCCCTCTCCCCCGGCGGGGCGCGGCTGTTCACCTACCGGATGCGCCTCAGCTTCGCCGAGAGCGCCTCTTACTTCGACACCGCCTACGACGACATCACCGACCCGGAGATACGGGGCTACATCCACCGGAGCATGGGCAATCTGGCCCTCACCTACTCCACCGACAATCTGGCCGACGCCAAGGCAAAGCTGGCCGCCACCATGCGGTCTATCAGTATCCTCTCCGACCCGGAGATACGGGCCAAGACCCCCTCCCTGCCCTGGGACCGGTACCTCTACCTGAGCAATCAGGAGCAGACCACCATGCTGGCCTTCCTCCGCTCGGGCAGCGCGGAGCCTGACATGTTCGTCCAGGTCATGGAATCGGCCCAGCTCATCCAGCAGAAGCAGATGGAGCAGGCCCGGGAGCAGGGCGAGCCCCTGCAGCCCCGGTGGCAGTATACCTATTACGCCGCGCTGTACCACTGCGGAGCCATATCTCTGGAGGAATTCCTGGACGTGCTGTACGCCCTGTCCACCGCCCGGCTGGAGGACGACTTCGACCCTCAGAGCATGTTCTCCCACCTGAGCGCCCCGGCCATGTTCATGGAGTACAGCAAGACCCTGAGCCAGCGGAAGATGCTGAGCCAGCGGCCACGGGTCAAAAAGATGCTCCGGCGCATGTTCCGTTGGCTGGCCCAGGTGCCGGGAAGCGACTATGCCCGGCAGATGGGTTTTTACCTGCGCCAGATCCTGTACGCCTACCGGGAGCTGCCCGGGTGCACCAGCTACTATGAGCTGCTGTTGAACGTATTCGCCTGCCAGCATCCCACCGGCTACGCCCGGATGTGGCGGACCGCCCAGATCGCCCGGACCCTCTGCCGCTGGGCCATAGAGGACTGCCCGGAGCAGTTCACGGGCTTCATGGATTGTGCCGACGCCGCCGGTGTGGCCGCCAAAGCGGAGGAACTGGCGGACTTCGCATGGCGGGCCGGGCGGGTGTACGACGCGGGCATGGTCCACTGCATCGACATGGTGCGCACCACCTGCCGGGGCCTTCTGGAGGAAGAGTACTCCCTTTTGCAGCTGCATGCCTATTATGGGGCCAGCCTGCTGTCCAAACAGCCCTCCACCGCCCCCTACGCCGACGTGGCCTACGGCCATCACTGCCATTACGACGAGCAGGGCGGCTACCCCGTGAGCTTCAGCCCCGCCGCTTCCCCCGCCCGGGCCATGATCTACATCGTCTCCGCGGCGGACGCCATCTCCGCCGCCACGGACAGCGTGGGCCGGTATTACAGCCCCGCCAAGGACCTGGAGGAACTGTACGGGGAGCTGAAGGACGCCTCCGGCACCCGGTACGCCCCCTTCGTGGTTGACCTGCTCTCAGACCCCGCCCGCCGGGAGGAATTGAAAAAGGACCTGGGCCGCTGGATCGGGGAAAGCTATGAGGACCTCTTCCGCCGGCGGCAGGAGATGATGAAATGAACAAACGGGCCTGTGCACAGCGCACAGGCCCGTTTCCTATTCTTTTTTCAGCCGAACATGTCCTTGAGCTTCAGGCTCGCGGCGTAGAGCTCGTTTTTGCTGTAGGTGTTGGCTTGGTCTGCCAGCACCACCCTGATGGCGTCCTTGGGCCGGCAGCCCTCCCGGACCATGGCGTCCACTAAGAGCGCCTCGGCGGAGACCACATGCTCCTGCTTCGGCGCCAAAAATTCCTCTGAAAGCTCCACCACCAGGCAGAACTCGCCTTTTTCATATTCTCCCTTGGCCAGCAGCTGGTCCCGGACCTCCGAGGGGCTGCCCCGGAAGGCGGTCTCGTGGAGCTTCGTAAGGTCGTTCAAAAGGCACATCCGGCAGGGGACGCCCTCCCGCAGGAAGAACTCCACCGCGTCCATGACCCGCTTGGGGGACTCGTAGAACACATAAGTCCTCACCGCCCCCCGGCGCATCTGGTCCAGGAGCTTTCCCCGGTCGGCGTTTTCACGGGGCAGGAACCCCCGGAACACGAAGGACGAGAGGTCGAACCCGCTTACCGACAGAGCCGTCACCGCGGCGCATGGCCCCGGCACGCCCACCACCCGTATGCCCTCCTCCACGGCGCACTTGATGAGTTCGTTGCCCGGGTCGGAGATGCAGGGGGTGCCCGCGTCGGTGACGACCGCCACGCTCTGGCCCGCTTTCAGAAGGTCCACGAAATACCGGGCCTTGCCGTGTTCGTTGAACTTGTGGTTGCTGGCCAGCTTGTTGCGGATGCCCAGTTTATTGAGGAGCACCACGCTCCGGCGGGTGTCCTCCGCGGCGATGACGTCCACGCTCTCCAGGATATCGGTGCCCCGGGGGGACATGTCCCGGGCGTTGCCGATGGGCGTGGCCACGATGAACAGCACGCCATAGCCGTTCTTGGTCTGCATTTTATCCATACGTTTTCTCCTTTTGGCCCGCGGCTGTCCGTTTTATGGGACGGCCCGTGGGCTATCCTTCTGTCATAAACAAAAACAGAAGGGAGATCTTACAATGTCCAAGCACAAGCATCTTGTTCAGAACGTGGTATTTTTCGCGGTCCTGGGTCTCGCCGTCACGGCGGAGGGCTGGATGGACCTGCTGTGCCGGGTGATCTACTGATCGTACTGCGCCGCCACAGTCCTGAGGTGCCGGGCCATCTCCTCCGCGGCGGAAGCGGGGGCCAGTATCCTGGCCCGGGTGCCGAAGCCGGAGAGCCACCCGAAGAACTGCACGTTCACCGCCACGTTCACCGTCACGGAGAAGTGGCCCTCGTCCAGGGGCACCAGGCTCACCTCCGCGCCGAACTGGTCGATGACCGGCCCGGCCAGGGCATTTTCAAAGCTGAGCCGCACCGGCTGCACGTCCCCGGAGAACATGCCGAAGTGGGTGTTGGTATAGGCGACCATATCCAGCTTTCCGAAGGCCTCCTTCCCCTGCCGGGGTCCCTCCCCCAGGGCGATGGAGGCCATCTTGTCCACCCGGTAATGCTTCATCTGTCCCGCCTCGGGGTCGTAGGCCAAGAGATAGTAGTTCTCGTCGTCCCACATGAGGGCCCAGGGGCTCACGGCGTAGCGTTTGCCGTCGTGGCGCCACACCCGGCGCTTTTCCCTGTCCCACTCAAAGTACTTGAAGGTGATGGGCTTGTCCCCGTCGATGGCGGACTGGAGCTCGTCCACGTTGTAGTAGATGGACTCGTTCATGGTCTTGATGCGGCCCCGGACGTACACGTGGCGGTGAAGCTCTTTCGCCTCCAGATCACTGGCCAGGCTCTCCAGCTTTCGGATGAGCTCCAGGCTCTTGCGCTCGGTGATGAATTTGGAGGACTGGACCGCGTCCACCAGGAGCTTCAGTTCCGGCAGCTGGAACCCCCTGTCGCCGATGAAGTACCCTGTGGCGGAGCCCACCCGCACGCTCTGCACGTCCAGGCCGAACAGCCGCAGGGCCTCCATGTCGTCGTAGATGCTCTTGCGCTCGGCGGCGATGTCCTGCACGGCCAGGTGCTCGATCATCTGCGCCACCGTCACGGGGTGGCCCTCGTCGGAGGCCCGCATCAGGTACCGGGCCAGATATAAAAGCTTCAGCTTTTGGTTGGATGACCTTGCCATCGTCCCCTCCTCACAGCGCGGCGAGCTCTGTCCGGGGGCCTATGTCCCAGCCCAGGAAGGCGGAGCCCGTCTTCACGAACCGCTCAAGACCAGCACTGCAGTAAAACCTGCGGCCGCCGGTCTTTTCCTTATCTCCCAATGCGTCCCGCGCCTCCAGGGCCCGCAAAAGCGCCCCCACGGAGGCGGCCCCGGAGTCGATGAGCGCTATATCCGGGCCCAGGGCGGAGCGGATGGCGTCCTGGACGATGGGATAGTGGGTGCAGCCCAGTATCACCGTGTCCGCGCCCGCCGCCAGGAGGGGCACCGCGTATTCCCCCACAGCGGCCATCAGCTCCCCGTCGGCGGGATCGGTCCGCCCGCTCTCCACCAGGGGCACCAGCTTGGGACAGGCCACCGCCGTGACCGCCGCCTCCGGCAGGAGGGCCCGCACCGCCCGCTCATAGGCCCCGCTGGCCACGGTGGCGTGGGTAGCCAATACGCCCACGCGGCCTATCTTTGTGGCGGCCGCAGCCGCAGCCGCGGCGGGCTCGATGACGCCGAGGACCGGCATATCGGGGTTATCGGAGAGCATCTGGTCCATGGCGTTGGCGTTGGAGGTATTGCAGGCCACCAGCAGGGCCTTCACCCCCCGGGCCCGGAGAAAGCCGGTGTTCTGCCGGGAAAAGCCCCGTATCTGGGCGGGTGCCCTGTCCCCATAGGGGGCGTTGGCCGTGTCGCCCAGGTACACGAAACTCTCCCAGGGGGCGGCGGCCAGCAGGGCCTTCACGGCGGTGAGGCCGCCGACGCCGGAGTCGAATATGCCGATGGGACGGGTATCCATAAGAGTGGTCCTCCGTGAGATAATGCTTGACGCGGGGGCACGGTGCGCCTAAAATAGGGAAAAAACGGGAGGCGGGGACAATGAAAAAGACACTGGGCGTCATCGGCGGCATGGGCCCCGCGGCCACCTGCGACCTGATGGAGAAGATCATCTCCCTCACCCGCGCCGCCTCGGACCAGGAGCATATCCATATGCTGGCCGACGTGAACACCGCCATCCCGGACCGCACCGCCGCCATACTCCACGGCGGGCCGGATCCGGTGCCGGAGCTCACCAAGAGCGCGAAGCGCCTCATCTCCGCCGGGGCAGAGGTGCTTCTCATGCCCTGCAACACCGCCCACTATTACTATGACGACGTGGCCCGATCCGTGTCTGTCCCGGTGCTGCACATGCCCCGGGAGGCCGCCGCGGCGCTGAAGGCCGCCGGGGTGAAAAAGGCTGGGGTCCTCGCCACGGACGGCACCGTGCAGGCCGGGGTCTACGAAAAGGCCCTCACTGGGGCGGGCATAGAGCCGGTCTACCCTTCCCCTGCCATGCAAAAAGAGGTCATGCGCCTTATATACGACGGCGTGAAGGGCCGGAGCGTGCCGCTGGAGAGCATCCCCGTTGGGGACATCCTGCAAGACCTGCGGGACCAGGGCGCGGAGAAGGTGGTGCTGGCCTGCACGGAGCTGCCCATCGCTTTCGCGGAACTGGGGCTCATGGAGGGGTGTCTCGACGCCACACGGGCATTGGCCTTTGCCGCCGTCCGGGCGGCGGGGGCGGAGACCACAGCCCCGGACCCCTGGTGAAGTATACCACATACCCTGGAAATACGCAACAGCCGCTGTCCCATTCTTGGGACAACGCCATCATACAAGGAGGAAGAACTATGTACCTGTTAGGCTTTATCGGCGTAGGCAACATGGGCGGCGCCATGGCCCGGGCCGCCGGGACCGCCACGGCCCCTTCGGACATCATCGTGGCCAACCGCACCCCCGCCAAGGCGGAGGCCCTGGCCAAGGAACTGGGCTACACTGTCGGAACGGCGGAGGATGTGGCCGCGAAGGCCCAATACATCTTCCTGGGCGTGAAGCCCAAGGACATGCCCGGCATGCTCGCCTCCATCGCCCCCACCCTCGCCGCCCGGACCGATCGGTTCGTGCTGGTATCCTTTGCCGCCGGGATGGCCTGCGCCCGGGTGCAGGAGCTGGCCGGCGGGACGTACCCCGTCATCCGCCTCTGCCCCAACACCCCCGTGGCCGTTGGCAAGGGGCTCATCGCCTGGTGTGAGAAGGACACGGAAGCAAGCGACGCCGAGGCTCTCACCGCCGCTATGGCCGGGGCGGGCGCCTGGGACCCCTGCCCGGAGCACCTCATGGACGTGGCCGGCACCATCGGCGGGTGCACCCCCGCCTTCACCTATATGTTCATCGAGGCCCTGTCCGACGGGGCGGTGGCCTGCGGCATGCCCCGGGCCCAGGCTCTGCGCTACGCCGCCCGGGCGGTGGAGGGGGCCGCGGCCCTTTATCAGGCGGACGGCCGCCATCCGGGGGCCCTCAAGGACGCGGTATGCTCCCCCGGCGGCTCCACCATCCAGGGGGTGCTCACGTTGGAGCGCAGCGCCTTCCGGGCCGCCGCTTCTGACGCCGTCATCGACGCGGTGGAGAAGACGAAGGTCATGGGCAAATGAGCGGGCAGACCAAGACCAACGCCCTGCGGCTCTTGGACGCCGCGGGCATCGCCTATAGCACGCGGGAATTCGACTACAACGACGCGGACCCCTGCGGCACGGCAGACGCCGCTCTCCGGGAGCGGATGTTCAAGACCCTGGTGGCCCGGGGGGACAGGCGGGGACTGCTGGTATTCTGCATCCCGGTGGACCAGGAGCTGGACCTCAAAAAATGCGCCGCGGCGGCCGGAGACAAGCGGGTGGAGATGATACACTTAAAAGAACTCCTCCCCCTCACCGGCTACATCCACGGAGGCTGCTCCCCGGTGGGCATGAAAAAGGCCCTGCCCACCCTCTTCGACGAGACGGCCCTTCTCTACGACCGCATATTCGTCAGCGCCGGCCAGCGGGGATTGCAAATGGAAGTGGCCCCGGAGGACCTGATAGCCTATGTGGGCGCGGATACCGCCGACCTCATCAAGACGTGAAAATATCGCCCCGGCTCGGTGAGCCGGGGCGATATGATTTGTTTTACGCCTTGGGCAGCTCGGAGGTGCAGTGGGGGCACTTGGTGGCGCCGATGGGGATCTCCGACAGGCAGTAGGGGCAGGTCTTGGTGGTGGGGGCGGCAGGGGCCTCCTCAGGCTTCTTCCGCAGGGAGCTTGCCTTGTTGATGGCCTTGACCATCAGGAAGATGACGAAGGCCATGATCAAAAAGTCGATGACCGCGGAGATGAACGCGCCGTAGTTGAAGGTAGTGACGCCCAGCTCCGTGGCGGTGGCGAGGCTGGTCACCTGGGCCCGTTCCACGCCCTCCGGCAGGCGGAGGATGAAGAAGGCGTCGTTGAAGTTGGAGTTGCCGGTGATCAGGCCGATGAGGGGCATGACCAGGTCGTTGACCGCGCTGGTCACGATCTTCTGGAAGGCGGCGCCGATGATGACGCCCACGGCCAGGTCCACCACGTTGCCGCGGGTGGCGAATTCCTTGAATTCCTGGAAGAACTTTTTCATGTTTTTCCGACCTTTCTTATGTTGTGCCGCATTTGCTTGCAGGCATTATAACACGATATACGGATTTGCGCCATACTTTCCCAAAAAAACTGCGCCACTTCTCCTCCATTGTGCTATAATCCCTTGGGCGCTGATGAGAGGCGTCAAGAGGAGTCAAAAATGATCGCATACTTAAAGCGGGAGAAGGTGCTGACCATCTCCCTCATTCTGGCGGTGATATCCGCCTTTTTCGTGCCCCCGGACAGGGGGTATTTGGACTACATCGACCTGCGGGTGCTGGGGCTTTTGTTCTCCCTCATGCTCCTGGTCCGGGGGTTCCAGCACGCGGGGCTATTTGACCTGCTCATCGAAAAGCTCTTCGGGAACGTGACGGGCAGCCGGCGGCTGTGCCTGACGCTGGTGCTCCTTTGCTTTTTCACCAGCATGGTCATCACCAACGACGTGGCCCTCATCACCTTCGTCCCCTTCGCCATCCTGACGCTGGAGCTGTGCGAAAAGCGGGAGCTCATCATCCCCGTGGTGGTCCTGCAGACCATCGCGGCGAACCTGGGCAGCATGGCCACGCCCATCGGCAATCCTCAGAACCTCTACCTCTTCTCCGCCTCCGGCATGAGCTCCGGAACATTCCTGCGGGTCATGCTCCCGCCCACGGCGCTGTCCTTCGTCCTGGTGACGGGGGCGGCCCTGGTCCTGCCCGCGGGGCCGGTGACCATGAAAAAGGGCCCCGGCGCGGCGGCCATGCCCAAAAAAGAGGTGCTGGCCTACACGGGGCTGTTCCTGTTGAATTTGCTGGTGGTGTTTCGGGTCCTGAGCTGGGCGCCGGCCCTCGTCGTCACCGTGGCGGGGGTGGTGCTCCTGGGGAAAAAGCAGCTTTTGGGCCGGGTGGACTACGCGCTTTTGCTGACCTTCGTGGGCTTTTTCATCTTCGTGGGCAACCTGGGGCGGATAGAGCCCGTCCGGGACCTGGTGACCCGGCTCATCCAGGGCCGGGAGGTCCTGATGTCCGCGCTCTTCAGTCAATGTTTGAGCAATGTGCCCGCGGCGCTGCTGCTCTCCGGCTTCACCGACGACTGGGCGGGGCTGCTGCTGGGAGTGAACATCGGCGGTCTGGGCACACTCATCGCCTCCATGGCCAGCCTCATCTCCTACAAGCTCTACGCCGCCCGGCCCGGCGCCAGGGCAGGGAAGTATTTCCTCCGGTTCACCCTCTGGAACATCGCCTTCCTGGCCATCCTCCTCCCCTTCGGGGTGTTCATACACTGATAAAAGAACATAACAAAAGGCAGGCACTGACGTGCCTGCCTTTATCACGTTTTCAGGTCTTCTGGCCCTTGGCGGCTTTGCGCTCGGCGATCTTGTCCAGGGCCTTGTTCCGGTAGTAGATGAGGATGCCTATCAGGACCATGGCCGCGTTGATGAAGTAGAACACCATCACGTACCACTTCACCGTCACCCACCAATGCTGGGGGGCATAGTAGGCGATGAGGATGAACTTGCCGACGATGGCGAAGATGTAGCCGATGAAGATGAAGAAGTAGAAGAGCACGCTGGTTCCCTTGGCGGTCCGGGCCTTCCAGGCCTTGGCGATGTTCAGAGGCCAGGATACGCCGAAGCAGATGACCATCAGCATCTCCATGATGCTCGCAATAGTTAACATAATACTTTCTCCTTTTGTTTATTCGTTGGGCTCCAGCATGGTGCCGGTCTCCCGGAAGCGCTTGTGGAACGAGAAGGCTTCGTCCAGGATGTGGGGGGTCTGGGCCCCGTGGGATGCCTCGCAGGCCCGCCCGAAGTACCGCCTGAGCTGGGGCCGGAAGTCGGGGTGGGCGCAGTTTTCAATGATGAGCGCGGCCCGCTCCTTGGGAGATTTGCCCCGCAGGTCGGCATAGCCCTGCTCCGTCACCAGCACGTCCACATCGTGCTCCGTGTGGTCCACGTGGGTCACCATGGGCACGATGGAGCTTATCTTTCCGCCCTTGGCGCTGGAGGCGGTCATGAAGATGGTGACCGAGGCGTTGCGGGCGTAGTCCCCGGAGCCGCCGATGCCGTTGTAGATGGTGGTGCCGTTCATCTGGGAGGAGTTGATGTTGCCGTAGATGTCCGCCTCCACGGCGGTGTTCATGGCGATGACCCCCAGGCGGCGGATGGTCTCCGCGCCGTTGGATATCTCCGAGTCCCGCAGGACGATGCGGCCCCTGTAGGATTCCAGATTCTCCTTGAAGTGCATCATTCCCTCATGGGACATGCTCAGGCTGGTTGCGGAGGCCATGTCCGCGCACCCGGCATCCAGCAGCCGTATGACCCCGTCCTGGATGACCTCGGAGAAGAAGGTGAGGTGTTCAAACCCCGCTTTTTCCAGACCCATCAGCACCGCGTTGGCCACCGAGCCCACCCCGGACTGCAGCGGCACGTCCCCGGCGGAGAGGCGGCCCGCCGCCTTTTCTGCCTTCAAAAAGGCCACGATGTTGTCCGCGATGGCCTGGCTCACGGCGTCCGCCGGGGCCAGGGGCCGGGGATTCACGGAGAGAGAGCACTCCACCACGGCGGCGATCTTGTCCGCGCCGCAGGTGATATAGGGCTTTCCGATGCGCTGGTCCACCCTTGTCAAAGGGATGGGCTCCCGGTGGGGCGGGTCCGCGGGCATGTAGATGTCGTGAAAACCCTCCAGGCCCTCCGGCTGGATGGAGTTCACCTCCACGATCACCTTTTTCGCCAGGGCCACGTAGGTCTGGGTGCAGCCCACGGCGGTGGAGGGGATGATGTTGCCCTCCTCCGTGATGGCCACGGCCTCCACGACGGCCACATCGATGGGCCCGTAAAAGCCGTAGCGTGCGTTCTGGGCCGTCATGCCCAGGTGCTGGTCAAGATAGGCCACGCCCTGCTCGCTTGCCCCGTTCACTGCCTTGCGCAGGGCCGTGCTGGTGATGTAGGGCACCCGCCGGGCGATCATGTCCAGCTCCGCCCAGGTGTTGTCGATCTCCGGGCCGGTGGAGGCGCCGGAGAGGAGGTTGACACGGACTTTCCGCTGTCCCGAGCGGACCTGTTCCGCCAATGCCAGGGGCACGGCCTTGGGGTTGCCCGAGGGAGTGAAGCCGCTGACGGCCACGGTCATGCCGTCCTCTATGAGCATGGCGGCCTGGTCCGCGGTCATGACCCGGTCCAGGACCGCTTTGCATCTTATGCGCTCTGCCATAGGTCCCTCTCAGTCCAGGCTCTGGCGGAACGCGGCGGCCTGCTCGTCGCTCACAAGGGCCGCGCCGGCCTCCAGGGCCTTCCAGTTCAGTTCCTCCGTGCCCGCCGGAATGTGGCGGCGCACGCCCTCATAGAGGGCCTCCTCGCCAAAGAGGCCCAGGGCCTTGTTGATGGCCCCCACCGCCACGATGTTGGCGGTCATCAGCTTGCCAACCTTGTCCCGCGCGGTATCCAGGATGGGCAGGCGCAGTACCTGGCTCTCCTCCAGCCCCGCCGGAACGGTGAGACTGCTGTCCGCCATGACCACGGCACCCTCCGCCAGGTCCCCGGCAAATTTGTCCAGGCTCTGCTGGGTCAGGGCCAGCAGGAAGTTGGGCCGGATGACCTTGGAAAACCATATCTGGTCCCGGCTCAGGATGGTCTCGGCCTTGCACATGCCGCCTCTCGCCTCCGGGCCGTAGGCCTGGGACTGGACGGTCTGCAGGCCCTGGGCTACCGCGGCCTCCGCCACGATGACGCTGGCCAGGATGACCCCCTGGCCGCCGGAGCCGGAAAAACGCATCTCATATCGCATAGCTCTTCCTCACTTTCCGGCCTTGGCCTGGGCCCGCTCGATGAGCTTGGCGTACTCCGCGGTATACTCGGGGAAATCGATATGGGTCAGGGTGCCCACCAGCAGCTTCCCCTTCTTCTCCTCCTCGCTCATGGCGTAGTACCGGGCCGCGGGGACCATGTGCTCCTTCTGCCATTGGAGCATCTCCACAGCCCCGCCCTTGTGATTTTTGCGGCCGTAGTAGGTGGGGCATACGGAATAGACGTCTATGAGGGAGAAGCCCTTGTGCATGATGCCCTGGCGGATGAGCTCGGTAGTCTCCCTTACATGATAGGCCGAGCCCCGGGCGGTGAAGGTGGCCCCGGCGCCCGCCGCCAGCTGGGCGATGTCGAAGGGCCGGTCGATGTTGCCGTAGGGGGCGGTGGTTGCCATGTCCCCGGTGGGGGTGGTGGGGGAATACTGGCCGCCGGTCATGCCGTAGATGTCGTTATTGAAGGTGACCACGGTAAGGCCGATGTTCCGCCGTGCGGCGTGGATGAGGTGGTTGCCGCCGATGGCGGAGCAGTCCCCGTCGCCGGTGAGGACGATGACCTCCAGCTCGGGGTGGGCGATCTTGATGCCCGTGGCGAAGGCGATGGCCCGGCCGTGGGTGGTGTGGATGGAGTCGAAGTCCATGTACCCTGCCGCCCGGGAAGAGCAGCCTATGCCGGACACGACCACCACCTTGCCCCGGTTCAGGTTCACCTCCGGGTCGTCTATAAGCTCCTGCAGGGCCACAGCCACGTCCCGCATGATGATGCCGTTGCCGCAGCCGGCGCACCAGATGTGGGGCAGGTGGTCGATGCGCATAAATTTATGTATAAGCTCGCTGGGCATTTATCAGCCCTCCATTTCCCGCAGTTTTTGAAGGATATCCGCCGGGGGGATCACGGTGCCGTCGAAGCGGCCCAAAAATTCCACCGGCAGCCTCTCCGCCGCCACCCGCTGGACCTCCAGCAGCATCTGGCCGTAGTTGTGCTCTACCACCAGGATGCGCTTGAGGCCATGGATACGGGCGCGCAGCCGCGCCTCCGGGAAGGGCCAGACGGTGACGGGCCTGAACATACCCACCTTCATGCCGGCGGCCCTCGCTTCCTGGATAGCGCTCATGACCGCCCTTGTGGTGCCGCCGAAGCACACCACAGCGGTGTCCGCGTCGTCCAGCATGTACTCCTCCACCCGGATGATGTCGTCCAGGTTGTGGTCGATCTTCTCCATGAGCCGGGTGTACAGGGCCCCCGCCACGGCGTTGCTGCCGGTGGGGAAGCCGGACACGTCGTGGGCCAGGCCCGTGATGTTGTACCGCTCGCCCTGGCCGAAGGGCTTCATGGCGGGCACGTACTGTCCCTCGGGCACATAGTAGCACTGCTTGTTGGCCCCGTCGTGATAGGAGATGTGGCGCTTGTTGATGATGAGCTCATCGGCCCCGGGCAGCACCACGCCCTCCCGCATGTGGCCCACGATCTCGTCCATGAGGAAGATGACCGGCGTGCGGTATTTCTCCGAGAGGTTGAAGGCCCGGATGATGAGCCGGTATGTCTCCTGGACGGAGGCGGGGCTCAGGGCGATGACCGGGTGGTCGCCGTGGGTGCCCCAGCGGGCCTGCATATAATCCCCCTGGGCGGGGCTGGTGGGAAGGCCCGTGGAGGGGCCGGAGCGCTGTACGTCAACCACCACGCAGGGTATCTCCGCGAGACACCCGTAGCCCAGGTTCTCCTGCTTCAAGGAGAAGCCCGGCCCGGAGGTGGCGGTCATGGCCTTCACACCGGTGACCGACGCGCCCAGCACGGCGGCCATGCTGGCCAGTTCGTCCTCCATCTGGACGAATTTGCCCCCCACCTGGGGCAGGCGCACGGCGCACTGCTCCGCGATCTCGGTGGACGGGGTGATGGGATAGCCGGCGTAAAAGCGCATGCCTGCGGCGATAGCGCCCTCCACGCAGGCCTCGTTGCCCTGCATCAAAACAGCTTTTTTACTCATTCCTCCAGGTCCTCCAACCACACGGCGTAGTCCGGGCAGCGCTGCTCGCACTGGCCGCACAGCACGCACTCGTTGGGCTCCTTGAGATGCGCCTTCTCCCCCACAAGCTCCAAGGCGTTTTTGGGGCAGAAGGCCACGCAGATGCCGCATCCCTTGCACCAGGCCGGGTCCAGCACCAGCTTCTTCTTTCCTGCCATATACCTCTCTCCTTTTTTCCGGCATAAACGGCGCCCCTGTAGGACGCCGTTCAAAGCATTATTCCTGCGCCGGGGCCTTTTCCGGCTCCAGCGGTTTGGTCTTGAGATTCTCCACCGCCACGAAGGCCCAGATCAAAAACTGCATGGCCGCGGCGGCATAGGTGACGCTCTCGGCCATAGAGCTCTGGTCGATGGCGCTCATGACGCACAAAAACGCCCCGAAGTTACAGCTGAATATGGCCCAGAAGGGATGGGGGGAATTGAAGAACCACCCGGCGGCATAGTACACGGCCAGCAGCGCCATGCACCGGGCCAGGATGCCCACCACGAACCGCCACACCACGGGATCCCCCGCCGCGTCCCGGTAGCCCGTGACCAGCCACGCGCCTACGAACAGGAGCATCATCCCCGCGCCCTTCCGGCAGGCGGCCGCGCCGTCTTCCTTGGCCGCGTTCATGGCGATCATGCCGGCGCCCAGGCCGCCCAGCACCGTGAAGGCCCCGCATATGCGGTGGGTGGTTGTCCACAGCACGTCTCCGGGATGGACAAGCCGCAGCAGGCCCGCCGCCGCCAGCAGCACCGCCGGCACCAGGCTCACCGCCCCGTACAGGGGGGTATGGCCCTCGTAAGCCGCCGGGTGGGTCATAGGCGGGTCGAACTGCCTGAGCCGCAGAACCAGCAGGGCCAGGATGAGCGCCGTCAGGGCAATGACGCCCGCCACCAGAAAGCTGATGGGAGCGTGGTCCGCAAGACCGTTCTCCTCGTCCAGGATGCGCATGTCCTGCAGCCACCGCAGCAGAAAGCCCAAGGCGCTTATGATGATGGTGAAACCGGATATTTTATACGCTTCGCTTCGCATACGCCGCTCCGTAATACCATAGTATTTTCCACCGGCGATTATATACCCAACCGCCGGTACAGTCAAGAAGCGGCCGGGGTTTTTCCGGCCCTGGAAGGAGGCGGTCCGGGATGAAGCACGCGGCATATGCACTCGCTTGGTGCGCTCTGGTCATGGCGCTGGCATTGCTCTTCGCCCGGGCCGTCCCGGAGACGCCCGCCGGGGCCCTAGACGGGCGCACCCTGCTCTCCGTCCTGACGGCGGAAGGGCCGGCGGAGATGACCATGGAGGACTGGCTGCCCCACGCCGTGGCGGCGGAGATGCCCGTGTCCTTCGGCCCGGAGGCTCTGAAGGCCCAGGCCGTGGCCGCCCGGACCTACGCCCTCAGCGCCCGGCGGCATGAGAATGCCGATATCTGCATCCTGGGCGGGGGCTGCTGCGTCGCATACCGGGACGAGGCGGCTCTACGAGAACTGTGGGGCGAGGATTACGAAAAAAATATGGCCGCCGTTTTGGCGGCCGTTCGCGATACGGACGGGCAGTATCTCACATATGACGGCGAGGCCATCCAGGCAGTGTTCCACGCAAGCTCCTATGGTGCCACCGAGGCCAGCGCCGCCATCTGGACGGACCAGCCCTATCTGGTGAGCGTATCCACCCCGGAGAGCCCGGAAGACGTGCCGGACCTCATCACCACCGCCGCCTTCACGGCGGCGGAGCTTTCCTCGGCGCTGGACATCTCCCCCGCCGGGGACCCGGGCCAATGGCTGGGCGAGCCCCTATTGGATGGCGCGGGCCGGGTGGCCAGCATGGCCGTGGGCGGCCAGATCTTCTCCGGCGCGGCGCTGCGCCGGGCCCTGGGCCTTCGCAGCACCGCCTTCACCGCGGACTGGGACGGAGAGCGGTTCCTCTTCACCGCCGCCGGCCACGGCCACGGGGTGGGCATGAGCCAGTACGGGGCCGCCGCCTACGCCGCCATGGGCTGGGGGTATGAGGCTATCCTGGCCCACTACTACCCGGGCACAGAGCTTACATCTCTATCTTCCCGATGAAGAACATCTCCACCTGGGCGGTGACGATGAGCTCCTCCCGGTCGTTATAGAGCTTCACATCCGCCAGGGCCATGTGCAGCCCCTCATGGACCACCTGGGCCCGGGCGGTCACGTATGCCCCGTCGCCGGGGTGGATGTAGTGCACGTCCGCCGAGCGGCCCACCACGTTCCGGCCCCGGGTGCTGGCGGCGATGCCCGCCACGCTGTCGCACAATGTGAACAAAAAACCGCCGTGGGCCATGCCGTGGGGGTTCACCTTGTCCGGGCCCATGGGAGCTCTTGCCTCACAGAAGCCGGGGGCCAGCTTGGTCACCTCGATGCCGTTGAAGCGCATATAGCCCTCCCGGCTGTTCACCAGGTCCTTGAATTTTTCCAGGTCCATCTCCATCTCTCTACCTCCTAAGGAAAGGGCGGGCTCAAGCCCGCCCGCGCCGATGATTTTATCATTCTCCCCCCGTTTCGTCAACCTTTTCCACCCGTATCTCCCCGTCCCGGAGGGCCACACGCACCCGGTCCCCCGGGCCGGCGGCGCCGGAAAGGAGCATCTCCGCCAAGGGATCCTCCACCGCCTGGCGCAGCTTCCGGCGGAGGGGCCGGGCCCCATAGTCCGGGTCGTAGCCCTGCCGGGCCAGCTCGTCCAGGGCTTCAGGCGTGACCTCCATCGCGATATCCTTGTCGGCGAGTCTCGCCGCCACCTTGTCCGTGAGCCCGGCGGCGATGGCGCGTATCTCCTCCTGTTCCAGGGCCCTAAACACCACGATGGCGTCCAGCCGGTTCAAAAGCTCCGGCCGGAACACCTGCCGTGCCTCCGCCATCACCTGCTCCTTCAGGAGCTCATACCGCGCCCCGGCGCCATCCTCCCGGCCGGAGAAGCCCAGCTTCCGCCCGCCGCCCAGGATGGCCCGGGCCCCTACGTTGGAGGTCATGACCACCACGGCGTTTTTGAAATCCGCCTTCCGGCCGTGGGAGTCGGTGAGGGTGCCGTCCTCCAGTATCTGCAAAAGGAGCCCCCACACGTCCTCGTGGGCCTTCTCCATCTCGTCAAAGAGCACCACGCTCCAGGGCCGCCGCCGGACCCGGTCCGTGAGCCAGCCCCCCTCCTCGTGGCCCACGTACCCCGGGGGCGCGCCGATGAGCCGGGAGACGGCGTGCTTTTCCATATACTCGGACATGTCCACGCGGATGACGGCCTTCTCGTCCCCGTAGACCGCCTCCGCCAGCGCCCGGCACAGCTCCGTCTTCCCCACGCCGGTGGGGCCAAGGAACAGAAAACTCCCCACGGGCCGCCCAGGGTCGGCCAGGCCCACCCGACCCAGGCGGATGGCCCGGCACACGGCGGACACCGCCTCCTCCTGGCCGATGAGCCGCCGGTGGATGATCTCCTCCAGGTGGAAAAGCCGCTCGCTCTCCTCCTTGGTGAGGCTCTCCACGGGCACCCCCGTCCAGCCGGACACTACCGCCGCCACATCCTGGGCGGTCACCTGCCGCCGGCCGCCCCCGACCCGGGCGGTCCAGGCGCTTCTCTCGGCGTCCAGGGCCTCTCTCTGCCGCCGCTCCTGGTCCCGGAGGGAGGCGGCCCCCTCGAAGTCCTGATTTTTCACCGCCTGCTCCTTCATGGCACGCAGGCTCTCCACCCGCTCCTCCGCCGCCCGGACCCCCTCCGGCACCCGGGAGCCCGCCATGCGCACCCGGCTGGCCGCCTCGTCCATCAGGTCGATGGCCTTGTCCGGCAGGAACCTATCCGGGATATACCGGGCGGACAGGGTCACCGCCGCCCGGATGGCCTCGTCGGTGATGATGAGGCCGTGGTGGCTCTCGTACTTATCCCGCAGGCCCTCCAAAATGCGCACGCTCTCCTCCCGCCCCGGCTCCGGCACCGTCACGGGCTGGAACCGGCGCTCCAATGCCGCGTCCTTCTCTACATGAGTGCGGTACTCGTCCAGGGTGGTGGCTCCGATCATTTGGATGAGCCCCCGGCCCAGGGCGGGCTTCAGGATGTTGGCCGCGTCGATGGCCCCCTCCGCCGCCCCAGCGCCGATGATGGTGTGCATCTCGTCCACGAAGAGAATGACATCCCCCGCCCGGGAGACCTCCTTTATGACCGCCTTCACCCGGTCTTCAAAGTCCCCCCGGTACTTGGTGCCCGCCAGCATGCTGGGCACGTCCAGGGCCACGATGCGCTTGCGCCGCAGATGCTCCGGCACATCCCCGGCGGCCACCCGCCGGGCCAATGCCTCCGCCACCGCCGTCTTCCCCACCCCGGGCTCCCCGATGAGCACCGGGTTATTCTTCGTCCGGCGGGACAGTATCTGAATGACCCGCTCCAGCTCCCGCTCCCGGCCCACCACCGGGTCCAGCTTGCCCCGGGCAGCTAGGTCGGTCAGGTCCCGGCTGTACTGGTCCAGGGTGCGGGTATCCCCCCGGCGGGCCGTGGCCCGGGCCCCGCCCTCCTCCGGCCGGGTCCGGTATTCGGGCCGGTCGAACACGTCCAGCACGTCCGTATAGAGCTTGTTGGGGTCCACCCCCGCCTCCTCCACGGCCCGGGTCCCGGCGCAGTCCGATTGCCGCAGGATGCCCATGAGGATATGCTCCGTGCCCACGAAGCCGTGGCCCAATCGGGCCGCATCCTCGCAGGCCAGTTCTATGCTCCGCTTGGCCTTGGGGGTCAGCCCCTGGGCGGGCGGGCCCGGTGTGCCCTTCCCAGCGGCGGCCGTCACCAGCTCCGTCACCATGCCCGCCTCCAGGCCGCTTCGCCGGAGGCACCGGCAGGCCAGGCCCTCCCCCTCCCGCATGAGCCCCAGCAATAGATGCTCCGTGCCCACATAGCTGTGGCCCAGCTGGTGGCTGGCCTGGTAGGCCTCCTCGATGGCCTTCTGGGCCCTTAAGGTGAACCGCTCCGTGTGTTTCATGTGTATCCATCGCCTCCTGGAGGATTATATCCGTTCCCGGCCAAATAAAAGCGCGCAGTCCGGCTTATTTTGTCGGAACGCATAATTATGGCACAGCGCAAAAAACTGTTGCATTACCCCCTTTCTTTGTGTTAGTATATGGCCGTACATAAAAAACGGAGGTAATCGACATGGCTTATAAGATCTCTGATGCTTGCATCTCCTGCGGCTCCTGCGCCGACCAGTGCCCCGTGGAAGCCATCAGCGAGGGCGATGCCCACTATGTCATTGATCCCGACAAGTGCATCTCCTGCGGTTCCTGCGCCGAGCAGTGCCCCATGAGCGCCATTGCTGAGGAGTAAATCCACAAGCAGACCTGCGGGCGGTATGCGCTGAGCATACCGCCCGTCACTATTTATGAGGATATTTTATGAAGCTGCTATGGCCCGGCGGGCCCTCCTATTCGGATGACCCCGTCTTTAAAATAACCACCGACTCGGTGCTGCTGGCCCACTTCACCGCCGGCGCGGGGGACTTCTCCCGCGCGATGGACATAGGCTGCGGCGGCGGGCTTTTGAGCGTGCTCATCCACGCCCGGGCGTCGGAGGCGGAATACGACAGCGTGGACATCCGGCCCGACGCGGTGCGGCTGTGCCGGGAAAATTACCGGGCCAACGGCATAGAGGGCTATGTGGACTGCCTGGACGCCCGGGAGTACCGGGCCATGGGCGGCCAGGGGGAGTATGACCTGGTGGTCTGCAACCCGCCCTACTATTACGCGGGCAAGACCTCTCCCGACGGGGCCCGGGCCGCGGCCCGGGGCGACAGCCTCTCCCCCGCCCAGTTCTCCGGCGCGGCGGCCTATCTTTTACGCCGGGGCGGGGCCTTCTGCCTGGTCCACAAGCCGGAGTTCTTGACGGACATCTTCTCCGCCATGCGCCTGGCGGACATCGAGCCCAAGCGCCTGCGCATGGTATCCCACAGGGCCGACAGCGCCCCCGCCCTGGTCCTCATCGAGGGCCGCCGGGGCGGCCGGCCCGGCCTCACCGCCCAGCCCAACCTGATCCTGACCGCCCCTGACGGCTCCCCCACCGACGAGGTGAAGGAGATATACCACATGCGGGGGAAGTGAGGGCGGCTATGGAACGGAACATAAAGACCTGCACAGCGCAGTATAAAATGGCGGCGCTGGACCTGATCGATACTGTCTTCACCGAGCATGAGAACGCCGCGGAGGGCAGGATGGTCCGGCGGCTGGCGGAGGAGATACGGGCAAAAGAATACTACGTCCCGGAGCTGGAGCTCATCATGACGGATGAGGCCGACGAGGTCATCGGCTACGCCATGTTTTCCCGGTTCCACCTGGAGGGCCGGTATTCGGACGAATTATTACTCCTGTCCCCCGTGGCCGTGAAGACCGCGCTTCAGCGGCAGCATATCTCCAAGGAGCTCATCGAATACGGCCTCAAGAAGGCCCGGGCCCTTGGCTACAAGGCCGTTTTGGTGGAGGGCGACCCCAAAAATTACCGGCCCCGTGGCTTCAAAACGGCGGCGAACTACGGCATCTGCCCGGGCCCAAACATGCACCTGCCCCACATCGACTGCCTGATGGTACGGGAGCTCGTCCCCGGTGCCTTGGAGCATATCCACGGCCTCGTCGATTACGGGTTCTACGAGGCGCTGAGGTGATCTCCGCAAGGCTCGCCACAGAGGCGGAAAGGAGGCTGTATTAAAAAAACATGCTTCTGCCGATTCGGAGGCCAAAGTAAAAGCGTATGGCACAGAGCATTTGTCGGGTGGCTACAGACCGGTCAAATACTATTTCGTTGATAAATTCCCCTTGACAAAGATTGGGAAGGTTGACTACCACACATTAGAGGAACGAGCTTTAGAAAACTGAACATAGAAACCCCCGGGACGGCAATGAACAGCACCCCATTTGTTAGACAGTATGGTATACTGATAACGAATGGGGTGTTGCTTATGCCAAAAGGGAAACCG
>CANQMW010000028.1 GCA_947625045.1 uncultured Oscillospiraceae bacterium
AGCAGCCAGCAGTTTCCTGCTGGCTGGGATAAATCCTTATCCTTTTTCATTGTCCTCTTGACGGGTCGCAGTTCAATTGCAGCCGGGCGCTCCTTCTCTCAACGATAGTCTAACACTTTTGCAATGCAATTGCAATGCATATTTTCAGTGCGTATCGCACTATGATAAGCATTGCAAAATGCTGAAGCGAGGTGACAGTATGGCCGGCTTTGAGATACCGAAGATGCCTGCTACGACGAATAAGACGATACGCTTCCCCAACGATGTGATCGATGAGATAGAGAAGGCCATCGCCGGGAAGGACTGCACCTTCTCCGCCTTCGTCATCGCCGCGGCCCGCAACGCGCTGCGGGAGCTTCGGGAGAACGACGAAAATTAAACGCAGGTATGGATTACATCGAGTGGTTTCGCAAGCGCTTGACCGATCTTCGGATGCAAAAGGGTGTTTCTGCGCGAGATATGAGCTTGTCCCTTGGACAGAGCGAGAGTTATATCAATAAAATAGAGAATCGGCACACGCTGCCGTCGCTTCCCGGATTTTTATATATCTGCGAATACTTCGGCCTGACGCCCCAGGAATTTTTCAATGAGAGCGACGCCGCGCCGCAAAAGACCCGGGAGCTTCTCCAAGCCCTGGAAGACCTGTCCCCAGAGCAGATGGACCACATGCTGCAGCTCATCCGGGACCTGAACAAAAAATAAGCATAATAAAACGACCGCCTGGAGGACGGTGGGACGATGGAGCGGTTTGGAAGGATCAATATACGGCTCAACGAGCTTTTGGCCGAGAGCGGCCTGAGCAAGAACAAGCTATGCCAGCGGGCGGAGATGCAGAGAACACAGCTCAACCGCTACTGCGACAATACGGTGACGCGCCTGGACACAGACGTGCTGGCGCGGCTGTGCACAGTGCTCCACTGCGATATATCCGAGCTTTTGGAATTCGTCCCGCCGGAGGACGATGATTAAGCCTCGCAGAGTTCGCCGCCGGAGCGGCGAATAAAGTGGGATATGATTTCCGGGGGCGTGTACCTCGGAAATCATTCTTATAGCCCGCAAACGTGCGAAAAGCCCGACTCTTTCGAGTCGGGCTTTTTCGTGCGCTGCAGCGGGCTGCAACTCTCTCGTTTGAAAGGCTCTGCCTTTCAAACGACTTACAGACCCTTCTGCGCGTTGACCTTGATGCCGGGGCCCATGGTGGTAGCGGTGACGCAGCTGCGGATGTACTGGCCCTTGGCAGCGGCGGGCTTCGCCTTCACGATGGCGCCGATCAGGGCGTCGTAGTTCTCCTGGAGCTTCTCGGGACCGAAGCTCACCTTGCCGATGGGGCAGTGGATGATGTTGGTCTTGTCCAGACGGTACTCGATCTTACCGGCCTTGACCTCGTTGATGGCCTGGGTCAGGTTGGGGGTCACGGTGCCGGCCTTGGGGGAGGGCATCAGGCCCTTGGGGCCCAGGACCTTACCGAGGCGGCCCACCACGCCCATCATGTCGGGGGTGGCGATGACCACGTCGAAGTCGAACCAGTTCTCGGTCTGGATCTTCTGGACCATGTCCTGACCGCCCACGAAGTCGGCGCCGGCGGCTTTCGCCTCTTCCTCCCGCTCGGGCTTGCAGAACACCAGGACGGTGCGGCTCTTGCCGGTGCCGTGGGGCAGGACGATGGCGCCGCGGACCTGCTGGTCGGCGTGACGGCCGTCCACGCCCAGCTTCACGTGCAGCTCGACGGTCTCGTCGAACTTGGCCTTGCTGGTCTTGCACACCAGGTCGAAGGCCTCCTGGGGATCGTATACGGTCTGCTTATCAAAGAGCTTGGCGCTCTCTTTATAATTCTTGCCTCTGAACATTCAAATTTCCTCCAAAAAATGTGGTTAAGCGGAAGTTTTCCTCCCACATGCGGCGGGCTTACTCGCCCACCAGAACGCCCATGCTCCGGCAGGTGCCGGCGATCATGCTCATGGCCGCCTCGATGCTGGTGCAGTTGAGGTCGGGCATTTTCTGCTCCGCGATCTTCCGCAGGTCTTCCTTGGAGATCGTGGCCACCTTGTCCCGCTGGGGCACGCCGGAGGCGGTCTCAATGCCGCAGGCCTTCTTGATGAGCAGGGCCGCGGGCGGGGTCTTGGTGATGAAGGTGAAGCTGCGGTCGGCGTAGACGGTGATGACCACGGGGATCATCATGCCCATGTCGCCCTTGGTGCGCTCGTTGAAGTCCTTGGTGAACTGGCCGATGTTGATGCCGTACTGACCAAGGGCCGGGCCCACGGGGGGAGCCGGGGTGGCCTTGCCCGCCGGGACCTGGAATCTGACGTATCCAACTATTTTCTGAGACATTTTTAAATTCTCCTCTGGTCCTCAAAAGTGAGGTAGTAAAAATTCATTCATCCTTCACCGGCTCGATCTGGTCAAGTTCCAGATCCACCGGCGTCTCACGGCCGAACATGGACACGATGACGCGGACCCTGTCCTTCTCCGGCTCCAGCTCGTCCACTGTGCCGAGGAAGCCCTCCAGGGGGCCGTCGGTGACCTTCACGGTGTCGCCCAGGCCGAAGCCCACCACGACCTCGTGGCGCTCCATGCCCAGGTCCAGGACCTCCCGCTCCGTCAGGGGCACGGGCTTTCCGTCCATGGACACGAAGCCGGTGGAGCCTCTGGCGTTGCGCACAAGGTGCCAGCTCTCGTCGGTGAGGATCATCTTCACCAGCACGTAGCCGGGGAACGTCTTGCGCTCGTAGGTCTTCTCGCCGTTATCGGTGTGCTCGGTGACCGTCTCCATGGGGATCTTGACCTCTAAGATCAGGTCCTCCATGTGCCGGTTCTCCGCCGCTTTCAGGATGGAAGCGGACACCGTGTTCTCATATCCGGAGTACGTGTGGACCACGTACCACTTAGCGCTGTCCGCCATCTTACGCGAAGATGTTGATCAGCGCCTTGACCGTCGCCTGGGCGGCGCTGTCAAAGCCCCAGAGCACCACGGCGCACACCACGATCATGACCAGGGCCACGAGGGTGTTCTTCGCCGTCTGCTTGGGCGTAGGCCATACGACCTTTTTCAACTCGCTCTTCATGTCGCGGAACCATTTCTTCACCCGCTGGAAGAACTTCAGCTTTTCATTGGTCTTTTTGACCGCGACCTTCGTCTCCTTGGCGGGAGCTACGGCCTTCTTCTCTTCTGCCATGTCTCCGCCTCCTTACTTCGTTTCCTGATGCAGCGTATGCTTCCGGCAGAAGGGGCAATACTTCTTCAGCTCAAGCTTTTCCGTGTTGGTCTTCTTGTTCTTGAAGGTATTGTAGTTCCTCTGTTTGCACTCGCTGCAGCGCAGTACGACCTTGATCCTTGCGTCTGCTGCCATATTTTCGGCACCTCCTTGTTAAATTGCCTCCCTATTCCGGCCACAACGGGTCGACCCGTCCGGACGGCAGGTAAAAGTTATCCTATCACATTCTCCATTAAATTGCAACCATATTTTCCGCATTTTTGGCCTACATATTTTCATATGGCCCGAAACTTGTCCGCACCCGGCGCCCGGGCCGTTGCTTTTATCCACCGGCTGTGGTATCATCATGCCATATCAGAGTAGGGACGGCCGCGTAAAGTGCCGGCGGGATGGGAAGTTGCCCGCGGGACGAACGGCATGAGCCGGCGGTGGCCGTCCCGCATCCGCTGGAGGTAACTAAATATGAAAAACACCAAGCGTCTTGTGACCGACGGCCTGTGCGCGGCGCTGTACGTCGTGCTGTCCAGCTTTTTGGGCCTGAGCCTGGGGCCCATAAAGCTCTCCATCGACGGGCTGCCCGTACTGCTGGCGGCGCTGCTCTTCGGCCCCGCCGACGGCGTTATCGTGGGCCTGCTGGCGGGATTTCTGGGCCAGCTCTTGGGCCCCTACGGGGTATCCGCCACCACGCCGTTGTGGATGCTGCCCGTAGGCGTGCTGGGGCTCATCGTGGGCCTGTACGCCAAGCGCGCCGGCCCGGTGCCCGACCGGAAGAAGCTGGCGGTCGTCATATTGCTGGCATTGCTCGCCGACACCACCGTGACCACGGGGGTGATGTATGTGGACTGCCTGGTGTACAAATACTCCTTCGTCACCTACTCGCCCTACATCGTCTGGCGGTATGTGGCGGATATCATCAAGGCGGCGCTCTATACCCTGGTCCTGCCGCCGCTCATCAAGGTCTTGAGAAAGGACGCGCCATGAGAGTGATGGCCATAGACTACGGCGACGCTCGCACCGGCATCGCCGTGTCCGACGCCCTGGGTATGATCGCCGGGGAGACCTTCGTCATCCCCCAGTGGGACCCCGAGGCCCTGGCGGACGCCATCGTATCCGAGGCAAAAGCCCGGGATGTGGGCACGCTGGTGCTGGGCCTTCCGAAGAACATGGACGGCACCGAGGGCCCCCGGGCGGAAAAGAGCCGGGCAATGAAGGTCCTCTTGGAGGCCCGGGGCATGACCGTGGTCCTCTGGGACGAGCGGCGCACCACCGTGGATGCCCACCGTATCCTGCGGGAAAACGGCAAGCGGGAGAAAAAGCACAAGGCCACCGTGGACGCCGTGGCCGCCGCCCTCATATTGGAGGGCTACCTGGGAAGCATATAAAAACACAGCCGCCCCGTCGGGGCGGCTGGTTTGCTACATTTTAATTATTCCTTCTTCCCGGTGTTTTCGTCCTCGGAGATAAATGCCTCTTCAGCCTGCTGCTGGGCCCGGGTCAGGAGGGATTTTACCAAGCCGTAGTTTTGGTCTTTCAGGGCCGTCAGCGCGTCTGTCACACCATTGAACAGAATAAAATAAGGCTTTTTGTATTCTTCCTGCATATTTCCTGACCTCCTTATGCCGTTAAAATCAAGGCTGGTCAAGTATAACACAATATTTGTTAAGTGTAAAGTTATAATTGTTATATTTCAAGTTGTCGCATATTCACCCGTCAGAGGCTAAACTTACAAGTGGGTGAGGATATGCGCAGGGAGCACGATGAAAAATACAGACATCTGGGCTTGAACATCGCCTATTACCGCAAGGAGAAGGGCATGTCTCAGAACGCGCTGGCGGAGGCGGTGGACATCAGCCGCACTCATATGAGCCGGGTGGAGACGGCGGATTGCGCCGTGTCTTTGGATGTGGTATTTGATATATGCGATGTGCTGAGCATCCCGCCCAGCAAGCTGTTCGACTTCCGGGAGTAATAACACAGCCGCCCCGTCGGGGCGGCTGTGTTTATATGTTGGCTCAATAGGTCACGCCGTACATGGCCAGGAATTCCTCCAGGCATATCTTGTGCTCCATGATGTACTGGGCGGCGGTGGTGCCCACATAGCGCAGGTGCCAGGGCTCATACTCCACGCCGGTGACGTCCGTCTTGTCGGCGGGGTAGCGGATGACGAAGCCGTACTTGGCGCAGTGGTCCTCCAGCCATTGCATCAGGCCGCTGCCGCCGATATAGGGCTCCATGTCCTGGTCGGCGTATTCCAGCACGTCGGCACACAGGCCGGACTGGTGCTCGCTGGCGCCGGGGTAGTTCACGGCGAGCTTCGCCTTGGCGTTGGCCTCGGCCTCCGTCATGCCCTGGGCCATGTATATGTTCACGTGGTTGTCGAAATAGATCACATGCTGGGTGGCATAGTCCCGGTAGCCGGAGCAGAAGTAGACCGAATACCCCGCCGCCCGGGCCGCGCCGAACAGGTCCTTCAGGGGCTCGGCGATGCGGCTGTCCACTTTCTGGCCGTTCTCTATCTCCGTCAATTCCTCGGGCACGAAGTCCGCCCCCAGGGGCTTTTCCTCCCGTATCAGCCGCAGCTCCCAGCTGTTCACGTCCACATTGGGGGGCGTGGGGGTGGGCAGGGGCGTGGCGGAGGGCAGGGGCGTCACGGGCAGATGGGTGGGGGCCGGCTCCCGCTTCTCCGCCTGGGCCTCGCCGCCAGGGCCGGAGAAGAGTTTCAGGGCCATATACAGCACTGCCGCGATGCCCACCAGCACGATGAGCAGGTGGAACGCCCGCTTTCCGGCGCCGCTGCGGCGGCGCCGTCTTTTCCGCGCCGGGGCGGGTCTCCCCTTTGCCGGCGCCTTGGCCGGGGCCCTCCCCGCCGGGGGTCTTTTGGTGGTCTGTGGTGCGCTCATGAAGCCGCCGTCCTTCCCTCTTCTTCCTGCTTCTTCCTGCTCTTATTTTACCACGGTAAAGCGGGGCCGTCAACGATAAACCCTATGCGGCCGCGGGGGGCCATAGGACACAGAAAAACCGCCCGGAGACATCTCCGGGCGGCTGTTCTATCAGTTATCACTGGGCGGCGTTGAGCTTTTTCGCCATGGCGGATTTCTTGTGCGCCGCGTTGTTCTTGTGGATCAGGCCCTTGGCAGCGGCCTTGTCGACGGACTTCACGGCGACCTTATAGGTCTCGGCAGCCTTCGCGCTGTCGCCGGCCGCAACAGCCGCTTCGAACTTCTTCAGCTCGGTCTTCAGCTCCGACTTCGCCGCCTTGTTCTTAGCGTTGGCAGCCTTCTGCAGCTGATCCCGCTTGGCCGATGACTTGATGTTCGGCATTCCCTCGCACCTCCCTGTAAAAGTCTGAACATGATGTCCGCAGGTGGTGATTATATCAAGGGTTTTCAAGAATTGCAAGTATTTTTTTACTTTTTTGGCTACAATACATTTAAATCATTCAGGAGGGATGGATATGGTGGGCTGCCGCACCGACCTGGCCACCGAGGAGCTACCCCAAAACGGCGGGGAGCTTCCCGGCGTCATGAGCCGGCAATACGACCGGGACGGCTTTTCCGTCACCGACGTGCAGGTGCTGGACGAGCAGGGTTCATCTATATTATGTAAACCTATCGGAAGATATCTGACTGTGGACCTGGACAGCTTTTTCCGCCGGGAAGAGGATTCCTTCCCCCGGGCGGTGGAGCTGTTGGCGGACTGCGTGAGACAGCTCCTGCCCCTGGGCGCTGAGGACAGCATTCTGGTGGCTGGTTTGGGAAATCCCGCTATCACCCCGGACGCGGTAGGTCCGGAGACCGCGGCGGTGACGCTGGCGACCCGGCACCTGAAGCAGCAGATGCCGGAGGATTTCGCGCTGTTCCGGCCTGTGAGCGTGTGCCAGACCGGCGTGCTGGGCACTACGGGCATCGAGAGCTCCCACCTCATCCGGGCCATCGCGGGGGCCGTCTCCCCTTCCGCCATCGTGGTCATCGACGCCCTGGCAGCCCGTTCCTCGGAAAAGCTCTGCCGCACGGTGCAGCTCACAGACACGGGCATCATCCCCGGCTCCGGCGTGGGCAACGACCGGGCGGAGCTCTCCCCCCAGAACCTGGGCGTGCCCGTGCTGGCGGTGGGCGTGCCCACGGTGGTGGACGCCGGCGGCGGCCTCATCGTCACGCCGAGGGATATCGACAAGTACGTGAAGGACGCAGGCAAGCTCATTGCATATGCGCTGAATATGAGCTTTCATAAAGGGCTTACCGTATCCGACATCGACATGTTCGTGGGGTAGACGATCAAAGCGTCTTCCGCATGACAAGCATCCTGCCCCGGCGCTCGACGGGGCGAAAGCCCGCTTTTTCGTACAAGCGGACCGGCCCGGTGAAATCCAGGGGCTCCCGGCTGTCCCGGACGATGGGATAGCCCTCCGCCGCCGTATAGCCCGCCGCTCTAGCGTCCCGACACACGCGGTCCAACAGCGCGGCGGCGATGCCGCGGCCACGGTATTCCGGCGCGATCTCAAAACAGACGACCGCTTTGATTTTTTCTTCCGTCTGTGGCATATCGTTCTCGCCGGGCACGTCCTCCAGGTCAAACTCCCCCACCCGGGCATAGGCGTTTCGGTCGTTGGCGTTGCACCAGCCGATGGACAGCGTCCCGTCATAGGCGAGATAGCCCTGTATCTCGCCCCGGTCCACCATGTGGACCGCTGTCTCTCGCATGGCGGCGTTCAGAGCCTCCGTCCCGCCGCCCATCGCCTCGGCTCGGTCAAAGAACTCCCGCCGGATCTGCTCCGCTGTCATATTGAACGCCGCGCAGTAGCAGGGATAGTAGGGCGAGCTGTCTGAAAAAGCCCGGTTGTCGAAGAAATCAAAATAGTCCCCGGCCAAGGCAGGGGTCAGCGGTTCAATGCGCAGGTACATGGTCAACACCTCCGACGATATTGTATTTTTTCTCCCGTCATCTGTCAATGTTTCACGTGAAACATCCGGTCGAAAACCGCGGTAGAATGTTTCACGTGGAACATTGAAATTTCCCGCATATCTGCTATAATAGGAGGGCACTGACGAGAGGAGGCCGGGATATGGCGCGGATCGTATGCTTTGCCAACCAAAAGGGCGGCGTGGGAAAGACCACTACCTGCGTGAACCTATGTGCCGCCGTCAAAGAAAAGCGGCGGAAGATACTGCTTGTGGACGCGGACCCCCAGGGCAACGCCACCACAGGCATGGGCGCGGACAAACACGCGGACGTGACCCTTTACGACGTACTCATCCGAGGCACGGACCCAAAAGAGGCCATCGTCACCACCAAATACGGCGACGTACTTCCATCCAACCTGGAGCTGTCAGGTGCGGCGGTGGAGCTGGTAGACGCGCCGGAACGGGAAAAGGTGCTGAAAAAAGCTCTGGAGCCTCTGCGGGAGAGCTACGATTACATATTCATCGACTGCCCCCCTTCCCTGGGCCTGCTGACCCTGAACGCCCTGGCGGCGGCGGACACGGTGCTCATCCCCATGCAGTGCGAATTCTACGCCATGGAGGGCCTGGCGGACCTGATGACCTCTATGCGGCTGACGAAAAACAGCATCAACCCGAATTTGCAAATAGAAGGCATCGTCCTGACCATGTACGACCGGCGGCTGTCCTTCGCCGGGCAGGTGGCCAACGAGATACGACAGTACTTCGGCAAGGCGCTCTATAAGACCGTGATACCCCGGAATGTGCGCATCGCGGAGGCGCCCAGCCATGGAAAGCCGGTGAGCGCCTACAGCCGCCTTTCCCGGGGCGCGGAGGCCTATGACCTGCTGGCCATCGAGTTTTTCCGCCATAACCACACCATCGACATCTGACGGGAGGAGATACTATGGCATCCAAAAAGGACAAAGGCCTGGGCGCCGGTCTGGGCGCCCTGTTCGGCAGCGACCAGCCCATCGCGCCGGAAAAGCTGCCCATCAGCAAGGTAGAGCCCCGTTCCGGCCAGCCCAGGACCACATTTGACGAACCGGCATTACAGGAATTGGCCGACTCCATCGCCCAGCACGGGCTCTTGCAGCCCATTACAGTGCGGCGGCTGGACAGCGGCTATTACCAGATCATCGCCGGGGAGCGGCGCTGGCGTGCCACGCGGCTGGCGGGACTCAAAGAAATTCCCGTACGCATCGTGGAGGCCGACGACCGGAAGGCCCAGGAGCTGGCGCTGGTGGAGAATCTCCAGCGGGAGGATTTGAATCCCATGGAGGAAGCACGGGGCTACAAGGCCCTCATGGAGGACTACGGCCTCACCCAGGAGGCGGTGAGCCAGTCCGTGGGCAAGTCACGCCCCGCCGTGGCCAACGCCCTGCGGCTTTTAAGCCTCCCCGACGTCATCTCAGCCATGCTGGAAAAGGGCGAACTAACCACAGGACACGCAAGGGCCCTCCTGCCCGTTGAACCGGAGGCCCTGCAGCTGCAGGCGGCGAAGCAGGTGGTGGAAAAGGGCCTCTCCGTCCGGCAGACAGAAGCCCTCGCGGCCTCTCTCATGAAAGCGCCCAAGGCCAAAAAAGCCCACAGCGGCGTGGATTACGCCGCAGTGATGAGCACGGAGCTGGGCCAGGCACTGGGCCGGAAGGTACATATCGTGGACGGCCGGAAGAAAGGCCGCATCGAACTGGAATACTACGGCGCCGACGACCGTGAGGCCCTGCTGCAGGCGCTGTTCACACTGAAGAAATAAGAGGAAGAGACTATGCTGGACATCAAATTCGTGCGTGAAAACCCCGACGCCGTAAAGGAAAACATCAAAAAGAAGTTTCAGGACCAGAAACTGCCCCTGGTGGACGAGATTTTGGACCTGGACGTGAAGCTGCGGGCGGCCAAGACCGAGGCCAACGACCTTCGGGCCAACCGGAACGCCCTGTCCAAACAGATCGGCGTGCTCATGGGCCAGGCCAAAAAGGACCCCTCCAAAAAGGAGGAGGCCGAGGCCGTGAAGGCCCAGGTGGCGGCCCAGGCGGCGCGGCTGGCGGAGCTGGAAAAACAGGAGCCGGAACTGGAAAAGGCCCTGACCGAAAAGCTGATGGTCATCCCCAATATCATAGACCCCTCCGTGCCCATCGGGCCGGACGACAGCCATAATGTGGAGGTGGCCCGGTTCGGAGAGCCCGTTGTGCCGGACTTTGAGGTCCCCTACCACGCCCAGATCATGGAGAGCTTCGACGGCCTGGACCTGGACGCCGCCCGGCGGGTGGCCGGCAATGGGTTTTATTACCTCAAGGGCGACATCGCCCGGCTACACTCCGCCGTGCTGGCCTACGCCCGGGATTTCATGATCGACAAGGGCTTCGTCTACCACATCCCCCCCTTCATGATCCGCTCCAACGTGGTCACCGGTGTCATGAGCTTCGCCGAGATGGACGCCATGATGTATAAGATAGAGGGGGAGGACCTGTACCTCATCGGTACCAGTGAGCACTCCATGATCGGCTCCTTCATCGACCAGATCATCGAGGAGAAGCAGCTTCCCATCACCTACACCAGCTATTCACCCTGCTTCCGCAAGGAGAAGGGCGCCCACGGCATCGAGGAACGGGGCGTGTACCGCATCCATCAGTTCGAGAAGCAGGAGATGGTAGTGGTCTGCAAGCCCGAGGAGAGCATGGCCTGGTACGAGAAGATGTGGCGCTACTCCGTGGAGCTGTTCCGCTCACTGGACATCCCGGTGCGGCAGCTGGAGTGCTGCTCCGGCGACTTGGCGGACCTGAAGGTGAAGAGCTGCGACATCGAGGCCTGGAGCCCCCGGCAGCAGAAGTACTTCGAGGTCTGCTCCTGCTCCAACCTGGGCGACGCCCAGGCCCGGCGGCTGCGCATCCGGGTCCGGGGGGAGGACGGAAAGCTGTACCTGGCCCACACCCTCAACAACACCGTGGTGGCGCCGCCCCGGATGCTCATCGCCTTCCTGGAAAACCACCTGCAGGCCGACGGCTCCGTCACCATCCCCGAGGTCCTGCGCCCCTATATGGGGGGCAAAGAGGTGCTTATCCCCAAGAAATAACACAAGATATAGTAACAGGGCCGTCCGACCGGACGGCCCTGTTTTGTTATACTTACCTGGTGCCAGGGCGGCTGAGCCCGACAGGGCCCCTCCCGCTAAAGTTCATTTCGTTCACCGAGCGCGTGCGGGGCACTGCCGGTTCTCGCCGCCCGTCAGACAGGCTGGTTATATCCCCTTTTCCCGCTTCGCCCGCAGGGACAATATCAAGTCGTGGCAGTCCTCCGCCGTCCAGACCACCGGGCTGATGTATCGGGGGTTGGCACGGGCCGCGGCCATGTCGGCCACGCGGGCCGCCTGCTCGGCGGATATGTCCAGCTCCTCCGGCAGACCCATACGGAAGGCCAGCGCCCGGATGCGGTCGATGAGGACCTGGGCCCGGTCCTGCCGGGTGCCCTCCTCCGCCACATCCGCCAGCACCGCCAGCTGGGCCAGGCTGTTGTGGGCTCTGTTTCCATATTTTTCCAATACCGCCGGCAGTATCACGCCGCAGGCGCCAGCAAAGCTCACGCCGCACACGCTCTGCACCGCCCGTATCAGCGCCCGGGCGTAACCGCAGCCGGCGGCGGTGGCCGCCCGGCCCGCCAGCCGGGACGCACTCAATACGTCGCTCCGCTCCCGGATGG
This sequence comes from uncultured Oscillospiraceae bacterium, assembly GCA_947625045.1. Lineage (GTDB taxonomy): Bacteria > Bacillota > Clostridia > Oscillospirales > Oscillospiraceae > CAJOIG01. The sequence goes on from CANQMW010000028.1 coordinate 11,849, forward strand.
TGCCGCCGCTGTTCCAGCAGCTTTCAAGACTTGCGAAGAAGAGCTCCGCCGCCTCGGCGGCCTGGGTCTTAGTGTGGGTGTCGCTCATGGGAGCGGCAAGATACGCCTCCACGGCCCAGCAAAGGCCGTTCATCCCGGCGTCAGCCAGCTTCTCCCGGGGGGTGTCCGCCATCATCTCCGGGTCCGAGAGCGCCGCCGCGGGCAGCAGGGCCTCACCCTCCAGGAAGAGGTACCCGCCCTTGCCGTCATCCACCGCGGCCAGGCCCATGGCTTCCGCGCCGGAGCCCGCCGCTGTTGGGATGGCGATGATGGGGGGCGTCTTCCGCCCGCTCACCCGCCGGCCCGCCAGGGACGCGATGTCCCGGCCGTGCTTCCCGACGGAGGCGGCCGCCGCCTTCACGATGTCCAGCAGGGGCCCGTCCCCGGCGGCGATGATGCTGTCGTGCTCCCCGGCGGCATAGGCCGCGGCGATGGCGGCGCCGTCGGCGGGGAGGGGGAGCTCCGGGACCTTGTCGAAGACCCCGAAGGGGATGTCCTCGTTTTCCAGGGCGTGCTGCAGCTTGTACAGCGCCGCCGTCTCCCCGGCGCCCACGACCACCAGCGGCTTTCTCAGGCGCTTATCCCGCATGAGCTGGCCCAGAGAGAACACCGCGCCCGGCCCGATCTCCAGCGCCTGCTTCCCGGCGGGATGCAGGCCCCTTCCCAGACGGATGAACCATTGCGCGATGCGTATGCGGACCGCCGCGGCCATGCCCATGGACTCACCTCCACCAAAAATTGGAAAAAACTTCAATTTTTACTATTATAGCATATACTTCCAAAAATGTACAGCTTTTCCGCCCGGGGCGGCGGGACGTACATTTTTGATGACAACCGGGCCGTTTCCTGCTATACTGTTTTCATCTGAAAAACGTTTTATCGAGGTGAGGGATATGCGCATCCAATGGCACGGCCACAGCTGCTTTCAGGTGACCGCGGAGGGCTATACGGTGGTGTTCGACCCCTATGAGGACGGGAAGGTGCCCGGCTGCGGGCCGGTGCGGCTCACCGCCGACGCGGTTTTTTGCTCCCACGAGCACGGCGACCACAACGCCCGGGGCCTGGTGAAGCTGTCAGGCCGGGACTGCCCCCTGCAGGTGGAGAAGCACGCCTCCTTCCACGACGACAGGGGCGGCGCCCTCCGGGGCCCCAACACCATCCACATCCTCCACGGCGAGGGCATGCGCCTGGTCCACCTGGGGGACCTGGGCCATGAGCTCACCGGCCCGGCCCTGGAGGCGGTGAAGGGGGCCGACTGCCTGCTCATCCCCGTGGGCGGGTTTTTCACCATCGACGCGGCCACGGCAAAGCGCGTTGTCGACGCCATCGGCGCCCGGGTGGTCATCCCCATGCACTACCGGCTGGGGCGGATGGGCTTCGACGTGATCGGCACCCTGGATGAGTTTACGAAGCTCTGCGATAATGTACATACCTACAACAGCGATACCTTTGAACTTGGCGCGGACACGCCCGCGCAGACGGCGGTGATGACCTATGGAAAATAAGCGGTATTACGGCATCGACATCGGCGGCACCACCGTGAAGGTGGGGCTTTTCGAGGGGGAGAAGCTCCTGGAGAAATGGAGCGTGCCCACCGTCACGGCGGACGGCGGGCGGCAGATCATCCCCGATATCGCCGCGTCCCTGCGAGGACCGGCGGCGGGGGCGGCCTTGGCCGTGCCCGGGGCGGTGCTGCCCGACGGGACGGTGAACCGGTGCGTGAATCTGGGCTGGGGCGTGTGCCGCCCCACGGACGAGTTCACGGCCCTCACCGGCATCCCCTGTAAGGTATTGAACGACGCCAACGCCGCGGCATTGGGCGAGCAGCGCCTGGGGGGCGGCAAGGGCTTTGAGAGCGTGCTCTTCGTGGCATTGGGCACCGGCGTGGGCGCCGGGGTGGTGCTGGACGGTCATCTCCGGGTGGGCGCCCGGGGCACCGCCGGGGAGCTGGGCCATCTCTGCTGGGACCCCACCGACACCGCCGCGCAGTGCACCTGCGGGCATATCGGGTGCCTTGAGCAGTACTGCAGCGCTACTGGCATCGTGCGCCTGGCGGTCCAGGCCGGTGTGACGGGCATGAGCTGCAAGCAGGTCATGGACGCCGCCGCGGCGGGGGACAAGACCCTGGAAGCCGTGGTGGACAAGGCCTGCGACATTCTGGGCTGGGGCATCGCCAGCGCCTGCGCCATCGTGGACCCGGAGGCCGTGGTCCTGGGCGGCGGCGTGGCCCTGGCGGGGGAGTACCTGCGGCTGAAGGTCCAGGACGCCTTTGAAAAGTACGCCTTCCACGCCTGCCTCGGCACCGAGATCCACCTGGCCACCCTGGGCAGCGACGCCGGCATGATCGGCACGGCGCTGTACGCGATGGGTTGATGCCGCCCGTCGGGTCGGCAAAAATAAAGCCTCCCCTGTGTAAGGGGAGGGGGACCGCACGAAGTGCGGTGGAGGGGTTGTAACCCTACGTAACGTGACAATCCCTCAGTCAGCGCTTCGCGCTGCCAGCTCCCTTTGCACAAGGGAGCCTCAAAAAGGAATGCCTCCCCCTGTACGGGGGAGGCAATTTTTACCCTACATATTTCTCCACAAACTCAGTCACCGTATCCCAGTATAGCTCCGGGGCCGTGTTGACCGCGGCGCCGTGGGCGGCCATGGGCACCGCCAGCTTTTCCTTCTCCGCGCTGGCGCAGGCCTCATAGACTTTATCCAGCATCTCGAAAGGCACGAAGGTGTCCTCCTCGCCGTGGATGAACAGCATGGGCACGGTAGCTTTTTTCAGCTGCTCCACCGCGGAGGCCTCCCCGAAGGAGTACCCCGCCCGTATCTTGCTCACGGCGGAGGTCACATGCAGCAGGGGGAAGGCGGGCATGTGGAACACGTTTTTCAGCTGTAAACGGAACTCGTCCCAAACCGACGAATACCCGCAGTCCTCCACGATGCACTTCACGTTCTCCGGCAGGTCCTCCCCGGCGGCCATCATCACCTGGGCCCCGCCCATGGATACCCCGTGCAGGACGATCTCCGCCGCCGGGTCGTCGGCGATGATGTAGTCTATCCATCCCAGGGTGTCGGGGATATCCAGCCAGCCCATGCCCATGTACCGGCCGTCGCTGTCCCCGTGGGCCAGGGCGTCCGGCGTCAGCACGGAATAGCCCATGTCGTAGTATTTCTTGGCGTAGGCGGCCATGTCCGACCGGTGGCCGGTGTAGCCGTGGAAGAGGAGCGCGTATTTGTGGCCGGACTGGCGGAACAGGGTGCCCACCCGGATACCGTCAGGGCGGGCCAGCTCCACCCGCTGGCCGCCGGCGTCGTACCACTTATAGGCGGCGTATGTATAGTCCTCCCAGTGCTGCCGCTCCGGCGTGGCCGCCAGGGCCGGACCGTCGTCGAGGCCCTCCACGTTCCCCCGGTGGAACATATCCACCATGGTGAAGGAGGCATCCGGGTCCAGGGCGAAGGAGAAGAGGAAATTCCCCGCAAAGATGAGCGCGGCCACGACCAGCACGACAATGACCGCTGTTACGATGAGCGCTATCTTCGTCTTCCGTTTTGTCTTCATGGTCCGCGCCCCCCTTTTCCGTTATCAGTTTAACTGACAGGTAGCATAAAAGTCAAGAGCATCCTATCCAATGGAAAAACATACCCCCGGCATGGGCCGGGGGTATGTCACAGCAGGGGTTTCATGTATTCGTAGCAGGCGGCGGCGCTGTAGCAGTCCGCCAGGGCCCGGTGGGCGGTGTCCCGCTCTACGCCGAAGCGCTCCACCAGGTCCGCCATGGTGTGGTGCTTATATTGGGGGAACAGCCGCCGGGAAAGGCGCATGGTGTCCACGAAGTCGTTGGAAAGGGGAGAAAGGCCCAGCATCAGGGATTTGTCGTAGATGAAGTTCACGTCGAAGTTCACGTTGTGGCCCAGTATCACGTCGTCGGCCAGAAAGTCCCGAAAAAAGGGGAGTACGTCCTCTATGGGCGGGGCACACCAGAGCATGTCGTCCGTTATGCCTGTGAGGGCGGTGATCTCCTCCGGTACCGAAAAGCCCGGGTTTATGAGAAGGCTCAGCTCCTCTTTGGGCGCCCCGCTCCGGAAGCGGACCGCGCCCAGCTCGATGATGGCGCTGTACCGGGGGCTCAGGCCCGTGGTCTCGATGTCTACGGCGGTATAGTCGTCCAGCGCTGTCAGGAGGCTCTGTCCCTTATGGGGCCTGGCGGGGTACTTGAGGGCCGGGCTCATTGGGCGTACTTGTCCCGCTGGGCCACCGCCAGGGCGTCGCAGCGGTTGTTGTACTCGTTGTCCGCGTGGCCCTTGACCCACTGGAAACGCACCTCATGGCGCTGCAAGAGCCCGTCCAGTGCCCGCCACAGCTCCGCGTTTTTGAGGCCGCCCTTTTTGGTGAAGCCCGCGGCCTTCCATTTTTTCAGCCAATCCTCCGTTATTGCCCGGGAAATATACTGGCTGTCGGTGTACACCGTGACGGCGCAGGGCTCTTTGAGGGCCTCCAGGGCTTTGATGACGGCGGTCAGCTCCATGCGGTTGTTGGTGGTGTCCCTTTCGCCGCCGGCCAGCTCTTTTTCCGCCGCGCCGTAGCGCAGCACGGCGGCCCACCCGCCGGGGCCCGGGTTTCCCGAACAGGCCCCGTCGGTGTAGATGGTCACGTCCTTCATGCCTGGGGCGCGCCGGCAGAGGCGTCCTCCGCCTCCTCCTTGTCGGCGCAGGCGATGGAGATGATGCGGCTGCCCTCGGCCACCCGCATGAGGCGCACGCCCTGGGTGGAGCGGCCGTAGACGGAGATGGCCCCCGCGTCGGTGCGCAATATGGTGCCGTCGTCGGAGACAAGCAAAATATCCTCCTGGCCGGTGACCAGCTTCATGGCCACCACGGGGCCGGTCTTGTCGGTGGTCTTATAGTTCTTCATGCCGTAGCCGCCCCGGCCCTGGGCCTCGCCGCCCCGGAGGTATTCCTCTGCCGGGGTGCGCTTGCCGTAGCCGTTGGCCGTGACGGAGAGGACCATATCCCCCTCCTGGACGGACCCGGCGCCCACGACACGGTCGCCTTCCCGGAGCTTGATGCCCCGCACGCCCATGGCCGTGCGGCCCATGGCACGGACATCGGACTCCTTAAAGCAGATGGCCGCGCCGTCCGCCGTGGCGATGAGGATATTCTGGCTGCCGTCGGTGAGATCTACGCTCACCAGCTCGTCCCCCTCGTCCAGGGTGAGGGCCCGGATGCCGATGCTGCGGATGTTTTTAAGCTCCGTCAGGAACATGCGCTTCACGGTGCCCCTTGCGGTGGTGAAGAGGAGATATTTGCCCTCCTCCATCTGCCGGATGTGGAGCATGGCCTGGACCCGCTCCCCGGGCTCCACGGGCACGAAGTTCACGATGGGGGCGCCTCTGCTTACGCGGCTGGCCTCGGGGATGAGATAGCCCTTGCGGCTGTAGACCCGGCCCGCGGAGGTGAAGAACAGGATGAAGTCGTGGCTGGAGGCGGTGAAGACGGTCTCCACATAGTCCTCCTCCCGGGTGGCCATGGCCTTCACGCCCTTGCCGCCCCGGTTCTGGGCCCGGTACTCCATGGCCGGCAGGCGCTTGATGTAGCCGTTGTGGCTCATGGTGTACACGCACTCCTCCTCCGGGATCAAGTCCTCGGCGTCTATCTCGCCGTACACGTCCTGGATCTCGGTGAGGCGCTTGTCGCCGTACTTGTCCCGGATGGCGATGAGCTCGTCCTTCAAAACGCCCTGGAGCATCTCTTCGCTGCCCAGCAGCTTCTCATAGTAGGCTATTTTTTCTTCCAGGTCCTTGTACTCTGCTTCCAGCTTCTCCCGGTTGAGGCCCTGCAAAGCGATGAGGCGCATGTCGCATATGGCCTGGGCCTGCACGTCGTCCAGGCCGAAGCGGTCCATGAGCCGGGTCTTCGCGTCGTCATAGCTGGAGCGGATGATGTGGATGACCTCGTCAATGTTGTCCTGGGCGATCAGGAGGCCTTCCAGCAGGTGGGCCCGCTCCTGGGCCTTGCGCAGGTCATACTTCGTCCGGCGGATGATGATCTGCTCCTGGTAGGCGATGTACTCGTCCAGGATGTGGCGCAGGGACAGGATCTTCGGCTGCTTCTGGTCGTCCACCAGGGCCAGCATGATGATGGAGAAGGTGGTCTGCAGCTGGGTCTGCTTGAGAAGGTTATTGAGCACCACCTGGGCGTTGGCGTCCCGCTTCAGCTCAATGACGATGCGCATGCCGTTGCGGTCCGTCTCGTCCCGCAGGTCGGAGATGCCCTCCAGGCGCTTATCCTTCACCTGGTCGGAGATGGAGCGGATGAGCTGCTTTTTGTTGACCTGATAGGGCAGCTCCGTGACGATGATGCGGGTGCGGTGGTCCCGGCCGTATTCCTCGAACTCGGTCCGGGCCCGGACGGTGATCTTGCCCCGGCCGGTGGCGTAGGCCTGGCGGATGCCCGCCCGGCCCATGATGATGCCGCGGGTGGGGAAGTCAGGGCCCTGGATGTGCTCCATGAGGTCACTTAGCCCCGCGTCCGGGTCATCCAACACGCATACGACAGCGTCGATGACCTCGGTCAGGTTGTGGGGCGGGATGTTGGTGGCCATGCCAACGGCGATGCCGCTGGAGCCGTTTACCAGCAGGTTGGGGAACCGGCTGGGTAGCACCCGGGGCTCCTTGATGGACTCGTCGAAGTTGGGGTCCCAGTCCACCGTGTCCTTGTCGATGTCCCGCAGCATCTCGTTGCATATCTTCGACATCCGGGCCTCGGTGTAACGGTAGGCCGCTGGGGGGTTGCCGTCCACGTCGCCGAAGTTGCCGTGGCCGTCCACCAGGGTGTAGCGCAGGGAGAAATCCTGGGCCATGCGGACCATGGCGTCGTAGACCGACGCGTCGCCGTGGGGGTGGTAGTGGCCCAGCACTTCGCCCACGCAGGTGGCGGATTTTTTAAAGGGCTTGTCGCTGGTGAGCCCCGTCTCATACATGGAGTAGAGGATGCGCCGGTGCACGGGCTTCAGGCCGTCCCGCACGTCGGGCAGGGCCCGGCCCACGATGACGCTCATGGCGTATTCCCGGTAGCTCTGCTGCATCTCCCGGACCAGCTCGCTCTCCACGATATGCTGCTCGGGGAACGCGATGTCCTCGGGCCTATAGTCTCGGTTATGTGCCATTTCCCGTCACCTCCTCAGTAGTCCAGATTCACGGCGTAGCGGGCGTTTTCTTCTATCCACTGCTTCCGGGGCTCCACTTCCTCGCCCATGAGCACGGTGAAGATCTGGTCGGCCGCCACCGCGTCCTCCAGGGTGATACGCCGCAATGTACGCTTTTCCGGGTCCATGGTGGTCTCCCACAGTTCGTGGGAGTCCATCTCGCCCAGGCCCTTGAAGCGGTTGATCTCGATCTTGGCGTTGGGGTTGTCGGAGCGCATCTCGGCGGAGATGGCGTCCCGCTCCTCGTCGGAATAGGCCACCCGCACGGTCTTGCCCCGGGTGAGCTTGTAAAGGGGCGGCACGGCGGAGTAGACGTAGCCGTTTTCAATGAGCGGGCGCATATAGCGGAAGAAGAAGGTCAGAAGCAGGGTGCGGATATGGGAGCCGTCCACGTCCGCATCGGCCATGATGATGATCTTATGGTAGCGGAGCTTTTCGATGTTGAACTCCTGGCCGATGCCGGCGCCCAGGGCCACGATCATGGGATAGAGCTTGTCGTTGCCATATATCTTGTCCGCCCGGGCCTTCTCCACGTTCAGCATCTTGCCCCACATGGAGAGGATGGCCTGGAAGCGGCTGTCCCGGCCGCCGATGGCGGAGCCGGCGGCGGAGTCGCCCTCCACGATGTATATCTCGCACAGCGCCGGGTCCCGCTCGTTGCAGTCCTGGAGCTTGTCGGGCATCTGGCCGGACTCCAGGCCGGTCTTCCGCCGCACGCTCTCTCTTGCCTTTCTCGCGGCCTCCCGGGCCCGGGAGGCGGTCATGGCCTTTTCCAGCACCGCCTTGCCTACGGCGGGGTTCTCTTCCATGAACTGCTCCAGCTTGTCGCTGACCACGCTGTCCACCAGGGTACGCATCTCGGAGTTGCCCAATTTGGCCTTGGTCTGGCCCTCGAACTGGGGATTCGTCAGCTTCACGGAGATGATGGCGGTCAAACCCTCCCGCACGTCGTCGCCGGAGAGGGTCTCGTCGTCTTTCAGAATCTTCGCCTTGTGGCCGTAGGCGTTCAGCACCCGGGTCAATGCCGTCTTGAAGCCGGTCTCGTGCATGCCGCCCTCGGGGGTGTGGATGTTGTTGGCGAAGGACACAAGCGCCTCGTTGTAGCCGTCGTTCCACTGCAGGGCCACCTCGGCGGTGGAGTCAGACCGGTCGCCGGACATATAGATGACCTGGTCGTGGATGGGGGCCTTGTTGCGGTTTATAAACGTGACGAATTCCCGGATGCCGCCCTCATAATACATCTCGTCGAAGGCCTCTTTGCCGGGGCGCTCGTCCTTGGTGGAGATGCGAAGACCGGCGTTCAGGAACGCCTGCTCCCGCATGCGCACGTGCAGTGTCTCATAGTCGTAGACCGTCTCGTCGAACATCTCCGGGTCCGGGTGGAACCGGACCACGGTGCCGGTGCGGTCGGTCGCGCCGATGACGCGCATGTCCTCGGTCTTCTCCCCCCGGGAAAAGGCCATGTGGTAGATCTGACCATTTTTGTGCACATCCACTTCCAGCCAGTCGGAGAGGGCGTTCACGACAGACGCGCCCACGCCGTGCAGGCCGCCGGAGACCTTATAGCCGCCGGCGCCGAACTTTCCGCCGGCGTGCAGTACGGTGTAGACGACCTCAAGCGCGGGTTTTCCCGTCTGCTCCTGGATATCCACGGGGATGCCCCGGCCGTTGTCGGTGACTTTGATGACGTCGCCGGGCTCGATGACCACTTCGATGTGGTCGCAGTAGCCCGCCAGGGCCTCGTCGATGGCGTTGTCCACGATCTCGTACACGAGGTGGTGCAGACCCGAGGCGGAGGTGGAGCCGATATACATACCGGGCCGCATCCGCACGGCCTCCAGGCCCTCCAGGACCTGTATCTTTGACGCGTCGTATTCCTGGGTAACTTTTTCGTTCAGTTCAGCCATATGTCCTCTCCTGGTCTTCCAGCCGCCGGGCCAATGTGGCCGCCGTGGGCTGGGTCAAAATAACGTTCTCATTGCCGCACAGTATGAAGGACCGGGGCAGGTCCTCCGCCGCGTTCTTCACGCGCCTGTCCCGCTCGGCCCGGGACAGGAAATCCCGCGTGAGATAGGACCAGGACGTGTTGTCCAGGTCGAATATCCCCACGATATCATCTCTGTCAAGGGCGGCGTCCCCGCCCGCGTACACGAAGCCCTTCACCGGATGCGCCCCTCTTTTACCGTGAACACCTTCCCGCCGGTGCGCCGGGAGATGTCCTCGTCCTCGCAGCAGGTGATGAGGGTCTGGCCGCCGCCGATGCGGTTGAGGACGAACTCCTGCCGGGCGCTGTCCAGCTCTGAGAGCACGTCGTCAAGAAGCAGAACCGGGTACTCCCCGGTCTCGGCCTTGCATATCTCCCGCTCGGCCAGCTTGAGGGAAAGGGCCGCGGTCCTGGCCTGGCCCTGAGAGGCGAAGCTCCGGGCGGCCATGGCGTTGATGGATATCTCCAGATCGTCCTTGTGCACGCCGGTGAGGCACTGGCCCGCGTCCAGCTCCGCCTGGCGGTGGAGCCGCTGGTGTTCCGCGACCTGGGCGTATATCTCCTCCGCTGGGGCCCTGGGGTCCGTTACGGTACTCACGGTCTTGTAGCTCACCCCCAGCTCCTCCTTCCCGCCGGAGAAGTCCCGGTGGATGGGTCCCGCCGCCGCGGCCAGCCTCTCGGCGAAGGAGGCCCGGTAGCGTATCATCCGGGCGGAGCATTTGGCCAGCCCATCGGAGAACTCGTCCAGGGTCGTCAAAAGGCTGGGCTTTTCCCGCCAGTCTTTCAGTATCCGGGTCTTGTTCTCGTAGAGCTTGTTATAGTCCGACAGCAGCGCCGCGTACCCGGGCCTCAGCTGGCTGATGGCGTTGTCCATGAGCCGCCGCCGGGCCGCCGCGCCCTCTTTGATGAGGTACAGATCGTCGGGGGAGAACAGCACCGCCGTCACCAGCCCTGCGAGAGCGGAGGAGGGCTTTTTCACGCTGTTCACCGTTACCTGCCGCCGCTGGCCCCGTTTGAAGAGCAGCCTTATAGTCTGGCTCCGGCCCTCCGCTTCCACGTCCGCCAGGATGCTGCCCCAGTCGCAGTCAAAGCCTATGAGCTCCTTGTCGAACCGGGTGCGGAAGCTGTGGGCCCCGGTGAGCAGATATACCGCCTCCAGGAGATTGGTCTTCCCCTGGGCGTTGGGGCCGCATATGACGTTCACATCCGGCTCGAAGGATACCGTCTCCTCATCGTAGTTGCGAAAGCCGGACAGGGCGATGCGCTCTACCCTCATGCGCCGGCCTTCAGGCGCACGGGCAGGATCATATAGGAGAATCCGTCGGACCCGTCCGCCGGCAGTATCACGCAGGGAGAGGAGGCATTGTTGAAGCATACCTTCAAATTATCCGCCGGGGCCGCCTTCAAAGCGTCCAGCAGGTAGCGGTTGTTGAAGCCGATCTCCAGAGAGGCGTCCTTCCCGCCCCGGACGGGGCACTGATCCCGGCCCTGGCTGACGCCGGTATTGCACCAGATGGTGAGAAGGCCGTCCTCCAATTTGAGCCGCAGGGGATTTTTCGTCCGCTCGTCCACGATGATGGACACCCGGCTCACCGCCTGTACAAGGCTCTCCTTGTCCGCCTCCAGTTCGATGGAGAACTCCGAGGGGATGGAACGGGCATAGTTCAAAAACTCTCCCTCTAGCCGCCGGGAGATGAGCACCGTATCGCCCACCACGAAGGAGATGTGCTTGGCGCCCACGGTGATCATCACCTTCTCGTCCGTGTCGCCGCAGAGCTTTTCCAGGTCGTTCAAGGTGGCGCCGGGGACGATGAAGGAGCAGTCCTCCACGTCCTTCACATCCACCTTTTCCCGCCGCAGGGCCAATCTGTAGCCATCCACCGCCACAGTGGCAAGGATGTCGCCCTTCACTTCAAAGAGCTCGCCTGTATACACCGGACGGCTTTCATTGTCGCTGACGGCGAACACCGTCTGGCGGATCATGCGGCTCAAAAGGCCCTGGGGCACGGCGATGCTCCGCTCCTTGTCCACGAAGGGCAGCTCGGGGTAGTCGGCGCTGTCCGCCGCCACGGTGGCAAAGTTGGCGTCCCCGCTCTCGATGCGGGTGTTGAGGCCGTTTTCCGTGGTGACGGTGACACTGCCGCCGGGCAGGCTCCGCACGATGTCGCTCAGAAACCGGGCGCTCAGCACGATGGAGCCGGGCTCCGCCACGTCTGCCGGGATAGTGGTATAGATGCCCTTTTTCAGGTCGTAGCCCGTCACGCGTACGCCCTCGCCCGCCTCGATGAGCAGGCCCTCCAGGGCGGGGATGGGGCTTTTTGCTGCCGCGCAGCGGCCTGCGATGATCACAGCGGCCTGCAGCAGGGCCTTATCACAGGAAAATTTCATATTTCTCTCCTCCTCAGATAGCAGGTAGCATATTTATTTAGTAGTCGTAGTAGTGTCTGACGAAAATGTTAAAAACGGGAATGGACCCCTGTCGTTTGGGGAAGACCGCCGTGGAGAAGGCGGTGGAAAAGAAAAGGGGTTTTTCAACGAAACCGTCAAAAAAATGGGGTTCTCTATTTTTGCACGGTTTTCCTTTCATCCGGCGGAAAACTCTGTGGAAAACCTCGTTACTGCCCGCGGGCGTTCAGGTTGGAGGTTATATCCCGCACGGCGGCGGCCATCTCCGGGTCGGTCTTGATCAGGTCCTCCACCTTCCGGATGGAGTAGAGCACGGTGGAGTGGTTCTTCTCGAAGATCTGGCCGATGTCCTCCAGGCTCATGCTGGTAAGGTTGCGGATGAGGTACATGGACACATGTCGGGCAATGGCAGTGTTCTTGCTGCGCTGGCGGCCCTGGAGGGCCTCCTCGTCGATGCCGTAATACCGGCCGGTCTCGGAGATGATGGTCTCCGGGGTGGGCACGAATACTCCCAGCTGGGTCACGTCCTTGATGGCCCGCTTCACGCTGTTGATGTTGATGGTGTCGTCCAGCATGTCCCGGTAGGCGGTGAGCCGGTGTACCACACCCTCGATCTGGCGGATGTTGGAGGTAATGGCCTCGGCGATATACTCCACGATGTCATCGGAAAGAAGAAGCCCCAATCCCATGCTCTTGCTGCGGATGATGGCCATGCGGGTCTCCAGATCCGGCGGCTGCACGTCCGCCATCAGGCCGCCCTCAAAGCGGGTGCGCAGCCGGTCCTGGAGGTTTGCCATCTCCTTTGGCGGTCTATCAGAGGTGATAACGATCTGGTGGCCGGCCTCGTAGATGTCGTTGAAGGTGTGGAAGAATTCCTCCTGTATCCGCTCCTTGCCGGCGATGAACTGGATATCGTCCACCAGAAAGAGGTCCACGTTCCGGTACTTATTGCGGAACTCCTCCGGCGTCTTCCGCTGCAGGTGGCTCACCAGCTGGTTGGTGAACTCCTCGCCCTTCACGTAGCTTATCTTCACGGAGGGGGTCTTCTCCCGCACCGCATGGGCGATGGCCAGCAGCAGGTGGGTCTTGCCCAAACCGGAATTACCGTAGATGAACAGGGGGTTATATTTCTTCCCCGGGGTCTCCGCCACGGCGATGGCGGCGGCGTAAGCGAACTTGTTGGACTGGCCCACGATGAACCGGTCGAAGGTGAAGGCCGCCGCCTCGGGCAGATCGTCGTCCGCCTCCGGCTTTTGGTAATCCTCCATCTCGTCCGGGGTCAGGACCAGGATATCGAAGGGGCAGGAGAAGAGGTCCGACAGGGTCTTTCGGATGGTGTCGCCGAAGCGCTGGAGGATGATGCTGCGCTTGAAGTCGTTGGTGGTCTTCAGTACGATGCGCCGGTCCTCCAATGCCACCGGTTCGCAGTCGGCAAACCAGGTATTGATGGCGATGGGGGTGAGCTGCTGGGAGAGCTGGTCCACTACCTTCTGCCATATGTCCCGGATGGAGGTCATGTCGTTCATATCCCTGTCCCCTTTCGTTGGTGAAAGGTAAGTTATAATAATATAAATATGTATCCTACCCATTATAACATCTCAGGGCACAGGATACAACTGGAAAATACAACAAAACCAGGGCCGTTTTTTGACAGAAAGGGGTTGAAAGCGGCGGCGGCGCGGGTTAAAATAGGCGGCGAGGTATCAAACGTGAATGCTCTGACCCTGGCGATCCTGGAAAATAAGAACATAGCCCCCCTCCCTGATCTTATCGAGGGGGGCAGTCTGCCTGCGCTCATTTCCGGCCTGGCGCCCATCCATAGGGCCCACTTGGCCGCGGCCATGGGGGCCAAATGCGGCCGGCCGCTGTGCGTGGTGACGGCGGATGACGCCTCCGCGGAGGCCATGGCGGCGGACCTGGCCTCCTTCCTGGGCCGGGAGGTGGTCACTATCGCCAGCCGGGACTTCACCTTCTACACCTCCGAGAGCGTGTCCCGCCAGACGGAGCAGAAGCGCCTGCGGGCCCTGGACAGCCTTCAGGGAGAGGACGTGCCCCCTGTGGTGGCCACGGCGGCGGCGCTCGTTACACGCACCATTCCCCCTGCGGCCCTGGAGCGGGCGGCCTTCACCTTGAAGAAGGGCCAGGAGATACCCCCGGAGGAACTCACAGACAGGCTCCTGCGGGCGGGGTACCGCTCCGCCGACCAGGTAGAGGGCCCCGGCCAGTTCGCCCGCCGGGGCGGCATCATGGACCTGTGGAGCGCCGGCACCGCCCAGCCCGCCCGGTTGGAGTTCTGGGGGGACGAGATAGATTCTCTGCACGCCTTTGACCCGGGCTCTCAGCGCCGGACGGGAAAGCTCCGTGCTCTGCGGGTGCTGCCCGCGGCGGAGACCATCCCCTCCCTGGCAGAGGGGGGCCGGGAGGGGCTCATAAACGCCCTCAAAGAGATATACGGCAAATTGAACCGCAACGCCTCCAAGTTCGATGTGGAAAAGCTGCGCAAGAACCTGGCCGCGGACATCGAGACCCTGGAAGCGCGGACGGAGTTCACCGCCGCGGATAGGTATATGGGCCTTGTCTACCCCGCCTTCGCCACGGCGCTGGACTATTTTCCCCCCGACGCCCTGGTTGTGCTGGACCAGCCCGGCAAGTGCGCCCAGCGGGCCCGGGATTTTTTGAAGCAGGCCAACGAGGACGTGCGTCTGCTCATCGAGGGGGGAACCCTCTCCGGCCGCCACGCCCAGTTCTATACCACCTGGGAGACGGCCGCGGAACGCCTCGCCGACTGGCCGGTGGTCATGGCGGACGCCTTCACCGTGGGCCGGTACCCCATGCCGGTGAAGTCCGCCATGGGCCTCACCGCCAAGCAGCTGCCCTCCTACGCCGGCAGCGGTCAGCAGGCCGCCGAGGACGTGCGCCACTGGCTGGGGGAGGGGTACCGGTGCGTGGTCCTGGCTGGGGACGAGCGCCGGGCCAAGGTCCTGGCGGACATCCTGCGGGACAAGGGCGTGGGGAAGGTCTATGTGGACACGCTCCTGGAAAAGCTCCCGGAGCCAGGGACCTGCGCCCTCGCGGTGGGTAATCTCTCCGCGGGGCTGGAATACCCCCAGATAAAATTGGCCGTGCTGGCGGACACCCAGATCGCCAAGAGCGGCCTGCGCCCCGCCCGGCGCAAGCGGGCCCTGCCCGCCGGGGCGAGGCTGGGGTCCTATGAGGACCTTTCCGTGGGGGACCTGGTGGTCCACGAGACCCATGGCATCGGCCGCTTCGCGGGCATATTCAAAATGCCCGTGGACGGGGTGGAGAAAGACTATGTGAAGATATGCTACGCCGGTACGGACAGCCTCTATGTGCCCGCCACCCAGCTGGACCTGGTGACCAAGTACATCGGCGCCGGGGAGGACGCCCCGGTGAAGCTGTCCCGGCTGGGGGGCGCGGACTGGACCCGGGCCCGGAGCCGGGCCAAGGCCGCCGCCAAACAGATGGCCGGCCAACTCATCAACCTCTACGCCGCCCGGCAGAAGAGCCCCGGCCATGCCTTCGCCCCCGACTCCACCTGGCAGCGGGAGTTCGAGGAGGCCTTCGAGTACACCGAGACGGAAGACCAGCTCCGCTGCATCCAGGAGATCAAGAAGGACATGGAGCGTCCTTCTCCCATGGACAGACTGCTGTGCGGCGACGTGGGCTACGGCAAGACGGAGGTGGCCCTGCGGGCGGTGATGAAGTGCGTGCTGGACGGCATGCAGGCGGCCATCCTGGTGCCCACCACGGTCCTGGCCCAGCAGCACTACCAGACCGCCGTGAGCCGGTTTTTCGGCTTCCCGGTGAACATCGCCATGCTCTCCCGCTTCAGCACCCCCGCCCAGGCGAAAAAGACCCTGGCGGCCCTGGCGGACGGCTCCTGCGACATCGTCATCGGCACCCATAAGCTCCTGCAGAAGGACGTCACGTTCAAGCGCCTGGGCCTTCTGGTGGTGGACGAGGAGCAGCGCTTCGGCGTGGGCCACAAGGAGCATATCAAGGAGCTGACCAAGCAGGTGGATGTGCTGACGCTTTCCGCCACGCCCATCCCCCGGACCCTCAATATGGCCCTGTCCGGCATTCGGGACATGTCCACCCTGGAAGAACCGCCCCACGACCGCCTGCCGGTGCAGACCTACGTCATGGAGCACGACTGGGGTGTAGTGGCGGACGCCATCCGCCGGGAGGTGGCCCGGGGCGGGCAGGTATACTACCTGCACAACCGCATCGAGAACATCGAGCGCACGGCGGCCCGTCTTATGGAGCTGCTGCCGGACGTGACCATCGACGTGGGCCACGGGCGGATGGGGGAAAATGAGCTCTCCGCCGTCATGGAGAAGGTGACCCAGGGCCAGACCCAGGTGCTGGTGTGCACCACCATCATCGAGACGGGCATCGACATCCCTAACGTGAACACCTTGATAATAGAGGACGCGGACAAGATGGGCCTGGCCCAGCTGCACCAGATCCGGGGCCGGGTGGGCCGTTCCGCCCGCCGGGCCAGCGCCTACCTCACCTACCGGAAGGACAAGGTCCTCACCGAGATCGCGGAAAAGCGCCTGGAGGCCATCCGGGAGTTTGCCGAGTTCAACTCCGGCTTCCGCATCGCCATGCGGGACCTGGAGATCCGGGGCGCGGGGAACCTTTTGGGCGCGGAGCAGTCGGGCCACATGATCGACGTGGGCTATGATATGTACTTAAAGCTCCTGGAGGAGGCCGTGCTGGAGGAGAAGGGCGAGCCCCTGCCCGTGCGGGCGGAGTGCGCCGCGGACCTCTCGGTCAACGCCAATATCCCGGAGAGCTATATCAAAAGCGCCGCCCAGCGCATGGACGTGTACCGCCGGGTGGCCCTCATCCGCACGGAGGCGGAGGCCGACGACATCACCGACGAGCTGGTGGACCGCTTCGGCGACCCGCCAAGCAGCGTCAACACCCTCATCCAGGTAGCGCTCCTTCGGGGCGAGGCCTCCCGCCAGGGCGTCACCGACATCGCCCAGAAGGGCGGGGCGGTGAAATTCTCGTTCGCGAATTTCGACTTTGCCCGCATCAGCGCCCTGTACGCCAAGCCGGAATGGAAGGGCCGGGTGAAGGTGGACGCCGGCGGCAAACCCGCCGTGCTGCTGCGCCTCCAATCCCGCAGACGGATATTGGAGGAAGCAAGGGCATTTGTTGCGGATTACGCTTCTACCGCCGAGACGAACACATAAAAAAGCAAGGACCGATCGGTCCTTGCTTTTTGCTTGTCCCGGATTCACTCCGGGCGGACGTATTCGATGAGGTCGCCTACCTCGATATCCAGATAATGACACAGCTTGCAGACGAACAGGGCGTCCAGCCGCTGAAAATCGTTGCGGCAGTAGCGGTTGAAATTGGTGCGCGGGATATCCAGCGCCTTGCAGACGGCGTTTTTTGAAAGCCCCCGCTCCTGCAAAAGCCGGTCTATATGCAGCGTCAGTTTTCCGTAGTCCATGAAGCCATCCCCTCGCGGTTTATGGACTAAGTTTACGCGCAATCTGAAGGAACGATAATTCACTATATAGTGACTAACTATATTGAAATCCCCCGTCAGAGGGAGGCTTTTTGTTGCGCCATTTTAGCTTTTTTCCTCTTTGGTATCGTCACCAGCCACAAAAGCAAAAACCCGCCGTAGAGGACGCAGTCGCTGGCGAGAGGGATATACCGGTCCGACCAGGTCCGCAGCTGCCAGGGGGGCATGTCGAAAATAAAGCTCGCGGCGAACACCGCTCCTGCCTCCAGCCACAGCAGATACCGTCCCCCGCCCAGGTCCAGCATGGGCCGGCCGTCGGGCTTTGGGTAGCCGAACACGGGCCGCAGGGCCTCATGGGCGCAGCGCAGGAGCCCCACGCACAGCATGAAGTCCGTCCCCACCCAGGCGGCGATGACCACCGCCTCGATCCGTGGCACCAGGTCCCCCAGGGATATGGAGCGGATCATGACGAAAAAGGGGTAGGTCAGGGTGTGGGTCAGCTCCGGCCCGAATACGCTGAGCACCGACGCGCATATGAGCCCGCCCAGCACCAGCAGCGTCCCCAGGGGCCACAGATGCCATTTGCCGTCACGGGGCAGGTCCGCGTAGCCGTACAGGAAGGTGAAGCAGGCCGTCAGCGCCCCCACGGAGGCGAAGGGCAGCGCCCCCAGGGCGATGGGCCCCGCGTCCCGCCATGTCACCGGCCGCAGCCGCCCGGCGTCCATGTTGGGCAGCGACAATGCGATGACCAGCACCAGCGCCGTCACGAGGATGGCCCGGAATATGACCGCCGTGCGGGTGGCGGCCCGCAGGTCCCCCAGGGCCACCGCCAGGCTCAAAATGATGGTCACGGCCACGAACATGCCCTGGCCGCTGCTGGGGTAGATGGTGGACACCAGCCGCTCCGCGCCGCTGCGCAGGATGAATCCCGCGTAAAAGAGGAACCAGCCGGTGAAAAGCAGCAGCACCAGCCGCCCCAACACCGGCCCCAGCCAGCGCAGGATGAGCCCGCCCATGCCCTCCCCGGGGCGCATGTGCCGCCGGAAGGAGGTCACGACCGCCGTCAGCAGCGCCAGAGGGACCAGCGCCGGGATAAAGGAAAGCCATGCCCCCCGCCCGGCGAAGCCCACCGCCGTCTGAGGCAGCAGGCGCAAAAGCGGGCTCAAAAGGGACACCACCGTGGCGGCGGCGAACTGTTTTTTCGTGATGAGCCTGTCGTTCATATGTCCTCCCAGATATTCAATCCGCCAGGTCGTAACTGCGGTCGATGTGCCCCGCCACCGCCACCGTCACGGGCAGGGTCGGGAACAGCGACTGCCATTCGTCCCACCAGGCGGCCGCGGCGGAGGGTTTTTTGAGTACCGCCGCCCGCAGGCCCAGAAAGTCACAGCCCGCGGCCCGGGCCCGGTCCAGGGCGTCCTGCACCCACCGGCCCGCCGTGCGGGACAGGGCCTGTTCCAGCTCTTCGTCGGAAAGAGTCGAGTCCTTTGCTTTTTCCAGGACGCCGGTGTGTAACTCGCAGCGAACGTCGATGCCTGCGGGTTTGCCCCTTTCGTCGAACCGCCCCTCTATCTTCGCCGCGCCGTCCAATATCTCCAATGTGTCCCCGGACACGGAGATGAGAAAGCCGGTGGGGTCCCCGGTGAGGATCTCCGCGCCCATGGAGGTCTCCGGGTCCAGGAATTCCACCAGCCCGTTCTCATCCAGCACGGCGTAGCCCTCCGGGATAATGGCGTCAGCCTGCTGATCTTCGGAAAACACCCGGTCCTCCGTGGACTGGGCGCTCACCGCCATGCACAGGGCCCCGTCCCCCTGAGATATGGCCGCAGCCACCTCCCGCAGGGTGTGCATGGTCCAGCCATTGGACCGGGCCTGCCTGTTCAGGGAGGCCAGCCGCTGGGTGATATCGGTGGACTGCTGGGATGAGCCTACCACCGCGTCTTTGGCGGCACCCTTCACCACCAGCATGTCGGTATCCATCCGCAATGTGGGGCTCCGGTCCACCCACTGTATCACCCGCTGAAGCTCCGCGCGGGCCGCGTCCTCCCCCAGGAGCAGGTATTGTACATGGGCGTAAAAGAGCTGGTTTTCCGGGGAGTAGTTCTGAAGCCGGGCAATGGCGTCCTCGATGGAGGCCGCCCCGGCGGCCATGACCAGGGAGGGCCGGTCCTCCGGCCCCAGGCCGGAGGAGACGCTCATCTCCAAGCGCCCGTCCCCGCTGTCCAGACCCATGGTCTGGATGAGCAGGAGCCTCTCCACGTCGTGCCGGTCCGCCGACAGCGTGGCCCCGCAGCCAGTCAGCACCGGCAGGGCGAGGCATACATATATAAATAGTAGCAAACGCTTCATTTCCGCCTCCGGATATCACCGCCGTTGATGATGGGGTCCCGGTAAATGTGCCGCCAGGGGGGATGGCGGGTGAAGGTGCCGCCGGTGTCCCCGCCCCGGCCCCCGGTAAGCGGCGTCATGTAGGCCCGGCCAAAGCTCTCCAGAGAGCACAGGTGCCACAGGAGCATAGCAGCGCCCATGATGATGCCGAACATGCCCGCCGCGGCGGCGGCCACCACAAGCAGGAACCGGAAGATGCGCAATGCCGTGCCCATGTCCTGGCTGGGCATGGTGTAGCCCGCGATGCCTGCCAGGGCCACCACGATGACGGCGATGGGGCTGACCACCTTGGCCTCCACCGCCGACTGGCCCACGATGAGCGCCCCGATGATGCTCACCGTCTGGCCCACGGGGTTGGGCAGCCGCAGCCCCGCCTCCTGCAGGAGCTCAAAGCTCAGGAGCAGCCCCAGTATCTCCATGGACGTGGAAAAGGGCACGGATTCTTTCGACTCGATGACAGACAGCAGCAGCTTCGTGGGCAGCATCTCCGGGTGGTAGGTGGCCACCGCCACGTAGAACGCCGGCAGCAGCAGGGTAAGCGCCACGCTGACCCACCGCAGCGCCCGGATGAAGGAGGCGGCCCAGAAGTGCTGGGCAGCGTCCTCGGTGGTCTTCATGAACTCCCCGAAAAAGGCCGGGGCCGCGAAGGCCACGGGGATGCCCTCCACGATCACCCCCACCCGGCCCTGTAAGAGCAGCTGGGCCAGCTTGTCCGGCCGCTCGGTGTGGATGAGCTGGGGAAAGGGGGAATGGGGGTCGTCCACGATGGCGCTCTCCAGGGTGTCCGGCAATATGACCCCGTCCGTGTCCAAGGCCTCCAGCCGCTCCATGAGCCGGCATGGAAGATCCGGCGCCGCCACCCCCTCCAGCCACAGCACCGCGGCCAGCGACCGGCTCTTCCGCCCGATGGTCGTCTGGGCCAGCTTCAGCGCCGGGGTGTGCAGCCGGGAACGGACCAGGCCCGTGTTCACCCGCAGCACCTCCACGAAGGCGTCCTTGCCCCCCTTGATGGATTTCTCCACCGTGGGCTCCTGGACGGTGCGGTGCTGGCCGGACTTGACCTGGAACATATAGGCCTGGCCGTCGAACACCAGCGCGCAGTGGCCGTAGCTGAGCGCGTCTGCGAGATCGTCCATGGTGTCCTGCCGCTTCATGGAGGGGCCGTACACCCCGCCGGCGGCTAAGAGACCTATGACATCCGCCTCCGTTTTCACAGCGCCGAACCGGGCCGGGTCGGTGAGGGGCTTCAATACCTGCTCCGCCGTGTCCGCCCCGGACACCACCCCGTCCAGCCAGCAGGCGAACACGCGGACATTTGTCCCTCCCGCGCGGACACGCCGGCTCTCGAAGTCCGCGCACTCCTCATAGAGCTTCTCCGTATTCTCCGGGCTTATAGGCATATCGTATGCGGGCGTGGGCCGGGGATGGGCGTCTACATCTTGTGGATTTTTCCTTTTTCGATTCAACATACAGTTAGTATGGTCAACTGGAAAAGATTTCATGAAAAAATTTTTAAAAAAGCCTTAAAAAAGTGTTGACAACGGCATTTTTGGATGGTATATTAGCAAAGCGCCTCGCGGGGAGGCCCGCGGCGCGCGTGTACCTTGTAAATTAAACAATGCAAACAAGCTTATGCAAATAAGCACCAGAAGAGGGTTCTTAAAAGAGACCAGCAATGGTCTCTATGAATTTCTTTGAGAGCTAGTAATAGCGATCGATGAACGGTTTGGACCGTTCCTTGGAACGGTTTAGATACGATTTATTGAGAGTTTGATCCTGGCTCAGGACGAACGCTGGCGGCGTGCCTAACACATGCAAGTCGA
>CANQMW010000029.1 GCA_947625045.1 uncultured Oscillospiraceae bacterium
TCCTGCTGGCTGGGATAAATCCTTATCCTTTTTCATTGTCCTCTTGACGGGTCGCAGTTCAAAAAGCCCTCGGGCGCAAAACATCATATAAACTTATAGTTATTCTTATGTATTCTGTCCGTTCACCACACTAAGTAAATTTACCGTAAGCTGTTTCAAAAAGCGCATGTTGCACTCTCCGATTTTTCTGGGCATAATGAAACTTCACCCTAAAATGATTCAAACCAAGAAAAATCGACAAAAGGCTTGCAAAGGGCACAAAACTGTGTTAAAATACAAAATATGGAGTTTACCATGGAACAAGAAACTACATTTTGCGATTATTCTGTTAGGGAAGGAGATGACTAGCATGAAGTACGAGAAACCCGTTATTGTTGCTCAAAGCACCGTACAGATGGCGGAATGCCGCCCCAACAGCAAGCCGAGTGGCAGGCCTTGCAATCCTCCTGGTCCTGGTGGCCGGTAAAACTCCATTTATTTAAACGACAGTGTTAGGCTATAACATTGTCGTTTCTTTTTGGGAGAATCAAAATGTATTATAAGAAAAACAGAGCTATCTTGTATCGTGATTACGGTGACTTCGGATATATAACTGATAACAGAAACTTTGGATATAAAACAGCTGACGATGATGGCAGTGTTCTTGGCGATAAAGTATTATCCCAAAGCGGCTCTGTATTCTTCTCTGTTTTAGACTATGAGCCACTATCTATTGACGAACTGGTCAAGAAGATTTGCAAACGCTATTCAAATGTGGATGCTGCAGAAATAACAGAAGACGCCATTGAATTTTACTCCATGCTTGAGAAAGATGGCTTTGTCACATCCGGAAAGTGCATCGCCGAATGCAATCGCGATCAGCTTTCTTTTTCATATAATAGTAACCCTCATAAGCACAACGCTTCCGCAAAGAGACCTGATGCTGATACTACTCAAGACTTTTTCGATACGTATTTTCATGGCAGGTCACAATTACTTAGCATACACACGGAGATCATAGGGAAGTGTAATGAGCGGTGCCTGCACTGTTACATCCCGCATGAAAAGAAAATTGAAATAATGACCCCGGGCATGTTTTACGACATATTGGAACAAGCGCGGAAAATGAACGTGTTGCATCTCACGATCAGTGGTGGAGAGCCGATGGCTCATCCTGCTTTCTTAGACTTTATCAAGAAATGCAATGAGTACAACTTCTCAGTGAATGTTTTAAGTAATCTTACACTTCTTTCAAAAGAGATTCTTCAAGAGATGAAGAATAACCCTCTCTTGTGTGTCCAAACTTCCTTGTACTCAATGGACCCTGAAGTACATGACACGATCACGCAAAATAAAGGCAGCTTTGAAAGAACAGAAGCCGCCATACTGGAAATAGTTAAAAACGATATCCCCCTCCAAATCAGTTGCCCTATTTTGAAGCAGAATTTGAGCAGTTACAAGGATGTTGTAAACTGGGGAAGGAAGCTCAATGTAAATGTTAACAGTGATTTTGTAATCATCGGTCAGTATGATCATCAGCTGCACAATTTGTCTTGCAGATTGTCGACGGATGACGTATCCAACATAATAGCAGACATGGCCGCCGATGATCCACGCTATATAGAAAATCTCAAAAAAGAACAAAATAAGAAAAAGGAACTTCGTTCAGATGATTATATCTGCAGCGTTTGTCATACATCACTGTGCATATCAGAAACTGGAATGGTTTATCCCTGTCCCGGTTGGCAGAATTATGTTATAGCTGATATCAGCACCTCAACATTGGAAGACATCTGGAACAATTCTGAACGAGTGGATTACTTGAGAAATCTCCGGCGAAAAGATTTTCCAAAGTGTATGACATGTAAGGAGAAAGATTTCTGTACGATGTGTATGGTTAGAAACGCGAATGAAAGTTCAACTGGCGATCCATTGGAGGTCAATTCATATTTTTGCGCTATTGCAAAGCTGAATAAGGCCATATTCCAGAAAAAGTCACGCCAGATGTTAGCCGACTGCTAGAAGCCGAACTGAACGTTCCACAGTTATTATTGAAATGAGTTTCTTTTTCATGACATACTTCCTAGCCAATTCAATCGAGATGGATGATAGCATGAAAGTAACCGCGTTGCAATAGCTTCGTCGCTCTGTCATTTCCTGAATTATGCTCATTAAAAGCTGGCCGCAAGAAAGCGCGGCCAGCTATATATTAAACTTTGATATATTTAGCGCTACCCGAATCATTATGTACTGCCTCAGGTCTTCATCCTCTCTTCCGTTCAGCATTGAGTACCTGCGAATTATCGGGTCATACATTATAAATAGCTCTCCCAGCGCATCCTGGTCTCCTGCAATCGCCCTCTCCAACGTAGATCGGAACCCACTGTGTTCAACTACAGACAACGCATGGTCTCACCTCTTATTCCTCGCTCAACCACTCCTTCAGGGATTTGATTGCGCGATATTTCTGATTGTAGACGTTTTGTACTGAGCAGTGCAACTGTGCTGCGATCTCTGCGGGTTCCAACTGTTCAACAAACAGCAAGGTCAAAATGCGCTTTCTCATGAGTGGAAGACGACTGTAGGCCCGTGCTAACCGTTCCTCTTCAAAAACGAACCCATCTTCTGTGATATCATCCATATCATAGTCATCTTCTTCTGCGAGCTGTTCTTCAGGGACCTGTGATAACCCCACGCTCTCTGGCGAAGAATAATACTTTTTCAGATAGTTTACGCGAGCGTGATACATTAACTGTTCAAGCCAGATAGTGAAACGGGCTCTGAGCTGACCATCCAAATCTTGGGATTTGATAAGTTCCACGCATGTACCCCTTTCTCAGGGCGCATGAACTCCAACTGCAACGAGGCATATTCATATGCCCCAGGTTTATTTGACTTTTTCTCCCTTCAACTGTTTAAAAAATGGCTTTTCACCCCTTTTATACATAAAATTAATCAAAAAGGGTGTCGTTTTGCGTCGCGTGGTCTAATAATCCAGTCATAATTCATCAGATGCTGGTGAATATTGGAAATATTTGCATGATTCTTCCATGTTTCTTTCTTAATGCTCACATCGACAAAATAGCCCCTCTTTCTTTGTTCAACTTTTCCCTTTACAAGAATTATGTTACCTGCTATACTCCATCTAGTGCTTAAAGAGGGAGTATTAAGGATATGTGCTATACGGTAGAACAGAAGAACCTGATTGGTGCACTTATAGGCACCAACATTTTGGGGCGGAAACTTTCTTCTTCCCTTCGTGACAGCTTTTCAAGGGCTTATCTGAACCTGGAGAATGATAAACTTCTCCCCGAGGATCTAAAACTCATCGCCAGCGCGCTCGAACTTATAACCCCGAACAGCTGCCAATCTTGTAATAAAGAAGGATACCGGGACATGATTGAAGCCCTTACCGCAACACAGATGATGCTCGCTCAGGCTCAATGAGAATTAAAAATAAACTAAAGGACGAGGCAGAGGTTGCCTCGTCCTTCAATTACTCTGACCTATGCTTTTCCAAGCTGTGTTCCCAGATGTAGTCATCCAGGCCTTTATAACGGGGATCCCAAAGATATGTGCCGTAACGGAGCCCTTCATCATTCAGTAGTCTGAGAAGGTTATTGTATCCGTTCTGTACATTGATATTTGTCAAGAGATCCATATCAAAAGCTGTTTTGACCCGCTGCAAACCACAGTCCTTCAGACGTCTCAGAGTCAGTTTCAGTTGCTTCAGGGTATTCACGCCAGGGACAGCCAAAACCGTATTCCCCGAGAGGAAGTGGATGATATCCGCTTTCATAGGGCCTTCTGTCAAGATGATCTCACTTTTGACTGCGCCGGCCAAGTGCGTCCATCCTTCAGCTTTGCACCCGTCCTTTTTTTCGGCGCTGGACACCCACCTAAACTTGCGTTTCGCCACATTATCCCGCCGTATTTGGAGGCCCTGTATCTTGCCGTCAACATCACGGACGGGGATGAGTATCCCTCGCTTTTCATGGATGAATGTCCATGTGCCATTATCGCTTCTATAGAAACCAGGCACGCCCGAGAGATACAAGCCCTCAGCCTGGAGCTGGGCAGCAATGGATGCATACCCCAGCACCGGCGTTGTCTTATACCCAAGTTCATCGATCTCGTCATCCTTCAGGCCGCGCAGAAGCAGGTTCTCTCTGTGATCCGGCGCCAAAGATAGTTTCTTCAGCAATGCTGAATAGGTAGCATCACGGGTATCCACATCTGTCATGGGGTACTCGGTCACAGTCGGTGCTGCAGAACGCTTTACCCTTACTGTTGTCACGACACCGCTTGACCCCACCTTTTCTAAAAGGGTGTCCTTTACTTCATCCCTCGGCGTTCCTGTATAGAGAGAGTATAGATCAAAGACACCACCTGACACGCCGCACCGCGGGCAGCGGAAAACATTCTTTGAGATGTTGATGTTCAAGTGCTGCTTTTGCGGTTCCGTATCACAGCACGGGCATCTGATATAGTAAGAACTACGATTTCGCGGCGGTGCGGGAAGCCCGAGCAGATGGACCACGTCGGTCATCTGAATATACTGCATATGCTATTTCCCCCTGGGGGACGGTTCGGAACCGTCCCCCTCTTTCAATTGAATCACGAAGCCTGCTGTTCTACGGCAAAATCGCAGATGATTTGCGCCGCTTTCTGGACCTTAGGATCCTTTGTGTATTTTTGCGCCAACCACTTCAAAGCACCGGGATCCATCGCGAGAACATCACCAAGGGTTTTACCTTTGAACTTATTTATAGGACAGATTACTTCTATTGCCTTTTCATACTGCTGTTCGAGCGTCAACACAGGCGCCTCTGTCCCTTTTTCCTCCGTTTCAGCGAGCGGCACCTCTGTCGGCACCGCATCTCCATCCTCGGCAAGATTGCCGTTCATGAGTTCTCCTACGGTATCATCCATGGTTTCCTCGCCGGCCATGCCAAACTGGAGCCCAAAGCCGGCATTCCGAAGCGCGATCCCCACGGCGGCCGTCTGAGCCCATTCACGGGGGGATACACTGGGTTTGTCCTTGCAGTAGCCGCGGGACGCAGTCGCCTCTGCCAAAAAGCTGTCGGGCGAGTCTTTATAACTGGGATACACCCGAGCAGTAGCCACGAAGCAGTCCTTCCCTTGCTCGACCGTGACAGCGATCTTCCCTTCCGGATACCTCAAACGGAACCAGGCCATCTGATAGATGACAGGCAGCCGCTTGCGCTTCTCCGAAGTGTTCAGATCAGAGTATTCAACGGCGAACGGCTCCGGGTCGAATCCCTCGACCAAGTTGATCTTTCCGATCATCTCCATCGAAGCTGTTTTGTTATCCGAATTGCTTATGCTCATCTTCTACCCTCCTCAGTTCTTGATGTTGATTTCGACATACGTGTCTCTGTACTGCGTCCAGACAGGCAATACAGTGTTTATCACCTTCTGGACGCATTTCCTGTACTGCTGATCAGAAGACACTTTGAAGCTGGCGAACTGCCGCCGATAGTCATCCGCGACTCGCGTCAAAGACGAAGCGGCGGTCTCCCGCTTTTTGCTGCCATTTTCATCCGTCTTCCAACCGAACTTTCGCTCAGACTGCATGAAACGAATGTAGGCATCCATCTGCTGATAGTGGCACTTTATGATGCTGAGGTCCTGCGTCACAGGCGCGTGGTCACAAAAGGCCTTGCACGTCTGCAGAACGTCGATGCGGTAATTCAGTTCAGACAGGATGATCAAATGGATTACCGCCTTCTCGTCGGAAGGCATTTTTTCCAGAAGCTCATCTCTCTTCTGGATATAATGGTCAAGGATACTCGCCATAATAGTTTCCTCCTTAAAGATTTAGTTTTTTCAGTCTCGCCGCCAAGCAGGTACCCCGCTTTTCAGTATCGACCTTCCCTATCGCCATGCAGAGCGCTTTCCTCTCTCCGACGATCGTCACCCGCTCCTTGCCCCGCGTAATGGCGGTATACAGAAGCGGCCGGGTCAGCATGATGTAGTGGGCTGTCTGCAGGTTGATGATGACCGATTTGAATTCACTGCCCTGGGACTTATGGATCGTGCATGCATAGCCCAGATCCAACAGGTCGAGCTCGCTGGAGTCATATTCAGCAACGCGGCCTTCGCCGAAGTCAACGAATACCGTGGTCTCATCACTGCCAGTGACGATCTTGGTGATATACCCGATATCTCCGTTGCTGATATGCTCATGGTTTTTGACCTGCATGACCTTGTCCCCTTCCCGGAAGATACGCTTTCCGTATTCCACTTCCTGAGAAAATGGGCAAGCAGGATTGATCACATCCCGGAGCGCAGCGTTGAGCGCGTTAGCCCCGGTCTCTGTCTTCTGCCGGTATGGTGTAAGCAGCGCCACATTGTCAACGCCGTACTTACCCGTCTCTTTTTCGTAGACGTCCTGAATCACCTGAGCCGAATCCGGAATGCTAGCAGACTCAATG
This sequence comes from uncultured Oscillospiraceae bacterium, assembly GCA_947625045.1. GTDB lineage: Bacteria > Bacillota > Clostridia > Oscillospirales > Oscillospiraceae > CAJOIG01. The sequence goes on from CANQMW010000029.1 coordinate 6,438, forward strand.
AAGACAAAATCGTTTCCGTATTCGAGGTGCATGTTGCCATGCCGGATCAGCTTCGCGTTCATTGCGATCCTGCTCCCCTCATTCTGGCGGAAGACCTTGTCCAGCCTTGCCACCGGGATACACTCGCTGGCGATGATCTCTTTGAGCACCGCACCCGGTCCTACGGACGGAAGCTGGTCAGCATCGCCGACCAAAACCACCTGGGCCCCGGGCTTCACGGTGTCAAAGAGATGCTCCGCCAGGTAAATGTCCAGCATGGACACCTCGTCTACGATCACCAGGTCAGCGTTCAGTTCCTTTGGCTCTCCATGGAAACCGTTGTCGCCGGCAAGCAAGCCAAGGGCTTTATGCACCGTGGCCGCCGCATGGCCTGTCGACTCCTCCATTCTTCTGGCTGCGCGTCCCGTCGGAGCACAGCAGCAGATCCTATTGCGGGGATTCTCTTCCTGATAGATGTCCAGGATCGCCTTCTGGATCATGGTCTTGCCAGTGCCCGGGCCGCCGGTTATGATGGAGATGCCGTTTGTAAGCGCCATCTGGATCGCCTGTCGCTGCTCCGGGGCCAGCCTGACATGCAGACTGGCCTCTACTTGCTTCAGCTTTTTGTCGAACTTGGTGTCGTCAGACAAAGAGGATTGCCGATGATAGGCGTTCTTCCGGCTCATGATGGTGTTTGCCAGGTGCTGCTCCGCCAAAGCGGTCTCACGCCTATAAACAAATCCTTCATATGTTACCAGCCGGCCGTCATGCACCAGCCGCATTGCGCGGTTTGCGGCCATCTCTTCCGTCAACAGGGGCGTGTCCAGCAGCTTCAGGCATGCTTTGATGAACGCCCTCTTCTCCATACAGAGATGGCCGCGGCTCTCCGCGTCCTTCAGCGTGTACAGTAACCCCTCATCCACACGCTCCGTGGACAGCCTTTCAAAGCCCATGCTCTCCGCGATACGGTCGGCTGTCAGGAAACCGATGCCTTCCATCTGGCAAAGCTGGTAGGGGTGCTCCTTCACGATCTGAAGTGTCCTCTCACCATATTCCTTGTAGAGCTTCACCGCCCGGTTGGCGGTGATCCCGTGTGGTGACAGAAACGCCACCACATCCCGGGCCCTGCGGTTGGCCAGATAGGAGTCACATATCCGTTTGAACCTGCCGCTGCTGATGCCAGGAATGGTCATGAGCTTGTCCGGCTCCTTATCGAGGACATCCAGCGTATCGTTTCCGAACGCCTCATAGATGCGCTCAGCCAATTTGGGGCCGACACCTTTGATCTGCCCTGAACTCAGATAGGCCGTGATCGCGTCCTTTGTCGGGATGATCACCTCTTTGTAGGAATCCATCTCGAACTGGACGCCGTGCTTGGTGCTGCGCGTCCATTTCCCCTGCATGTCATACCGAAGGTGCCGGGAAATGGGCAGACAGTAGCCGACGGCCTTCACCTGAGAGATGGAGTGGCCGGTGCCGTCCAAGACCCGCTCACAGGGCCGGTATACGGCCACCATATAGCTTCCTGTTTCGGCGCTGCTGATATTCCGGGGATAGACCAGCCGCTCAAATTGACAGAGCATCACGCCACCTCCCCGCTGTCAGGTGAAATACCATCGGGGTACTCCCTGACGAACTGCGGGTATCGGTCATCCAGTCGGACAAGGTATTTGTCTCCTCCACAGTCGGCCACAATCCGCCGAGCGCCAAGGTAAACGGTCTTGTCAAAGGCAAGTATCGTCATTTTCAGCTTTGCAGCATGGCGAATCTCTCCTTCCATGCCACAGCTGATACGGCTGCCGCATACGAGCAGGATCTCGCTCTGCTCCAAGAGCCGAAGGCCAAAGTCGATGGCCAGGGCGCGCTCTACCGGAACACTGTCATTCAACAGCAGCGGCAAATAAGCGTGCGGCGCTCGTGCGGCATAGCCCAGGTCCCTGTTGGCCAGAAACATATATGCTCGCGCCGAGCGAATGTTGGCGTGGAGCTGTTCCCGGTTATTTGCGCTGAGCGGCGAACACACATAGGCTTTCGCCCCCTTGGTCCAGCCGCCCGTACACTGTTTCTCCAGCGCCTGTTCCCATGCGCCGGTGTTTACTTTGCTCATATCTATCTCCTTTTCTACTAGGCAGACTCAACGGAGACCTTTATGGTCCTGCTCTCACTCACCTTCAGGACCTCATCATAAATATTGGGGTACTCCTTTTTGAGCCGCTTTGAGTCTGGTCTCTTACTTGTTCTTGTAACGAAGTCAATAAGGATGCGGTCTTTGGTCGTTTCCAGAACGCCATGCTCGTGATCCTTCATCAGCTCCGCAATTCGCACGGACTGTGCTTGCACCTCCTCGTTCAGTCTTTTGAGTTCTGCGTTGTGTTCCGCTACTTCCCCTTGCAGGGTGATTATCCTGCGCAGGGTCCTTTCATATTTCTTGGGCAACTCCACTGTTGGCAAGGCCGGATTGCTCGCGCCATAGATCTTTGCGAGGGATTCCAGCGCCAGCGCCGGCTTGATCCCTGACATCGTAGGGGGCTTATCATTCTTCAGGCTCCAGATCCATTCATCCAGCCGTTCGAAGATCATGTCCTCCTTTACCGGGTCCCGCTCCAGGGAGGGACAGGCAAAGTCATTGTCCGGGTTGTTTCCCCAAAGGGTTGCGAACGCCCCGATGTTCACGTCTGCGACCGCGAGATAATACCGCAGCTGCAACTCGTAATACAGAGGATACGCCTCATCAGCCCATTCGCCCGCCTTGTGGAAACTGCAGCTCTTGCACTCCAGGATCCCCGGCTCGCCGTCCGCCTTTCGGATGAACCGGCGGTCGAAGTTCGCAAGCGCATATGGATGATCTGCGTGCTGGTACAAATAAGTGTCATCGGTGACCGTGTTCCCCGTGATCGACTGATACCAATGCGCGGCAATGGGCTCAAGAAGATGGCCCATCTCCAGCTGCCCGGCATTTGCCTTCGGTGCCGGCTTTGCTCTGCCCTTCTTGATCATCCAGAGCTCTAGCGGTGTTGTCCAGGGGGACACACCAAAGATTACGGCGACATCACTCCCGCCGACGGTGTACTCGATATCGCCCTTCGGACCGTGAGCGCGGCACTCGAGCCATCGCTCATTGGTCATGCCTGCGGTATCGCAGAGAATGATGGGCGCTGACATCAGTACTCCACCGCCTTCGCGAGGTCGTAGTCGCTCCACCTGAGCGTAAGAGCCCGGGCCATGGTCTCCTGAAGGGTGATCAGCTTGCTCTCCGGGGCTCCGTCCGTCTTCATGATGAACGGGATCTCCTGCATCGCCATGAATACGTCATGAGCTGTCGCCCGTCCGCCGCCATTGGCCATCTCATACATAGAGATCGCTTCGACGGCTGCCTTTTTGGGCATACTCAGCTTTTTGCATACGCGGGTCATGGCATTTACCGGATAGTCCAACTCGATCTCCAGCAGCGCCTGCAGATTCTCCACGCTGGTGGTAAACTGGGCAAACAGCTGATCCAGTGCCGCGTCAAAGTCGGCAACCTTGGTCTGATGCCGGTGGTCTACCGCGATGCAGCTGCCGATGTGGATCGGATACTGTCCTCCCACAAGCAGCGCTGACACCTTTGCAGACGCCACGCCGGTGTCTGAGGTGGTGAACCGCACACCGGGGACGAGCTTATCTGCCGTCTTGGTTTTACCCTGGGCCTTCAGAAGGGCTGCGTAGGTTCCCAGTAGATCTTCCTTCTGCGCCGGCATCCTCCAAGACGCGCTGGTGATAGCATGGTCTGTATACCCTCTCTCAAAGATGTTTCCGGGAAAGCGCTCGTCGAGCTTCTTTCCGAGGATGTCCAACAATTCATCGATGGGAAGAACGGAATAGTCCGTCATATCCCCGGAATGAACGGCGGACACCTTTTCGTCCCGAATGAGCACCAGGGCCTCACTGGAATAGATGTTGAGGCACTCGTTCAGCACCTCCGCCAGCACCGGCCGCTTGAGCTTCGTAAGGGCGTTGCCGCTGATCTTTGCACGGTCAAGGAGGCTTTTGTATGCCGTCGTTCGGACGGGATACAATCCTCCATTTACCAGGATCGCCAGGCCGAGGTTCTTCGCGGTATCCTCGACTGCATCGGTACTGGTCCCCGAGGCAAACGCCTCGGGAGAGAAGTAGAGCGGGGACGCCTCGTCCAGCGGCTCCACATGCAGCTCGTTCACTTTGCAGTGCTGCCACCGACTTTCTTTCGTCAGCCCCTTGTGATAGCTCTGCATGGCCTGCCTGTCGCTGAACGTAGTGCTATAGCTGTCCAGACATGTGTTGTTCATGTTTTTTCTCCTTTCTCATTTCGGATTGACATTTATCTGGATTTATATATAAAAAGACGGCGATCCCGAAGGACTGCCGTCTTGTTGCATTATTAGCCAAGAAACAAAAAAGTGCCATCTGCATTGCTGCAAATGGCACTTCGGTCACTCTGATATACTGTGCTCAGTGATACACTGAACAAGAAACTTTATATAGTGATTATACCAGAGTTTGCCTCTCGCGTCAATCCAGAAATGAGAAGGCATCTTACTGTTCAGGTCCGATACCTACTGCCTTTATTTACCGGTATGGGGCTTTGCGCCGCATTCCAATCTCACTCTCTTATGCCGCGAGTTTCCATGCGCCACACTTATCGGAGCTGAACACATTGGGATACACATACAGCGTCTGCCTTACCTTTCCCCTCCAGAACTTCGCATTTTCTGCCTTTTTGTGACCTTCTATAGCGTGGTATAGATCGTTAAGCGTAGCTGGCCCATTCATGGTCCTCAAAACAGAAACTAGGACATCCTTCCATGTAGGCGCCTTTAGATCCCTGATATCGGACTGCGTGGAAACAGTCATCCGCAGCGGGACCAGCAACGGCTCATCCTTCCGGCATATGAGCAGATACTCATGGACGATGGGAATGAATTTTCCGCTGTATGTCCTTGTATCGCTCCAGCAGTTATGCTGGGCCTTTATGACTATGTTCTCCATCGTTCCAGGCTTCACGATATCGAACAGCATAGAATAGAGCTTTCCTTTTCTCTTCATATCGCCCATAAGCACCGCGATCCGGCCGCCGGGCTCCAAGCTGGCGAACTGTTTTATCATGCAATAATTCATCGCCTCGACAAACCTTCCCCAATCTTTCATGTGGGAAAGGTCCGACTTCAGCGCGTCTATGCCGTACTTTTCCTTGATCTCTTCAGCAGAATACTGGGATCCGGCATACACGACCATGTCTCCGTAGGGCGGATGCCAAAAGATGAACTGATTGCGCTCAGGGATATCCATCGTCAGCAAATCGAACCCCCGGTTCAGGTCGTAACAATGGCTGGTGATGCCGCGCTGGCGGGCCACATCCTCTGTAGTTCCCGAACCGCACATGTAGTCGGAAATGTCTTGAATACTGAACTGATCGATCAGGTCGTTGATCAGCCGGGGACTGCAATTCCCCCGATAACTGCTTTTTCCCCCAACACCTCTGTCAGGATAAGATACAATGCTTTGCATTTGCAAACCTCCGTTTCAAATAACAGCGCTAATCATAAACAATTCTTATGTTCCCGATTGGTCTTCTTCCACTACAATCATGCCGTCAAAGACGGAAATCCCGCTGTACCAGACAAGTAGTAGTCCGGTTCTGCACATATTTCATCATATTCTTTTTTGGTCTGAAAGCTATCCACAACCGCTTGGGACTCCTCGTCCATAGCTTCATAAGACACTTTCCCGTAACAAGGAGGCAGCCAAGCCTTTTCGCGTCCAATCATGATGTTCATACGATCGATCAATGGCTTAGTCTCAGGATAGAATTTGATGTGACATGTGCCTTTTTTGTAGAAAGTTGCTGCGAAGTATGTGAACGAAACCGTTGTCTTCCCCATATTCTTCGCATGTTCTACTGCACTCCTGACATCTACATGACAGATGCCAAGCTTGCCCCCATCCAAGTAGGTCAACGCCTTTTCCAAATCACGAATGCCTGAGTTGATGCGGTAAACATCCATCTCTTTTGTTTCTTTCCATCCGCCGTAATTCGTATCGTAGCCGTTCACAGGGATGATTGCCTTCATTCCCACCTTATGGGCCTCATTTGTCCGCCACCCATTGTAATAATGGATATTCTTTTCACTCTCCGGATACCACGAGTGTTTCTCACTTAACGTATGAAACAGCGAATGAATCGAATCAACCACACCTTGGTTCAATTGGGCACTAAGCTCAATTATGAATCGGCGTATGTTGAACAGCGTAAAGTCATAGGTACCTAATGTATCCAATTTTGCATAATACTGCCGACTGATTTTTGATGTCATCTTCCCGTTGATCTCTGGCCTGTCCAGAAGCATCCTCCAATATTTGTTTCGTGCACACCGCAGATACTCGTTGATCGTTCCAGAGTCAACCTTGGAAATATCTTTTTCCTTACCAACGGATATACGAATCAGCGCGGGCTTATCTCTGCTTCCATCACTATTATCAGGCACAATATATGGAACTAATGCACCGTACTCTTTAATAAGTGCTACACCTGCGTCCACCTCCATGTCATACTGGGCCACCATCTGCTCTACCCAATCACCTGAAACGATGGCTGTTGGCTCTTCTTTTTCATACTGCTCCTGCCCAGCCTTCTTCAATGCATCCCAAATATGAGATTCAAATGGCTTTGAGGGTATATCCAGCGTTACCAGAGCGACCTCAACATCTGTCCCTCGTTCAGAATGGCGAAACGCATCTGAATAAAACTCGATTCGTGCATCAAGTTCCTTCAGTCTCTGCCCAAGCAGGTAACGGCCGTTAGTATACTGGTTTCGAATTGTTTCCGCATTGAGCAAACACACGATCTGACCACCGGTATCTTCCATCATGGAAATAGCTTTTAATAGGTGTTTATCTCCCTCTTCAAAAGGAGGGTTCATAATGATGAGGTCGTAGTTTTTCCGGGTCGAATATGTCAAAAAGTCGTCATGGACCAAATTGAGCCTCTTTCCTATCAGAATCTGCTGCAGGTCCTCGTCAATCTCGATCACGTCAATATCTTTTGACTTGGATAACTCACTACTCATTTGAAGGCCCCGACGAATTCTATAGTCATAATACAACCATTTCGGTTCATTGTCTTCCAAGGCGCTGATGATCGCGTCAACCAGATTTCCTTTACCTGCAGAGGGTTCGAGGATAGTTGTAACTCGTTTCCAGTCAATTCTACTCAGCATTATACCCGCCATTCTTGACGGCGTTGGATAGAATGAGCTATTGGGATCCGCAGGCAGCAGGCATGCTGGGGCTTTGGTATGACGCCTGAAAGATGCTTGGTTTTCATCATACCATTGTTCTGCGGCTCGTTTTGCTTGAAATAGTGTGGTATAGGAACCATGGCTAGTAAAGAACCATTGATTCATGCGGCGGTAACTACTACTTCTTTGCATGTCAACCACCTGCAAACGAAATGCACTATGTGGATAGCAATCTCTGTCCCATCCCGACAAGACCACTTCATCAATGGTTGCGATCTTTAGCCCGTTCACTTCACAATCGATGGTGCGAATGGTATCTCTATCCCGGGAATCTACCTTACCAGTTTTGAATATCATCTGATTTATCCTTTCTCTCTTTTTTGAGATAAAGAAGCCGGTATCCTCAAGAGGCTACCGACTTGTTGTATATTGCCTGTTTCGGTCAATTGTTATTATTGGGAACCGATCTGGATGGTTTCTTCCTTGCCCGTTTCATTATTTATGAGTACAACATGGTCGAAACCGTCTCGTTTTCCCCGCTCTTGGATGAACTCCCTGGCTGAAGCTGGTTCCCGGGTCGTGGTATACTTGATAGCCTGCTTCTCACCTTTGTAAAAAATGATGTCAAAGCCGACCCAATTTAAATCATCCATGTGGGCGTTAACAAAGTCCCGCATTGCGAAAACAAACTCCGTGTTTAAGAGGGACATTGCATTAAACGCCTCTTTATCTTCAAACAAGGTCTTATATGTACCCAATTCAACGCGCTCATATGTTCCGGCTCCCATATCTCCTTCCAGACAGATATCAAGATAAATACCTTCACTGGAGCCGAAAGATACTTTTCCGATGGTATTCCATGACATTGTTTTTACTGGCTGCGGTTCATGCGTCGGGAGCCCGTAATCAAGGATTTCCGGGAGCAGCCCCTCCTCCTTCAGTTTGTTGTCGATCAGGCGGAACAGTTCATCCGTTCTATACAGAGTCTTTTTCATTTTTATCTATCCTTCCTTGCACGTATATGGCAAAATCGAATTCTGTCTTGCTGATGTTGTAATATGAACGCCCATTGGCATCGTACAGCCGATACTCTGTTTTCGGCTTACTCTCCATACCGCGCCACCATGTCACGACATTCTCTTTCTTTCTTGGAACCAGGCCATTCTGAATACTCTGCACTAGGAAGTCCCGTTTTGTCATTACCCGGCCATTGAACCGGACTTGTTTTTCCAGCATCTTGCAAATCCTTCCGAACTGCATAGGGCTCATTGCATCCGCCCATCCAAGATACTTTGCTCGTTCGGCTGCCAGACGCTCTTCCTCGGCCCGTTTCTTCCGTTCTTCTTCCTCCTGCTTGGCCTTCCGCTTTTCCTGCCGCTGCAATTCCTTGCGCTTCAACCGTGCCAGACGATACTCCAAATAACAGGAGGCCTTTTCCTGGTTATACTGTCGAACATACTCAATCGTGGCGAGGTCAATATGCTTGTCGCTTTGCACATAACTGTCATAGGTCCCAATGAGATGTTCATAGGTGTCAATGCCATACCTCTTTACCGTATCCGCGATTTTTTCTGGCGTATAGTATTCGGGATGCTTCATTCGATAAGCAACCCGAATTCCGTCCAGCTTCTCGTCGAAGAACAGGTAAAGGCTGAACTCCTGCTCCCCGTACTCATTCGGAGAACTCCTTGTTTTCCAAAGGGATCCGATAACGTGTTGTACGTCTACCCAGTGCCTCACTACTTTGTTGCTATTGCGCTTACTGTATTCGATCACGCGCTTCCTAGCAAACGGTGTGTCTATGTCCGCTAGTGTCATTGTTTATTCCCCCTTTTTCGTAGTGTTTTAATATTTTTTTATATATAAAAAGACGGCGATCCCGAAGGACTGCCGTCTTGTTGCTTTTTTGCACAGAAACAAAAAAGTGCCATCTGCAATGCTGCAAATGGCACTTCAGTCACTCTGCTATACTGTGGTCAGCTATATGCTGAACAAGAAACTACATAGTTGTATTATACCAGCGTTTGTTTCTCCCGTCAATCCAGTAATCACAGGCATCCGGGCAACCACAAATGGCCATTGATACTTCTCCTCTTCAATTTTTGTGGCGTTGGAAGGGACTGGAAGGACAGTCATAGCTGCCGCCGCAGCGCGAACACAAATCCGGGCCATCTGGACAGTCCACCAGTTGGACGAGATGGCGGCTCAGGTGTTCGGTTGGAAATGGGATCTTGCTCTGCGCTACAGGTGTGCGGAGGAGCACGACCATGGCATTTTCGGCAGCAGGTGCCTTGATTTTGCACTTCTCATGCAACGGGCAGGAATACTCACAGAACCAGGACTTGCCCGCAAAGTTGCAGATAAAGTCCGCTATATCCTCCGCAGACATGGTACGTAACTTCTCTGCCCAAGTCAAAGGGTCAGTATCCACGCCCGCCTGCGAACGAAGGTATTTGCACTGAGAACCTCTATAATCGGCTGAACAGGCCTGCACCGGGCAGGACAGACAGCCGTCATGGCCAACACTCATAGGACCTCCTTTCGGTATGCATGTTATGGGCAGCAAACGAACTATGATACCAATTTGCATTCTCTCTTCGCCCCTATTCTTAGCTGTGACAGTCGACAACGACCAGAACCGTGTCGTCTGGAAGGCTGGCAATGTACTGATCAACAGCATCATGCCAGGCTTCTTTCCGTTCTTCGCCTTCTTTCCCACCGCCTGCATAACCATAGGAAGAAAACCATTCCCCGCCGGAAATGTAGTTGTAGAAACAGTCAGGATAGTGAGGATCGGTGCCATCAAGGCCGTACCGTGCAATAAAGTCCTCCTCGGTCTCCCCGCTCAGATACTCACGACCCGAAGGGCTGCGAACTCCATTTTCCAGAATGCGGCAGTATGTGCCGTCCGGGACTATTTTCGTCTCAAATACACTTTTGAGCATCTCATATTCCCTAACGGCCATCGCTTTACGCCAGGAGCGCATGGCATCCCATTCGATATCTTTTTTGCGGGCTGCACTCACCCATATGTACCCTTCCGGCACTTCTCTGGGCGCACGGCCGCACTCTCCGATAGAGTATTCCTTGCACTGGTCGCTTACCAGAAATACATCTGACCAGCGTCCGCCGATAGAATACCAATCCCATTGGCCATTAGGATTCATCATATATCCAAACTTGGTTTCGTCCTCATTGCAACAGTACCCCTCCTCTTCGGCGTAGTCCTTTATGGACGGATACAGTTTCCGAACAGGATAGTCACTCAGAAGCGTCAGTTTCTTTGCCTTATGCGTTCTTTTTGGGCTGTGAAGCCGGCCTGCATTAAGCTCACGGATCATCCCGCCATCTAAAGTGTATTTGGAACGGAACTGATGCGATCCCGCAAGTATAACTCTTCCTTCAGGAAGGCGGACACATGTGCGGGTATCTGAATTATACGAATCTTCGACCGCGTCGGTATAATCTTCAAATTCAAGGTATCTGGGATCCTCTGTGTTTTCACAAAACGGATCCATGACCTCGTCCACTGCTTTACTGACCGCACGCGAGAAACTCGTTCGCAGGGATTGGATCCTTCCCAGAAAGTACTCTTTCATGAAATCACTATCACTCTGCGCTTCAAGCGTATTTTCTGCAACTGTGATAATCACATTCAGTTCCTCTTCTTCTTTAATATGAGGGATCTCAACGGTCGCCAATGTTGCGTAATGCATATATTATCCTTTCTGCAATTTGCACATGGGCAGCCGTAGCCGGCTGCCCATCGTTATGATTTAGTAACTCTACAAATGGGTAACCAGCCGAAGTTCGCTCAGATATGGATGTGACGCTTTACAACTGCGGTCAGTTTGGAGGGCAGCTGAGCCAGGTCCGTGATGTCAAGGAACGAGTCGCCGTAGATCCGCTCGATGCTGGGTTTATCATCGCCTATAGCCGCTGCCACGAACAGGATGCCCTTGCGCTGGTATTCCTTCCGGATGCCGCGCAGGTCCTCTTCGGCGGCAGTGCCATGATAACCATAATCTGCCGGCTGGCCGTCTGACACCAGGATCAGCAGCTTGACGTCCTCGCTCCGCTTGCTCAGCTGCTCAGCAACAAACCGCAAGGCAGCGCCGTCACGGTTGTTTCCCCTCGCGGATACATCCATCATCCGGTATCGGTCATCGTTGTCGATGCTGTCAAACTCCGCATAGGAGTACAGCGCGACAGATGCTCCTTCAGTGCTGTGGCCATAGACCATCACGGGGATGTCCAGGCTGTGGCAAAAGTCATACAGGATAATGGCTGAGGCCCTGGCATAGGTGCATCGATCGCAGGAGCACATAGACCCGGACTCATCCAACAGCAAGGCCACTGCCAACTGCGGGACCTCCTGCGGGAGTGCATTTTTATAGAAGACCTTGCCGTCATTGCGGTGTAGTGAGTGGGAGTCCAGACGTCTGCCGAACAAAAGCCCTGTCTGTTTTCCTCCACGGCGGCTGTCCTGGAGCTGGCGAACCAGGCTCCTTTGAAGCTGTTTGGAGATGGTCAGCAGCGACGGAGCAATGCTCTCATACTGCTCTATGTAGCTTTCGTCCACGTTCGCCATGCGGTTCACGACGATGCTGACGCCGCTGTGGATATCCCCATAGGAGATGTTCTGGGCGGCTTCGTTCAGTTCTTGCAGGCGTTCATTTTCCAACTGCTCACAGGCAGCACGCTCTGCCATCTTGTCCAAGAGCCGGTCAATGTCTGCGGCCGCCCCCTCATAGGGGTCGGGTGCATAGTCATCATTTCGCTCTGTTGTACCACCTTCCGGGGCGCTGACGTGATCCGTCTGCTGCAACGGAATACGGCCTTCTTCAGTTTCGGAAGCACCTCGGCGCTCACCAGATTCACCGTCAGTTGAAATGTTTCCAGAAACCGATCCACCCTCGGCTCCAGCGCCGTCAGACTCACCGCCTTCACTGCTCTTTTCCTCGGGTTTGGGATCCTCTGTCTCCGGGCTGGCCTCAGCGTCGCCCGCACCAGCGACCTCTGCAGATGACTCCTTGGCGTCCTCCTTGGTCTGCTTGCGGGCAGTTGCGGTTGCCGAGACCTCCTCGCCGCCTGCGTCTGGGACAGGAGTAGATGACCCTTCTCCAATTTCAGTAGCGCCAGCGATCTTGCTCAGCGCGCCTTTCAGCATCTCGCTTAACTCAGCAGATGACCCGGCCGCAGCCGCTGCCTTTTGCTGCTCCTTCATCACCTCCAGGTACGGCTGGATATACTCCCAGCAACGCACCAGAATGACATTGGCAACATCGAGCCTCTCGCGAGCGTCGCGGGTAAGCAGGGCGCGGTCAATGTCATGGATCAGGCTGAAAACCACCTGGACCCGTTCATCCGTCTTGGGCTCGTCGCCGTACATGATCATCCCATACTTCGCATAGCTGAGCATGAGCTGTAGGATGCTGTAAAATATGGGTTGATCCTCGGTTTCTTCCATTTCGATCAGTTCGGTCACCGTGGGCATCTGTTTCATCTGTGATGCCCGAAGGGTCTCCAGCGCGTAGCCCAAGGTTCCCGGGAAGTTGTTCAGTATGCGGTTTTCGATATACCCATCCTCCAGGACATTCAAGATGTGATGGGCAACGATCTGGAGCATCAGCAGATTGTCTTGGGATGCTTTGGCATAATCCCACAACGCAGCTTCATTGGCCCGGTCCTTGACCGTCTTCAGGATCGGCGCCGCCGGATACCAGCGATACCTATCCAGGTTATTGGCGTAGGTCTGGGCTGCCAGAAAATCTGTGTAGAGGACATGCCCCAGCTCATGGGCAAAGAGGCCCGCGACAGTCCAATATCGATCCTCCCTGCCGCGCACAGATGTGACGATCTTATGCCCGGCATTGATACAGATACACTGATTGTCCGTTCCTGCCACCTGTCCATATTTGGGGTTCCAGATGATATTCACGCGGACCCGGCGGTTGTAATGATACCGCCGGGTCTGCGCTACTGCCATATCTTCAAAATGCCCCGCGAGAATTCGGGACGTGAAAAACTGGCGGTCCGTGATCTTGCTGCGCTTCTCATTGAGAAGCTGCTTGACTCTTTTGTGATTCACCCGTGCCATTCAGGGTAATTCCTCCTTCCTTTTCAAGATGCTTTCTTCCGACGGATCGGAGAGAAAATAGGCTCCAGCACGGCGCTGATGAGCGCCTCACGGTCGTTCTCATCCGAGGTCGCCTTACTGATGACCGTATAGAGAGCCGAACGATACGGGTCACCTGTGATCTCGGTGCTCACGATCCAGTCCAACAAGCTTCGCATACCAACAGCGCCATCGGTGATACTGTTCTTCCGGCAATAGTCCGCCATGTCGTTGACCACCTGCACCATCTGGGATACCTGATACTCGTCGGTGGCGCCTGTAACGCTCATAGCCCGTTCTACCATCACTTCCGGCGACGGCAGTTCGATATCGCGCACCAGGCTCATACGGTCCACCACGCTCTGGTTGAGGCCGCGGCAGCCTTCATAGCTGACATTTGTCGTGACGACCACGACAGTGTCAGGATGCCGCTCTATGATCTCCCCTGTCGGAAGTGTGATCGAACCCTCTTGCTCCAGCAGGGAGTTCAGGCCCACCAGCACGCCGGGCTGCACGATCGTAGTGGGCTCCTGCAGCTCGATGAGATAGCCGTTTTTCAGAGCCTTAATGAAATCGGTCTCCACATAGGTGAAGCTCTGGCCACCGCTTTTGGCGTCTTCGCTCCGCTTGGACAGTGCTTTGACTTTCTCAGTGACCTTCTCCATGACGATGGACATGCATTCTTGCGAGGTCGCTTCAGGATTCTCCATGCCCGTGAGCGCCTGATAGACGCCCGCCGGGTCATAGTCCATATCCTCCAGATCCGGAAGGCCCAGCAGCTTCATCACATTGGCACAGTTCATACCGCCCATCGCTTTCAGCTGCTCCCGCTCCAGGTCCAACTGGGCGCTGCCTGTGGATGTACTATCGGAGTCGGGAAAGATCTGACCGATGAAGTCGAAGATTTCCGTGCCTGCCGAGCATGTGTACTTCATGTACGGCAGATGCAGACCTGCCGCAATAGCCTTCGCCCCCATGGTTTTTCCTGTTCCGGCCGGCCCCCGCAGAAGGAAGTTGCGCATCTGCGTGGAACGCCCTGTTGTAATCTGGGCGTGCCGGCAGATATCCACCACCTCTTCCGGGATGACGTACCATTCCGGGAGCTTGGGGATCAGCTTTTCCTCCAGCGCGGAAAAAGCACGTTTATGGAAGGCATACTGACCAACGAAGTCCTTGTGCTCAATGAAGGTGTTCGCCTTCTTGATCACAGAAGGCCCCGTTTTCGCAAAGATCCGGAACTCACCTGCCAGAACAGATGTCGGCGTGAATGCCCCGGAATCCAGCTGCGCTTCAGAGACGCGGAGAAGATTGCCGGACTTATCCACCGCCACCTTGACATGGGCCGCACAGGCATCATCCTTTATCCGGCGATAGGTGTTATCGCAAAGGTAGGCCATGCTCTCGGTCGCTTTTTTGAAATCAGGAAACCCTTTGGTATATTCGTCGTAGTAGTCCTCGTACTTCTCCTTGAACTCATCGTCCAGCATCAAGAACGGCATCAAGGCGAGAAAGACCGCCGCGCCGTCCATCTTCGACGGCAGGAGCGTGTAGCTCTCAATCACCTCGGTACAGGCGTCATATATACTCGCCATAACAGAACCGGTATTGCTGTCATAGACGACCAGATGATAGGCATCCGGGCCCATGGAGGATTTGTACTCGGCCACGGAACGGTCGTCGATCGTGCCCACGGCGCCCAGGCCGGAGCCGTTCTGCATCGCGCACACGGCATTCACTGCTTTGATCACTGTCGCGCAAAGCGTAGACTCGGTCCCGTTCCCATACTTGGACGATACCTTCACCCTCTTGTTGGTCAGCGTATCGAATGGTGAAGGAAGACTTCGGGCATAATTGAAAAGGTTGTTCATGGAAGTGCTCATATCTACTCCTCTTTATTTCATAAGATGTATCCTTATCCCTGACGGCGTGGTCTCCACGTCGCGCAGCCCTTCTCGCTTCAGCTGCTCGCAGATGTCCTCCCAACTCTCTTTCCCGGGAAGCTCCTCTGCGGTGAGCATGACATCAGCGACACCATGGCCGATCGCGTCGTTGCACCGTCTGTTGCAGTCGATGATGTTTGACTCCACCCACTCGAAGGCAAGCAGGCTGTAATCCTCTTGGATCGGTTCAACCTCAGGCTGAGCAGACTCATTCTCTTCCGCAAAATTCGGTTGAGAAGTATTACCCTGTCCTTCTCTGACCGATTCTTCCGTCTCGTATTTGAGCGACAAGGCGCACATATCCCGGATCTGGACCTCAGCCTTCCGAAAACCTCCGGCATGGTCCAAGAGGATATACACGTTTTCCCCTGCCTCTATGTGTTCTCTGGCCCGGGGCGATTCCCAGACCCACCTGGCACCGGAATAGTCATTCTGGACTAGCCTGTCGATCTGCTGGACCATAGCCGCATAACGCTGATCTGGACCGCTCTGTTCAGCTTTCCTTCGCTGCTCTCGTGGACGCGACTCCGCCTCATCCTCCCGGCAAGGCAGGAATGCAAGACGAAGCGCTGCCACAAAGACACCAAGGATGACCAGCAGCAGTATGGGCCACAGTCTGTTGATGAACACCAGCAGGACCAGCGCTACTAAAATCTCCAGGGCATCACAAACGTGCGACTGCTTTCTCTGTTTTGTGTTCACTGTGAAACGCTTCCTTTCTACCCCGAGGGATATAGATGAAGATGAACCGTCGTTCACTATCCGAACACTTGGCAATCATGCTGATCGCCTTGTTCTCGCTGTCCGCAGCAGCAAGCTGGTCTTCCAGTCCTTCTCTTTTCACCGCTTCGCTGCCAACAAGAAACTGAGCTTTATAGCTGGCGCTCGCAATGATACTATCGAGCATATCTCTGGTGTTATGATAAACGAGAATGCTGTACTGCTTGTACAAACGAGTGTGTCGGATGATAGCGTCCAGTTCCTTTTCCCTGAGTAAGCAACCGGTCCTGGCGCAAAGCACCGTCCGCAGTTTTTCTCTTTTCTCTTGAACTGACATGTCCCTAAAAGCCTTGTTTTTCATGGTTTCACCTCCTTAATACGCGCAAAAAAGGCGCACATGCAGACCTCTCGGCCATATGTGCGCCTTCGTTGCGCCCGTTTTCATTGTGGATGCGTCAGCTGTCGAAGAACGAGCCTCCGTCATAGGGCTGGAAGCCGGTAAAGTTGCCGCTGGCCTCAGGGGCCTGGGCTTCCGGAGAAGCCTCGCCCTCCTGGGCAGAAGCATCCTCTTCCTTCTTCTGGTCCTTCTTCCCTCCGCCGGCATATTCCACGTCGTCCAGAACGATGACCATAGCCTTCTTCACCTCTCCGGTGTCAGTATCGGTCCAAACATCCTCGTCCAGCCGGCCGGTGAAGTTGATGTACGAGCCCTCATTGAGCTTCATCTTCTTGATGCGCTCACAGATGGCGCCGAAGGCCTTGACGGAAATGTTCATCCAGCGAGCATTGTCCTTCGCCTTCGGGTCGTACAGCTTCTTGCCGATCCGGAACCGAACAGAGTCTCCTTTCTCTCCGAACTTCAGTGCCGGGCTGTTGTCGTACCCTTTCGATACGACTGCGTTGGTTGCAACTACCTTTATCATGGTGATTCTCCTTTCTGCAGGATCTGCCTGCAACAGTATTTATTTCTACCCGCCGTGCGAGCGGGAGGAAACCGGAAAATAAAAAAGTGCCAACCAGCACGAATGTGCTAATTGACACTTTGTAACTCGGTTACTATTGATCCAGCTTGGATACCCGGAAACTTACATTAGAATTATACCACAGGGCTCCGGCAGAAGTCAACGGGAACCCGCAAGACCCAAATTGAACTTAACACCCGCTGATCGCACAGATTACTGGCTCACGATCCCGGCCTTGATGGGAAACTGAGGGTCGGCCTTCGTCATGGCCAGCAGACGGCAGGCAGCACCCTCCGGGTGATTGCGTCCAGCCTCCCAAGCCTCCACAGTCTTTACACTGACACCCATATACTGAGCAAAGACTGCCTGCGAGAATCCGGTATTGTTCCGAATGGATTTGATCTCCGCAGGATCATAGTGGGCAACAGGTTCCACCGACAGTTTGCGGACGTCCGCCTTCAGAGTGCCACGCTCAAAGGCTATGGCTTCTTCCAGCCCAGATTTGATCTGTTCATAAACACTCATGTTCATAACCCCCTGTTCAGTTCAGCTTCAAGGATCTCCACCAGCTTCTTCAGCTCGTTTCGCTCCGCCTGTGTCAGATTGTCCTTCTCATTTTTAGAATATGCGGTCAGAAGATACAACTTTTCATATACCAAGAAGTCCACATAAATGACACGCACACTCCCACTTTTACCTCGATCCTCAAGGGCAAAGCGCATTTTGCGTACTCCGCCCGTCCCTTGCATCACTTTTCCGACCAGTGGATCCGAAAGCAACTCCTCCTGCAGCCTGCGCAGGTCCTTATCCGTCAATTCAAGCTCTTTCCAAGCTTTCTGAAATGACGGCAACTCAACAAATGCTCGCGTCAATCATCTCACCACCCACTATCATAATACCCTATTTAATAGGGTATGTCAATCCCTGTATACTTCATGAGAGCGTCTCCTTTTGCGACAGGACTACGCCTGCATCGGTCACTGGACGCCTCCGATGACTTCAATCGCATAGGAAGCACAAAGATAATCGATCCCACCTTTTTTATAGATGGGCGTCCTATCCGACGCATAGACAACCACCGTGTCCCCTTCCCGGATGGGACTTCGCCGCTGGTGCAGCTGTATCCGGACAGGAGAACCGTCAACGACGATCACCGCCGCCATCGGTCTTCTCCTCAGGCCTGCCGTTTCCACCCCTCTACAGACTCCTACAATGGTCGTGATCTTCCCGGAAATGCAGTTGATGGCCAGCAGTGTGCTACTGCCTATCAGATAGGCCGCTATCAGAAACCAAGGCAAGCCGATGTACTGTCCCGCACCGAAGAGCAGAACGATCCCTACGACACTCATAACGACTCCAAGGCCGAAGCGTATCCATATCTGCTCCTCCAACACCCCGGGCACCTTCGCCATTTTCTTCCCCAGTCGGTCCTTCTTCATCGCAAAATCGTCTCCTTTCCCATATCCGTTCACAGGAAATACATGATGCTCACACAGGCGCCAACAACGAACAACACACCGGCGACAAGGGCAGACACCTTCTTCACCAAGTTCACGTCCACCCCCTGGCGGGTCCCTCCATTGTCCACAGGAATAGCGTCTTCGTAGTATCCATCGTACCCTTCAAAATACCTGTTCCGGCGAGGCCTGGATGTACGGTTCTGTGTCGTGCGGGAAGGATTTGTGCGCTTCTTCCCCGTCTTCTGCTTTGCCGCTTTGCTCTTGGGCGCAGGCTTTCCAGGAGCCTTCTTCTGTTCGAGGCTTGCCTCGGTATAATCACATCCGAGATGTTTTGCGCGATCCTTCCTGCGGGCCGGCTCCCGAGCCACTCTACATCTGGCGCATTTTCGGTTCGGCCGTTCAGGTATCTCGCCAGCCTTATACGGGCATCGCTTTTCGCTGCACTCTGTTTTCTTCATTAGTTCATCCTCCTAATCATAATAAAAAGTGGGCCCCGGAAAGGACCCACTATTGCATGGTATAACTGTAACATGTTTGAATTTACATGTCATCGGCAAAACTGTGCCATTTTTGTGCCATTTCGTTTTCACCCCTGTGATTCGACTAGAACCACTGTTCTTCGTGATCCGAAGGGGGCAATTGCTCGATCCCTTGCGGCTGCTTGGGTTCCGAAGCTTTCTTCGCCGGGCGTTCAGACATACCCCGCGCATACCACGCTCCCAGCCAGGCATTAAAATGTGCCTGTGTAAGAAGCAGCAATTCACTGAACGCTTCAAATGACATGCTTACAGCTACATGATTTTCCGGGTTTTTCCCGAACTTGGGAGTGATCAGGCCTGTGGCACTCTCCTCTCCCGGGCCGCTTTCTGCGACCAGAAGAAAGTCAGAACGGTCGCCACAGAGCAACTTCATCGTTCTGGAAAGGCTCTTTCCGTCTGCTCTCTCCCGACCGATTTTCTTGAGCTTATCAGCACTGGTACCGCCCAGCTGCTGGAACATGGGCTCTTTATCCTTACTCGCTTTTTTGCTCTTCAGCATATACTGCAGTTCCCCGCAGTTCAGCTTTCGACAAAGCTCCAGAAACTCATCCGCTGATATGTAGATGTGGACGTTGTTCGTCTGCCGCTTGCCCGCCGGCCGGGATGTGTCGTAGCTGGAGAACGCCAGATGGATCTTCCCAATCGCAAAGGAGTCGTTCAGGCTCTCCACAAAACACCCGCGGGCATCTTTTCGTATGATCTGATTCGCGTTATATTCTTCACGCATCAATGTCACCTCCTTGTTATGCTGCCTGCGGCCAAAGGCCAGAAGACAAAACAGTGTTGTAGTACCACCGATCGATGAAGTCTCTTACTTCAGGATCCGGGGCACGGTTGAATCGGGCTTTGACCTGACCAAGAGCGCCGTTCGCCAGTATCTCAATCGTGACGAGAGAGCGCTCAGGCTCATCGGTCCGCCTGCAAAACAGGACCATGCATTCGCCGTTTATGATCTTACTGACATAACTGGCTAGGCAGTTGGACTGCTGCTGGGCCTCATCGACCACATCTGCCGCCGTTTTGGGGCAAATGATAGAATACTTTCTGCCCTTATACTCCAGCAGCTCCATGCACTTGACCATCCCGTTCCACTTCTTTTCATCTATCTCCTGCTTGATCTGAGAGAACTTGTAGGAGAGCTTTTTTTCGCACGATGCCAGGTTATCCGGATACTTCTCTTTGATCTTTCCGTAGATCGTTTCCTGCATCCCAAGGCAATCAGACCACGACTGTACAAAATTGTTGATATCGTCGGCATATCCCTGATAAACTGATTGATACCACAGATAGTGCTTGAAGTCGCGAAGGTTAAATTTGCGCTTTTCATTGTTGGCAATCTGCAAAGTTTCTATGTTCAGGTATCCATACCTATCAATTCTACCGCCCGCATGAAACAACGCGAATAGCGGGACATACGACGGGAACGATGACACTCCTACCTGAAAATACTCTCGAATGATCTCTTCAAGGCCAGAAAGCCCATAAGCATCTATCAGCAGATCCGCGCTGCATCCGGTTTGACGTTCTTGCCCATACCTCGGGGTATTCCCGAACGTATACGTTTTCAGAAGGCTGTTAAAAAGGCTGCCAACCTTATCACTCAAACACCATCCGTAGAGAGCCAGATTTGAATATGCCTCTTTGACCGTCTCTTCAGGTACATATTCCATACAGACGGAAATCACCTTCTTTACGGCAGGTTCACTCGCTATAATGTTTTTCTTGACCAAATTTCCATGTTGATCGGATATGCGCTTTGCAAGCAGCCAGTTTCGGGTGGCCGCCAGACGCGCATCCTCATCACGGTTAAACCGTTCGATCATTTCTTCCAACCGCTCTCCAAATGCCTTGCCTCTGGGCAGAGACCTCAGCCAGTTACAGGAGCTGCCGTTTTCGTCGGTCAGCATGATGCATTCCGGGGCATCTGTCATAAAGCGGGCATACTCGCCGGGTGAAAACCGCTTGACCTCTTCGGTCTTCTCGTCCTTGAAATAATATTGGGACTGGCTCACCAGGAACACCAGGACCTTGCTCGCGACCTTTGTTTTCCGTCGCACTGCGAAATCAGGTCCCGATGCGAAAACGATGGAATACTCCGTGGATGGTACTTTCTTTGGTATTTCTGTTGCGCGCTCTTCAGCCGACATATCCGGCAAAATGTAATCTTTAATGTTTTCCATCTCTATTATCCTCCTTATCTTTTTGTGGGCATTGTCTGCCGAATTATATCGATGGCATGCATGAGGTCTTCTTTATTCTTCATAAACTGAGGCATAAATTGCTGATCCATGTCATAAGAAACGTAGGCGCAGACGAACACGGTATTCCAAACCAACTGCATCGTCTTCTCCGACACTTTCTTCTCAGCTTCTCTAGCAAAGACACTTACAGAACAAAGAAGCGACTGCCACTCAAAGAAGAACGGGTCATCTACGGGGAGCCCAAACATCTCAAGATACTGCCTCACTGTGAAGGTCTCAGAATCGTCCCCGCAGGTTATCGGCTGCAGGATATACTGAATTCCATTCTCTTTAAGGTTTTCAATATCAAGTTGGCCCGACTCAGCCTTAATGGCCCTGCCTATAGGGAACATGGCACACACAGTTGGCTTTGCCTTATGTATCGAACACTTCCTGTCCTTCAAAAACGGGCAGCGCCGTATGGTCCTGCGAGGAAGGATCCGCACGATGGGAAAACGGGAATCATGGCCGATATACACCTCGCAGTATTCCCGGATCATGTCGTTCGGCGTCATCTGCAGTTCCTTGGCCATGCTGTATACGTCGCGAGGGGTCAGCATAATATCCTCCCGCTGCGTGCAGCACTTCCCGCATTCTGTGCAGTGGAATTTGAACGTATCATCCAGACCAATTTTCATTTTGTCGAAGTTTTCCGCTATCTCTTGCAATCTTTTATCCATCTTATTTACCTCCAAAATAGAATGAGGGCGCTGAACTAATCAGCGCCCTTCTTTTGAGCATGTTGCTCGCCGTTACACTTACTTCTCGGATGTACTCGAATCTTTGCAGACGCAGTACCCTCTGCCTCTCAGTATGTTGCAGAGTTCTTCATCTGTCAGAGCATACACCGCATATTGCTCATGATCCATTGATTCAAACTTTAATCCAGTCCACACATAATAGCCTTCATAGTCTCCGTAGAACTCGACAAGACTGCCAGGCTGAAGGCTGATGCCATTTTTTGCAAGCAGTTCCTGGAGTTCCTCCGACTCGTTGAGACAAAAGTCCGGAGTATCCT
>CANQMW010000030.1 GCA_947625045.1 uncultured Oscillospiraceae bacterium
GTTTTGGGGTCATGTAGCAATGCTTTTCCGCTGTTTTTGGGTGTTTTTGCTCTCCACCAAAATGACAAGTCCAGAGAGGATTCCTTAGACGGCGAGAGCAACTCCATATCGAATCATGATGTAATTTATAAAGGAGGGTTTCACCCTCGCATTACATCATGACTGCGGCTCATTTGTGACGATTTGAAAAGCAGTTGTGAGGAAAGGAGCAGAAGGAGCAGTCCTCAAACTGCAAGCCAAATCGACACACAGAAAGGAGCCATCAATGGAATCGTTATTCGAACAAATGGGCGGTACATACCATCAGGAGGGTGACTTTCTCATCCCCGACCTGGTCCTGTCAGATACCACTGATTATCATGTTGGGAAGTATGGGCGTATGCGGCACAGATACCTGAAAGAACACCGTCGAACGCTGTTCACCATCATGCTGACCAATGAAACGCTGGCAAAGCATATTGCGGACATCGACGCCGCCTGCCGTGAGCGCCTGGATACTCTTATACCGGCCATGGCCAAACAGGAGGGCATCACAGAGCAGCTCAAAGCGGCGGACCAAATGGAATGGGTCCGCAGGATGAATAACATCAAAAACCGTGCGGAAGAGATCATTCTTCAGGAGCTCGTCTTCGTATGAGAGGTTATGATGTACTCCGTGAGCTGTATCATGGTAATCTGCATCCGTCTGACCGCGGCTTCCGGGACGGCACCGCTTTCGCGGCGGCTATGGAGGCGTTCACGACCCAAGAGAGTTGGATCAGGAAGCACCTCTCCGAGGACGGCGCACGACGCCTGGATGAACTTGTATCCTGCCATAATACGATCAGCGATACAATGTCCTACGAAAACTTTCGGTTAGGATTTCAACTGGGGGCCATGATGATCATGGAAGCTGTCGGGGACAGTTCGCCTGTTCTGTATGAGCTGTAAGAATCGAAGAACGTATTTTTTGGGGCTGCGGCATTGGCCGCAGCCCCTTTGTCGTTTGGGCGCGAAACAGGACGAACCGTTTTCCTGTACATCCGATGAAAAATTTGCTATAATTTTTCCAGCATCTAGGAACAATCCTATACTCTCAATGTCGTTTACAAAATGGAGGGTATATCCCCCGGAAAGGAGGCGAATGTATATGCCTATTAGATTGAAACGGAAAAACGGCGAGATCACCCCGTTTCGCAACGCAGAGTATATCCCTGCCTACTATTTCATCCCAAAGTCCGTTTTGGACGGCTGCGGCAAGGAGCTGAACAGCCTTCCGCGTAATCCAAAAGAGATCCTGCGCAGCTGGGACGCGATAGCGTTGGTGGAAAGCGATCTGTTCTGGCTGCTCATCATAGACGCCTACGCTTATATGGTCTGGCCCTATATGATGCCGGGCGTCAAGCGGGAGATATATTCAGGCTACGAGCCGTCATGGGTCCTGGCCCACTCTCCCAGCTTTTGGGTACAGGAGATGACCGACGTGGGGATCATCCCTACTGTGGAGGCCCTTTTCCGGAACAGCGATATGGACAAGCCCCTCGGCTATGTGACGGATGACGCCATCGCTCTTCTTTTCAGCTGGCTCGTTCCGCGGGTGATGGAACGTCACCATATGAACGAGGTCATTGAAGCGGCAGATGAATACCGGTGCTTTGAGGATTTCGACTACCGGAGCAGCCGACAGAAGACCGACTTCTACCGCCGGTGGTATCATACCCGCACCCGGCATCCCATGATGTCTCTTGAACAACTGCAGGAGGAGTATTCGGAAGACCACGACGGACAGGAATGGAACTGTACGGACCTAAGCGCCGAGACCGAGCCAGAGATCATGGCGCAGGTACAGGTGGATGAGTTCATGTCCACGCTATCCGATAAGGACAAGCAGATACTGCAAATGCGGATGGAGGGCAGGACCCTGGAGGACATTGCGGATGAGCTTGGCTACAAGAATCACAGCGGCATTCTGAAGCGGATCAGGAAGATCGGTCAGGCTTATGAGAAATACGCCGGTGTAGACTATGGCTTCAGCGACAAACGTGTCATCTAACAGCACCTGTTGATGCGACATCGGCAGACGCTGTCTTTGTCCTGTTTTTTGAAACGGGCTTGTCCTGCCATTAGCCTGTTTTTTGCGAGATCCAACATAACTATTGTAGAGGGATGAAGTGCTTGCCGATGGCAGGCGCTTTTTGCTTTCCCCCCAAAACATCGAAAGGAGCGAAGATATGGACACATCATAGAAACTTGTCTTTTGGCAAAAGTTCGTTATTAAATAACTGCTATCACTTTTGACAGCGATACCCCGGCAGCAAGATACCAAGACATAACGCATATGTGCGGCCCGTGCCTGAGCACGGGTTCTCTTTTTGGAGGAATTTCATATGAGACAGTTCAACGCAGCCAAACATCACAGAGCGCACCACGCGCGGAAAGGAGCACTATGGAGAATAGACCCGGCAATACCTTTTCCATGAACCGGAGGCTCGGTTCGACCACCTACAAGATCACCGTCCATTTCAGCGACGACGCCGCGGCGACGATGGAGGATAAAATTTTACGCATCATTCGCAATTCCGCCGACACAGCGGACGGAAAATGTGATATAATGAATCCGTCACAAATGGGCCGTCAGTCTGAAAGGAGCGCGTCATGAGCGCAGATCAGACTGAAAGAAAAATCACGGCGCTGTACGAGCGTCTCTCCCGTGACGATGACCTCACAGGGGACAGCAACTCCATTATCAATCAAAAACGGTACTTGGAAGAGTACGCCGCCCAGAGAGGCTACGGCAATTGCATCCACTACACCGACGACGGATGGAGCGGCGGTAATTTTGAACGCCCGTCCTGGAAACAGCTCATCGCTGATATAGAGGCTGGAAAAGTGGCCCATGTGCTGGTAAAGGACATGAGCCGTATCGGCAGAGATTACCTTCAGACCGGCTTCTATACCGAAGTCTTTTTCAGGCAGCACGGCGTTCATTTTGTCGCCATTGCCAACAGTGTGGACAGCGACGATCAGAACAGCAACGAGTTTGCGCCATTCCTCAATATCATGAATGAATGGTATTTGCGGGATTTGAGCCGCAAGCAGCGCACCGCCATTCGCGTCAAGGGGGAATCCGGCAAGCCTACGACCAATCAGGCGATCTACGGATATAAGAAAGACCCCAACGACAAGAATCGCTGGCTGATCGACGAAGAAGCGGCGGCGGTGGTCCGCAGGATATTCCGCTTGACCATTGAAGGCCTCGGCCCCTATGACATCGCCCGGAAGCTGTTCGACGAAAAGGTGGAAACGCCCGCTGTTTATGCCGCCAAGCGTGGAACAGGCCCGTGGAAAAACAGAGAGGAATTTCCCAACCCGTACAACTGGAGCGGCTTCATCGTGGGAAGTATCCTGTCCAAGCCGGAATATATGGGGGATACGGTCAATTTCCGTTCTCACAAGGCTTCGTACAAGGACAAGAGCAGCGTCCCCAACCCAAAGGAGGATTGGCTGATTTTCGAGAATACCCACGAGGCCATCGTTGATCGGGAGACATGGGCGCTGGCCCAGCAGCTGCGGAGAACGCCCCGGCGCATCGACACCATCGGCGTGGCAAATCCGCTGACCGGACTTGTGTACTGTGCTGACTGCGGCGAGAAGATGTACAACCACCGATCCAAGGGCGGCACGGAGAAAAATCCCTATCCATCCGACTTCTTCGACTGTTCGACCTACACGCTTTCTCTGCAGAAACGCACAAAAGGCTGTAAAGGCCACTATATCACAACAAAGGCGCTGCGCACACTGATCCTGGACACCATCCGCACGGCCAGCACCTACGCCATTTCCAATCAGGACGAGTTCATGGAAAAGGTGCGTGCGGCGTCTCAGATCCGGCAGACAGAGGCCGCGAAAGATACCAAACGGAAGCTGAACAGGGACAAGAAGCGCGCTGCCGATCTGGATACCATCATCCGAAAGCTCTATGAGTCCTTCGCCACGGGGCGGTTGTCCGACGAGCGGTTCGACACGCTGCTGGCCGGGTACGAGGAGGAACAGAAAGTTCTCCGAGCCTCCGTTGCAGAAGCGGAAGAACGTCTATCCTCTTTTGAGGAAGAAACCGCCCGTGTGGAACAGTTCCTTGCGCTGGCGAAAAAGTACACCGATTTTTCAGAGCTGACCACGCCGATGATCAACGAGTTTATTGATAAGATCATCGTTCACGCGCCGGAGAGAAGCGACGGGGACCGGACGCAGGAAGTGGAGATCCATCTGAAATTTATCGGTCGGTTTGAGGTTGCTCCGCCGGAGCCTACACCGGAGGAAATAAAGCGGCAGGAGCAACTGCGTAGGCATCGGATCAAAAGTCGTGAACGCTATCAGCAAATCAAGGCGGGAACGCATACGGTGGGCGAACCATACAAGCTGACATGTAAATGCTGCGGCGGATCTTTTGAATCTAAGCATTCAAATGCGTTGTTCTGCGGGCCGAACTGTCGGGCGAAATTCTATATACGGGAAGCGGCGAAGGAAAGAAGCCGTGAGTGCGTCTGCGGAAATTGCGGCACGACGTTTATCACCACGAGGAAAGATGTCAAGTATTGTTCCGCCGCTTGCAGGACGGAGGCAAATCTTATCAGGCAGCGGCGGCGCAACGCGGAAAGCCGCGAACGGCTGAAGCATGAAAAGGAGGCTGCGGCAGTATGACCGACTACGAAAAAACAGTACGCTGGTGGCAGAGCCGGAAGATCACCACCGACGCGGAGCTGGCCGAGGCGTTGAACGGCCACAGCATCCTCTTTGCCTACCACTCCGGCAAGATCGAGAATGAGAACATCACCTACCATGACACCCGCGAGATATTCGAGCACGACGGCGTCACGTCCTATACCGGCGACCTGCGGACCCTTTTCGAGATACGAAACGCCAAAGACGCCAACGAGCTGCTTTTGACCTCGTTCAACGAAAAGCGTCCGCTGGACGAGGAGCTTATCAAGCAGTTCCAGCGCCAGCTGACGATGAACACCTACGACACCCGGCGCTATCAGCTGGGCGAGCGGCCGGGTGAGTATAAGCGCCACGACTATGTGACCGGCAGAGAGGAGATCGGCGCCGCGCCGGAGGACGTGGGAGAGGAAATGAACGAGCTTCTCCTGGAAATGCACGGCGTCGAGGCAAAAAACGCTTTGACGGCAGCGGCATACTTCCATGTGAAGTTTGAGAACATCCACCCCTTCGCGGACGGCAACGGCCGGGCGGGACGGCTGGCCATGAACTATCTGCTCCTGCTGCTGGACCATCCTCCCATCATCATCCATGAGGAAGACCGGAAGGAATACTACGCCGCGCTAGAGGCGTGGGACACCGAGCAGGACCTGGACCGGATGAAAGAGTTTCTGAAAGAACAGACTGTGAAGACCTGGGAAAAACAGCTTGCCAAAAACGAAAAGAAGCTCGAAAAAGAACGCTGAACCATGATCACCGCAGCGGCGGCCCGTGAGAGATCGCGGGCCGCTTTTTGCTGCCCATTTTACCCGCCGCACTGCGGCAGAAAGGAAACAATATGAGTTTTATCAATACCAGCAGCACGGCCCGTCCCGTCGTTATCGGGATCGACCACGGCTTTGGCAATATCAAGACGGCCCACTCCTGCTTTAAGACCGGCGTGACCGCCTATGACCAGGAGCCGACCTTCAAAAGTAATCTTCTCGTCTATGATGGCCGCTATTATATCATCGGAGACGACCACAAGGAATTTACGGCGGACAAGTCGCAGGACCAGGATTATTACATCCTGACCCTGGCCGCCGTCGCGGTGGAGCTGCGCTTCCGTGATCTCACATCAGCCCGCGTCTACCTTGCCGCGGGCCTCCCCCTCACCTGGGTCAGCGGACAGAAGGATAGCTTTAGGGCATATCTGCTCCAGAAGGACAGCGTGGATTTCTCTTTTCGGGGAGTGGACTATCACGTTGACTTCGCGGGCGCGGAAATCTATCCGCAGGGATTTTCCGCTGTAACGGATAAGCTGCGGGATTTTCGCGGCGTCAATATGCTCTGCGATATCGGAAACGGCACAATGAACATCATGTATATCAACAACGGTAAGCCCGTCCCCAGCCGGTGCTTTACGGAAAAGTACGGCACCTATCAGTGTACGCTGGCCGTGCGGGAGAAGTTGCTGCGGCAGTTTGGCCGGTCCGTAGATGATACTGTGATCGAGAACATGCTCCGCTACGGCGAGGCCGACATTGCCCGGCGGTATCTGGATGCCATCCGGGAAAGCGCCGCAGACTATGCCGCCGGTATCATGCGCCGCCTGCGCGACCACGAATACGACGCCGAGCTGATGAAGCTCTACGTCATGGGCGGCGGGAGCTGCCTCATTAAGAATTTCGCGGAATACGACGAGGCCCGCGTGACGGTCAACGACGATATATGCGCCACGGCAAAAGGCTATGAGCGCCTTGCAGAAAACGCGCTCCGCAAGAATGGCGGTGGCATATGAACGAGATATTCACAACAACGGTCCGACTCAACCTCACAAAAGATGAGGATCGCCGGGCGTGGGCATATTTGCAGACGATGGATCGGGAGCGGTACAAGTCCTATACCCGTGCAGTTGTCACGGCCATCAACGACCATTTCTCCCGGCAGGAGCGCCTTGCCGCGGACCCGTATCTGGAAACACGGGAGAAGGAGGACGCCTTTCTTCGGCGGGTACAGGAGGCTGTTGAGCAAGGCATCCAGAGCGCCAATGCCAACAGCCTGGGAAATCTGGTGGCGCTGCTGCAGGGCGTCCGGCCCGCGATACCTCCCGCATCCGGGGAGATGACAGACGCGGACTTTGACACGGCGATGGACTTTATCAACGGACTTTGATAGCAAAACCGGCCCGGTTTAGTATCTGCGTGATACCAACCTGGGCCGGTTTTAGAACCGCTTTGTCCCTCATGGGAACTGCCCAATGGAAAGTGGCAGCAAAACACCTTGCGTTTGCTGCCACTTCCGGCTTTTTTAGAACTAAAACCGATCACTATTCATACCAAGGGAGAGCATCATGACCGAAAATGAGAAGAAGCTGCTGCAGGCAAAGCACCGACTGGAGGAAGCCCAGGCCAGAAACCGCCAAAAGGAGCGAAAAGCCCGAACGCGGCGGCTCATCCAGGAGGGCGCGATCCTGGAGAAAGCCTGTCCGCAGGTGACAGCTATGACTCTGGAAAATCTGGAAGATTATCTGATACAAACCTTTGGGCGTTCCGGCTGACCGGGACGCCCTCTTTTTTCTCCCGAAGGGCGCACTTACTCACCACTGGCCGCAGGCCAGTGGTGGTATCCCTCCCGTTGGTCGGGACCGGCGCTCCTGCGGAGGGCCAGCCAACGCCGTGCGCGGCGTCGGCTGCACAGGGGAGAAACATGGCTCCCCGCCATCTTTCTCCCCTGTGTGCGCGAAACCTGCCACTGGCAGCTTTCACGCTTTATGGGCGGCAACCCCTGCCGCCCATCTTCTTTTTGTAAAAAGAAGCAAAAACCACGAACCGAAAGAAGGGACGCGATGGCGATATATCATTTTGAAGCGAAAGTCATAAGCCGCGGTGCGGGCCGCTCCGCCGTGGCCGCCGCAGCCTATATGAGCTGCTCCGCTATCCTCAACGATTATGATGGCGTACAGCATGACTATACAAAAAAGCAGGGCCTTGTCTGGCAGAAGGTGTTTCTACCGGAATATGCCCCTGCGGAGTGGTCGGACCGGGCGGTGCTGTGGAACGCGGTGGAGGAAAACGAAAAGACGAAAGACAGCCGCCTGGCCCGCGAGTTCGTGGCGGCGCTGCCGGTGGAGCTGAACAGGGACGAATGGATCGCCCTGCTCTCTGATTTCATCCAAAGGCAGTTTGTAGCGGACGGGATGTGCGCCGACGTATGCATCCACGACACGGACGGCCACAATCCCCATGCCCATATCATGCTGACTGTGCGCCCGCTGGATGAAAGGGGCAGGTGGCAGTATAAGACCGAAAAGGAATACCTCTGCGTGAAGAACGGCGAGGAACGGGGCTTTACCGCCGCCGAGTTCAAGGAGGCAAGGGCAGACGGCTGGGAGAAGCCATATCCGTACATGGTCGATGGCAAAAAGGTTTATATGCCTCCGTCCGAGGCCGAGGCGCACGGCTATGAGCGCGTGTCCAAATACCCCAAAAGCACCAAGTACGGACGGCAGAATCCAATCGCTGCCCGGTAGAACAGCGATGAGCAGCTGAACCTCTGGCGGGCATCCTGGGCGGATGCCGTGAATCTCTGCCTGGAGCGAAAGGGTCTGGATGAGCGCATAGACCACCGCAGTCACGCCGAGCGCGGCCTAGACGAGCAGCCCACCATCCATGAGGGCGTGACCGCCCGCGCGTTGGAGAAAAAGGGCATCGCCTCTGACCGCTGCGAGATCAACCGGCAGATAAAGGCGGACAACGCCCTGCTGCGGGAACTGAAGGCCCAGGTCAGGAAGCTGATGCAGGCGGTGAGAGCCACGATCCCGGCCATGGCGGAGGCCATGGAGAAGCTGCGGGAGAACATGATCGTGTTCCGCTACCAGCTCCGTCACATCTCCTATGGCAAGGGTCGGCTGTCCCGCCGCCTGGGTACGGTGCGGTCCACGCTGGAGCGGTATTCCGGTCTGGTGCATCAGATAAAGGAAAAGGGCAAGGAACGAAAGTCGCTCCTTGCCGAGAAGAAAGCCACGCCAAAGCTGCGTGTCACCAGGCACCGGGAATTGTCTGCCCTTATCACAGGGCTGATGGAGGAACTAGAGGAACTGCGCTCCCAGAAGGCCATGCTCTTGCGGGAGTTGGCGTGCCGGGATGACAGCGAGATAGGCGCGGTGAAAAAGGACATCGCTGATATGGCGGCCAGTCTTTCCGCGCTGGGTCAGCAGGAGCAGAAATGCGCCGCTGAGCTGAATGACGCGCTGAAGCAGTACGCCGAGCTGAAGGAACAGGCGGTGGATCTGGACCCCGATGAACTGCTGGCAGCCCATCTGGCCCTGCGCCCGGAACGGGAACGCGCTGACCGCGCACAAATAATTGGGGGCAGGACCGCCGCACCCGCGACGGCCCTGCTCACGTTCTTTTTTGTTTTGCGGCCTACGGGCCGCAGATAAGCGTTTCGTAGAAACGCGCAGCCAGCTCCGGCACGGAGCTGTTCAAAAGGGGCTTGGGGGATGCTTCCCCCAACAAGCAAATGGGTCATTTCGGCGCGGAGCCGGAATGACCCATTTTTTGCATGTGGTGCTACACATGCCCTGCTTGCCAGGATTGTGGGGCTATTGCTTGAACTTGTTCACTATGATGGAAAAGACTATCATCCGGGACTGGCGATGAACTGTCCTTTCGCGACAACCATCCGCAAAGACGGCTATATGCGTTTTCAAAAGACAACACTGGGATGACCTTTCACATTGTAATTCAGCCGCCGTTTTCGGCAAGTTTACGTAAATTCTTTTTTATGCAAAAGCGGCTGCCGGTGCACAGAAGGTGTCGGTAGCCGCCCGCTGAATTGGAATATTTACTCGATGAGTCCGCTTTCCTTCAGCAGGATCTCAATATCTGTGCCCTTGACTTTTTTCAGGACAACCTTAAGCATTTCCTTCTCCTTGAAGGACAGAGGTGCCTCGCTGATGGGCTTTTTATCGATGGCGTAGTAGCAGGCACGAAGAATCTCACGCACATCGTACTTGCTGCCCCAGACCTCCGGCACGCCACGGTCGATATCGAGCAGCGTGTAGACCGACTCCATACCGGTACGCATGGAATACTCGGTGGTGAAGATGGTGTCCCGCGGAGTCTCGGCAAACTGGCCGATGAAGGCAAAGTTCACGGCGCCGTCGGGTACAACTTTCGGGCGATCAGATTCCTTGCGCGGCTGGAAAAAGGCGTTAATATAAGGCATGAAACAGGTAGTCGTGTTGCAGGCATCGTGTGCCAGCGCGTCGATCTTTTCAGTCGGTACGCCGATGTGGTACAGCCACTCACGGCAGACCTCCTCACCGGTGCAGTCCCGCATGGCCTTCTTCACATAGTTGCCTTCCTTATTGGTGTTCAGCGAATACAGCCACACAAGCACCATGTTCTTGTCCTGAGATTTGAACTGCGGCTGACGGTTGATTGTCCAGGAGAGGTACCAGTTTTCGGTGCTGTCCTTGACGGTGACGATACCGCCGGTGGTTACTTTACCAGCGCGGGGATCACGCTTGCAGATGTTCATAATATGCTGGATGATTTCCTCATTGGAGGTAGCCACCGTAGCGCTCATCCAGTTGGTGGCATCCACATCGGAGCAGAATTTATCCGGGTTGCCGAACTCGCCGTGCTTTGCCTGTGCAGCGATGGCTTTCCACATATCCCAGGATTCGCCATAGCCGTTCTTTACGCCGGACAGGTCGGGCGCATGGGTCTGATCACCGTAGCAGGAAGTATCCGTGCAGCAGCCGTTGGTGATGAACGCCAGATCATCCTCAATCAGGTCAATGGTCTGCTCCTGACCGTCCTTGACATAAATAATCTGCTTGGCAACCTTCTTGTCACCGACTGTATCAATAATGACATTCTTTACGTCCATGCCATACTCGATGCGCACACCATGGGATTCCAGATACTTCACCAGCGGCAGAATCATGCTCTCATACTGATTATACTTAGTGAAGCGCAGCGCGCTAAAATCGGGCAGGCCGTCGATGTGGTGGACATAGCGGCACAGATAGCGCTTCATTTCCAAAGCACTGGACCAACGCTGGAAAGCAAACATCGTCTGCCAGTAGAGCCAGAAATTCGTGCTCCAGAAGGACTCCGGCAGAATATCAGAGATCTTCTTGTCCTCCAGATCCTTTTCCGGGGTCATGAACAGCTTGGACAGCGCCAATGCCGAATCCTTGTCCAGTTTGAACTGCTTGTCGGTGTGGGCGTCTTCACCGCGGTTGACGGAAGCACGGCACAGCGAGTAGTTGGGATCGTGCTTATTGAGCCAATAATACTCGTCCAATACGGAAATACCGGGAGTCTCGATGGAAGGAACATCACGAAATGTATCCCACATGACTTCAAAATGGTTGTCCATCTCACGGCCGCCTCTCATAAAGAAGCCCTTAGTAATGTCTTTACGGCCGTCGCAGCTGCCGCCGGCAAGCTCTAACTTTTCAAGCAGATGGATGTGCTCGCCCTTCATCTGTCCGTCACGGACAAGATAGAATGCGGCGGTCAGTCCGGCAAGGCCGGTACCAATGATGTAAGCCGATTTGTTATCTACATCCTTCGGCTTTTCAGGATGGGCAAATGCTTCATAAGTTCCTGCTGAGTAATACATAACAAAAACCTCCTATGTTTTTTCTTGGCGTTAGTATACATTTTTCAATCAGAACTAACAATAAACAGAAAAAGCTCCGTGATAAAAGTCTTATCACGGAACCGAAACTGTAAAAAATCTTATCAAAAATCAGGGAATGATAAATCAGAGCTGAAATCGTGAAAGGGATGCAGATATGGAGCCCTGTATCAGCTTTGCCAGATGGTCAACAAGCTTCTGCGGATCTTCCTGCATATCTTCTTTGATCCAATCCATCATCAGCCCAACGAAAATATAAGAATAGACGCGGGCAATAAAACGCTTATCCTCATCCCGAACGGTCATGTCAACGCATTCTTCCTCGATAACGCCAAGAATCAAATTGTCAACCAGCGGATTCAGATATTTCTCAACCTGCTCTTTATGAACGCAGCGATAAACATTCATTATAAAGGGCTTATTATTCCGAACTGCCTCGAAAATCTGTAAAAGGCCCTGTTGCCACGTGCTATAAGTCTTCTTGTCCTCAAGCGCCCTTCGTGCGTCTTCCAGGCAAGCCCATTCAACAAGATCATAAATGTCCTTAAAATGATAATAAAAAGTCATGCGGTTAATGCCGCAGTCGTTGGCAATGTCATTGATGGTGATTTTGTTCAGCGGCTTTTTCAGCAGCAGATTCTTCAGTGACTGTTCCAAGGCTCGTTTTGTTACCTGTGACATAGTAGCGTGCTCCTTTCTCACATGATTGGTTTCGCAGCATTTCTCTGCAGATTGATTGTCCTTGCTTAGTACCGAAATTTGATTGGCAAATCCCGGTTTATCGTTCCAACAAGAAGTATACCATGTCGCGCGGTTCCGGCGCAAGCCGGGAGCGCGACCGGTATCTTAATGTATAACAGCGGCTCTGCCGCTGCTATACCACATCGGCCCAAACTCTACAAGGACCGCCCCCTGGTGAGAATCGCCAGGGGGCAGGTTTATACGATCAGATTCACGATAAGGCCCGTGACCAGGGAGAAGGCCATCACGAAGGCGATGTATAGGGCGAAGCGTTTTGCGCCCAGCACGATCTTCAGCGCGCCCAGGTTGGTGATCTTGGTGGCCGGGCCGGTGAGCATGAAGGCCGCCGCACTGCCCATGCTCATGCCCATAGCCAGCCACTCCCGAATGAGCAGGATGGTCCCGCCGCACAGGCGGTGTTGTGTTCCCCGCCGGTGCCGCATGTGAGCATCAATGCGTCCATAACAACTTTACCTCCAGATCTTCCCGCGGCTCGCGGCTCCGATGCAGCCGCAGGCACACCGCCGCCGTGATGACCGCGAAGCCCATAAGGACCGGCTTCGCTGCCTTGACAATGACCATGGCCGCCAGCGTGAGCAGATAGGCGAGCATGGTCCGGTAAAAGGTGGGGTCCACCCGCAGCACCACAGACAGGACCACGAACACCGCCGCGAACAGCGCAAGCGGCATATCGTAGGGATACAGCCCCAGCAGCACGCCAAAGGTGGCGGCGATGCCCTTAGACTCATTGTCGCTCCCTTATGCTTTCTCCCAAACGCTTATTTTAGCGCTTTATCTCCTCTCCGTCAACGCTTTGCCCGGTCTGTTTTCATGCAGCCGGACGGACAAGGCCCTATGCCCGGCCTTCGGGCATAGGGCTTTGCGCGTTTTGTCTCCGTCACGATTCCCCGGCGGGATCTGTGCGGATGATGAATCGGACCGTGCCGGTCATATCCTCCGACAGGCCAGAGAATGTCGTATATCCCTGGGAGGCGTCCAGCAGGCCGCGGACGGTGTCCACCAGTTTGGCCAGATCGCCATTCACGGCATCCGCCAGCTTTTGTATGCCCTCCCCGTCCAACTGGGCAATGCCGTCTTTGAGCGCCAGCGCCCCGTCCCGCAGGGCGTTCACGCCCTCAGGCAGGGCCGTCACGCCCTCCTGGACGGAAGCGACGCCGTCTGTGTAGGCCGCGAGGCCCGTGACGAACGCCTGCACCTGGTCCAGCTGGGCTTTCAGAGCGCCGATAGTCTCCGCAGCGGCGGAAAGCTGCTCCGCGGCAGCCTGCTCCTGGGCGACCACCTGGTCGGAGGCCATGTTCTCGCTGATGAGCGCATCGATCTGCGCCTCGGTCTGCTGGTCGATGAGGCTCGTCACCTGCTCGGAGGCCATCTGCTCGGCCGTCTGGCTTTCGACCATGGCCTGGACCTCATCGGAGGCCATCTGCTGCTGCACGGCGGCCTCCGCCTGGGCCTGCTGATCCTCCGTCACGAAACCGGCGTCGATGCCTGCCTGCCAGTCCTCCGGCGTCATGCCCATCGCGGCCAGCACCTGGGTCCTGACCTCTTCGGTCACGGCCTCCAGGACCTGGGCCGCCACCTGCTCCTGTACCGCCTGGGTGACAGCGGCGCGCACGTCCGCCTCATTGGCCCGGACGGCCTGCTCTACCTGCTCCTGGGCGGAGGCCTCTACAAAGCTCCCGTCCAGGAGACTTTCCAGCTCCCCGGCGTAGTTGTCCGCCGTCAGCTCCGGCAGCGCCAGTCCCGCCGCGGCGAGAGCGCTGTTCGCCTGGGCCAGAAGCGCGTCGAAGATCTGCGCCGCGCCGCCTGTCAGGGTGTCGTTGTTCTCCGCAAGGGTATCCAGGCCGGTCTTTAACTCGGCTGCCTTATCCGACAAAGTGACCAGGCCGTCATAGAGCTGACCGGAGCCGTCCGTGAGCTGGGCCATGGCGTCCGTCAGGTCCGCCATGGACGATTTGAGATCGTCCGCCTTGTCAAGCCAGGAGGCGTCGGCGGCGCTGAAGGGCTCGTTCGTCGCCGCCGTCAGCGTCATAGGCGCCTTGAGATCGGTGACGTCGGCGCTGATCTCGATGTACCCGGGCAGCTCGGGGACATCCTCGCTGTTTTCCAGGTCAAAGCAGTCCCGGACGCCCGGCAGCGCCGCGCCCAGCACCACGGTATGAGTGCCGTCGTCTACCGTCCTGGCGTTGGTCACCTCGATGTTTTCGGCCTGGCTGTCGTCCAGCACGAGGCCCGTCAGGAAGAGCATGGGAACGGTCATGTCCGCGCCCTGCTCATCGTCCGCCCGCAGGGCGTTTTCGTACTCCACCCGCAGGGTCAGCCGGCCTGTGGCGCCGTCTACATCTTCGGCGGTGAGTTCCTCCCCGTCCAGCGTATACAGGAGCTTGACGCCCACGGGCGGGGTCTGGCCGGATGTGCCCTGATAGTACACGTCCTCACCCGCCGTCTTCCAGGTCAGAGCGCCGTCCTCCCCGGCGGAGAAGTCAGCGTCCCCCTTGACGACGGTGATATCCTCCAGGTCGGACACGTCCGACAGCTCGTCTTTTCCCTCGCTGTTCTCGATGCGGCAGCTGGACAGCACCTTTTGCACTTCGCCGTCCGCGCCGCAGAGCACATAGACCGTTTCGCTTTTGGTGTTCATCGTCTCTTCCTCCGCCGCCGCGGCGGAGATCGGGGCGCCCAGGAGCAGTACGCTGAGCGCGGCCGCTAAAAACTTTTTCATGATCCTTACCTCCTGATCTTGGTTTTGCATCCTGCTGTCGTTTTCATGATGAGCCCGTCGCAGAGGATGAGCAGCGCGGGCAGGATGAACAGCACGCACAGCATGCTCACCACCGCGCCCCGGGCCAGCAGTATGCATATCGACCGAATGATGTCGATATTGGAATACAGCGCCACGCCGAAAGTGGCCGCGAACAGCCCGAAGCCGCTCACCAGGATGGACGGCGCGCATATACCCAGCGCCGTGGCCACGGCGTCCTTTTTGTCTCTGCCGCCGGCCCGCTCCTCTTTATAGCGGGTCGTCAGCAATATCGCGTAGTCCACCGTCGCGCCCAGCTGGATGGTGCTGATGCATATGGGCGCGATGAAGGGCAGCGACTGGCCCAGATAGTGGGGAAGACCCAGGTTGATAAAGATGCCCACCTCGATGACCGCCACCAGTAGGAACGGCAGCGAAACACTCCGCTCCACCAGCAGGATGATCATGAACACCGCCAGGATGGAGATGAGGTTGACGACCTTGAAGTCATGGTCGGTGGTCTCGATCATATCCTTCATACAGGGGGCTTCGCCGATGAGCATGCCCGTCTCGTCGTAATTTTTGAGGATGGCGTTGAGCGCGTCGATCTGGGCGTTGGACTGGTCGCTGGCGACCCGATAGGCGGAGCTTATCAGTATGAGCTCATAGCGGTCCGAGCGGAGCAGTCCGGTGATGGACGCGGGCAGCATCTCCCGGGGCACCGCTGTGCCCACGACGGACTCCAGTCCCAGCACGGTCTTGACGCCGTCCACCCGCTCCATCTCGTCCATCATCGCCTTGACCTGGGGCGCGGGCAGATCCGCGTCCACCAGCAGCATGTGGGCGGAGGCGATGTCGAACTTATCCCGCAGCTCGCTGTTTGCGATCACGTATGCCATGTCATCCGGCAGGCTCTCGCCCAGGTCGTAATAGACCTCGTCGTTCGTCTGGCTGTAGCCGTTGAAGGCGACAGGTACGATCACCACCGTCAGGATGAGGAACACCGGGAACGCCTTAGCGACGGCCTTGGCAAAGCCGTTCATGGGCGGGATGAGACTGCGGTGACGGGTCTTCTGCAGGGGCTTGTCGAGCAGCAGCACCAGCGCTGGCAGCACCGTGACACAGCACAGCACCCCCAGGAGCACGCCCTTCGCCATGACCAGCCCCAGGTCCCGGCCCAGGGTGAAACTCATGAAGCACAGGGCAATGAAGCCCGCGATGGTGGTGGCGCTGCTGCCCATGACGCTGGCCATCGTCTTTCGGATCGCCTGCGCCATGGCCTCTTCCTTATCGGGAAAGGGCTCCCTCTGCTCGTTATAGCTGTTCCAGAGGAAGATGGAGTAATCCATCGTCACGGCCAGCTGCAGCACGGCGGACAGCGCCTTGGTGATATAGGATATCTCACCGAGAAACCAGTTGGAACCCAGATTGAACACGATAGCTATGCCGATGCTGGCCAGGAACACGAAGGGCACGAGCCACCCGTTCAGCAGCAGCATCATCGCCGCGCAGGCCAGCGCCACCGCCAGGCCCACATACACGGGCTCCTCCCGCTCGCACAGCTCCTTCAGGTCCGCCACCAGCGCGGACAGACCGGCCACAAAGCACTTCTCCCCGGCAATGGCCCGTATCTGGCCCACGGCCTCCATGGTCTCGTCCGCCGAGGTGGACGTGTCAAAAAACACCGCCATCAGCGTGGCGTCATCCGTGTTGAATGCCCTGTAGATCTTCTCGGGCAGCGCCTCCATAGGGATGGACAGGTCCGCGACGGTGTCATACCACAGCACCGATTCCACATGGGGCACAGCCTCGATCCGCTCCCGGAGAGCCGACACGTCCTGGTCCGGCATGTTCTCCACCACGACGAAGGAGAACGCGCCCTTTCCGAAGTCCTCCAGAAGCGCGTTCTGCCCGGTCACCGTGTCCATGTCTTCCGGCAGGTAGGTCAGCATGTCATAGTTGATCCGGGTGTTCACGAGACCCATCACCGACGGGATCAGCAGCAGAACGCTGATGACCAGGATCGGGATGCGCCACTGGACGATCTTCCTGCATATCCTTTCCATATACTCACCTCTTGCAATACTTTCCTGCGCCGACAGGGCGCGAGTTGACATTTTGGCAAAAATCCATTAGTCTTATAGCGTTATCATCAAAGAAAAGGGCATTTTTGTTATGGCGAACCTGACACGCGGCGCCATCAAGGCGTCGCTGCTGAAGCTCTTGAACGACAAGCCCCTGTCCCAGATCACCGTGAAGGACATCGTCTCGGCGTGCGGCATCAACCGCAACACCTTCTATTACCACTACCAGGGCATCCCGGAGCTCATAGAGGAGATCGTGGACGATGAGGCGGAGGCCATCATCCAAAGCCACCCCACGCTGGAGACGCTGGATGACTGCGTGAACGCCATTGCCCGGGCCGCGCTGGCGGAGAGGCGGGCCATCCTGCACATCTATAACTCCGCCAGCCGGGACGTGTACGAGCAATATTTGTGGAACGTGTGCGGCCATGTGGTCCGCGTCCATCTGAGCACGGTCCTGAACGGCCGGCGGCTGCCGGAGGACGACTGGGAGCTCCTCCACCGGTACTATACCTGTGTGGCCTTCGGGTGCGTCTCCTGGTGGCTGGCCTCCGGCATGAAAGACGACGTGCTGCCCGACGTGCGTCGGTTCACCGAGATGCAGCGGGATTCTCTGGAGCAGATGATAGCACGCTCTCCTGGCCGGGAAAAATAGGCAAACCCGGTCCTTTGCCCGAAAATTGGATAAACCGAGCCCCGTGCCCAAAATTCGGGCATGGGGCTCATTTTGTCCGTATGAATGGGCCGCCGCCCATGCTATTAGTGGTATCGAAAGAAGGTGCCGCTATGCGATTTCGTTCCGTAACGCCCATTCGGGCCGCCAAGGTCAGCTATATCGTCATGAGCGCGGTCCTGTGCGTCATAGGCATACTGTTCATGGCGCGGCCCCGCATCTCCGCCACCGCCATGGGATATATCCTGGGCGCGGCGCTGGTCATATTCGGCATTGCCAAAATGGCCGGATACTTTGCCAAGGACCTGTACCGTCTGGCGTTCCAATATGACCTGGAGACCGGCATCATCCTGCTGGTCCTGGGCGTTATCATCCTCATCTTCCCCGGCAGGATGATGAACGTCATCAGCATCGCCCTGGGGGTCCTGATCCTGGCGGACGGACTGTTCAAGATACGCATCGCCCTGGACGCCCGGCGATTCGGCATCGAGCGCTGGTGGCTCACCATCGTCCTGGCCGCCGCGGCCATCCTCACGGGCGTCGTGCTGGTGTTCCAGTCGGCCCGGGGCGCGGCCCTTCTCACGGTGGTGCTGGGCGCGGCGCTGCTGGCGGACGGGCTTTTGTGCCTGTATGTGGCCGCCACCATGGTGAAGATCGTGGCCAATCAATACCCGGATGAGGTCGTCTAGGATGATGGGCGTCCGGGACTGAGGCAAGAAACAGAAATTTTCCTATTTTACCTATTGACAAGATAGGTTAATGGGCGTATAGTAACGACTGTCGGATCTGAGCAACGATGCAGGAAAGGAGTGGGATGCAGTGAACAGGACATATGCTTCTCGTGTTATCATCGCGTGTTGTCGAATGAGTTCCTCCCGGGCATGCTTCCATGGCCAGGTGCATTCGTCTTTCCTTTGCTGCGCCGATGTTTGACATTTCATAATTGGAAATGCAAAAGCCATGTGCCCGGGAGCTTATGAAGCCCCGGCTTTTTTGTGCTCGATCCGGTCATACAAACGTTAAAAATTATTTTATATCATGGAGGTCACATCATGAATAAGATCATCCTTCGACGCGTACTTTCCGTCGCTGTTATCCTCGCGCTCGTACTTTCCCTCTCCGCCATCGCCTTTGCCGCCGAGGGCACCGAAAACGCCGTAGCGCTCGACAAAGAGGCCTACGACGAGCTGATCGCCGCCGGTCCGGTGGCAGATGACGACGTGATCGCGGCCAGCGAGTGGGCCTCTGCTGTGAAAGAGGCCGGCGTGCTGCGTGTGGGCGGCACCCGCACATCGTTCCTGTTCAGCCAGCTGGACGAGACAGACGAGAGCCTCCGGGGTTTTGACGCGGGCCTGTATCAGCTGCTGACCCGCTACATCTTGGGCGACGAGAGCAAGTATGAGCTGACGCAGGTGGACTCCAGCACCCGCGAGTCCGTCCTGCAGAGCGACCAGGTGAACGTGGTGTTCGCCACCTACTCCATCACCCCGGCCCGCCAGGAGGTCATCTCCTTCGCCGGTCCCTATTACACCTCTCAGCAGGCCGTACTGGTGAAGGCGGGCAACGACGAGATCGGCGGCGTGGATGACCTGGCCGGAAAGATCGTGGCCACCCAGGCCGGTTCCACCGGCCCCAGCATCCTGGAGGAATACGCTCCCGAGGCTGAGGTGCAGGAGTTTGAGACCGACATCGAGGCCCGCACCGCCCTGGAGCAGGGCCGCGTGGACGCCTATGTCACCGACTACACCCTGCTTCTCAATGCCATCGTGAAGAACCCGGACGCCTATGCCATCGCGGGTGACGTCTTCGGCCCCGAGGATAACTACGGCGTGGGCCTGCCCCTGGACTCCGACGGGGTGGATTTCGTCAACGATTTCCTCAGCCAGCTGGTCGAGGACGGCACCTGGGCAGAGTTGTGGCAGGTCACCCTGGGCGACCGCACCGGCATCAGCGACGCCCCTGAAGCGCCCGTGATCGGCGTGGAAGCGGCAGAATAACGCCAGACATTCGTCTAAAATAACCGTGGCTCTCAAGTCGCAAAGATTTGAGAGCCACGTTCTGAAAGAGGACATTATGAGTATCACGGCCCTTTTGACCCAGTTCGGAGACCGCTACCTGGCCGCGCTCTGGACCACATATAAACTCACGGCGCTGTCGTTCATCTTGGCGGCGGCGCTGGGCATCGTCATCACCGTTATGCGCATCTCGCCCATCCGGCCATTGCGCATAGCGGCGGATCTCTATGTACAGGTGTTCCGGAACATCCCCGGCGCGGCGCTGCTGATCCTGCTGGTATATGCGCTGCCCTATTTGCAGGTGGTGCTGTCTTACTTCACCTGTGTACTGACAGCCACCACGCTGATCCCGGCCGCGTTCTGCTCGGAATACCTCATGAGCGGCATGAATACCATCAGCCCCGGCCAGATCGAGGCGGCCCGCTCGCTGGGCATGACCTTCCTGCAGATGATCAAGAACGTGGTGCTGCCCCAGGCGGTGCGCTCCAGTGTGCTGCCTATGACGAATCTGCTGGTGGCCACCATGCTCACCACGGCGCTGGCCTCCCAGGTGCCCCTCAGCCCCACGGACCTGACCGGCATCGTCTCTTACATCAGTACCCACGCAGTGGGCGGCGTGACTGCCTTTTTGATCTCCGCGGCGCTCTATTGCGCCACGGCGGTGGTGATCGGCCAGGTGGGCAACCTGATCGACCGGAAAGTGAGGATACTGCGATGAACGGTGCGCACACATCCATCCGGGACATACTCTATGAGCCGCCCGGCCCCAAAGCCCGCCGGGCCATTTTTTGGGCCACAGCCGCATCCCTCGCGGCGCTGGCGGCGCTGGCGGCGCTGATCGTCCGGCAATTCTATGTCACAGGCCAGCTGGACGGAAAGTATTGGTCCATATTTACCCGTTACACCACCTGGCGGTTCCTAGCCAAGGGCTTCGCGGGCACGTTGGAGGTGGCGCTGTCGTCGAGCGTGGTAGCCTTTGCCATGGGCATGCTGCTGATGATGGGCCGTATCAGCCGGTCCAGGGCGCTCAACTGGCTCTGCACCGCGCTCATTGAACTGAGCCGCGGCATTCCGACATTGCTGTTCATCTATTTCTTCTTCCTCTTTGCCCCGCAGCTTGGTCTGAAGCTCTCGGCGTTCTGGAAGATCACCCTGCCGGTGGCCATCTCTGCCGCC
The DNA here is from genome assembly GCA_947625045.1 of uncultured Oscillospiraceae bacterium. Taxonomy (GTDB): domain Bacteria; phylum Bacillota; class Clostridia; order Oscillospirales; family Oscillospiraceae; genus CAJOIG01. Next base: position 20,785 of record CANQMW010000030.1, read on the forward strand.
GGGGTGGTGGCGGAGGTGCTGCGCTCCGGCGTCAACGCCGTTCCCCGGGGACAGACAGAGGCGGCCGTCACACTGGGCATGCGCGGGAGGAGCGTCTTTTTCAAGATCGTCTTTCCCCAGGCATTCCGATATGTGATCCCCTCTCTCATCGCGGAGTTGGTCATCGTACTGAAAGACACCACCTTTGCCTATGTGGTCAATTATGCCGACCTTATGCAGAACGCCAAAGTGCTTATCAGCAACTATGACGCGCTTTTGTCGGTATATCTTGTGGCGGCGGTGATCTATATCCTTGTCAACTACGCGCTGAACAAAATGTCCGTCGCTGTCGCCGGGCTGACCAGGACGCCCGCCATGCCGGGTAAGTGAGCGGAAAGGAGAGAATATATGGAACAGGGACAGAAGATCGTCGGAAAAGAGCCGATCATCGAGCTTCGGCATATCAATAAGCACTTCGGCTCCGTGCAGGTGCTCAAGGATGTGAGTCTCACGGTACACAAGGGCGAGGTCGTGGTCATCATCGGACCGTCCGGCTCCGGAAAATCCACCCTTTGCCGTACCATCAACCGCCTGGAGACGATAGACTCCGGCGAAATCGTCATCGACGGCGCCGTACTGCCCCAGGAGGGCAAACAGCTGGCTGCGCTCCGCTCCCAGATCGGCATGGTATTCCAGTCGTTCAATCTCTTTGCCCACAAGCGTATCCTGGATAACGTGACCGTCGCGCCCAGGGACGTGCTGCACACACCGAAAAAACAGGCTGAGGCGGAGGCTATGGAGCTTCTGCGGCGGGTGGGCGTAGGCGACCAGGCTCACAAGGTGCCGGCCCAGCTCTCCGGCGGTCAGCAGCAGCGGGTGGCCATCGCCCGGGCCCTGGCCATGCATCCCAAGGCGATCCTCTTTGACGAGCCCACCAGCGCGCTGGACCCGGAGATGATCGGCGAGGTGCTGGATGTAATGACAGAGCTGGCGCGGGAGGGCATGACCATGGTCATCGTGACCCATGAGATGGCCTTCGCCAAGGCTATCGCGGACCGGGTCGTTTTTTTGGAGGACGGTCAGATCGTGGAGGAAAGCACAGACCCCAAGGCGTTCTTCGATGAGCCGGCCACAGAGCGGGCCCGGCTGTTTCTCCGGGCTCTTGAACACTGAGGTGCGGGAATGCTTGACCAGTATTCAAAGAGGAGCGCGGAGCCATGAGCGGGGAGCGGACCATCCGGCAGCTGGACCGGGACACGCGTCCCAAGCGGGTCATCGACATCCGCAGCCATGATAGCTTCGCCCGGGGCTCGATCCCCGGCGCGGAGAACATCCCGTTGGAGGAGTTTGACGCCGAGGCGTTCGCCGCCGCAGGTCCGGGGGTCCCCATCTATCTCATGTGCCAGCGGGGCATCCAGTCCCAGGATCTGGCCGACGAGTTGGAGGCACTGGGATGCGAGGCGTACAGCGTCCAGGGCGGGTATATAAGCTATCTGCGGGACCGGCTCTTCGCCCAGGCGGAGGACCCGAAACAGGCGGCGGAGCGCCGGCAAAAGGCCGAGCGGAGCATCATCAAGAAGTTTAGAAAGCAGCTCTGGAGCCCCTTCACCCGGGCGCTGGGGGAGTATAAGCTCATCGAGGACGGGGATAAGATCGCGGTGTGCATCTCCGGGGGCAAGGACTCCATGCTCATGGCTAAGCTCTTCCAGGAGCTGCTGCGCCACGGCAAGAAGAATTTCCAGGCCGTGTTTCTCGTCATGGACCCGGGGTACAACGAGCTGAACTACCGGGCCGTCACGGAGAACGCCCGGCTTCTGGGCGTGCCCATCCAGACCTTCCGCACGGAGATATTCGACACCGTGGCCCAAGCGGGGGGCTCGCCCTGCTATCTGTGCGCCCGGATGCGGCGGGGGTACCTCTACAGCCAGGCCAAGGAGCTGGGCTGCAACAAGATCGCCCTGGGACACCACTACGACGACGTGATCGAGACCATCCTCATGGGGATGCTCTACGGCGGGCAGATCCAGACCATGATGCCAAAGCTGCACAGCACCAACTTCCCGGGCATGGAGCTGATCCGCCCGCTGTATCTGGTCCGGGAGGCGGACATCATCCGCTGGCGGGACTATAACGACCTGCACTTCATCCAGTGCGCCTGCCGGCTCACGGAGAGCTGTGCCTCCTGCGGCGGGACGGAGCAGGGCTCCAAGCGAGCGGCGGTGAAGCAGCTCATCCGGCATATCGCCGCCGAAGACCCGGTGGTGGAGAAGAACATCTTTCGCAGCGTGGAGAACGTGAACCTGAACACGGTCATCGCCTACAAAAAGGACGGCGTGAAGCACCATTTCCTGGACGCCTACGATGGCGCAGAGCACAAAACAACGGAGGTATAAAAATATGGAGCAAACACTTGCGGACCCCACTGCGGAGCAGCTGTGGAAGTATGAGGAGCTGAAAAAATACCTGCAGGGGATGGGCAGCGTGGCGGTGGCTTTTTCCGGCGGCGTAGACTCCACGTTCCTTCTCTTCGCCGCCCATGAGGCGCTGGGGGATAAGGCCATTGCCGTCACGGCCCGCTCCTGTTCCTTCCCCGAGAGGGAGCTGAATGAGGCAAAGGCGTTTTGTAAAGCGCACGGCATCCGGCACGTCATCTGCGATTCGGAGGAGCTGCAGATCGAGGGCTTTTCCCAGAACCCCAAAAACCGCTGCTATCTGTGCAAGCACGAGCTCTTCGAGAAGATCATCCGGATCGCCGGGGATGAGGCCCTTGCCTGTATCGCAGAGGGATCCAACCTGGACGACAACGGAGATTACCGCCCCGGCCTGCAGGCAGTGGCGGAGCTGGGGATCAAAAGCCCCTTGCGGCAGGTCGGTTTTACAAAGGCCGACATTCGGACGCTGTCCAGGTATCTGGGGCTGCCCACCTGGGACAAGCAGTCCTTTGCGTGTCTGTCCTCCCGGTTCGTGTACGGGGAGACCATCTCCGAGGAGAAGCTGGGCATGGTGGACAAGGCGGAGCAGCTTTTGCTGGATCTGGGCTTTCATCAGGTCCGGGTGCGTATCCACGGCATGATGGCCCGCATCGAGATACTGCCGGAGGAGTTTCCCAAGCTGCTTGCCCAAGGTGTAAGGGAGAACGTCTATGCCCGGTTCAAGTCCTTCGGCTTTACCTATGTGACGCTGGATCTGCTGGGCTACCGCACCGGCAGTATGAACGAAACGCTGTAAAACTGCATACATTTTTCGGCTTTGCGGGAATGTAAATCGTAAAAACATATAAATTCCATAGGAATAGTAAATTATTTGTTGACTTGCTTTCTTCTTCGTGCTATTATCCAGTTAAAGTTTTGAGCGGCGGCTTATTTACCGGGAAAGGAGACCGGCATGCGGACTTACTTCACCATGATGATGTGCATGATGGACATGGCTATGTGCATGTCCACGCTTTGCCGTGCCGGTAACGCTCCTCTTACCGCATGAGTTTCGGACATAGCTTATATATTTTGAAAACCGGGGAGCGATTGCTCCCCGGTTTTTGTTTGGAGGTACATCTGTTTGATCGAGCTTGAACATATCACCAAGACCTTTAACACCGGCCCGGCCCAGGTCCACGCGGTGCAGGACGTGTCGCTCTCCATCCGGGACGGAGAGATCTTCGGTATCATCGGCTTTTCAGGCGCGGGCAAATCCACCCTGGTGCGGTGCGTCAACCTTCTGGAGCGGCCCACCGCCGGGCGCGTGACAGTGGACGGCCGGGAGCTGACGGCGCTGGACGACGGGGCGCTGCGCCGCGCCCGAAAGAAGATCGGCATGATCTTTCAGCACTTCAATCTCATGCCGAGCCGCACGGTGTTCGGCAACGTGGCCTATCCTCTGCGGGGAGGCGGTCTTTCCAAAGACCAGATCCGGGATAAGGTGCGCCAGCTTCTGGCGCTGGTAGAGCTGTCCGACAAGGAGAATGCCTATCCCAGCCAGCTCTCCGGCGGGCAGAAGCAGCGGGTGGCCATCGCCCGGGCTCTGGCAAACGACCCGTCGATCCTGCTGTGTGACGAGGCCACCAGCGCCCTGGACCCCCAGACCACCGGTTCCATCCTGCATCTTCTGCGCCAGCTGAACGAGCAGCTGGGCCTCACGGTGGTTGTCATCACCCACGAGATGGGGGTGGTCAAGGAGATCTGCGACCGGGTAGCGGTCATGGACCGGGGACGGATCGTGGAGGAGGGAACAGTGTTCGAGGTGTTCTCTGATCCCAAGCAGCTCATCACCCGGGACTTCATCCGCACCACCTCCAACCTGAACAAGATCGAGGAACTGATCGCGGAGGACGCCCCCATCACCCATCTCCAGCCCGGGGAACTCATTGTCCGGCTCACCTATCTGCAGACAAGCGTCTCTGAGCCGCTGATATCCAAAATATCCCGGGATTTCAACGTGGACGTGAATATCGTCTTTTCCAACGTGGAGCTGGTGAAGGGCGGGTCCATTGGCGGCACGGTGGCCATCATGAGCGGGGAGCGAAAAGCCCTCACCGACGCCATCCGGTATCTCAGCGAGAAAAACGTGAGCGTGGAGGTCATCAAAGATGCAAGGGTTTCTTGAAAAGATCATTCCCAACATCATGTCCAAGCCCGGAGAGCTTTTTACCAGCCTCGGTCAGACGCTGCAGATGATGCTGGTCTCCGGCTCCATCTCCCTGGTGTTCGGTATCATCTTCGGCGTCATCATCACCGTCACATCGGAGAACGGCGTGCTGCGAAACAAGGTGGTGTTCAATATCCTGGACAAAGCCATCAACATCCTCCGTTCGGTGCCTTTCGTCATCATGATCGCGTGGGTCATTCCCCTGACGCGGGCGATCGTGGGCACGGCGATCGGCACGAAGGGCGCCATCCCGCCGCTGGTGTTCGGCACGGTGCCTTTCTTCACCCGCCAGATCGAGAGCGCTCTCGCCGAGGTGGACCATGGACTCATCGAGGCGGCGGAGAGCATGGGCTCAAGCCCTTGGGAGATCGTCTTCCGGGTGTATCTCAAGGAAAGCCTGCCCGGCATCATCCGGGGCGTACAGATCACCTTTGTGAGCCTCGTCGGCCTCACGGCCATGGCGGGGGCCGTGGGCGGCGGCGGCCTGGGCGACTTCGCTATCCGCTACGGTCACCAGCGCGGCCAGGAGGACGTGACCTGGGTCACGGTGCTCATCATCCTCGTCATGGTGAGCGTTATCCAGGGGCTTGGGTCCTGGCTCATCAAAAAGTCTACCCATTGATCGGAAGACCGGTCTTTTGATAGAAAAACATTTTTATTTTGGAGGAGAAAACCATGAAGAACATCCGCAAGATCCTGGGCCTGGTCCTGGCCCTGACGCTAGCCCTGAGCTTGGGCGCATCCGCCCTGGCGGACGGGGAGCAGACCGTAGTAAAGCTGGGCGTGGTCGGCGAGAACAACGAGCAGTGGCAGCCAGTTATCGACGCGCTGGCCGAGGAGGGCGTCACATTGGAGCTGGTGAAATTCGCCGATTACACCACCCCCAACCGGGCCCTGGCCGACGGAGAGATCGACCTCAACGCATTCCAGCATATCGCGTTTCTGGAGTCTGACATCGAGGCCAATGGCTATGACCTCACCCCCATCGGCGACACCATTCTGGCGCCCCTCGGCGTGTATTCTGACAAGATCGACAGCCTGGATGAACTCCAGGACGGCGACACCATCGCTATCCCCAACGACGCCACCAACGGCGGCCGCTCCCTGAAGGTCCTGGAGGCGGCGGGCGTTATCACCGTGGACCCCGAGGCGGGCTACACCCCCGTTCTCAGCGACATCACCGACAACCCCAAGAACATCCAGTTCTATGAGGTCGAGGCGGCCAACACCGCAAGCCTGCTGCCCGACGTGGCCGCGGCCATCATCAACGGCGGCCACGCTGTGGACAACGGCCTCAATCCCGCCGAGGACTCCATCTACCTGGAGACCCAGTCCGAAGGCGGTGACAACCCCTACGTGAACATCATCGTGGCCCGCACGGAGGACGCCGACAACGAGCTCTACCAGCACATCGTAGAGCTGTTCCAGACAGATGAGGTGGCCGAGGTCATCAACACCGTTTATGCCGGCGCGTATATCCCCGCCTTCGCGTATGGCGAGGACGCCGCCGAGGCAGGGACCGATGCCGAATGATCTGCGCGCCCTGGCCGCCGAGGCAGAGGGGCTGCAGGCACAGCTGACCGAGTGGCGGCGGGACTTCCACCGCCACCCGGAGACCGCCCATCAGGAATACCGGACCGCGGCGGTCATCGAGGCGGAGCTTGCAAAGCTGGGCATCGAGACGCAGCGTGTGGCCGATACCGGCGTCCTGGGCGTGCTGCACGGGCTCGGCGAAGGCGGCCGCACCGTGGCTCTCCGGGCAGATACCGACGCCCTGCCTGTCCAGGAGCTGGATTGGGATCGGCCCTATTGCTCGGAAAACGCCGGCGTCATGCACGCCTGCGGACACGATGGCCACACGGCCTGTCTTTTGGGCGGGGCGGCGCTGCTGGCGGCGCATAAAAATGACTTCGGCGGCGAGGTGCGGTTTCTTTTCCAGCCGGCCGAGGAGGTGGGCGGCGGCGCGGTGCCGCTGATCGGAGCGGGCGCGCTGGGCGGCGCGGAGCGTATTTTCGGCCTTCATACCGCCCCGGACATCCCCACCGGCACCGTAGGGCTCAAGCCCGGCCTGAACAACGCCTCGGTGGATCACTTCACCATCACGGTGCAGGGCCGGTCGGCTCATGTCTCCACGCCGCATCTGGGCATAGACGCGCTGTACATCGCCAGCCATATCGTGATAGCCGCGCAGGCGCTGGTGACGCGCATGACCTCTCCCGTGGAGCCGCTGATCCTGGGTATCGGGAAGCTGCAGGCCGGGACAGCCTACAACGCCCTGGCAGAGACCGCCGTGCTGGAGGGGACGACCCGCGCCGTCAGCGTCCCCGCCCGGGCGCGGATACGCCGGCTTCTGGACGAGACGGCGCAGAGCGTCGCCGCGCTCTATGGCGGTACGGTCTCGACGGAATGGGAGGACTTCACGGCGCCGCTTCTGAACGATCCGCAGGTCACCAGGGAGGCCGCCTCTGTTGTGGACGCGCTTTACGGTCCCGGCCATGTAAAGAGCGACAGGGCCCTGTCCCTGGGCGGGGATGACTTTGCGGAGTATCTTTTGAAGGTCCCTGGCGCTTACGCATACCTGGGCACAGGCGATCCCGACAAGCCCGGCACCCAGGGGCCCGCCCACAACGGTGCTTTCGATCTTGATGAGGACGCGCTGCCCATGGGCGCGGCGCTCTATGCGGGCTACGCCCTGGGCTGGCTGCGGGGCGGCTTTGATTGAATGACATCTCCCGCAGCGAGAAGTATATAAAACGCTGGGCTCCACGTATTTGTGAAGCCCAGCGTTGTTAGAATTTTTGTTCTCAAAAAATATTATCTTAGGCGGCTTTGCGGACACCGAAGCGCACCCCTTTGACGTGCCGCTTCCCGTTATCCAGAGCGCAAGCGTGGACGAGTTAAACTACTTGGGGAAGCTGTTAGAAATGCAGCCCGACGAGGATAGGGACAAATTTACGGCGGCGGTGACGCTGGGGGAACGCGCCGGGAACATCAAAGACCTTATCAACCTTGCGCAGAA
>CANQMW010000031.1 GCA_947625045.1 uncultured Oscillospiraceae bacterium
CCATCGTCTTGTTCCTGGAAGATGACGAACAGGAATTTCGTCGGGGCAAGATAGTTATAGAGCTCAGAGTCTTCCCATTCTTCCTCCTGGCTCAACTTGATAAAATCAAAGGTGGGGAAGGACATGCTCTCATCGATCCTTCCACTTTTCCGAACGCGGATCGTTTTGGGTATGATGCTTGCCTTTTGAAATTCCTCCGTCTGGGAGATCGATCCTCTGACACCAAATATTTTGGCTAAGATGCGCTCATTGGCATTTTTCGCTTTTGATGTCAAATTAAATCTATCCAGCAGCCAACTTCTTGTGCGCCCATAGTAGTGTGCGAGCATATGCAGGATATGCTCTTCAAAGGTCGAACGCTTCAATACTGATGGGTCTTTGATGACGCAGTCATTCTCGACGTCTCCAAATATATATTTGTTGAGTATTTGCGTCATATAAGACGCTTTCAGTGAATACGCACGTTGCTTTGCAAGGGTACCCGAAAAAGGCTGTTTGCGCATACTAGAGGCATTGACACCTTTTGTGCAGGCAGCGAGGTACATCGTGTCGCCCTCGGAGATCTCATGGGCTAAGCCATTGCGTACCTTTTCCATGATCATCTCCCAGTCATGTTCAATGATGATCAAGTCTTCTTCCGGGAAACTGAATAAGACCGCCTCATCGATCATAAATTCTCCCTTGGGCCTGTCCGCGAGATGCTCATAGCTCATCAGGAGCATAGTATTGCACTTATGCCAGAACGCGCTGGTCTTGAAAGTCCGCTCATACTCTTCCATATAGTTGATGATATTACAGACCAGACGCTCTTTCGCACGGATACCGCCGCCTCTTCTGACGTAGGGAGTCACCTTCAGTTCCACGCCCGCCTCTGGAAAATCTGGCTCCGACTCGGAATTGGGCTGGTAGCCGAACCAGCTCTCCTCAATGACCGTCCCGATGGCGCCTTTACCAGTTGCCAAGCGGCCAGTGGTGTCGATATCTTTCAGCGGGATACCTTTTACTTCCTGTGCCCGCTTCAAGATGGCCGCTTTTGTGGTGTAGCGTGTACCTTCCATCATGTCGCCCTCCTTTTCAGAAAAACCTCGGTATCACAACGGGTCTTGCACCAGAAGGCGCAAGACCCGAAGGTGCTTCATTGCGATATTATCTATTTTTCGCCCGTTATGATAGTGTCTAGTACTTTTCCCATCCGTGTGATCATCGGTACGACCAGCGCGTTGCCCATACAGAAATAGCGCATCCTATCCGGCATCCCGGTATTTGTCCAATCATCTCGAAAACCTTGAAGGCGTTCTGTTTCTATGGGTGTCAATAACCGAAGTCTGCCCGTACCCGGATCAGATACCACATGGGTCGAGCGATTGAGCGTCGATTCACTCGTGAGCATCGTGCGCCCGGGTCTATCCCATGGATCAGGGAAAGCGATAGGTCCCTCAGAAAAAACATATTCGTGACCATTGGCCGTTTTGCGCGGGACTTTTTTTGCCCCTTTGAGATAAGTCCACTTGGCCATCTTATCGCCTGGGATATAATACTTCTCGTCGACATTTTTTTGCAACACAGAACCCAAAAGAGTTGCAGCCTCTTCTTTTTCTGTGATATGCGTCGTATAGATCATACCATTATGCAGATAACCTGCATTCTCAAACAAAAACTTGAAATGGTCACTGACATCAACGATATCAGTATTGATCTCTCGTTCGCTCAATGGACCAGCCTCAGTGATAGGGAACGCCTTTGCCATGAGTCCCGTTTCGCTCAAAATGAGCCCTGCTTCTGTATTTGCTATCTTTGCACCGTAAACAGTGTCATTCTTGTAAGCAAAGATAAATACTCGACGTCTGCGCTGTGCCGCACCATATTGTGCTGCATTCACGACACGCCACTCTGCGCTGTACCCAAGTTCATTCAGGCAAGCGAGTATCACTCCAAAATCCCTTCCACGCTGCTTTGCTGGGGATTTTAGGAGTCTGTCTACATTTTCCAATAAGCAGAATGGTGGCTTTTTTGCTATGAGCGTATCCCTTATCTGCCACCAGAGCACACCTTTTTTACCCTCGATACCTTTGGAAGAACCTAGAGGATGTGCTACACTATAATCCTGACAAGGGAACCCACCTACTAAGAGTGTATGGTCTGGTATCGCTCTTTTATCGACCGTTCCGATGTCGTCGCCTGTGTGGTATTCACCGTTCGCATCGATACTGTCACCATAATGATGCACATAGCATTCATGTGCCCACTGAGTTTTGGCGCCTGGTTCCCACTGAGAGAACCATGTGGTCTTCCATCCGGATCCCAGTTCATCGAACCCAAGACGGAACCCACCGACGCCTGCGAACAATTCGCAGATAGTCTTTTGCATAAGCCCTCCTTTGACCGCTATACGGTCAACACGCTTGATTTTTGGGCCGGGAACTCGTCCCGTGTTAGCACCGACAGACGCCGGATCGTTGGCCCATATACAATTTACCATATTAGTCCGGTCAGTTCAACTGAAATTCCTCTACGAAATCAATATAAGTCAGGCTAAAATAAAAAGAGAAACTCTACCTACATGACAGTGGCGGCAGTCATTGACTGCCGCCGTGTCTTTCACCTCTTTTTCTTCTTCGGTCCCCTTGGCTTCGATGTTGGCCTTTTGACCACCCCATTCCTAAAGTGTGTCGCCTCATATGGCTCGAAGTAAAACACAAATCCGAACCCATCGCCTACGGGATACGGTCCCGCAGGTCTTGGGTTCGGATTATGTTGGTTTGGTGCCGGTGGCGGGGGTCGAACCCGCACGTCCTTTCGGACAACGGATTTTAAGTCCGTAGTGTCTGCCATTCCACCACACCGGCGCGTATCCCCAGATTACACCATTCCCCCGGCAAAGTCAACGAGATACCGCTTGCGGCGGGAGAAACTTTGCTGTACAATACGGGCTATGAGAACATATGACGCGGGACAAGTGGATATCGTCGTCATCGGCGCGGGCCACGCCGGCATCGAGGCGGCCCTGGCCGCGGCGCGGCTGGGGCTGGAGACGGCCTGCTATACCGTGAGCTTGGACGCAGTGGGCAACATGCCCTGCAACCCTGCCATCGGCGGCACGGGCAAGGGTCATCTTGTCCGGGAGCTGGACGCCCTGGGGGGCGAGATGGGCCGGGCGGCGGATAAGGCATGTATCCAGTACCGGATGCTGAACGTGGGCAAGGGTCCCGCTGTCCACTCATTGCGGGCCCAGGCGGACCGCCGCCGGTATCAGGAGATCATGAAGCATACCCTGGAGCGGCAGGAGCACCTGCACCTTCGTCAGGGCGAGGTCATCGCCATCGGCGTGGAGGCCGGCCGTGTGGTGTCCGTCACCACGGACAAGGGCGCCGTGGTTGGCACGAAGGCGGTCATCGTCGCCTCCGGCACCTATCTGGGCGGCCGGACCATCACCGGCGAGGCGGTGCGTGCCTCCGGGCCCGACGGCCTGGCCGCGGCACTGCCCCTGACCGACTGCCTCAAAGGTCTGGGCCTTTCCATGCGCCGGTTCAAGACCGGCACCCCGCCCCGCATCAACGCCCGGACGGTGGACTTCTCCAAGATGGAGATACAGGCAGGCGACGCGGACCCCCAGCCCTTCTCCTTCTCCACCGAGACCGCCCCGGAGAACCGGGCGGTGTGCTGGCTCACCTACACCAACGCCGAGACCCACCGCATCATCCGGGAGAACCTGGACCGGAGCCCCCTCTACGACGGGGTCATCCAGGGCGTCGGCCCCCGGTACTGCCCCAGCATCGAGACGAAGATCGTCACCTTCCCGGATAAGCCCCGGCACCAGCTCTTCATCGAGCCCATGGGCCTGAATACCGACGAACTCTACATCCAAGGGCTTTCCTCATCTCTTCCCGAGGACGTGCAGATCGCCATGGTCCACACTATCCCCGGCCTGGAAAAGGCCGAGTTCACCCGCCCGGCCTACGCCATCGAGTACGACTGCCTGGACCCCACGGAGCTTTACGCCACCCTGGAGACAAAGAAGATCGCGGGCCTTTACGGCGCGGGTCAGTTCAACGGCTCCTCTGGCTACGAGGAGGCCGCCGTCCAGGGCTGGGTGGCCGGGGTCAACGCCGCAAGGAAGATACAAGGCCGGGACCCGGTCATCATCCGCCGGGATCAGGGCTACATCGGCGCGCTCATCGACGACTTGGTGACCAAAGGGACCAATGAGCCCTATCGGATGATGACCAGCCGCAGCGAATACCGGCTCCTGCACCGGCAGGATAACGCCGATAAACGACTTGCATATATTGGATATGACTTGGGTCTCGTGAGTGAAGAACAGTACCAGCGCGTTTTGGATAAATATGCGCAGGTGGACGCTGAGATCGCGCGGCTCAAAAAGGGAAAGCTCTACCAGCTCCTGAAAAGGCCCGAAAATACGTACGATTCCCTGACTGATCAGGACCCTGACCGGCCCGCTCTCTCCCGTGCCGTCATCGAGGAAGTGGAAATATCCATAAAATATGAGGGATATATCCAGCGGCAGCTCCGGGAAGTGGAGGCCTTCTCCCGCATGGAGCAGCGCCGTATACCGACGGATATCGACTATGACGCCGTGCCCGGCCTGCGCACGGAGGCGCGGCAAAAGCTGACCGCCATCCGCCCGGTGAGCTTCGGCCAGGCCAGCCGCATCTCCGGCGTCTCCCCCGCCGACCTGACCGCCCTGATGATATGGACGGAGAAGGAAAAATGACGTTCGCGGCCCGCTGGAACACAGCGGGCCGCTTCATCTGACAGCGCGGGGCAGAAAATATCAGGACAGCGCCGCCTGGGCCGGGGTATGATGGCGGCACACGGAAGGAGGGTCAACATGGACTGGGTGACCGGGTTCCAGCGGGCGCTGGACTATATCGAGGCACATCTTGCGGAGGAGCTGGACATCTCCGCCGCCGCCCGGGAGGCGGCCTGCTCCCCCTTTTACTTTCAGCGCCTGTTCGGCATCCTCTGCGGTATGAGCCTGGGGGAATACGTCCGCTCCCGGCGGCTGGCCGAGGCCGGCAAGGAATTGGCCGCCGGGGACGCAAAGGTCCTGGACACGGCCCTGAAATACGGCTATGAGAGCCCGGAGAGCTTTGCCCGGGCCTTCCAGCGGTTCCATGGCGCCACGCCCTCAGAGGTGCGCCGCGGGGCCCATCCCCGATCCTTTGAGCCCTTCACCGTACATATCACACTGAAAGGTGGTCATATCATGGACTGCAAGATCGTGGAAAAGCCCGCCTTCGCCCTCTTGGAGCGGGTAGAAAAGCACACCATCGTGGACTCTCAGAACGAGAACACCATCCCTGACTTCTGGACCCGCGCCCAAAAAGACGGGACGGTGGAAACACTCCTGGCCCAGGCCCCGGACAAGACATACCTATACGGCGTATGCTACGGCAACGCCCCCTCTGACGAAAAGACCTTTGATTACGCCATCGCGGCGGACTGCGGCGGCAGCGTGCCGGAGGGCTTTCGCCGAACGGTCATCCCCGCCCGGACCTGGGCGGTGTTCCCCTGCCGGGGCGCCATGCCGGGGGCCATCCAGCGGCTCTGGCACCGCATCATCACGGAGTACTTCCCCTCGGCTCCATACGAGCCCACCTATGAGCTGGACATCGAGACCTATCCAGACGGGGACATGCTCTCGCCGGACTATTACAGCGAGATATGGGTCCCGGTGAAGAAGAAGTGAGCCCTTGACATATTGAGAAATAACCACCACAAAAAGCAGAGGACGGGCGACCGTCCTCTGTTCAATCATCATAATGTCCCCGGCACGACAGGATCTCCAGCACCCCGCCGCTGACGCGGTAGACGAGCCGGTTCGTCTGGTCGATGCGACGGCTCCAAAAGCCGCTCAGGTCCCCTTTCAGCGGTTCGGGACTGCCGATGCCGTCAAAGCTGCCCCGCTCGATATCTCTCACCAGGGCGTTGATGCGCCGGAGCGTCTTCCTGTCCTGGGTCAGCCAGTACTGGTAGTCGTCCCACGCCTCATCGAACCACACCTTTTTCATTCGCCGTCGTCCTCAGCGAGCTCATGTTCCATGCCTTTTCCGGCGTTGAGGGCGGCCGCGCCCCGGCGCAGGTGGGCCATATTGCTGTCGGAATAAAACGGATCGGCCGATATCTCAAAGGGTATACGCTTTTCCCGGCCGACCTTCTTTGCAAACACGGTGAAGGCCGCGCTCATGCTCAGCCCCATATCGGCGCAGGCCCGCTCCATGCTCTTTTTCACATCCGCGTCCAGCTTAAAATTCACATTTACTGTCTGGGCCATGCCTGACACCCCCTTTTGTCTCAGTATATGTAAAAATAAAGAAAATGTCAAGAAGACTTCTTTAACGAATATTTCCTGCTCTGTTTTGTGAGCCCTTGACATATTTCCCTCTCCTGGGCTATAATATTGTCCTGTAAGAGGGAGTAGTTTGCGCGGGGTTTTATCCGCGTCCGGCGTGTCCGTCAGTACGGTCTTTTGACCCGGGCCGCCGCAGATATGTGTCTGAAACGAGACTTTTACCGCGCATTTCCCGCGGTAAAAGTCTTTTTTGTTGGAAAAGGAGGATTAAGAGATGTCCGTTCCCGCTCTGGTCCTGTTCATCCTCACCTACTGTCTGATGATCGCCCTGCCCAAGTACCGGCCCTGGGTAGCCCTGTCCAGCGCGGCGCTGTACGTCATATTGGGCTTCGTGCCCATCCGGGAGCTGGCGGGCGCGGTGGACTGGAATGTTCTCATGATGCTGGCGGGCACCATGGGCACGGTGAGCCTGTTCATCGAGTCCAGAATGCCCAACCGCATGGCGGAGGTGCTGCTGACCAAGACCCCCAACGTCATGTGGGTGGCGGTGGTCATGAGCCTTTTCTCCGGCGTCATCTCCGCGTTCGTGGACAACGTGGCCACGGTGCTGATGCTGGCGCCGGTGGGCCTGGCTATCGCGGCAAAGCTGGGCGTGAGCCCGGTGCCGTTGCTGATCTCCATCGCCGTGAGCTCCAACCTCCAGGGTGCGGCCACACTGGTTGGCGACACCACCTCCATCATGCTGGGCGGTTACGCCGACATGGATTTTCTGGACTTCTTCTTCATGGACGGGAAGTTCTCCATCTTCTGGGCCGTGGAGCTGGGGGCGGTGATGACCGTGCCCATCATCCTGTGGCTGTTTAGGGACCAGCGGGAGCCGGTCTCCATCCCGGACCGGACCGAGGTCACCAACTACTTCCCCTCCTTCCTCCTCATCGCCACGGTAGTGCTTCTCATCTGCGCCAGCTTCATCCCCGGCAAGCCCGCCGTTACCAACGGCCTTATCTGCATCGGTGTGTTTTTGGTCGGCGCCGTCCACTCCCGGCTGCGGGAGAAGAGCTGGCACAACGTGAAGGCGGCTTTCCTGGAGATAGACTACCAGACCCTCCTGCTGCTGGCAGGGCTGTTCATCGTCATCGAGGGCATCAGCCGGGGCGGCGTCATCGACGCCATCGCGGACCTGTTCGTGCGCATCGGCGGGTCGAACCTCTTCGTCATGTATACCATCATCGTCTGGGGCTCGGTGCTCTTCTCCGCCTTCGTGGACAACATCCCCTACGTGGCCACCATGCTCCCGGTGGTGACGGGTATCGCCGCCACCATGGGCTGCTCGCCCATCCTTTTGTACTTCGGCCTTCTCACCGGCGCCACTTTGGGCGGCAACATCACTCCCATCGGCGCTTCCGCCAACATCACCGTTATCGGCATCCTGCGGCGGCAGGACTATGAGGTCAGCACCAAAGACTTCATGCGCATCGGCGTGCCCTTCACCCTGGCCGCCGTCATGACCGGGTATCTGTTCTGCTGGTTCGTGTGGCACTGATACATGCCCTTTTTGCGCGAACGGCCGCTTGACAAAACCGTATATAAAACGCTATCATTTCAAAGAATAAAGCCGTACACAGGAAAGAGGATGACGCATGGCGTCGGATAGAGAGAACCGCTCCGGAGGCGTGACTGCCCCGTCCCGGAGCGTAAATACGCAGACCCGCCGCCGGGCGTCCGGCGCCGGGCGGCATCAGGCCCCCGGCCGCCACGCGGCCCCGGCCGGCAAGACGGCAAAGCAGGTCCCCGTCACCGAGAGCAAGCCCGTCAAACGGACTCCCATCGCTGGAGACAAGCCCATAAAACGCACCCCGGCTGCCAAGAGCGAGCCCGTAAAGCGTCCTCCCGTCACGGAGAGCAGGCCGGCCTCGGTGATCCCGCCCCCGGCGGCAGCCGGAGAAAAGCGCCGCCATGCCATGAGCAAAAAGCGCCGGAGAAGGAACACCCTGATGCTGGCCGGGCTCATCTTTGCGGTGGCCGCGGGCCTTTTTCTCGCCAACTTCATCGTCACCCGGGTGAAGGGCTTTCAGGTGACCTCCGCCACGGCGGACGCGCAGGTCCTGTCCTGGGAGAAGTCCCGCGGCGCGGATATGTACGATATCTACGACGGCAGCGGAACGCTCCTGGCGGAGCTGGACGCCGCCGGTCCCACCCAGTACACGGTGGAGGACCTGAAGAGCGGCGCCGCCTATGACTACACCATCGTGGCGGTGAACAATTTCCTGACGAAGCATACAGGGCCCGCAGCTGCCTGCTCCGCCTGTACCCTGCCGGCGGCGGTGGCGTCCCTGACCGCCGTGAATTCCGGCACCGGCGCGCTCCTCACATGGGAGGACAGCGGCGCCGGAGGCTATGAGGTGGAGTACACCGACCCCTCCGGCGCGGAAAAGACGCTGGACGCGAAAGCCAGCGACGCCGGGGGCTTCCCCATCCCCGACCTGCAGGAGGGCGCCTCGTATATGTTCAACATCCGCGGCTTCGTCCAGGACGGCGAGGAGCGCATCTATTCCGGCTGGACCTCTTCCGAGACCTTCACCGCCCTCCGGACGGCGGATATGACCGGCGTGGACGCGGACAAGCCCATGGTGGCCCTCACCTTTGACGACGGACCGGACTACGAGGACGTCACCGAGCGCATCCTGGCCGTGCTCAAGGAATACGGCGGCCACGCCACCTTCTTCCAGATCGGCAAGAGCGCCGCCGCCCTCCCCGAAAAGATCACCCAGATCGTGAAGGAGGGGCATGAGATCGGCTGCCACACCTATGACCACGCCCATTACGGCTCCGACGTCACGGCGGACGACATCATCCGCGCCGACGACGCCATTGAAGAGGCCGGCGGCCGGCGGCCCACCGCCTTCCGCTCCCCGGGCGGCATGACCACGGACCTGATACGGGACGTGTGCGTCGATGAGAGGATGCCCATCTACTACTGGAGCATCGACACCCAGGACTGGAAGAGCCGCAACGCCGATTCCGTGTGCCGCGCCGTCATGGATTACGT
The DNA here is from genome assembly GCA_947625045.1 of uncultured Oscillospiraceae bacterium. Taxonomy (GTDB): domain Bacteria; phylum Bacillota; class Clostridia; order Oscillospirales; family Oscillospiraceae; genus CAJOIG01. The sequence goes on from CANQMW010000031.1 coordinate 9,363, forward strand.
GAAGGACGGGGACATCATCCTCATGCACAACGTCTACGAGTCCACGGCGGACGCCGTGGAGCGCATCGTGCCCTTCCTGGCGGAAAAGGGCTATCAGATGGTCACGGTGAGCCAGCTGGTACAGGCAAAGACCGGCCAGCCCCCTGTGCCCGGCACCCAGTACGTCACCGCGGCGGTCACAAACTGAATCAGATCTTTGGTATAGGAAAACGGCCCGGGACAGACGTCCCAGGCCGTTTCTTTATCTTAAAATACCCGTCATTCCAGGGTGATACCGTATATCTGCTCGCCCCGGGTGCCGATGACCACGGTGTTGTCCCAGACGATGGGCGTGGCCTCCATGGTGCAGCCGAAGTCGAAGCGGTCCAGCTCCTCCCCTGTCAGGCCATCCAGCAGGAACATGCTCCCCTGGACGCAGGAGGTATACAGCACGTAGCCGTTGCCGTCGGTGTCGTAGAAGGTGACGGGGGTGGACCAGGAATAGGAATCAGACTGGAAGGTCCAGACCTCCTCACCGGTGGCGGTGTCCAGGGCCACGAGAGTGCCGTTCTCATAGCCGGGATACCGGGCCACGGACACGTAGAGAAGCCCCTCCAGCGGGCCCTTCCCCAGGGACAAAGACCCCTGCACGCCGCCGGACAGGTCCTCCACCGAGTGGCAGGTATAGCTGTGGTGCCATACCTCCCGGCCGGTGACGGCGTCTATCTTCCACACGGGGATCTCCGCCGTGTCCCAGCTGCGCCAGCCCAGGTGGAAGGAGGTGCTGAGATAAATATAGGGGTGCCCCTCCCCGTCCACCTCCAGCACGCCGGTGCAGTTGGTGTCGTCCAGGCAGTCGAAGCGCCATTCGATCCTGAGGTCATTCAGATCGATGCACAAAAAATCCCCGCCGTTGTCGGCGATGAACAGATGGCCCCGCCAGGCGATGGCGCTGTCCTCCATGCCGTAGTAGAACTCCTCTGCCGTGGAGGACTCATAGGTGAATTTGACCTCCCGGGGGTCCACGGTGATGGTGCCCGCGGCCTCGTCATACTGTGTATTCAGGTCCAGGATATAGAGCACGCCGTTCTCCCCGGGGTAGATGAGCTGGTCGGTCTCCGCGTCCACGAGAGCGGAGCTGTCCCAGGCGCTCCAGCTCCGGGGGGCAAAGTCATCGCCGTTGCCGGTGGTGTACAGCACTTCCCCGTCGATGAGACTCACGATCATGATCCGGGGCGTGCCCTCCCCGGACACGCCGCCGCCCAGGTACATGAGGGGATACCCCCGGGGGTCCACGGAGCCCGCCCCCTTGAAGGGATAGCCCAGATAGACGCTGTCCCGGGTCTGCTTTCCGGTCTCCATATCGATGAAAAACACCCGCCCGGCCAGGGTGGCGTAGATGATCTCCACCAGGTCCTCTTTTTCCCTGGCCCAGTCGTACATATCCATGACGCGCTTGGTGCTCTCCAGCCACTGGACCGCCAGGGGCTGGCCGGTCCAGCCGCTGCCGCCCCAGTAGGTACCGCCGCCGGACATGCCGCCGGTGGCCACGGTCCAGTACTCCCCGAACCGGGCGGCGTTCAGGGCCGCTTTGCCGTAGGAGGAGCTGTCCCGGAAGTTGCTGCCCCGGAAGGTGAAGATGCCGGGCAGCTTGGCGTAATCCTCCGGACCTATGAAGTCCATGATGTGCTCTGCGTCCGCCTGATAGCCCGCGGCGGCCTCGCCGTGGACCATGTAAGCGGTGGAGGTGATGATATCGGAGGCGCGGCTTTCCGGGGTGAACTCCGCCGGAGGCGTGGGCACGGGGGTGGCCGTGGGCTCCGGTGTGGGCGTCACGAACTTACCCGATACCTCCGCCGCCCGGCCCAGGACGGCCGTGTCCGCCAGGGAGGCCAGCTTGTCCTTATTCACACGCAGCAGCGCCCCCAGCCCTGCCAGCAGGACCAGGAGCACTACTGCCTTTATCCAGAACGCGGCTCTGCGCTTCATGGGACGCCTCCGGTATCACTCGGTGAAGTGGATGTGGCTGTTGATGTGGTCGATGCAGAAGCAGTGATAGCCCGCGCAGCGGCTGCAATAGCGGAATTCCAGGTCGGGATAGTCCCGATCCGTCCGGCCGCATACCTCACACTTGCGGGTGTAGCCCTGTGCCTTCTGCTCCCGCTGGACCTTTTGAGCGGCCTGCTTGAACTGGATGGTCCGGGCCTTCTGCGCCGTCTTTCTCCGCACAGCGGAGGGCCGGAAGAAGTCGAAGAGCCACTGTCCGCAGAATACGAGATAGGTGAGCATAGCCACTACCGGCACTAAGGCCATGCCTATGGCGCCCTGGCCGATGTAGCTGACCACCGACAGCACGAACAGCGCCGCGTCCACCCAGGCCAGCCACTTGATCTTGATGGGAATGAAGAAGAACAGCAGCACCTGCTGGTCCGGCCACATGGTGGCGAAGGCGAAGAATAGGGACAGGTTCAGGTAGTTGGACGTGACCCACAGGGCACGGCGGGTAATGGCGTAGTAGATGATGCTGTACAGCGCCGTCAGGAGCATGCCGCCCATGTAGTAGATGTTGAATCGGGGCGTGCCCCAGGCCCGCTCCAGGTTGCTGCCGATGAAGTAATAAAAATACAGGGCAATGGCGAAGAAAAACGGCGAGCTGCTCTCCGGCACCAGCACAAAGGTCACCAGCCGCCACACCTGGCCGTGCAGGAACAGCCGGGGGTTGAAATAGAGATAGCTCACCAGCGTCCCGGTCTGGTCCATCAGCGTGAACACATACACGATGACCTGGCCGATGACGATGAATATCATCAGGTTCCGCAGCCCGAAGCCGGGGTGCTTCATGCAGAACTTTTCGATCCTGTTATCCAGGCTCCTCACTTCCATCACCTCATGCCAATCATACCCTTTTTCCCCGGCAAAGTCCACCCTATTTTGCCAGCCCGGTCCCGGAAAAGGTTTTTTGGGCAAAAACGATTATTTTCCTTTTAAAACGGGGATGTTTATGCTATAGTATAATCTGTATGAATATGTCGGAAGAAAACATGATAGAGGGAAAGAACGCGGTCATCGAGGCCATCCGGGCGGGCCGTCCTTTGGACAAGGTCTTCCTGGCACGGGGCAGCAATGACAAGGCTTTGGCCTTCATCGCCTCCAGCGCCAAAAGCGCCGGTGTGGCGGTGACGGAGTGCGACAGGCGGAAGCTGGATGCCATGAGCGCCACCCACGCCCATCAGGGCGTCATCGCCGTGGCCGCCGCAAGGGAATACTGCACCCTGGAGGACATCCTGGACCGCGCGGCGGAGCTCTCCCAGGACCCCTTCGTGGTGGTGCTGGACGGGGTGGAGGACCCCCGGAACCTGGGAGCCATCATCCGCTGCGCGGAGTGCGCCGGGGCCCACGGCATCGTCATACCCAAGCACCGCAGCGCCGGGCTCACCGCCGCCGCGGACAAGACCAGCGCCGGCGCCGCCGAGCATATGCTGGTGGCCCGAGTGCCCAACCTGGCCGCCGCCCTGCAGACCATGAAGGACAGGGGCCTCTGGATATACGGCGCCGAGGCCGGGGGCGGGAGCCCCCTTTGGAAGACAGATATGAAAGGACCGGTCTGCCTTGTGATCGGCTCGGAAGGCGCGGGCATGAGCCGCCTGGTGCGGGAGGCCTGCGATTTCGTCATGGACATCCCCCTCATGGGGCGGGTGAACTCCCTGAACGCCTCCGCCGCGGCAGCGGTCCTGCTCTATGAGATCGTCAGGCAGCGCCAATGAGTGACCATTATCTGGACAACCTATTGCCGGACTTCGGGGAATACTCCCTGGACTCCCTGCTGGAGAGCTACCAGAAGCGCCCGGCCCAGGCAAGCCCGCCCCCGGCGGATGCCGGGCAGCCCGCCAGGGCGGCGGAGGCCATCGCCCAGCGCTCCCGGCAGATCGTCATGGAGGCCCTTGGCGAGACCATCAGCCAGCGCAGGGCCGCCCGCAAGCCGGATTTTGACAGCGCGGGGCTGAATGACCTGCTGGAGGACGACATCGACCCCGCCGGGGTGGACCAGCCCGCGGAGCCTAAAACACCCCGGGTACATATCTCCCCCGAGGGCGTCATCACCGTGGACGTGGACCTGCCCGGCGAGGCCGGGGAGGCGGCTCCGACAGAGGATGAGACTCCCGCAGCGGAGGATATGCCCCCCGAGAAGACCCAGCCGGAGCCGGAGATGCCCCCGAAGGGGAAGCGCCCCCACCGGCCTGGCCGCATGCCCGGGGAGCCGGAGGAAAGGCCCTCCTTCAAGGACAGGTTCTTAACGCCCATCGCCCGGTATTTCGCCACCCGTGCCGCCCGGAAGGATCTGCAGAGGGCGGAGGCGGCCAAGTGGCCTGACCCGGAGGAATATGACCAGGGGGAGGAGGTCTCTCCCAAGAAGGCCAATAAGTTCTACGCCGAGCAGGTACGGGCCTTCGGCTTCCGGCTGAAGGTGTGCGTATTCCTGTGCATCGTGCTTGCCTGGATCAGCCTCGGCCTGCCCATGGCAGGCCTTCTGGGCAAGAGCCTGCGGGCCCAGGCGGGGGTGTCGCTGGTGCTACTGCTCACCGTGATGGTGGCCGCATTGGACATCGTGGCCGCCGGGGTGCGGCAATTATTCGCCCTTCAGCCGGGGATGGAGTCTCTCTCCAGTCTCGCCGCCCTCATGAGCGCGGTGGACGCGGGGATGGTCTTCTTCGGCTACGGCGAGGCTCTCCCCTTCTGCGCGGTGGGCGCCTTTTCCCTGACCGCCGCCCTCTGGGGCGAAAAGCTCACGTGCCTGGCCCGGGCCCGGACCATGCGCATGGCGGCCATATCCAAGAATCCCTCCGTGCTGGCCTCGGGGGAAAACAGCCGGGGCGCAACGTATTTGAGCCGCGTCCAGCGGCCGCTGGACGGGGTGGTCCGCCGGACGGAGTCCGCCGACTTTGGTCAGACCGTATACGCCACGGCGGCGCCGGTGCTCCTGTTGGCGGCCCTGGCCCTGGCGGCGCTGGCCTGCCTGCCCGCCCAGGGAGCCTGGTTCCTGCACGCATTGTCGGCGCTCCTGTGCGCCGCGGCGTCCTTCACCGCCTTTTTGAGCTTCCCCCTGCCCTACTCCATGGCCGCCCGGAAGCTCCAGCCCTCCGGCGCCGCCATAGCAGGCTACGCCGGCTGTGCCGACATCGGAAAGAGCCGGCGGGTGGTGCTCTTCGACGAGGACCTGTTCCCGCCCGGGAATATCAAATTCAGCAGCATCAACATCCTGGAGGGGGCCCTGGTGGACAAGGTCATCTCCTATACCGCCAGCCTTCTCGTTGCCTCGGGAAGCGGCGTGGCCGGGGTGTTCATGGAGCTCATCGAGCGGCGCAAGTACTCCCTGGTCCAGCCGGAGGAGTTCCGCATCCACGAGGGCGGCGGCCTGTCCGCCCGTATAAACGACGAGCAGGTGCTGGTGGGCTCCGCCGGGTTCATGAACCTGATGGGCATCCGCCTTCCCCAGAACATGGTGGTAAAAAACGCCGTATGCACGGCCCTGAGCGGCGAGCTGGTGGGCGTGTTCACTATGGACTATATCCCCGTGTCCAGCGTCCAGGAGGCCCTGGTGACCCTGCTGACCGGCCGGACGAAGCCCATCTTCGCCATCCGGGACTTCAACATCACACCCCTGATGATACGCCAGCTGTTCCGCATGTCCACGGACAACTTCAACTTCCCGCCCTTCCGGGAGCGGTACCGCATCTTCTCCGGCCCTGATGAGAACGGCGGCATATGCGCGGTGCTGTCCCGGCCCGGTATGGGCCCGCTGGTGGACGCGGCGGAGGCCGGACGAAAGCTCTACACCGCCGGCCGGGTGGGCACGGTCATCTCCCTTCTGGGCTCCGTGCTGGGCATGGTGATACTGTTCCTTCTCTTCCGGGCCGGGTCCTTCGCCACGGCCACGGCGGGGAACGTGCTGGCCTACATGTTCCTCTGGGCGCTGCCGGTGGCCATCCTGGCCTACGGTCAGAGCCGGTAGTGTTGAATATCAAATAAATGTATTGCCAAGGATTTCCCAATCGTGTATAATAAATATTTGTGAACGGCTAATTTTACCTTTGAAACAGTAACTGATATAAGGAGTGCAGCACCTATGGAAATGAAGAACATCCGCAACATCTGCCTGCTGGGCCATGGCGCCAACGGCAAGACCACCTTTGCCGAGAACATCCTGTCCGTGGCCGGCATGACCGACCGCCAGGGCAAGGTGACCGACGGCAACACCGTCTCCGACTACGACCCCGAGGAGGTCCGCCGCCAGATCAGCATCTCCGCCGCCACCATGTACGCCAACTGGCAGGGCCACAAGATCAACATCATCGACACCCCGGGCTTCTTCGATTTCGCCGGCGAGGTGTATCAGGCGCTGCGCGTGGCCGATATCGGCGTCATCTGCGTGGCCGCCAAGGAAGGCGTCAACGTGGGCGCCGAGAAGAGCTGGAAGTACCTGCGGGACGCCAACAAGCCCCGGGCCTTCTACATCTCCAAGCTGGACGAAGAGCACGCCGACTTCGACAAGACCTTCGACGGCCTGCGCGAGCGCTTCGGCAACTCCGTCTGCGCCATGACCGCCCCCATCAAGGAGGGCGACAAGTATATCGGCATCGTGGACGTCATCACCCGCAAGGCCTACAAGATGGACGGCAAGAAGCGGGTGGAGATCCCCGTTCCCGACGCCATGAGCGGCCGGCTGGACGAGCTGTATACCGAGCTTGCCGAATCCGCCGCCGAGACCAGCGAGGAGCTGATGGAGAAGTACTTCGAGACCATGGAGCTGTCTCCCGAGGAGATCTCCGGCGCGCTGAGCTCCGCCGTGGCCGAGGGCAGCGTCTGCCCCGTGTACTGCGGCGCTGCCGCCACCGGCATGGGCACCCAGATCTTCCTGGACGCGGTCTGCTCCGTGTTCCCCGCCCCCATGGAGGGCGGCAAGGCCTGCGACCCCAACGGCCCGGCCAAGGCTGTAGTCTACAAGACCATCTCCGACCAGTTCGGCAAGTTCAGCCTCTTTAAGGTCGTCTCCGGCAAGGTCACCGCCGACATGACCCTCACCAACGCCCGCAGCTCCGCCCAGGAGAAGCTGGGCCACATCTACTGCATGCAGGGCAAGAAGAACACTGAGGTCACCGAGATCTGCTGCGGCGACATCGGCGCCGTATCCAAGCTCTCCGACACCAAGACCGGCGACACCCTCTGCGCCGCCGGCGCGGTGGAGGCCCTGCCCGGTATCACTTTCGACATCCCCTGCTATCAGATGGCCATCTCCCCCAAGGTAAAGGGCCAGGACGACAAGGTGGCCCAGGGCCTGGCCCGTCTGGCCGAGGAGGACCCCGCCTTCACCGTCACCCTGAACGCCGAGACCCACCAGCAGGTAGTGGCCGGCGCCGGCGACATGCACATCGACGTGCTGTGCTCCAAGCTGAAGAGCAAGTTCGGCGTGGAGGTGGAGCTGAGCCCCGCCCGCGTGGCCTACCGCGAGAAGATCCGTAAAGTGCTGGACACCCACGGCCGCCATAAGAAGCAGACCGGCGGCCACGGCCAGTTCGCCGACGTGAAGATCCGCTTCGAGCCCCAGGACGAGCAGGAGGACATGATCTTCGCCGAGGAAGTGTTCGGCGGCAGCGTGCCCAAGAACTTCTTCCCCGCCGTGGAGAAGGGCCTGCGGGAGTGCTGCACCAAGGGCGTCCTCGCCGGCTATCCCATGGTGTACCTGAAGGCCGTGCTTTACGACGGCGACTTCCACCCCGTGGACTCCTCCGAAATGGCCTTCAAGACCGCCGCAGGTCTGGCCTACAAGGAGCTGGTGAACGCCAACCCCGTCATCATGGAGCCCATCGGTCTTCTGAAGGTCACCGTGCCTGACGCCAACCTGGGCGACATCATGTCGGACATCCCCTCCAAGCGGCGTGGGACCGTTTTGGGCATGAACGCCCACGACGGCATGCAGGTGGTGGAGGCCGAGGTGCCCATGGCGGAGATGACCACCTACGCCATCGACCTTCGTTCCATCACCCAGGGCCGCGGCTCCTTCACCCTGGACTTCATCCGCTACGATGAGACGCCTATGAACGTCCAGCAGAAGATCATCGAGGACGCCAAGAAGGCCCAGGCCGAGGAGTAAACCACAAATACGACAGCCAAGGGGAAGCGGACGCTTCCCCTTAGGTTTGCAGGAAACTGTTTTATTGGAGAGATATACCTATGGGACCTTCTCCCCAGAAAAAAGCCTCCCTGGTGGCGGTCATCGTGCTGGCGGTCCTGGTGCTGTGCGCGCTGGCGGTGCTGGCGGCCTGCTACTTCCGCCTGTCCCCCGTCCAGTCCCCGGCGCCCAAGGCCACCCCGGCGGTCACCCAGTCCGCGGTCTTCGTCACGCCGGAGCCCACCGCCGTGCCCACCCCCACCCCCACGCCGACACCGACGCCCTCACCCACCCCCTCTCCCACGCCGGAGCCCACTCCCGTGCCGGTAGAGCTGGGCGAGACGGAGGACGCGGGCCAGGAGTATATCGACAAGATCGTATTTTTGGGCGACAGCTCCATCTACTGGCTGGCGGGCCACGGCATCCTGCCCTTCACCCAGGTGTGGACGGACGCGGAGGGCACCATGAGCCTTTTCAACGTGCCTATCGACCCCATCCGGTACTTTGACCCGGCCACGCCGGACACGGCGGAGAGCCTGCTCATCCCCGACTGCGCCGCCCGGCGCCAGCCGGAGATCCTTCTCATCACTTTAGGCCTGAACGGCATCGCCATGCTGGACGAGCAGCAGTTCAAGACCTACTACACGGACATGCTCTCCCAGATCCAGGCCGCCAGCCCCGACACGAAGATCATCCTCCAGTCCATCCTCCCCGTGATGGACAGCCGGGTGCCCCGGGGCATCAGCAATGAGAAGATAGATACCGCCAATCAGTGGATATACTCCATAGCGGAGCAAATGGGCGTGCGCTACCTGAACTCCCAGCCCGCCGTGGAGGACGAGAACGGCCAGCTCCGCTCCGACTACAACGACGACCTGGCCATGGGCATCCACATGAACCCCACGGGCTTTGAGGCCCTGCTCCAGCACATCCGCACCCACGCCTGGCTGTGACGACGATACAAAGGAGAAAGACGATATGAACAGCCGCTCCCGCGCTGGTTTTTACGTGGTATGGACCCTGGCCATTCTGGTGTGCCTGGCCCTGTGTGTATTTATTTTAGTATTCTTCTCCGTGGTAAAGGGCTCTGCCCCCGCGGCGGAGGTATCCCCCGCTCCCGCGGATATAACGGCCCTGCCGGAAGACGGCGCCATGGCGCCCCAGGATGGGACCCAGGACGGGACCCAGCCCGCAGACGTGACGGATCAGCCCGTCACCGACACCCCCGCCCCCACGGATGTGCCCCAGACCTCCACGGTCCTGGCGGAAACGGCGGACCTGGGTCAGGAGTATCAGGACAAGATCGTGTTCCTGGGCGACAGCACCACCTACGGTCTGATGAGCTATGGCGTACTGCCCAATTACCAGGTCTGGGTCCCGGCCAGCGGAACCCTGAGCCTCTTCAACTGGGAGATCGAGACCATCGACTACTACGGCCGTGACGGCTCCAACCAGACCCTCTCCATCGCGGACTGCGCCGCCACAGGACAGCCGGAATACCTGGTCATCACTCTGGGCATCAACGGCATCTCCATTCTGAACGAGGACCAGTTCAAGGATTACTACCGCAGGCTGGTCCAGGCCATTCAGGCCGCCAGCCCCAACACCCGCATCATGTGCCAGTCTATCTACCCGGTCATCGACTCCATGACCTCCTCGGACATCTCCAACGCCAAGGTGAACGCCGCCAACGGCTGGATCCAGGACGTGGCGGAGGAGCTGGGCGTGCGGTACCTGAACACCCACGACTCCCTGACGGACGGCAACGGCCAGCTCATCAAGGAGCTGAATTCCGGCGACGGCATCCATGTCACCCCCGCGGGCTATGAGCGCATCCTGGAATACGTCCGCACCCACGGCTATCAGTGATCTTACCGAACAGCATTACCCTCCCGGCGCATAACATGGCCGGGAGGGTTTTTCTATGGACGATCTCATACGGGAGAGCATGGACGGCTTTGACGAGGTGTGGCGGCGGGTGACCGAGAGACCGGAGACAGAATGCGCCGGGAAAGCACCTGCCCCGGAGGATATACTTACCGATCTTATAACCGGGGAGGCCTGCGCCGCACAGGTGAGCACGGCCCTGGCGAGGGTGTGCCGGGGCGAGGCGCGGCAGACCCTTGCCCGCCATGCCGGCCAAGCGAAAGAGCGCCTGCGCCGCCTGCGGGCGGAATACTTCATCGCCGCGGGCGCCGCTGCCCCCGCCCCGGGGCCGCGTCCCATGACGGAGGGGCATCTGGCTTCCCTGCGGCGGCTCTGGCTGGACGCCGCGGCGCTGGCGGACCGCTATGAAAAGGCCGCCGGAGAGGCCAAAGACGCCGCCCTCAGGGAGGTCCTTGCGGCCTTCGCCCGGGAAAGCAAGCTCCGGGCCCGGGAGCTGCGGGCACTGCTGGTGGCAAGCTTTTGAAGGAAAACGGCCGCTGCGATCGCAGCGGCCGTTTGGTATTCAAAACAGCGACGTCTGCTCCGGCTCCGGGGGCCGGATGACCCCCAGGCGGATGAACACGGGATAGAGATAGCTGGCCCCAAAGGTGCCCAGTTTCTTGGGTCCCTCCACGTTTCCTCCCAGCTCCTGTGCTTTGTGAAAGGCCATGAACACGGTGCTCTGGGTGATGCTCTTCTCCTTGCGGCTGATGAACATCTCCCCGCCCAGGGCCCCGTCCCGCCGCTCCCGGATGACATAGGTGAATGCCAGTCCCTTGGCCGTATAGAACATCTCCCCCTGCCAGGCGATCAGCGCGTCCCAAAGCGCCCCATCCCTGTCGCCTTCCCCGTTCAATGCCGCGCGCAGCGCCGCATCCGCCTGTTCCCTCGTAAACACGACATTTTTCCCTCCTTTTTTCCAGCGTAACACATATCCCGCTGGAGGGCAAGATAAAAACAGGGACCGCCTTGGGCGGTCCCTAGTTCTATCTTGTATCGTCTTATCCTCTCTTCCGCCGCATGGTCACATAGGCCAAGCCGCAGCCGGAGGCCGCCAGCAGCATCGTCCAGGGCAGGAGGCTGGTCTCATCCCCGGTCTTGGGGGATTTCTTGTCGCTGCTGCCGGAGCCGCTGCCCGAACCGGAGCCGCTGCCGGAGCCGGCGGCGGGCTTGGGCGTGGGCGTAGGCCGCGCGGTGGGCTTGGGCGTGGGCGTAGCCGTGGGGTCCTTTTCCACGGTCAGGGGCCCGGCCAGGGTATTGGCGGTGGTGCCGGTGGCGGGAGAGCCGTCCTGCATGAAGCGGTAGCCGCTGGCCAGCAGGTCCCGGACCTCGGTGCCGGCGGCGGTAGCCACCGCCGCGGTGCCCTTAAAGGTGCCGCCGTACAGGGCCACATACCGGGGAATGGTGGTCATGATGCCGTACTTGACGCCCTCCACAGTGCCGCCGGAGACGTTCACCTTGCCGCCGCGGGCATACACGGCCCAACCGTCGTCGCCGGTGCAGCTGACGGTGCCGCCGGACATGTTCAGCGTACCGCTGGACATGAACACGCCGTTATAGGGGCTGGTGATGGTGCCGCCGGTAAGGGTGGCCGCACTGCGGTTGCTGTTGACCAGGCCGTACTTCTCGCCCTCTACGGTGCCGCCGGAGATATTCACCGCGCCGCCGGCCGCGGACAGGGCCGTGCCGGTAGCTTCCACAGTGCCGCCAGTGATGTTCACCGTGCCGCCGGGAGCGGATATGCCGTACTCGCCGCCCCTGACCGTGCCGCTGGTGATGGTCAGGGTGCCGCCGGTGACGGAGATCACGCTCTCGCCCAGTCCCTGCAGGGCATAGGGCCCGGCCAGGGTGATGTCGTCGCCCTCTTCCACCGTGACAGGCTCTTCCGCCTCCACGTTGGACAAAAGCTGGATGGTGGCGAGGCCGCCCTTCGCGGCCGCCCACGCCTCGGCGAAGGTGTCATACTCCGTAGATTCGCCGCCGATGATGACCCGGGCCGCCTTGGGTTCCGCCACCCGCAGGACGCTCACCGTACCGGCCAGGCTGTCGCCGGACACGTCCTCGATCTGGGTCTCGCCCTGCATGTATACGCAGCCGCTCTGGAGCATGACGCCCACAGACTGGTCATCGTCGGTCTTCACAGCGGACTCGCCGGTGAAGGTACCGCCGCCCAGGGCCGCGGTGGTGGGATCGCCGGCCTGGATGCCGAAACGTTTGCCCTCGATGGTGCCGCCGGTGACGGTGCAAAGGCCGCTGGATACGTAGATGCCCCAGCCCCTTTCCTCGCCGACGCCCTTGAGGGAGCCGTTCTTCACCTCCAGGGTGCCGCCGAACAGGCACGCGCCGTTGTAGTTGCTCTCAATGACGGTCTGCTCCCCGTCGATAACGGCCTCGCCGTTGCTGACGTAAACGCCGTAGGAGACCCCGTCGGTCGGGGACTTGGCAGTGATCGTGCCGCCGGTGATATCAGCCTTGGCACTGTTCACCCGCACGCCGCAGTTGGGGGAGCTGATCTCGCCGCCGGATATCTCCGCCTCGGCGTCATCGGCCAGGGCCACGCCATAGGTCTCGCCGGACACGGCGCCGCCGGTCATGGTGACCTTGCTGCCGTTGATGGCCCGGATGCCGTTGGCCCCGCCGGAAACAGTGCCCGCGGAGAGGGTCATCTCGCCGCCGTCGGTATAGATACCGCTGCCGTCGCCGGTGCCGGAGATGGCGCCGCCGCTGACGGTGAGCACGCCGCCCTCGGTGACGGTGACGCCCCAGGCCGACTGCTCGGCGGTACCGGAGACGATGCCGCCGCTGATGGTGGCGGTGCCGCCGGTCAGGTAAATGCCGGTATAGCCGCTGGTGACGGTGCCGCCGGTGACGTTCACGGTGCTGTTTGTGCCCGTGACGCCATAGCGGTTGGCTATGACGGTGCCGCCGCTGATGGTCACGGTACCCCCGGCGGAGGCCCGGACGCCGAAGTCGGCGCCCACGATCTCGCCGCTTTCCACGGTCAGGCTGCCGCCGGCCACGCTCATGACGCTGGCGCCGGTGCCGGTGACGGAATAGTCGCCGCCGGCGAAGGTGACCGCATGGCCCGCCTCCAGGGTCAGAGGCGCGGTCACCGTCACGTCGCCCAGGAGGGTGACCGTGGCGCTGTCCGCCGCCGCCGCGGCGGCCCATGCCTCTTCGATGGTATCATACTGGGTGGTGGTGCCGGAGACGGTCACCGATGCGCCCAGGCCCGCCGCGATGGTCCGCACGGACACGGTGCCGGGCAGATAGTCGGCGCTCACGTCCTCGACCACCGCGCCGTCCTGCTTGTACTCATAGCCCTCGGCCAGCAGCTGGCCCACGTTCAGGTCGCCGGGCACCGCCACGGCGGCCTCGCCGCCGATGTACACGCCGCCGGACAGGGTCACGGCCATGGGGTCGATGGCATACAGGGCCGCATAGCCGCTGGTGAAGGTGCCGCCGCTGAGCTCTACCGCCCCGTGGGTCCCCAGGGACACCGCGGCGGGCAGGGCCGCGCCGATGGCCTGGTCATTGACGCCCTCAGTGCTCTCCACCACGCTCACGGCGTAGGTCTGGCCGGTGACGGCGCCGCCGCTGACGGTGACGCTGCCGGCCGCGAGGATGCCGTAGGTCCCGCCGGTGATCTCGCCGCCGGTGATCTCCAGCGCGCCGCCGGCCTCCACGGCCACGGCCGCGCCGGACGCGTTCACCGCGCCCCCGGCAATGGTCAGGGTGCCGCCGGCTTGGACCAGCAGCAGGGCTCCCTCCGTCTCACCGGAGAGGATGAACTCGCCGCCGTCCAGGGTCACATGCTCCCCGTCGGCCACAACGAGCTGCTCCGTGACGGCGGCATCCTCCGTCATGGTGACGGTGCCGCCCTGGGCCTTTGCCTCGGCCCACAGCTCCGTAAAGGTCTTTTTGACCTCTTCCTTCTTCACGCTCACCGCGCCGGTGAGGCCGGCAACAGCGGCGTCCTCCACTCTCGCGTCCTCCCGGACGAAGTAGCCGCCCGCGCCCAGCAGGCTGTCCACAGTCCGTCCGCCCTCGGCGGTGATCGCCGCGTCGGTGCCCGCAAAGGCGCCGCCGGTGATATCGGCCTCAATGGCCCCGGCCGCGTACAGGGCCGTGTGCTGGCTGGATACGGCGCCGCCGGTGACGGTGAGCTTCCCGCCCAGGGCGCGGATGCCGTCGCCCGCGGCCGTGATCTGACCATCGGTCAGCTTCAGCTCGCCCTCGCCGCTGACCACTACCGCGGCCAGCGCGTTGGGATCGTATTCCTCATATGTATGGTCCTTCAGAAGCGTCTCGGAGATGGTCACGCTCACGGTGACGTTGGCCAGGGTCAGCTTGCCGCCGGTCACCTGGATGGCGTTTTTATCCTCCGCGCTTATGGTATAGCCGCCGGCCAGGGTCACATCCCCCGCCGTCATGACCAGGGGCGCATCGAGGCGCGCGTCCTTCATCAGGGTGACGGTGGCCTTGGGGGCCGTCTGGGCCAGGGCCCATGCCTCCTCCAGGGTGTCCGCGGTCTTCTCCTCGCCGTTCACGGTCACAGTGGCCGCGTAGGGGCTCTGGGTGACCTCAGGGGTGGGTTCAGGCGTCTGAGCGGGCTCAAAAGTGGGCTCGGTGAAAGTCTCCTCCGTCTCCACGGGCTCCGCTGTCGTTTCTGGCTCCTCAGAGGGTGTCTCCGTCTCCGTGGGTCCCTCCGTCTCCATGGGCTCCCCGGTCGTCTCCGGCTCCTCAGAAGGGGCCGCCGTCTCCGTGGGCTCCTCCGTCTCCACGGGCGCTTCCGTCTCCGCGGGGGCCTCCGTCTCAGGGGCAGCCGTCTCCACGGGAGGGTCCGTCACCTCCGGCGCAGTCTCGGGCGCAGCCGTCTCCACGGGCGCCTCCGTCGCCTCCGGCAGGGCGGTATCCTCCGCCGCCAGTGCGGGAGCCGCCTGTCCGGCCAGCAGCACCAGACAAAGCACGAGCGCAAACAGCCTTTTCTTCATGTGATCTCCTCCTGAGCTGGTCTCGATGGGTCGAATATCGTCAGCACTAGATGTTGGGCTATGAGCCCGCATACCATGGGCTTTATACCACATCATAACGAGGCCAGTTTAACATAAATCCGCTCAAAAAGCAATAACAGAACGGTGTCAACATATGCCATTGCCGAAAAATTAATAAATATGTAACAAACGGGCGTACCCTGTCGGCGCGCCCGTCTTTTTATCGAACCATTTCGCATTATGTCAACTGACTTCATTTCCTGTAGAACAGGATGCCCAGGGTCCCGGGCCCGCAGTGGCAGCACACGGTGCAGCCCGCACGGGTATGGATGATCTCCTTAAAGGGCGCGGCGGCCCGCACGGCCTGTTCGGCGGCGGCGCGGACAGACTCGTCGATGCCGGAGTCAGTGATGAAGATGCGGCCGGTGTCCACGGTGGATATATCCCCCAGCCGGTCCCGCACATAGGCCGTGATGCACTCCTCCATCCTGCCCCGGTACTTCTTGCCCACGCCCATGGCCCCGTCCTTGACGAAGATGCAGGGGTGCAGCCGCAGGAGATTGGCTCCCATAGCGGCCAAGGGGGTGCAGCGCCCGCCCTTTTGCAGGTAGTCCAGGGTGCTGACCACGAAGCTCACGTCCAGCTTTTCCCGCTTTTCCTCCAGGGCCCGCTGGATGGCCCCCGGGGCCATGCCCGCTGCGGCCATGTCGCAGGCGTCCAGCACCAGGTGGCCGATGCCGGTGGAGAGGCTCCGGCTGTCCACCACGTACATGTTCCCCAGTTGCGCCGCGGCGACGCGGGCGTTCTGGTAGCAGGAGGACATCTCGGCGCTGATGGTGAAGTGGACAATGGCGTCGTACTTCTTCAAAAGGCCGCCGAACAGGTCCCGGTAGTCCTGCAGGTTCACGGCGGCGGTGGAGGCAAGCTGGCCGCTGGCGGCTATTTTCTCATAGAGCGCGTCCGGTGTGATATCCACGCCGTCCTTGAAATTTTCCCCGCTGCATGTGACGGTCAGGGGCGCGATGGTGATGTCATGGGCCGCGATGAGCTCCGCCGTGAGGTCGCAGGTGCTGTCCGCGGTGATCTTTATGTTCATGGATGACCCTTCTCCTTCATATGTTACGCTTCTTATTATAGCACATTCTTTGATTGGAAACAATCCCCTTTGACGGGCGGGACCGTCCAATTCCAGTCCGCCGCCCGGCGGGAAAGGCCCCCTTGTGCAAAGGGGGCCGTATTCTAACCTGCGCCTTGATTGCGAACAAAAGACCTGCCGTTGCGGCAGGTCTTTTGTTTTGATCGTGCACCGACGCGCGGCGGGAACCGGCAGTGCCCCGCACGCGCTCAGTGAGCATCGCGAACTTTAGCGGGAGGGGCCCTGTCGGGCCCGTCCGCGCTGGTATCAGTCCCTGTGGCTCAGCCCATCGCCCCACAAACCGGCGGCGGGGTCATAGCTGCCCCAGTTCTCGGTCCAGGTGCATTGGCCGTTCTTGCCGCCGTGGCCGGTATTGAACCAGCCCAT
>CANQMW010000032.1 GCA_947625045.1 uncultured Oscillospiraceae bacterium
TCATCGACACGGTCATCAACGTCCGCCTGCCCAACCCCTTCATGCCCGACACCCCCCAGCGCATCGCCCTGGACACCTCCCAGAAGATACCCATCCGCTTCGGCAACACCATCAAGGCCTACATGGACGCCCCGGACAAGGATGTCCACGACCTGAAGCTGATCCCCCTGGTGCTGGCCGGCTGGCTGCGGTACCTGATGGCTCTGGACGACGAGGGCAAGCCCTTCGAGCGCAGCGACGACCCCATGCTGGCCGAGGTCACCCCCTACGTGGCGGGCCTTAAGCTGGAGCCCTGCCAGGACGTGGAGGCCGCGGTGGCCCCCATCCTGCACGACAAGGTCATCTTCAACGTGGACCTCTATGAGGCGGGCCTCGCCGACGCGGTCGTGAGCTACCTCAAGGAACTCACCGCCGGCCCCGGCGCCATCCGCGCCACCCTCAAGAAGTACGTGCATTAACTCTCCAACACATACAAGGAGCCCCGGCCGTTGGCCGGGGCTCTCTTTTATCTTTATGGTTTTCAGGCATCTTCCCGGACCTTGAGCCCTAAGGAGGCGATGAACTCCCGCACCGCCCTGCCGTACTTCTCCGGGTCCAGGATATAGGCGATGGCGTGGGCCGCCTCGGGGACGGTGACACGCATCTTGGGGCTGGTGCACGCGTCGTAGGCCTCGCGGCTCATGTCGCAGGGCACGAACCTATCGTCCTCCCCGTGGATGAAGAGAATAGGCACCTTGGCATGGCTCACCGCCTTCACGGGGCTTGCAGCCGTCAGGCTGAACCCGCCGTACAGCCGGGCGCCCAGGAGGATGAAGGGATAGAGCAATATGGACGCCGGGCCCATGCTGTCATGGCCCACCTTTTTGATGATGGCGCCGGGGTCGGAATAGGGGCAGTCCGCCATGATGCCCTTCACCTCTTCCGGCAGGTCCAGGTCCGAGGCCATCAGCACCGTGGCCGCGCCCATGGACACCCCCGCCAGGAGGATAGGCCGGCCCGGCCAGCGTTTGGCGGCATACTGCGCCCAGGCCAGGCAGTCGAAGCGCTCTTTCACGCCGAAGGAGATGGTCTTCCCCTCGCTCCTGCCGTGGGACCGCTGGTCCACTAAGATAGCGTTCATTCCCATCTGCCGGGCCAGCTTTCCCGCCCCGCACATGTCCCGCAGGGCGGTGCTCTTGAAGCCGTGGAAACCGATCAGCAAAGGCTTATCCTCGTCCATGGGATAGTACCGGCCGAAGAGCTTAGCCCCGTCATAGGAGGATATCTCCACCGGCTCAAAGGGGATGGCGTCCATCTCGGATATGAGCGCCGTCATGGTCTCCCGGTGGGGATCATACTGCTCCTCCGGGGGCAGGTCATAGGGGCTCTCCGTGTGATTAGGATGATAAAACGGGATGCGGTAGGCGGCATAGCTCACCGCGAGGATGACCGCAATGAGAACGAGGATAACGACGACCGTGATCATTCCGCCGCCTCCCCCGTCTTCCCGGCACGGAGGGTGTCCGCGATCTGCTGCACCCGCTCATCGGTGAGGGTGAACTTCTTCACGAAGAAGATGAACGCCACCGTGAGCCCCAGGATGGGCAGGATGGTCATGAGAAGCCGCAGGCCCAGGATGGTGGACGCGCTCTGGGCCACCGCCGCGCCGGTCTCGGAGGTATCCCCCACCAGGCCGATGAGGTCCAGGCCGATGCCGGTGATGAACACCGCCACGCCGGAGGCCGCCTTCACCACGAAGGTCTGCATGGAGAAGATGACGCTCTCCTCCCGCCGGCCGGTCTTCAGCTGGCCGTAGTCCACGGAGCTGGAGAGGAACACCGTGGTCAGCACGGTGAGGATGCCGTTGGCGGCGAACACCAGCGCCCCGCAGACGCAAAGCAATATGATGTTGGAGCCCAGGCCCATAAAGCATATGGCGAGGATGAGGGCGTAGCCCGCCATGGCCATGGTGAGGGCCACCTTGAAGAGGCTCGTGTTGCCCAGCTTTTTGTGCAAGAGCGGGTACACCACCATCATACCCAGGATCTGGCAGGCGCCGCCCACAGTGGTGAAGAGGGTGTAGCTGCCCATCCAGCCCGCACCGCCGAAGTCGTACTTAAAAAAGTAGATGACCAAGTTACTGGTGAGGTACAGCGCCCCGTTTATCATGAGGATGGCAAGGACCGTTATCATGGCCTGGTCGTTGCAGAACAGAGCCTTGAACATATCCTTCACAGAGGATGTCTCCATCTTCCCGATGTCGTGCTCCCGCACCTTGGCGCAGCAGAAGGCCTCCGCCAGCACGAATATCACCGCGATGATGAGGGCGATGCGGCCGAAGCCGGTGCGCTCATTGCCGCCGCCCAAAGCGGCCACGGCCAGGAGCGTGCCCACCTGGACCGCCGCCGAGCCGATGCCCGCGCAGGTGCGGCCCACAACAGACAGATTCTCCCGGTCCTTGGGGGTGTCGGTGACGGCGGGGATCATGGACCAGTAGGGGATGTCCATCATGGTGTAGGTAACGCCCCAGAGGATATAGATGACGCCGAAGTAGACCATCAGGCCCGTGCCGGAGAGATCCGGCGCGGCGAACAGGGCGTACAGCACAAAGGCGTTCAGCACCGTGCCGCTGATGAGCCAGGGCCGGAACCGGCCCCACCTGGTGCGGGTCTTGGCCACCAGGATGCCCATGAAGGGGTCGTTCAGCGCGTCGAACACCCGGGCGATCATCAGAATGAGCCCCACGAAGGTGGCCGACAGGCCCAGGATGTCCTGGTAGAAGTACATCACGTAGCTTGCGGACAGGGCGTACACCATGTCCTTTCCCACAGCGCCGATGCCGAATGCGGCGGTCTGGGACCGGGTCAGTTTCATGTCTTGTTTCCTCCTCTTTCTTTTCGCTCATTGAACGCCCCACCGCGCGAAAAACGCGATGGGGCGGGAAGCGCTCAGTAGGTGCGAAGCTGGTCGTCCCCCAGCTTGCTCTCGTCCACCAGGGACATATAGCTCTCCGGGACCGTTATGGTATCCGGGTCGCCGTCGCTGACGTAGACAGGGTCACGGGGATGGGCCAGCCACCACTCGAAGTCGCAGTCCTCCGCCATAAAGCCGGTCCCCCGCACCCGGTGGATGCTGTAGGGGTCATAGTCCGGGTTGACCGGGGAGATGGCCGGGTCCCAGCCCACCTCCACCACGCCCTTGTTCTCATAGGCCACGCCCTCGTAGACGCCGCTCTTGATGTGTTCAAAAAGGTCGTCCGTCAATCCGCCGAAGGGCAGGGAGAAGCTGGTGAAGGTATAGCCATCTATGAGCTCGTACATGGCGGCCTGGTTCTTTCCCACCTCCCGGATGATGGTCTCCGCGTCCGCGGCGTTGGACATGTTGTAGTGGGTATAGGTGTGGTTTCCGATCTCAAAGCCCAGATCGATGAGGTACTGGAGCCTCTCCTGGAGCGTGCCGGCCAGCTTGGGCCCCTCCGATGTCTCCTCATAGAAGGGGGAGCCGCCGAGGTTTACATAAAATGTACCGTCCAAGCCGAAGTCGGGGTGCTCCCTGTAGAAGTCCAGCAGCACCGCCACGGCGCACTTTGGGTTCACCACAAGCTTGCCGTCCTCCTCGATGAGGCTGAACTGGCTGGCGGTGCCGTCGTCGAAGGTGAAGATGATAGGCTTATAGCCCGCCTCCACCTTGATATCGTTGTTCAGAAAGTCGTTCATGGAGGTCATCCGGTAGCCCATGTCGTACAGGCGGCCCAGGAGCTCCTCCAGGTAGGAAAAGCTCTGGGTATAGCGCTTAAAGTCGTTGGAATACTCCTCGTTGGGGTCCAGGCCGTCCACGAACATATGGAACATGACGATGGGGATCTCCCCCGCCTCGTTGGGCTTCGTCTTCTCCAAGTCTAGCACCGGCGTAGGTTCCGGCGCGGCGGCAGGCTCCGCCGTGGGCTCGGGCGTGGCCGTGGCCTGCGCCGCAGGAGTCCCGCCGGTGCAGCGGGTCATCACCACCGCCTCCAGCCCCACGATCAGGGCCAGGATAAGCAGAATGACCGCGATCCGCTTCGTTCCCATGGTACCTTACACCTCTTCCCTGTTCCCTGAATGCGCCTGCGGCGGGCCATAAAAAGCAGAAATAGCCCTGCCGATGAAGGAGCCCCCCATGGGGTCTGCTCATCTTCAGAGCTATTTCGACACGGTTCCGCAGAGGCTGAATGATCCGCTCTGAACGGGGTATTGGCTGTCTGTTTCTCTTACACTTTTTGCAGCGTGCCGTTGACGACCTTGAGCTTGGCCTTGCAGGTCATGTTGGGGCAGGTCACATAAGTATCCCGGTTGTTGAATTTGATCGTAACTTTTTTGCAGACAGGGCATAGGCAGGAGCTGCCGCCGGTGGCCGAAGGGGCCGGGTCGGCAGCGGCGCCGCCGGTCACGGCGTCCAGTTCATCATCTATCAGTTCGCTCATGTTCGCACCTCTGTCGATCAAAAATGTTTGTACTGCGTGCAGGCGGCGGTCCAGCCGGACTTCTTCGCTTTGAGTCTCTCATCACATTTTGTCGCGCCCATTTTCCAGCAGGTACTGCACTTCGCTATGAACGCCTGCTTTCGCGCTTCCTCTTCCTTTTGGGCTTTGCTGGCGGCACCGCCGGTAGCGCCCTCCAGCATTTCGTCCTTCAGTTCGACCATGGTCGGGCTCCTTTCTCGGTGTGGGTTTCTCTCTTCTTGTACAGATTATAGTTCCTGACCGGCCCCTGTGTCAACACTTTCGTTGATTTGGCTCCGGCGAAATGGGTGATCATTTGACCGCCGGCGCCGCCGGTCACGGCGGCCAAGGGCTCTTCGTTCAGTCTCTTTTCCCGCTCATAGGTCAGGCCTCCTTTCGGTTTCTGTCTCTTTATACGTTTTTCCGGGGCAAAAGGGCTAAAAACTTTCGTCTTTTGCTCATTTAGCTACACATTGCGACAAAAACATTTGAGCCCGCAAACGCCCATATAGACGCAAAAAATCCCGGAAGCACGGAAAACACGTACTTCCGGGATTGGTGCGGGTGTTCTTATAGGAACTCCCGGGAAATCTCGTAATTTCAATTGTTTGCGGGCAACCACAAGCGATATTTACCGATTATTAGCCCACATTTTCCGCCAGAACGCCCTCTTCATAGAGGGCCTCCGGCGCGATATCTATATCCCCGTCGCACCACACTGCTGTGCCGTAGTCGATATAGACACCTTTGAACACGTCCATATCCGCTAGCGGCGCAAAGGCAGGCATTTTCAGCAAGGGCTTAACGTCGAACACTTTTGCCTCACCTGTGCTGAACCGGACCCATAGCTGATGATCGTCCATTGGCCGGACACCGGACACGCTCACAGCATGCGAGGGCATCCCAGCATAGGCGATCCCATCCATAATATACATATTGATCTCCTTTACTGCAGCGGCGCGATCCTGCCAAACGGGATACCACGTACCGCGTTGTTCCAGGCGGCATAGAGTTCATCCTCGTGGATGGCCGCCCATGCCTGAACAAGTTTGAGCTGTTTCACCGGCAGGCTGCCGGCCAGCAGATCCCCATCTATCCCAACAGACGCCTCATATTCCGCGTATATCACATGAAAATGAGGCTTGTTGTGCTGTCCGTCATCCATGTATATCATCGTTATAAAACCGGCAAAGTTCCGGCATCACGACCACCTCACTTAATATTATATCCCGTTGATAGTTTTCCGTCAATGAGATTTGAATGACCGCTTTCCCAGGGCTCCCATGCGAGCCCAGCGAATGCGGGTCGCATGGGAAAAAGGAAGAAGAGCTTTGACCGATGGAGGAGCCCCGCTTGCGGGGATTCGACATCTTCAAAGCTCTTCTGACGTGGTGCGCGAGGCGGGAGTTGAACCCGCACGTCCGGAGTGGACACTAGAACCTGAATCTAGCGAGTCTGCCAATTCCACCACTCGCGCGTATGTCTGGGCGCTCTCTCGAGCGCCCAGTTATAATACCATCAAATCCGGGGATTGTCAATCGGAAATTTGCGTCTTTTTGCGATTTTTCAGCCCACCCAGGCCTCCAGGCCGGCCAGACAGTCTTTGAGTGCCTGCGGGAGCTTGTCGCCAAACTTGGCATAGTGGGCCTTGATATCCTCCACCTCGCCCTTCCAGTCCGACGGGTCAACGGTGAGCAGGGCCTTCAATGTCTCCGGGGATACCTCGTCCTCCAAACCGGTGAGGTCGATGTCCTCGGGCCGGGGCAGGTAGCCCAGCGCCGTCTCCCGGGCGCCGGCGGTGCCGTTGCAGCGGCCCAGGATCCACTCCAGGGCCCGCAGGTTCTCGCCGAAGCCGGGCCACATGAAATTGCCCTGGTCATCCATGCGGAACCAGTTGACGTTGAAGATCTTGGGCGGATTGGTGAGCTTCGCCTCCATATCCAGCCAGTGCTGCCAGTAGTCCGCCATATGGTAGCCGCAGAAGGGCAGCATGGCCATAGGGTCACGGCGCAGCTCGCCCACCTGGCCCTCGGCAGCGGCGGTCTTCTCTGAGCCCATGACGGAGCCGGTGAACACGCCGTGGGCCCAGCTCTTCGACTGGTACACCAGGGGCACGGTATGGGCCCGGCGGCCGCCAAAGATGATGGCGGAGATAGGCACGCCCTGGGGGTCGTCGAACTTGGGGCTGACGCAGGGGCAGTTCCTGGCGGGAGCGGTGAAGCGGGAGTTGGGATGAGCGCCCTTCACGCCGCTGGCGGGGTCCCAGGGGTTGCCCTTCCAGTCCAGAGCGTCCGTGGGCGGATTCTTGTCCATGCCCTCCCACCAGACGGTGCCGTCTGGCTTAAGGACCACGTTCGTAAAGATGGTGTTCTTCTTGGTGCTCTCCAGGGCGTTGGGGTTCGATTTCATGCTGGTGCCGGGAGCCACGCCGAAGAAGCCGTTCTCCGGGTTCACGGCCCACAGCCGCCCGTCAGGACCGGGCCGCAGCCAGGCGATGTCGTCGCCTACGGTCCAGCACTTCCAGCCCTTTTTGCGGTAGCTCTCCGGGGGGATGAGCATGGCAAGGTTCGTCTTGCCGCAGGCGGAGGGGAAGGCGGCGCACACATAGGTGATCTCCCCCCTGGGATCCTCGATGCCCAGGATGAGCATGTGCTCGGCAAGCCATCCCTCGTCCCGGCCCAGGCAGGACGCGATGCGCAGGGCGAAGCACTTCTTGCCCTGCAGGGCGTTGCCGCCGTAGGCGGAGTTCACGGTCATGATGGCGTTTTCCTGGGGGAAGTGGGCGATATACCGCTGCTCCGGGTCCATATCCGCGGAGGCATGCAGCCCCTTTATGAAGTCGGGGCTGTCGCCCAGGTAGTCGTAGACCTCTTTGCCCATGCGGGTCATGATGGCCATGTTCAGCACCACATAGATGCTGTCGGTCAGCTCAAAGCCGTACTTGGCAAAGGGGGAGCCCATGACGGACATGGAATAGGGCACCACGTACATCTTCCGGCCCATCATGGAGCCCTTGTAGATGGCGTTCAGCTTGGCCTTCATCTCGTCGGGAGCCATCCAGTTGTTGGTGGGGCCGGCGTCCTCCTGCTTGGGGCAGCAGATGAAGGTCCGCCCCTCCACGCGGGCCACATCGTTGGGGTTGCTGCGGTGGTAGTAGCAGCCGGGCAGCTTCTCCTCGCTGAGCTTGATGAGGATGCCCTCCTCTACGGCCTGCCTGCGCAGGGCCTCCAGCTCGTCCTCACTGCCGGTGAGCCAAACCACCTCGTCGGGGCGGCACAGCTCGGCGCACTCCTGCACCCAGTCCAGCACATACTTATTGGTCGTCAGCGCCATTGGTCTTTCCTCCTATATTTCATATCGAATAGATCACGTCGGTGAGCGCGGCGAACTGCTCCAGGCTCAGTGCCTCGCCGCGGATACTGCTGTCCAGGCCGCACCGGGCGATGGCGGCCGCGGCCTTTTCCTTGCCGCAGAGCCCGTCCAGAGCGTTCACCAGGGTCTTGCGGCGCATGTTGAAGGCCGCCCGGACCACCTTGAAAAACCCGTTCTCGTCCACGTCCACAGGCGATGCCTTCCGCATAGTGAGCCTTACCACGGCGCTGTGGACCTTGGGCCGGGGCACGAAGCACTCAGGCCCCACGGTGAAGAGTGTTTCCGCGTCGGCGTACCACTGGGTCAGCAGGGTGAAAGCACCGTAGTCCCTCTCCCCCGCTTTGGCGCACATCCGCTGGGCCACTTCCTTTTGCACCATCACCAGTATACTTTCAAAGCACCGGGCCTGATACAGCTTCGTCAGCACCGGCGTGGTGATGCTGTAGGGCAAATTGGCGCACACCGTGTGGCGCAGGCCCGGCAGCATCTCCCCCACGTCTGCGGCCAGGTCCCGGCCCATCACGTCAGCGAAGAGGACCTGCACGTTGTCAAGGCCGCGCAATGTCCGGGCCAGCACGGGTTTCAAGGCCTCGTCCACCTCATAGGCCAGCACCGCGCCCGCTCTCTCCGCCAGCCGCTGGGTGAGGCACCCCACCCCGGGGCCGATCTCCACCACCCCGTCCCCGGGGCCCAGGTCCGCCTCGTCGGCGATGCGCTCGGGAACCCAGGAGGCAGTCAAAAAGTTCTGGCCCTTGGCTTTGGAAAAGCGAAAGCCCGCGTCCGCCAAGAGGGCGCGCATCTCGTTGTAATTACAAAGGTCCATGGCGTTATAGCAGGAGCCAGCACACCAGGGGGATGGTTCCCACGCTCAGCACCGTGGTCAGCACCACCGCGCGGCTCGCCAGCCGCTCGTTGCCCCCGTACTGGATGCTCAGCATGGCCGCCACCGCCGCGCAGGGCATGCCCCCCAGCACGGTTATGGTGTTGAGGAGAAGTTCCTCTTTTATAAACAGCCCCATCACCGCCCACAGCAGGGCCGGGGCCAGCAGCAGCTTCACCGGCGCGAACAGATATACCCGCCAGTCCAGGAACACGTCGGCCAGCTTCTGCTCCCCCAGGGAGGAGCCGATGATGATCATGGAGATAGGCAGCATCATGTTCCCCAGCACGGACACCGCCTCTGTGACGGGCCCGGGCCAGCGGATGGGGAGAAACGTAATAATGACCGCCAGCACGGAGCAGACCATGGGCGGGTTCACGAACGACCGCCAGGAGAGCTTTTCCCGCTTGCCCCCGCCGCTGATCATATCCACCCCCACGGTGAAGGCCAGCAGGTTGAAGGGGATGCACAATATGGTGGCATAGAACACCGCGTCGGAGCCGAACAGCGCCCCAACCAGGGGGTAGCCCATATAGGCCACGTTGCCGAAGGCGCCCAGGAAGGTGAACACCCCCAGGTCCGCGCCCTTCACCCCCGCGATGCGGGGGGCCAGCACGGCCAGGGCTATCAAGAGCGCGTACATGACCATACCTGCGCCCAATATGCCCAGCACCTTCCCCACCGTCATCTCCATCTCCAGGTTCATGGCGCTGGAGAGGATGATGGCGCACTGGGGCACGGCCATGGCGAATTTGGTCAGCCGCCGGTTGGTCTCGGCGTCCACCACGCCCGTCTTGGAAGATATCACGCCTACGATGAGCAGAATGAGCATCGTGAGCATCACATTAAAAACCGAAACAATATCCATAAGAAGAGTTTAACACTCGCGGCGGACAAAAGCAACAGGGAAAAAGCCATAAAGCGCACAGCGCTTTATGGCTTGCTTGTTGACGATTTTGCAGTATGTGATAGTTTTGGGTGCTACACGCCCACAAGGCGGAACGCCAGCCATACCGCCCCGGCGGCCGCGGCGCCCAGCCCCGCGAACAGCCCCACCGGGATGCGCCGCCATATGGGCGGTTTTTTAAGGCCCGTGGCGCCGCGCAGATAGGCCCCCGCCGCCCGCCTTGCCTCACTCATGACCTTCTCGGCGCTGGTGCCCCGGTGGAACAGGTCCTCCCGCACGATGAAGATCGCCTCGTCGAATATCCTTGGGTCCGGGGACTTGACCACTACCACCCGCCGGTTCGTGCCCTTTACCATCGCTGGAGCCTCCTCCGTTTCCCGATGTTTCCAGTCTAACCGCCGGCGGGCAGTCTTATGCAGGGGCCGCCGCCATTTCCGGAAGGGCTTTATTTTCGTCCCGCTCACTGCCGCTCCTCCACCCGGATGGCCAGGGCCGTCATGTCGTCGGCATTGCCGAACCGGCCCGAGGCGGCCCGGAGGGCGGCCTTGGCCAGGTCCTTTGTCTCCGTGCCGTCGGCGGAGGCCAGGATGTCCCGCAGCCACTGGTCGGAATTCTCCGCCAGCACCCCGTCGGAGGCGATGAGGGCCACGTTCCCCGGCCGCAGGCGCATGCGCATAAGGTCCGGCGCGGACCCCTCCCCCGCCAGCATCCCGGCGGCGAGGCTGGTCCCCTTCACCCGCCGGATGGCCCGGCCGGTCTTGATATAGCTGGGGGCGGCGCCGTACTTGATGAACTGGGTCTCCCCGGTAAAGAGGTCGATGCAGCACAGGTCTACCGTGGCGTAGCCCCACTCGTCCCCGTTTTTCAGCATGGCCGCGGAGTTCAAAAGCCGCATGGCGCAGCCCGGCTCCATCCCGGCCTTCAGGAGCTCCTCCAATATCTCCACCGCGGCCTGGCTCTCCCGGGCGGCGTCCTCGCCGCTGCCCATGCCGTCGGACAGGATGACGCAGAGCGTCCCATAGTCGGTCTTGAAGTAGGTCCCCCTATCCCCGGAGACGCTCTCCCCCTCCTTTTTCAGCGACGCGATGCCCACGGACACCGCCAGGGGCTCCGCCTGGCGCAGCACCATCCGGGCGCTCTCCGGGCCGACGACCTGGCACAGCCGCACCCCCAGCACCTCGCTGAGGGTCTCCAAATAGTTCGGCTCCTGCCCGAGCGCCTCCGCCCCCGGTCCCTCGATGAGGGCGTGCAGCCGCCCCCTCCCGTCCCGGAACACGGAGCACATCCCCTCCAGGTCCCTGGTCTTCAGATACCGGATGAGCCGCCGCTCGGCGGCCATATCCGGTCCCGCCGCGCCGCTGAGCTCTCTCGCCGCGTCCTCCATGACCTGGGCCATGTCCACGAACTGGCCGTAGGCCGCCGCCCGTCCTTCCTTCAGCCGGGCCCTGTACTGCCGCCGGTAGGCAAGGCCCCGCAGCTCCCCGTTCACCGTCCCCACGAAGGCCTCCAGCCGCACGCACTGGCGGCGGAACTCCTCCGGCATGTCGGCGGCGGCGATGGTCCCCTTCCGGGCCATGAGGTCCAAGAGCGGCGAGAGCAGCTTCACCGTCCCGGCGCTGTCCGTCTTCCAGCACCGCTCCCGGCGCACGCAGTCCCGGCAGACCGCGTCCGCCGCCCGGTCGAAGAGATTAGCCGCCTCCCCCCGGCGGGTCCGCTCCGGCGCGGGCCGGGAGGCGCAGTCATAGAGCTTCCGGAACCCCGCGCTCAGGTGGGTGAGCCGGTCCGCCTGAAATAGCCGGTAGGCCGTCTCTCCCCGGCCCCGGCCCACCCGCAGCAGCGACCCCACCGGGCTCAAGGCAGCCTGGGGCAGGAGCATGAACACCACCGACGCGATGAAGCACTCATAAAGCGCCGACACCCGTACCTCCCCACCCCAGCCCAGGAGCACCGCCACTGCGTTGGCGGCGCAGAAGCTGACGGAGAAGGTGAGCTTTCCGAAGCGATACAGGGCCCCGGCAGCCAAGCCCGCGAAGGCCCAGGCCGCGCCGTACCAGAGCACCGCCCCCTCCGCCATGTCCATGGCAAGGCCCATGGCGCAGCCCGCGGCGCACCCGGGCATAGGCCCGCCGCAAAAGCCCGCCGCCAGCACCGCCGTCATGGCCAGGGCACGGCCAATGGAGGCGATGTGGAATAGCTCCACCGGCCCCAGGGCCATGAGGGCGCAGGCGGCCAGGGCCGCCGCCCCGATGCCCCGGAGCATGTCGTCCGCCTCGGCGGCGCCCCGGGGCCTTTCCAGCGCCCGGGCAAAGAGCCAGGCAAGGCCCCCTGTGAGCACCGTCTCCAAAAAGACCCGCACCGACCCGGGCACGCCCGCCGCCGTATCCAGCCCATAGAACAGGCCCGTGAGCCCGGCGATAAAAGCCGCCGCGGCGGGCATGACCCAGGTCTGTTTCCGAAACTGCATCCCCTGGGTCACGAATCCGACGGTAAAGATGAGCAGCGCCGCCGCTATGTACCGTATGCCGCCGAAGAGCCCCCCGGCCAGCAGGTACCCCACCGCCGTCCCGGCCAGGCATAGGAAGCCCCGCAGCTCCCAGCCCGCCGCCGCCACAATGGCCAGGCCGAAGGGCCCCGGTGCGGAAAAGAGCCGTCCCGCGCCCAGGGCCAGTCCCAGCAGGAAGAGTCCCGCGTCCCCCAGCCTCCTTTTCAGCGCCGGCCTGCGCCGGAGCGCCTCCTGCAAAAGACCGGCGCCCGCTGCCTGCTTCACCCGTGCCGCCATGGCGATACCTCCGTTGTGCTGTATGTGTTGACATAATTATACAGCTGGGAAGTCTCGCATCCCGTCGCATCCTGTAGCACGGGACAAATTCACAGGCGGCGCGAAAAAGGTCGACATAATATGAAACCGCCCCTGCCGGTCAGGCAGGGGCGGCCGTATTCCATTTTCCCTTACAGCTCGTTGAACTCCATGTCCTCGTCGGTGAGCACCTTGAGCTCCTTGCGGCTGATGATGTCGTAGATGCAGGGCACTACGAAGAGCGTCATGATAGTGGCGTAGAGAAGACCGCCGATGCACACCACGGCCACGGGCTGCATGATACTGGTTCCCACGTTCTTACCCATAGCCATGACGATGAGGCCCAGGATGGTGGTCATGCTGGTCATGAAGATAGGCCGCATACGGGTCACGCCCGCCTCCACCAGCGCCGCCCGGCGCTCCATGCCTCCGGCCCGGAGCTGATTGACGTAGTCCACCAGCACGATGCCGTTGTTGACGATGATGCCTACCAGCATGACGAAGCCTATGATGGACACGATGGACACGTCCATATCGAACAGCAGCAGCGCGGCGAAGCCGCCGGTGAAGGCCAGGGGGATGGTGAACATGACGATGAAGGGGCTTTTCAGGCTCTGGAACTGGGCCACCATGATGAAGTACACCAGCGCCACGCCGATGGCCAGCATGAGCATCATGTCCTGCACTGCCTCCATGATGACCTCGTTCTCGCCGTCGAACTCGTAGGTGACGCCCTCGGGCAGGGTCTCGGCGCTGAGGGCCTCGTTCACCGCGTCGGTGACCAAGGTGACGTTATAGCCCTCCTCCAGGCTCGCGGTGACGGCGATGTACCGCCGCTGGTCGATGCGGCTGATGGTGGCGAGACTCACGGTGGGCTCTATCTTCGCCACCTCGTCCAGGCGGAAGGTGCCGCTGTTCCCCTCCCGGTCGGTATAGTCAAAAGTGTAATCCTTCAGCTCATCCATGGTGAGGCCGCCCTCGGTCTGGACCACCACGTCCGCGCTGACGGTGTCCATCTCCATGGTCAGGGCCGTGGCGGAGTCGGTCATGGCCTCGGCCAGCTCCATATAGAGCTGGGCCACGGTGAAGCCCTTGGCCATGGCGGCGTTCTTGTCCACGGTCACGTGGTAGGCGGTCTCGGCCTCCTCCAGGCCGTCATCCACCACAGCCACGCCCTCCACGGTCTCCATGACCCCGGCCACCTGGCGGGCGGCATTCTGGATGGTCTCCAGGTCCTGGCCGTAGACGTTCACGGTGACGCCGGAGCCGGTGAGCATGCTCATGCTCATCATGGCGGACTCATAGCTCATCTCACAGGGAAGGTCGGAGCACATGTCCACGATCTGGCGCCCCGCGGCCGCGCCGGACTCGCCCTCGGGCAGGCCCACATACACGGTCACGTTGAGGCTCCCCGTGTCCCGGCCCATGCTCATCAGGGTGTCCCGGCCCATCATGGCGCCCACGTATTCCACGTCCGGCAGGGTCTGGATGCGGCCCATGATCTCGTCCGCCAGAGCCACGGCCTCGTCCCGGGTGGCGTCCTCGGGCATGGTCACGTTCACGTTGGTTGTGTTCATGTCGATCTCCGGCATGAAGCTGAAGCCCTTTTGCAGCGCCGCCCAGGCGGACAGGCCCAGGGCGATGATGGAAAGGCATATGACCACCCACTTGTGGCGCAGGTTCCACCCGGCCATGGCCCGGTAGGCCCGGTAGACGAAGCCCTCTCCCTCTTTGCGCTTTTTCTTTTCCTTTTTCAAAAGCCCCTTGGCCATGGCGGGCACCAGGGTCAGGGCGATGATGAGACTGGCCAGGAGGGAATAGGTCATGGTTATGGCCAGGTCCGTAAAGAGCTCCCGCGTGATGCCCTCCACGAACACGATGGGCAGGAACACGCACACCGTGGTGAGCGTGGAAGATGTGACGGCTCCCGCCACCTGTTTGGCCCCGGCCACCGCCGCCTGGACCGGGGTGGCTCCCTTGGACCGCAGGCGGTAGATGTTCTCGATGACCACGATGGAGTTGTCCACCAGCATGCCCACCGCCACGGCGAGGCCCGACATGGACACCATGTTCAATGTGACCCCGGAGAAGTACATGAGCACGAAGGCGAAGATGACGCTCACGGGGATGGACACCAGCGTGATGGCCGTGGGCCGGATGTCCCGCAGGAACAGGAAGAGCACCAATATCGCGAACAGCGCGCCGGTGAGGAGGCTCTGCATAATGGAGTCGATGATCAGGTGGATGTAGTCGCCCTGGTCGATGAGGAACACGAAGGACAGGCCGGGGTATTCCTCTTCCAGTTCGTCGAACCGCTCCCGCAGGCCGTCGCTGACCTCCGCGGTGGCGGCGTTGGACTGCTTGTCGAAGGTGAGCATGACGCTGTTCTCGCCGTCCAGCTTGGCGTATACCTCGCCGGAGTTGTCGGTGATAAACACGTCCGCCACGTCTTTTAAGTACACCGGCCCGATGGCATCCTCGCCGGTGTCGAAGAGCAGAAGGTTTTCAAGCTCCTCCTCGTCCTCGATCTCGTCGCCCACGGAGACCATGTACTCTATCCCGTCCTGCTCCACATACCCGGCGGGCATGGAGAAGTTCTGGGCGCCCAATATCTGGGCCACGTTGGCCAGGGTGATGGAGCCGGATATATCCGCCTGGTCCAGGGCGTCGGCCCGGGAGTTCTCCAGCTCCTCCAGGCCGGACTCCACCTGCTCCAGGCCTGATTCCACGCTGGCGGCGTTACGGTTGATCTCCGCGGCGGCGTTGGCCATCTCCAAGAGCCCCGCGGACTGGCTCTGGCTCAGGGTGCCCATGGCCGCGCTCAGCTGGCCCTGGCCGCTGTTGACCTGGTCCAGAGCAGCGTTCAGCTGGGCAAGACCGTCGTCCACCTGGGCCAGGTTGCCCTGCAGCTCCGCCAGCTTCGCCTGCAATCCCGCCCGGCCCTCGATGCCCTGGGCAGCCATAGTCTGGTCCAGGGTGTCAATGGTTCCCTGCACCGTCTGCATCTGGGCCTCCAGGGCGGGCCGGGTGGCCTCGCCGGTGGCGAGCTCCGTCTGCAGAGAGACCATCTGGTCCTGGTCGGCCTGGAGCCGGGACTGCACATCGGCCAACTCCCCCTGGAGTTGGGCCAGGTACTCCGCGTCCTCGGGAAGCGGCTCAAAGCCGTCGGCGGGCGTATAGGCCGCGATGAGGCCCTGCAGCTCGGCGGCCCGGGCGGAGAGGGTCTGCATATCCGCCTCCACGCCCGGCATGATCTCCCCGATCTCCACGGCCCGCTGGTCGATCCAGTCTATCTCGTCCTGAAGCTGGACCATGCCCGCCTCGGCCTGAGCATAGCCGTCCTCGGCCTGCTGCAGCTGGTCTATGGCGGGGGCCAGGGTATCCCTGGTGGACTGCAGCTGGGCGATCTGGCTCTCCAGCTGCATCTTCCCCTCCACAAGCTGGCTCTGCTGGCCGGTGATGGCCGCCTGGGCGGAGGAGGTCTGATTGATGAGGGTCTCTTTGCCGGAGTCAAGCTCCGCCTTGGCATCGTCCAGTTCCGCCTTGGCGTCGTCCAGCTCCGCCTTGGTGTCCTCCAGCTCCGCCTTGGCGTCGTCCAGCTTGCTGTTGACGGCGTCGGCCATGCGAGCGTTCACATCGTCTATCTTCTCCTGGCTGATGACCACATTCAGCTGCCGGTAGATGGAGCCGCTGGTGGTGACCCGGGCCACGCCGGTGACGCCCTCCAGCTTGGGCACGATGGTCTCGTCCAGGAAGTCGGACAGCTCCGTGATATCCATGCCCTCCATGGAGGCCGCCGCGATGGCCACCGGCAGCACGGAGGGGTTCACTTTCAATACATAAGGCGCCCCCACGGCCTCGTCCCAGGAGCCCTGCAGGGCGCTGATGTTCTGCTGGATGTCCACGCCGACGGTGTCCATGTTCACGGAGTTTTCAAATTCCAGCATGACGAGGGAGTAGTTCTCACTGGAGGAGGAGGTGACCTCCTTGATATGGTCCAGCGTCGCCATGGACTGCTCCAGGGGCCGGGATATCTCCGCCTCGATGATCTCCGGGCTCTGGCCGGGATAGGTAGTCATGATCATCACATAGGGGAAGTCCATATTGGGCAGCAGGTCCGGGGTCATGCGTGTAAAGGCCACTACGCCCAGGATGATGATGGCGATCACGGCCACGAATATGGTCAGGGGCTTGCGGACACTGAACTTGGACATAATGATGACTACCTTTCAGACGATCAGAGACATATTATTTTATATAAAATTTTTTATGTATATGAATAGTATTGCATAATTTAAATAATGATAACACACCCCCGCGGGCCGGGCAACACGGGAAAATAAACTTTTACAAACTGTTCAAAAATCCGGCAGGACATTCCTATCCGCCTGTTCAAAGGGCCCTACGGGTGCGAAGTTGGGCTTTACACCACCGGGCGGATATGCTAAAATAACTTATGATACCTAATAATTCAACGGGACCCGACGGCGCTCTCACGCGCCGGTCCGGAAAGGACGGACCTATGGACAAAAACAAGACCGGTTCGGATGAACAGGCCGCGAAAAAAAGCGGCGTCCTGACCAACCCCATCCGCAACCTTATCATAGCGGCCATCGTATCCGCGGCCCTGGGCGTAGTGTTCCTGGCGCAGCCCTACTTCATGCTCAACTACTGCGGCTACGCCATCGGCGGACTGGTATGCGCCATCGGTTTCGTGTACATGGTGATCTACTTCGTCCGCAGGCCGGTCAGCGGCGTATACCGCTCGGAGTTCGCCTTGGGCGCGCTGCTGCTGGCGGCGGGCGTCTGGGTCATCATCGCCAGCTACCGGCCCGACACCATCGGTCTGAGCATCTCCCTGCGCATGATCGTGACGGCTCTGGGCGTGCTCATCGCGGCGGACGGCGTCATCAAGCTGCAATACACCCTGGACCTGGCCCGGATGCACTTCTCCGCCTGGTGGGTGGGCCTTCTCACCAGCGCTCTGGGCATCGCCTTGGGCGTGCTCACCGCCATGGGCCTGGTGGACAGCTTCGGCGTGCTCATCGGCATGAGCGAGAGCGCTTTCATGAACGCTATGCTGTTTCTTGGCATCGCCTTCTGCGCCAACGCCCTGCTGGACCTCATCACCGTGATCCTGGTGGCCGTGCGCAACCGCAAAGCCGCCAAGGCGGACGCTGCCGCGGCCATGGCTCCCGCCGCCCCCACCGTCTACGAGGCGCCCCCTTCCCCTGTGACCCAGGAGACGGGCACCTATCAGCCCCCCACCTCCGGCAATACGTGATATGAATACAAGGGAAGCCCGGTACGCGCCGGGCTTCCTTTTGCCGCGGGGCGCTTGCAAAAATCCCGCGGGCAGAATATACTATATTGACTTCCCCGGCAGCGGGCCATTTGGAGAGAGGACATCATGACAGTTTCATTTGACGAATATATGCACCCCGGAAAGCGGGGTTATCTCATCGGCATCGGCGGCGTGAGCATGTCGCCTCTGGCCGAGGTGCTACACGGCGCCGGGCTCGCCATCACCGGCAGCGACATACAGCGCAGCGACAAGGTGGCGCACCTGGAGAGTCTTGGCATCCACGTGAACATCGGCCACCGGGCGGAGAACATCACGCCAGACGTGGATTTTGTGGTGCGCACCGCCGCCGCCCGGGACGAGAACCCGGAGGTCGCGGCCGCCCGGGCCATGGGCATCCCCGTGTTCGAGCGGGCCCAGGCCTGGGGCGCGCTGATGAAGAACTACAAAAACGCCCTGTGCATCGCCGGCACCCACGGCAAGACCACTACCACCTCCATGTGCACCCACATCCTCATGGCGGCGGAGAAGGACCCCACCGTCATGATCGGCGGCACCCTGCCCCTGCTGCAGGCCGGCCACCGGGTAGGCGGCGGCGACACCATCGTCATGGAGTCCTGCGAATACTATGACAGCTTTCTCTCCTTCTGCCCCACCATCGCGGTCATCCTGGACATCGACGCTGACCACCTGGACTACTTCGCGGACCTGGAGGCGGTAAAGGCCTCCTTCCGCCGCTTCGCCCGGCTGGTTCCCGCCGACGGCATGGTCATCGCCAACCGCGACGACGCCAACACCATGGACGCGCTCAAGGACCTGGACCGGCCTATGATGACCTTCGGCCTCACGCCGGAGGCGGACGTGCAGGCCGTGAACATCGTCCCCCACGGGGCCCAGACGGACTTCGACGTGCTCCACCACGGCAAGCTCTTCGCCCATCTCCAGCTGCGGGTGCCCGGCGTCCACAACGTGAAAAACGCCCTGGCCGCGGCGGCCGCCGCCATCACACTGGGCATCTCCCCCACCGCCCTGACCTATGGTCTGGCGGGCTTCCGGGGCGCCAACCGGCGCTTTGAGTTCAAGGGCAAGTTCAACGGCGCGGATGTGTACGACGACTACGCCCACCATCCCGGCGAGCTGGAGGCCCTGCTGGACGCGGTGGAGCCTCTGGGCTACAAGCGGGTGATCGTCGTCTTCCAGCCCCATACCTACTCCCGGACCCGCGCCTTGTTCAATGACTTCGTAAAGCAGCTGAAGCGGCCGGATCTGACCGTGCTGGCGGAGATATACGCCGCCCGGGAGACAAACACTCTGGGCATATCCTCCGGGGACCTGGCCAAGGAGATACCCAACGGCATCTTCCGGCCCACCTTTGACGAGATCAAGACCATCCTCCGGGCCAGCATCCAGCCCGGCGACCTGGTCCTGACCGTGGGCGCCGGCGACGTGTACCGCATCGGCGAGGAACTGGTCGCGGAGGCGAAATAACGATTTATTGACGGGGTCAGGCAAAGCGCGGCCTCGCCCGACAGGGCCCCTCCCGCTAAACGGCGTCGGAGTACGCAGGCCAGGTCTCCCTTTGCCGCAAGCGGCAAAGCTCGAGTGGCCCGCGGCTCCTCCTCTCCCCCACGCGACCCGCTGCGCTGGGCTCGCGCGGGGACCCCATTTTGCTCACCAACCGCGTGCGGGGCACTGCCGGTTCTCACCGCGCGTCGGGTAGGCAAAAACCAAATCGCGGACTGCATTATGCAGTCCGCTTCTTTATCGCCGGGGCCCCATGCGAGCCCAGCGAATGCGGGTCGCA
The DNA here is from genome assembly GCA_947625045.1 of uncultured Oscillospiraceae bacterium. Classification (GTDB taxonomy): domain Bacteria; phylum Bacillota; class Clostridia; order Oscillospirales; family Oscillospiraceae; genus CAJOIG01. The sequence continues at coordinate 19,519 of CANQMW010000032.1, forward strand.
TGGGAGATATGATGTAAAGGGTGAGATTGACCTCACCTAATACATCATAGCTGGACGGCTCATTTGTGGCGAATGTAAGTGCAGCTATGGGAAAGGAGCGAAACACGCAATCCCCGGAAGCCGCAAACACCGCCGTAATGAAAGGAGCCGACTATGGAATCATTACTTGAACGTATGGGTGTCACCTACCATTGGGAGGGCGATGTCCGCATCCCCGACCTGGTCCTGTCAGACACACTGACTATCATGTGGGCAAATATGGACGCATGCGCCACCGCTACCTGAAGGAACACCGCAGAGTGCTGTTTAACATCATGCTCACCAACGAGACCCTTGCCAAGCACGTTGCGGACATCGACGCCGCCTGCCGCGAACGGCTGGAGGTCCTGATCCCCGCCATGGCCAAACAAGAGGGCGTCACAGAGCAGCTCAAAGCAACGGACCAAATGGAATGGGTCCGCAGAATGAACAACATCAAGGACCGCGCAGAGGAGATCGTCCTTCAGGAACTGGTCTACGACTGAGAGTACTATAACCTCAAAACACGCATTTGGCAAGATCGCCGATGCCGTCCCGGAGCTTATACTTGCACGCACCGTCAAGCACTTTTTTCTCGATCAGCGTTTTGGTCAAAGCCGCCGTCCATTTTTGGCTGAAATTCGTATTGCCAAAATATGCGTTGAAGTTCTGCTGCGGGAGCAGAACGTACTCGCGATCTTCCTCCTTATTGGCGATATAGTATTTGTACAGCAAAATGCTCGCCTCCACGGGGACGCCGCCCGGCGTCAGCTCGGCCAGGCGTTGGACGACCTTTTCCGGCAGCTCGAAGTCCTTATTCCGCAGCGGCCCCAGTTCCAGCGCGTCGGCGAGGATATCGTCAAAACGAAGCACCCACGCGCCTTTTGTATTGGAGGCAAAGGCCGGAACGAGCATCTGCTGGAGCTTATTCACCCATTGGCCGCGAAAGCCTTTTTTGAGTGCCAGCGCTTTATCCAAAACACCCTTGCGAACAGCACTGGGATTCGTTTCCACAAAGGCGATGGTATTCTCCACATGCCGGATCAGCCAGTCCTCCCCGTCAGGGGTCACCAGCTCCGGAAATTCCTGTGCATATTCGCTATAGTTCACCCTGCGCCTCGGATCGTCCAGATCCGGGGCCTTTTTTGTTTTCTCTCCGGAAAGACTGCACCAGGCCAGCAGCGCCCGGCGGGCACAGTCGATCCTATCATAGCCGCTGCCGTCCTCCCGGAAGAGATAGCCGCGGGCCAGGATCGTCAGAACATGGCGAAAGCCCTTGAAGTCCATCAGCATGGGAAAGGTGAAGCGCCCCATGTAGGCGGTGCCGCCCTTGCCCTCCGCCTTGTATTCGGGAAACTCTGTGTAGGCCGAAAACTCCTCCCATTCATTCAGCATGTTTTCTCAGCCTCCTTATCCAGCCCCGCCTCCGAGACGCGCTCCGGTCAACGGCCAGCTCCAGCGCCGCTGCCGGCAGCACTTCCAGAATGAACGCCCGCTTGTCCAGGGCCTCCGCACACATCACGGCCTCGTTCCAGTCCAACCGCTCCAACACCTCTCCCGGACCGGGCCGGACATTGGGACGGATCACGTCCCGACAGTTACGGATCAGCCTCTGCCGGTAGTCCTGGCTGTCCGCCGCGCCGCGCATCATCCTCTTCATCTCCTCTGTATCGGTCTGCCGGACGCCCTTGTGTCTCTTTACCTCCATGTCCCGGTGCTGATCATCCAGATAGGGGGACATATAGGAGAAAGTGTCATACAGTGCGTCTACGGATAAAGTCGGCAGTATAATTGGGAGGATTCTCACCGAGGAATCGCTGCTTGTGGTAGATTTCTTCACATTTTTGGCGTATAATTTTAAATGTCAAGCAGACAACCGAGTGATACCAGCAGAATTATGATAGACTCTACCCTTAGTTTACTGTACCAGATTAAACCGTTGGTCGATTGCAACTCGGATTAAACCAATATATAATGCAATTGTAATCAGCCAGATATTCAGGGAGAAAATCAATGCTATGAATGAAATCAAAATAGGGCAATTCATTGCCGAGTTGCGAAAAGAGCAGAAGTTGACACAGAAAGATTTAGCTGCGCAATTACATATTACCGATAAAGCGGTTTCAAAATGGGAGAGAGGATTAAGTTGCCCCGATATTTCGCTTCTAACTTCGATTGCCGATATCCTCGGGGTAACAACAGGCGAGTTGCTTAATGGTCAAAGGAGTCAATCTGTTACCTCTAAGGAAGTAGAGAAAACCATCGACAATGCGTTAGTTTATGCGGAGAAATCCACAAAATCAAAAACGGTATCGTTCCAAAATATATTAGTCGTGCTATTTTCGGTATTGCTGTTGCTTGGCATCATTGTTTGCTCTATTTGCGATATAGCAATATCGGGAACGTTTTCATGGTCGCTATATCCAATTACTGCGATTATTTTTGTGTGGTTAGTATTGGTACCGTTTGTAAAATACGGAGGCAAAGGAATGCTCGGCTCTTTGGTTATCTTTAGTATTTCAATCATTCCGTTCCTGTATGTAATGAGTATAATCGTTGGAAATCATCTGATTATGCCAATTGGAATTAGAATGTCCCTCTATGTAATTGCTTATCTTTGGTGCGTCTATCTTATTTTTAGAAAATTAAAGAGGAGAAAAATAATCGCAGCTGCTATTTGTTTATTATTAACAATACCCTTATGCATAATAACAAATATTAGTCTTGCAAAAACTCTTTCTATTTCGACTTTTGATATATGGGATTTATTGTCATTTGCGATTATCGCCATGATTTCCATTGCACTATTTATAATAGATTATTATAGAATACACAAGTGTTAAAAGCAATTTGACGATCTGGAGCATCTGTTCTCAATATAGGTGTTTCGAGCCTGATGGTGTGCCATGCCTGACTATAGAAAAATGTATTATCTTCTATGCAAGGCGATAACGGAGATCATGGAGGACAAAATTTTGCGGATGATCCGCAATGAAGCTGACACAAACGAGTCAAAGTGTGGTACAATGGATACGCCACAGATGAGCCGTCCGGCCTGGAAGGAGTTCAGCAATGAACAACAGGCAGACAGACCAAACCATTACCGCCCTGTATGGGCGGTTGCCAATGGCGTGGACAGCGCGGACAAGGCCAGCGGCGAGTTCACCCCGTTCCTCAACATCATGAACGAGTGGTATCTGCGGGATTGCAGCCGGAAACAGGTCGCCGCGTATCAGATACGGGGCAGGGCCGGAAAGCCCAACACCGCCAACGCGCTGTACGGCTACCGCAAGGACCCCGATGACAAGCACGCACGAAAGCGCCCGCCGGAGGAATGGATGGTCTTTGAGGACACGCATGAGGCCATCGTGGACCCGGAGACCTGGAAGCTGGCCCAGCAGATACGCAGAGAAGTGTACCAGCCACTATATCACGACCCGTGCGCTCCGGGCGCTGGTGCTGGACGCCATCCGCGAGGCGAGCACCTACGCCCTCTCTGACCGGGAAGCGTTCACCCGCCAGGTGCGGGAGGCTTCCGAGATACGGCAGAAGGAGGCGGCCCGCGATCTGAAGCGGCAGGTGTCCCAGGACAAGCGCCGCTGTGCCGAATTGGACGGCCTTATCAAGAAGCTGTATGAGGCATACGCCACCGGGAAAATGCCAGAGAAGCGATATGAGATGCTGTCCGCCGATTATGAACGGGAACAGGCGGAGCTGGAGGTGTCCATCGCGGAGGGCGAAAAGAAGCTGGCTGTCTTTGAAAACGATACAGACCGGGCGGAGCAGTTTCTGGCGCTGGCGCGGAAATACACGGACTTTACCGAACTGACGACGCCCATGATCTACGAGTTTGTGGACAAGACCGTCGTCCACGCGCCGGACCGCTCCACCGGGGAGCGGGTCCAGGAAGTGGACATCTATCTGAAGTTCATCGGCAAATTCGACATTCCCCGGCCCGAACCCACGGCGGAGGAGCTGGAGAAGCTGGAAAAGGACAGGCAGCGCAGGGCATATAACCGGGAGAAATCCCACCGCTGTTCCCTGCGGAAAAAGCAGAAGGAGGCTGCGGCAGTATGACGAATCATGAATTACTGGATCGGATCGACCGGAATGCCGCTTATATCCGGGAACACCGCCCGCTTTCTGAGGCAGAGATTAAGCAGCTGGACGCCTACTATAAGATAGGAACGACGTACAGTTCCAACGCCTTGGAGGGAAACTCTCTTACGCTCTCTGAGACGAAAGTGCTTCTGGAGGACGGTATTACCGTAGGCGGAAAGCCTCTGCGTGACTGCTACGAGGCGGCGGGCCACGGGAGGGCGTATGATCACATGGTCTCGCTGGCCCGGAGGAAGGATCTTCAGCTTACGGAGGACGTTATAAAACGGCTGCATTTTCTGTTCTACAGCGGCATAGACGCCGAGGAAGCCGGACAGTACCGCAAAGGGCAGGTGTTCATTTCCGGCACGGAGTATGTGCCGCCGACTGCTGCGGACGTACCGGTTCAAATGGCCGGGCTGATACTGGATTTGAAGCAGAAACAGGCTGCGCTCCATCCTGTGGAATATGCCGCCTATGCCCATCGGCGGCTCGTTGACATCCACCCATTCCAGGATGGCAACGGACGGACGGCACGGCTGCTGATGAATCTGCTCCTGATCCGGCAAGGTTATTTTGTGGTTTCCATCCCGCCCATTCTCCGGCATGATTATATCGCCGCGCTGCAGCTTGCGCAAAGGAGCGAGAACCCCTCCGACGAGGCGTTTGTCCGTTTGATCGCAGAGTGCGAACTGGAAGCTCAAAAGGACTATGCCCGGATGTTCAAAATCCAGCTGCCCAGCAAGGCAAGCCAATAACAGCCCCAACAAATCATAGCCACCGCAGCGGCGGCCCGTGAGAGATCGCGGGCCGCTTTTTGCTGCCCATTTTACCCGCCATACCGCGGCAGAAAGGAAACAATATGAGTTTTATCAATACACCCATCATTATTGGCATAGACCACGGCTATGGGAACATCAAAACTGCCCATTTCGTCGGCGCTCGCACGGCTAGGCCGGGATTCGCCGCAAGCGGCAAACCCCAGATAGCCAGCGGCGCTTCCTCTCCCCACGCGATTCACTTCGTTGGATTCGCGTGAGGGCCCCGTCATTTGAGGTGCGGCGGCGGTTAATGAATACTTTGACCGGCAGGAAAAGGAGGCTGCCCTTCTTCGGGCAGTGGAAAAGGCTGTGGAGCGCGGTCTGCGCTCCCAGCCGGCCCCCGCGCCCGGACCCGCGATAGAACGCGACAGCGAGGAGGACATATCCGCCGCGCTGGATTTCGCGGACAGCTTTTGATACCAGGCCCACCCCGGTTTGATACCGCTTCCCTATGAGCAAGACAGCATGACACCAAAACAGCCGGAATTTGATACCACTATATATCCTGCCCAATGAAAAAACGGGCGTATCTTGTCGAAAGGGAGAGGGAAATGACCGAAAATGAGAAGAAGCTGCTGCAGGCAAAGCACCGACTGGAGGAAGCCCAGGCCAGAAACCGCCAAAAGGA
>CANQMW010000033.1 GCA_947625045.1 uncultured Oscillospiraceae bacterium
TTTGCTATAATCAGTCATGTGCATAACCTCCTGTGCGTCCATGTAGAGTTCCTTTACACTTAAAATTATGCACCCCAGGCGGCGGAGGCTCCCGTTCCCAGCACCGACGCCAAAATACCGGCCAAGATCATCCACACGGCGGAGATAGACCTGGAGACCACGGACTTCGACGGGGCCGTGGAGGCCCTGGCCGAACTCACCAGGGAGCTGGGCGGCTACTACGAGGCCAGCCGCCTGGACACAGACGGCGGCCGCCGGGCCAGCTATACCGTTCGCGTGCCAGCGGAGAATTACCGGGCCTTCCTGGATCGGGCAGGGGGCATATGCCATGTGCTGTCGGTCAGCGAGGACGCCGCCGACGTGAGCGAGGTCTACTACGACACCGAGGGCCGCCTCCGGACCCAGCAGGCGAAGCTGGACCGGCTGCGGGAGCTGCTGGGCCAGGCGGCGGATATGGAGGACATGATCGCCCTGGAGAGCGCCATCTCCCAGACGGAGGAGGAGATCGACCGGCTCTCCGGGACACTGAGCCGCTGGGACAGCCAGGTGGACCTGGCCTCCGTGGCGGTATGCCTGCGGCAGGTGAGCCGGCTTTCCAATGTGCCGGAGCCGGCCCAGACCTTTGGCCAGCGCATGGCCGCCGCTTTTCGGGAGGGCCTGGCCGCCTTCGGCACGTGGGTCCAGGGGCTGCTGGAGGCCTTGGCTTACAGCTGGACATGGCTCCTCCTGGCCCTGGCGGTGCTGGTCATCGCCGTGCTTCTTGTGCGCCATATAATCAGGAAGAAAAAGAACCAATAAAGCCTCCCCTGTGCAAGGGGAGGTGGCGCGGCGAAGCCGCGACGGAGGGGTTGTCAGCCAATCCCTCAGTCACCGCCTGACGGCGGCGACAGCTCCCTTTGCACAAGGGAGCCTCAAAATGAAAGCGCCGCAGGCTGTGCCTGCGGCGCTCTTTTTGAAATGGTCTATCGTTGACCCTTATCGTAGGGAATACCCTCGGCCTTGGGGGCGCGGGAGTTCTTGGAGGTGAAGGCCAGGACCACCAGGGACACGATGTAGGGCATCATGTTATAGACGGTGCTGGGGATGTTCAGGTTATAGAGGAAGTCGAAGCCCATGTACACGTTGGACAGGGCCCGGAACAGACCGAACAGCAGCGCCGCCAGGGCGATGCGGGTGGGTTTCCACTGGCCGAAGATCATCACGGCCAACGCCAGGAAGCCGAAGCCGGCCACGCCGTTTTCAAACTTCCACTCGCTGACGCCGGCCAGGATGTAGGTGATACCGCCCAGGCCGCCGTATACGCCGGAGATGAGCACGCCGGCCCAGCGCATCTTGTGGACGTTGATGCCCACGCTGTCCGCCGCCTGAGGATGCTCGCCGCAGGCCATGAGCCGCAGGCCGAACTTGGTCTTATACAGCACCACATAGGCCACGATCAGCGCGATGACGGCCACCAGCATGAACCAGTTGAACTCGAACCCGGCGATGTTCACCAGGAAGCGCTTTTTCGGCTCGATGTACTGGATGACGGAGGACACGTCGTTGGGGTTGGCGGCGGTGTTGATGGCCTTGACGAACACGGTGGCCGCCGCGGTGCCCAGCATATTGAGGGCCGTGCCCACGATGGTCTGGTCCGCCCAGAAGTTGATACAGGCCACACCCAAAAGCGAGGCGTATATCACACCGAAGGCCACGGCGCCGATGATGGTGCCCAGCACCATGACGATGGGGGCCACGGACAGGGGCATGTAGCGCATGACCAACGCGCCGCCCAGGGCGCCGATGACCATGATGCCCTCAAGGCCCAGGTTGATGACGCCGGAGTGCTCGGCAAAGCAGCCGCCCAGGGCCACCAGCAGCAGCACGGACGAGAAGATGAGGGTGTATTGCAGAAGCAGTGTCATTTCCCGTCGCCTCCTTTCCCGGCCTCAGCGGGTACCGTTTTTTCCCGCTGGGCCCTCCTTTCCTCGGTCTTGGCGATGCGCTTGTTCATGGCGTACTTGATGAACAGCACGAAGCCGCACAGATAGATGATGAGGGAGGAGATCAGGTCGGATATCTGGGACGAGTACATGGTCAGGTCCACATAGCCGCCGCCGTTGGTGATATGCTGGATGAAGTAGGAGGCGAAGATGGTCCCGATGGGGTTCAGGCCGCCCAGGAAGGCGGCGGCGATGCCATTGAAGCCCATGCCGGGGACCGAGGACTGGGTGACGGACCACTGCTCGTAGTCGGTCTGGTACAGGAAGGCCCCGCCCAGGGCCGCCAGCGCCCCGGCGATGGCCAGGGTCAGGATGATGTTCCGCTTCTCCGCCATGCCGGCGTACTTGGCCGCGTTGCGGTTGTTGCCGGTGGCCTTCAGCTCATAGCCCAGCTTCGTCTTGTCCAGCAGGATCAAAATGATGATGGCCAGGATGATGGACAGGGGTATGGCGATGGACACGTACTTATTGCCGCTGAAGAGCTCGCCCATGCCCAGGGTGGGCAGCAGCGCCTGGGGCGCCTCGCTGGTCACATGCAGGGTGTAGGGGCTGGTGGGCTCCTTCACGGAGTTCAGTATCATGTTCGTCGTGTAGAGGCCTATCCAGTTGAGCATGATGCCGGAGATGACCTCGTTGACGTTGCAGTAGCTCTTCAAAAGCCCCACGATGGCCCCGTACACCGCGCCCACCAGGATGGTGAACAGCAGGCAGGGCAGCCAGCTCCAGCCCCAGCTGAGGGAGGAGATGAGGCAGGCGCAGCTGCCCACCACGAACTGGCCGGCGGCGCCGATGTTGAAAAGGCCCACTTTGTAGGCGAAGAGCACGCTCAAAGAGCACATCAGCAGCGGCGCGGTCTTCACCAGGGTGTTGCCGAAGTTCTTCATCCGCAGGTTGGCCCGGGAGGAGTTCAGGAAGTTCTTCACCACCGCCAGGATGGCCTTCCCCGCGCCGGCGGGATTGATGAACAGCAGCACGATATAGCCGATGAGCAGGCCCAGCACGATGCATATCAGGGAGGCCGTCAGGGCCTGGACGGCCGGTCTTTTCCAGAAGTTCTTCTTCACGGGCTCACCTCATCTCTCTTGGCGCCGGCCATATAAAGGCCCAGCTCCTCCTGGGTGGTCTTCTTCGGGTCCAGCTCGCCCACGATCTCGCCCTCATACATCACCAGGATGCGGTCGGGCACGTCCATGACCTCGTCCAGCTCCAGGCTCACCAGCAGCACCGCCTTGCCGGCGTCCCGCCGGGCCACCAGCTGCTTGTGCACGGACTCGATGGCGCCCACGTCCAGGCCGCGGGTGGGCTGCACCGCCACCAGCAGGTCCGGGTCCTTGTCGATCTCCCGGGCCACGATGGCCTTCTGCTGGTTGCCGCCGGACATGCTCCGGGCGATGGTGATGGGTCCCTGGCCGGAGCGGATGTCGTTTCCTTCGATGAGCTTTTCGGCGTAGGCCCGGATGGGGCCCCGCTTCAAAAAGCCGGCCTTGCTTGTGAACTCCGGCTCGAAGTACCGCTGGAGCACCAGGTTGTCCTCCAGGGTGTAGTCCAGGACCAGGCCGTGCTTGTGCCGGTCCTCGGGGATATGGCTCATGCCGGAGGTGGAGCGCTTGCGGATGGAGGCGTGGGTGATGTCCTGGCCCTTCAGCTCTATTTTGCCGCTGACAAGGGGCTCCAAGCCGGTGAGGCCGTAGACGAACTCGGTCTGGCCGTTGCCGTCGATGCCGGCGATGCAGACGATCTCGCCCTGGCGGACCTTCAGGGACACGTTCTTCACCGCGTTGTTCTTATGGACCTTGCTGGCCACGGTCATGTTCTCCACGTTCAGGACCACGTCCCCGGGATGGGCCTCGCCCTTTTCCACGTGGAAGTTCACGTTCCGGCCCACCATCATGGCGGACAGCTCCTCCATGGTGGTGTTCTTCGTCTCCACGGTGCCGATGTATTTGCCCTTGCGCAGCACCGAGCACCGGTCGGCCACGGCCATGATCTCCGCCAGCTTGTGGGAGATGAAGAGGATGCTCTTGCCCTCGGCGGCCAGATTCTTCATGATCTGCATGAGCTCCTCGATCTCCTGGGGGGTCAGCACGGCAGTGGGCTCGTCGAAGATCAGGATCTCGTTGTCCCGGTAGAGCATCTTGAGGATCTCCGTGCGCTGCTGCATGCCCACGGTGATGTCCTCGATGTAGGCGTCCGGGTCCACCTGCAGGCCGTATTTCTCGGAGAGGGCCAGGACCTTTTCCCGGGCCTCCTTCTTCTGGAGAAAGCCGTTTTTGGTTGGCTCCACGCCCAGGATGATGTTGTCCAGGACGGTGAAGCACTCCACCAGCTTGAAGTGCTGATGGACCATGCCTATGCCTAAGTCGTTGGCGTCGTTGGGGTCGTTGATTTTGACCTCCTTGCCGTCCTTCTTGATGATGCCCTCCTCCGGCTGGTACAGGCCGAACAGCACGCTCATCAGCGTGCTCTTGCCGGCGCCGTTCTCGCCCAGCAGGGCGTGTATCTCACCCTTTTTCAGCTGCAGGGTGATGTTGTCGTTTGCGATGATGCCCGGAAACTTCTTGGTTATGTTCAGCATTTCGATCGCGTAGGGTGTTTCCGCCATGTCATCCTCCTTCCCGGCTTCGGCCGCGCGCAGCGGGCGCGGTGTGTCAATTTTTACAGCCGCCTTTGAAAAAAGCAGACGCGGCGAGGGGCCGCGTCTGCTGTTGTTGCTGAGGAAGTTATCTTACTTGATGTTGCCCTGGTCGTTGACGGTGATGGTCGTGGCCATGTCGGCAGCGGCGGCCTCGGTGTCGTTGGACACGGTGATCTCGCCGTTGAACATGGCAGCCACCAGAGCGGCGTAATCGTCGGCGGTGAAGCCGTCGCCGAACTGGGTGGAGCCAGCCAGCTGGACGTAGTTGTCCTCGGGGGTCTCAGAGACAAGGCCCAGGGTGTCGATCTTGCCGCCGAACTGGTCGAACAGGCCGTCCTGCACCGCGGCCAGCATGGTCTGCACGGTGGGGGCCAGGCCCTTCATGGCGGAGGTCACGGTCATGCCCTCGCCGTAAGCGCCGTCGATGATGGCAGCCTGGTCAACGTCCACGCCGATGACCTTGGCGCCGACCTTCGCGGCAGCCTCGGCCACGGAGGTGTACACGCCGCCGCCGCAGGCGAAGACGATCTCGGTGCCGGCGCCGTACCAGGTATCCATGGCGGCGGTGATGTCGGCGTCGCCGAAGAACTGGTTGGCGTAAGCGTAGTTCAGCTCGACATCCGCGCCGATCTCAGCGGCAGCGGCGTCAGCGCCCTGCACGAAGCCGTAGCCGTAGCGGATGACGGCAGGCACAGCCATGCCGCCGCAGAAGCCCAGCTTGGTGTAGCCCAGCTTCACAGCCGCGTAGCCGGCCATGTAGCCGCACAGCTCTTCCTGGTAAGTGGCGCAGTACAGGTTCGCGGGGACGGTGTAGTCGTCGCCCAGGTCGCCGGCGCCCACGTCCAGGGCGATGAAGGTCACGTCTTCATAGTACTCGGCGGTCTCCTTGATGGCGTTGGCGAAGGCATAGCCGGGCATCACGACGACGTTGAAGCCGTCGTCGATAGCCTGCTCGATCATGGCCACACGGTCAGCGTCGGAGTCAGAGGTGGGCTTGTAGTACTGGAACTCCACGCCGTTGGCCTCGGCATAAGCCTGGCAGGCCTCATAGGTGGTCTGGTTGAAGGACTGGTCGGTGATGTCGCCGTAGTCGGTGATCATGGCCACGGACATCTCGCCCTCGGCGGCGAAAGCCACGGCGGACAGGGTGAACACCATAGCCAGCGCAAGGACGATCGCAAGGAACTTCTTCATGGGGTTGCCTCCTTAAAATAATTGTTTGTTTATGGGGTATCAACTCATTTTCAGACAAGCTTATTATAGCATGTCCCCTCTTTTGGCGCAACGGAAAAGACGAAAAAATCAGAAACGAATAGTTGCAAAACAGTTGCAAAATTCTTCCATCCGGGGACGGATATCTTCGCCTTGCGCGGCGGGCCCAATTATGGTATCATTGTATCTAATAAGGAAGTTTTGGAAGGGGGCGCCCGCCCATGGACCGTATCCTCACCATCGGCATCGCCGGAGGCACCGGCAGCGGCAAGACCACCATCACCCGCCGGCTCCAGCGGCAGTTTGAACACCGGGTCTGCACCCTCTATCACGACAACTACTACCACGCCCACGACCACCTGACTATGGAGGAGCGCTCCAAGCTCAACTACGACGAGCCCGCCGCCTTTGAGACCGGCCTGCTGGTGGAGCACTTGGCGAAGCTTCGGGCAGGCCAGGCGGTGGACGGGCCCATCTACGACTACACCGTCCACAACCGCGCCGCCGAGACCCAGCACATCGAGCCTGCGCCGGTGGTGCTGGTGGAGGGCATCCTCATCCTGGCCAGCGAGGAGCTGTGCAGGAGCCTGGACATCAAGGTCTTCGTGGACGCGGACGCGGACGTGCGCATCCTGCGGCGCATCGTCCGGGACGTGCGGGACCGGGGCCGGAGCCTGGAGAGCGTGGTGAACCAGTACCTGACCACGGTCAAGCCCATGCATGAGCTGTACGTGGAGCCCTCCAAGCGGAAGGCGGACATCATCATCCCTGAGGGGGGCCACAACGAGGTGGCCATGGAGCTGCTCATCCGGCGCATCCAGGCCCATTTGCAGGAGGCGGAAGAAAATGGCTAAACTCTATTTCAAATACGGCGCCATGGGCTCATCGAAATCCGCCCAGGCCCTCATCGCCAAGTTCAACTATGAGGAGCAGGGCATGCGCTGCTGGCTCATCAAGCCCGCCACGGACACCCGGGACGGGGCGGACGTGGTCCGCTCCCGCATAGGCCTCACCGCCACTGGCGACGTAGTGGCCCCGGAGGACAACATCGGCGACCTCTATCAGGCCGCGGGCTGGTGCGACGTGATCATCGCCGACGAGGCCCAGTTCTTCACCCCCGCCCAGATCGACCAGCTCCGGGACATCGTGGACACGGCGGACGTGCCGGTGATGTGCTTCGGCCTGCGCACCGACTTTCTTACCCATCTCTTTCCCGGCGCCCGGCGGCTCATGGAGGTGGCCGACTCCATCACGGAGATTAAGACCATCTGCACCTGCGGCCGGAAGGCGGTGGTGAACGCCCGGCTGGACGAGAACGGCAGCGTGGTCACCGAGGGCCAGCAAGTGCTTTTGGGCGGCAACGACACCTATACCGCCATGTGCCACCGGTGCTGGAAAAAGAAGATACGGGAACAGCGGGAGGCACAGAAGAAAGCATGAGACGCGTCATCACCTACGGCACCTTCGACCTGCTCCACTACGGCCACATCAACCTGCTCCGCCAGGCCAAGGCCCTGGGGGATTACCTCATCGTCGCCCTGTCCACGGACGAGTTCAACTGGGTGGAGAAGCATAAAAAAAGCTACTTCCCCTATGAAGTCCGCAAGCAGCTTTTGGAGGCCATCCGCTATGTGGACCTGGTCATCCCCGAGGAGAGCTGGGAGCAGAAGAAGACCGACGCCAAAGAATACCACGTGGACGTGTTCGTCATCGGCGACGACTGGACGGGAAAATTTGACTTTTTGAAGGACCAGGGCGTGGAGGTGGTCTACCTCCCCCGCACCCCGGAGGTCAGCACCACCCAGATAAAAGAAGACCTGCATCAGGGATAAAAACCACCCGCGGAGACACCTCCGCGGGTATTTTTTCTCTCCCTGGCCCCCGGAGATATTGGATAAACTGGCTGCGTTTTTGCGCTATATTTGCCCCGCCGGTCATATTATAATATGCCCCGGGCGGCGCCCGGGGCGGACAAGACCGGTTTTTTGCGGAAAGTTTGCCGAATTTGCAGAATTAAGTTATAGACAGCCGGAATGACTTGTGTTATTATAACAAGGTATATAAATTTAGCAAGAGGTGATGCTCATGCTCTTCAAGTCCCATGGCGGCGTGCACCCCAACGACAAAAAGGCGCCCGCCAACGAAGCGGTGATAACCACCATCCCTCAGCCCCCGCAGGTGGTCATCCCCATGTCCCAGCACATCGGCGCGCCCTGTACGCCCCTGGTGGCCGTGGGCGACGAGGTGAAGCTGGGCCAGAAGATCGGCGAGGCGAAAGCCCCCGTCTCTGCGCCCATCCACGCCTCCGTCTCCGGCAAGGTGGTGGCCATCGAGCCCCATCTGAACAACCTGGGCAATATGGTGACCAGCGTCGTCATCGAAAACGACTTCAAGGACACCCCCGCCGAGACCATGGTCCCCGCCACCGAGGAGGACCTGCAATCCCCCGAAAAGATCGCTGACATCATACGCGAGGCCGGCATCGTCGGTATGGGCGGCGCCACGTTCCCCACCGCTTTCAAGATCACCAGCGGCTGGGGCAAGGTGGACACCGTGCTCATCAACGGCGCCGAGTGCGAACCGTACATAACCAGCGACCACCGCACCATGCTGGAGCACCCCGACGAGCTCTTGAAGGGCATCCAGCTGCTGATGAAGGCCTGCAAGGTGGACAAAGCCTACTTCGGCATCGAGCTGAACAAGAAGTTCGCCATCGACCTTCTCAACTTCAAGGGCGCCAAGGAGATGGGCATCGAGGTCGTGCCTCTGAAATGCCAGTACCCCCAGGGCGCTGAGAAGACCCTCATCAAGACCATCACCGGCCGGGAGGTGCCTCCCGGAGGCCTGCCCGCCAACGTGGGCTGCTCGGTGTTCAACACCTTCACCGCCTACAGCGTGTACCGCGCCTGCTACGAGGGCTGGCCCGCCATCGAGCGCGTGGTCACCGTCTCCGGCTCGGCCATCGCCGACCCGAAGAACGTGAAGGTCCGGGTGGGCACTTCCATGCAGTGGGTCTTCGAGCAGACCGGCGGCTTCGCCAAGGAGCCCTGGAAGGTCATCATGGGCGGCCCGATGATGGGCATGGCCCAGTACGACCTGGAGGTCCCCTGCGGCAAGGGTACCGCGTCCCTGCTGGCCTTCTCCGACGATGAGGACCGGACCGTTCCCGACCCCGTGTGCATCCGCTGCGGCCAGTGCGTGGACGGCTGCCCCATGAACCTGCAGCCCATCTACATGTACATGTACCAGCAGAAGGGCGACGTGGAGATGCTCCAGAAGCTGAACATCATGGACTGCGTGGAGTGCGGCTCCTGCTCCTACATCTGCCCGGGCCGCCTGCACCTGACCCACGCCTTCAAGACCGGCAAGGCCATGGTCCAGGCCCATCTGGCGGAGCTGAAGGCCAAAGCCGAGGCCGAGAAGGCCAAGGCCGAAGCCGAAGCCCCCAAGGCCGAAGAAAAGCCGGCCGAGCCCGCCAAGGAAGAAAAGAAGGAGGCAAAATAAGATGAACGAAGAACGTAAACTTATCGTTTCCTCCTCGCCGCACGTACGCACCCCCCGGGGCACCCAGCAGATCATGCTGGACGTGATCATCGCCCTGCTCCCGGCGCTGGTGGCCGCCGTGATCTTCTTCGGCGTGAAGCCCCTTATCGTGACCGTCATCTCCGTGATCAGCTGTGTGGTCTTCGAGTTCGCCTACCGCAAGCTTTTGAAGAAGAACGCCAGCTACATGGACCTGTCCGCCGTCGTGACCGGCATGCTGCTGGCCTACTGCCTGCCCCCCACCTTCCCCTGGTGGACCGTCATCATCGGCGCGTTCTTCTCCATCGTGCTGGTGAAGCAGCTGTTCGGCGGCATCGGCAAGAACATCTGGAACCCCGCCCTGGCGGGCCGCGCGTTCCTGCTGGTGAGCTACGCCGTGCTCATGACCACCTGGGCCCCCGCCCGCTTCCAGAACGCGGACGCGGCCACCTTCGCCACCCCCCTGGCCAGCCTCCACGCCGGCCAGCTGGTCCCCGGCGGCGCCAACGCCCTGTGGGACATGTTCATCGGCAACATCGGCGGCAGCTTCGGTGAAGTCAGCGCCTTGGCGCTGCTCCTGGGCGGCGCGTGGCTGGTATACCGCAAGGTCATCAGCCTGCGCATCCCCGTGGCCTATGTGGGCACCGTGGCCGTGCTGACGCTGATCTTCTCCCGGGGCAACAACCACCTGCTGTGGATGCTCCAGAACGTCCTCTCCGGCGGCCTGCTGCTGGGCGCCATCTTCATGGCGACCGACTACTGCACCAGCCCCGTGACCCCCAACGGCCAGCTGATCTTCGGCGTGGGCTGCGGCCTGCTGACCGTGCTCATCCGCTACTTCGGCGGCTATCCCGAGGGCGTCAGCTTCGCCATCCTCATCATGAACTGCTGCACCTGGCTCATCGACCAGCATACGGCGCCCCGCCGCTTCGGCATCATGAAGGGTGAGAAGAAAAAGAAGGAGAAGGAGGAGGCAAAAGGATGAAAAAAGCCATTGATTTCATAAAGCCCGCCGTGATCCTCCTGCTGGTCGCCGCCGTGGTGGCCCTGGTTCTGGGCCTGGTGGATATGATGACCAGGGACCGTATCGAGGCCATCGCCGAGCAGACCAAGACCAACGCCATGAACGCGGTGCTGGAGGCGCCCTCCTATGAGGCGCTGGACGTCACCGGCGCGCCCGCCGACATCGACGAGGCATACGCCGCCGAGGGCGGCGGCTGGGTCGTCCAGGTCACCGAGACCGGCTCCCAGGGCGCCGTCACCCTGATGGTGGGCGTGACCCCCGACCTTACCTGCAGCGGCATCTCCGTCACCCAGTCCAGCGAGACCGCGGGCCTGGGCGCCATCGCCTCCCAGCAGAGCGCGGCCGGCGATGCCTTCCGCAGCCAGTTCGTGGGCCAGTCCGGCACCGTGGCCGTCACAAAGGACGGCGGAACCATCAACGCCCTCACCGGCGCTACCATCACCTCCAGAGCCATCTCCAACGGCGTCACCGCCGCGCTGGCTCTGTGCGAAACTTTAGGTTAAGGGGGGCAGAGGCATGAACGCAAAGAAACAGCTTACCGAAGGCCTTATCACCAATAACCCCGTTCTGGTGCAGCAGATCGGCTTGTGCGCGACCATGGCCATCTCCACCACCCTGTTCAACGGCATCGGCATGGGCCTGTCCGTGCTGATCATCCTGACCTGCTGCAACGTGGTGGTCTCCGCCATCCGCAAGATTATCCCCGGGCAGGTCCGTCTGGCCATCTTCGTGGTGGTCATCGCCGGTTTCGTCACCATCGTGGACCTGCTGCTGCAGGCCTTCATCCCGGCGCTTTCTTCCGCATTGGGCGTGTTCATCCCGCTGATCGTGGTCAACTGCATCATCATCGGCCGGGCCGAGGCCTTCTCCTCCAAGGAGGGCGTGTTCCTGTCCTTCCGGGACGGCGTGTTCCAGGGCCTGGGCTACACCTGCGTGCTGGTGCTCATGTGCCTGGTCCGTGAGCTTCTGGGCTCCGGCACCGTCGGCGGCGGCCTTCTCAACGGCGCGAATTCCTTCATCACCCTGGACGGCACCGGCGCCGGCATCCGCATCATCCCCGAGGGCTTCGGCGCGGGCGCGCTGATCCTGCCCTTCGGCGGCTTCCTCACCCTGGGCTGCCTGATGGCCGTCATGCAGTACGCACTGCGTAAGAGCGGCGAGAAGAAGGCCAAGAAAGAAAAGGAGGTCAAAGAGTAATGTTCGCTTCTATCGTAACGATCTCCCTGGCCGCGATCCTGACCAACAACTTCATCTTCTCCCAGTTCCTGGGCATCTGCCCGTTCCTGGGCGTGTCCAACAAGATGAGCACCGCCACCGGCATGAGCGTGGCCGTCATCTTCGTCATGACCATGGCCTCCGCCATCTGCTGGGTGATCAACGAGTTTCTGCTGATCCCCTTCGGCGTGGCCGGCTTCATGCAGACCGTGGCCTACATCCTGGTCATCGCCGTGCTGGTGCAGTTCGTGGAGATGTTCCTGAAAAAGGCCATCCCGGCCCTGTACTCCGCCATGGGCATCTTCCTGCCCCTGATCACCACCAACTGCGCGGTGCTGGGCGTGGTGCTGCTGAACACCCAGAACAACTACAACTTCCTGGAGAGCGTCATCGACGGCTTCACCGGCGGCATCGGCTTCACCGTGGCCATCGTCCTGTTCGCTAGCGTCCGGGAGCGGCTGGAGTTCGCCGACTATCCCAAGGCCTTTGAAGGCTTCGCCATCTGCCTCGTGACGGCGGCCCTGTTCGCTCTGGCGTTCATGGGCTTCTCCGGCATGAAGATCCCTGTGTAAGGAGGGCGAGAAGACATGACTGTTGTTTCCGCCATCATCATCCTTGGCGCGCTGGGCCTGCTGTTCGGCGTGCTGCTGGTCATCGCCGGCAAGGTGTTCTATGTGGAAAAGGACCCGAAGGAAGAGGCCGTCCGCGCCGTTCTGGCCGGCGCCAACTGCGGCGCCTGCGGCTATCCCGGCTGTGACGGCTATGCCGCCGCGGTGGCAAAGGGCGAGGCCCCGGTGAACGGGTGCGTGCCCGGCGGCGCCGCCGCTGCGACTGCCATCGGCGAGATCATGGGCGTCTCCGCCGGCGCGGCCGAGGCCAGCGTGGCCTTCGTGCAGTGCTCCGGCTCCTGCGGCCACACCAAGAAGAAGTTCGAGTATGAGGGCCTGACCTCCTGCCTGGCTGCCACCCGTCTCGGCGGCGGCAACGGCGCCAACGTGTGCCCGGCCGGGTGCCTGGGCTTCGGCGACTGCGCCGCGGCCTGCCCCTTCGACGCCATGCACATCGTGGACGGCATCGCTCAGGTGGACCGGAGCAAGTGCGTCGGCTGCATGAAGTGCGCCGCGGCCTGCCCCAAGAAGCTCATCACCAAGGTCCCCGCCGACTCCACCAACGCCGTGGGCTGCAACTCCAACGACAAGGGCGCCCAGGTCACCAAGTACTGCGACTTCGGCTGCATCGGCTGCATGAAGTGCAAGAAGGAGTGCCCCGCCGACGCCATCACCATCGAGAACTTCCTGGCCAAGATCGACCAGACGAAGTGCCAGCACTGCGGCCACTGCGCCGAGGTCTGCCCCCGGAAGGTCATTCACACCTTCGGCGAGTAAGACAAGCTCTATTCCAAGCGCCCGGCATACGCCGGGCGCTTTTCCTATTCCCCGGGAAATATCGGTTGACATCCGCCGGAAAACAGGGTATCATTTTTCCACGCTTATGACTAAGAAAGGCAGAATATCACATGGACCTGGAACAGATAAAACAGCAGCTGGATGATGTGGACGGGCAGATGAGCGAGCTGTTCGCCCGGCGGATGGACCTGACGGCCCAGATGGCAAAGGCCAGGCAGGCCCAGGGCATGGTGCCCATGGACCTGGCCGGCCAGCGGGAGGCGAAGGCCCGCTTCCAGCAGACCGCGGGCGAGGCCATGTCCGGCTACGCCGGGGTGGTGTACGCCACCTTACAGGACGTGGCCCAGAGCTACGAGGCCGCCCTTTTGAAGGAGCCCAGCGACCTGTGCGGGCGCATCCAAAAGAGCTTGGAGAACACCGCCCAGCTCTTCCCCGAGTCGGCCACCGTGGCCTGCCAGGGGGTAGAGGGGGCCTATGCCCAGATCGCGGCGGACAAGCTGTTCGCCGACGCCCACATCTCCTACGTAAAGAGCTTCGAGGCGGTCTTCTCCGCCATCGCCAGCGGCTTCTGCCGCTACGGGGTGCTGCCCCTGGAAAACAGCACCGCGGGCTCCGTGAACCGCATCTACGACCTGATGATGCAGTATAATTTCTCCATCGTCCGCTCTGTGCGCCTGAAGGTGGACCACAATCTCATGGCCCGGCCCGGGGTGAAGCAGGCGGATATAAAGGAGATATTCTCCCACGAGCAGGCCATCGCCCAGTGCGGGGAGTTTTTGAAGACCATGCCCGGGGTAAAGGTCACCGTGTGCGAAAATACCGCCGTGGCGGCGAAGCGGGTGGCGGAGTCCGACCGGCGGGACGTGGCGGCCCTCAGCTCCCACGCCTGCGGCGCCCTCTACGGGCTGGACGAGCTTGCCTCCGACGTGCAGGACAAGGGCAACAACTATACCCGCTTCATCTGCATCGGCAAGGAGCCGGAGATATTCCCCGGGGCGGACCGGACCAGCGTCATGCTCACCGTGAGCCACCGGCCCGGCTCCCTGTACCGGCTCATGAGCCGTATCACCGCTCTCGGCATCAACCTCACCAAGCTGGAGAGCCGCCCCCTGCCCGACCGGGATTTTGAGTTCATGTTCTACTTCGATTTGGAGACCTCGGTCTACTCCCCCCGGTTCATCCAGCTCATGGCGGACCTGGAGGAGATGTGCGAGACCTTCAAATACCTCGGCAGCTACTCGGAAATCGTGTGATGGAGGGCCTGCGGACGCTGTTGTGGATAGCCAGCGGCCTGTTCGCGGCACTGACGGCCTTCGCAGCGCTGGTCCAGATGCGGGACAGCCGCTTCACCGCCCTCTGCCTTCTGATCCTGGCCGGGTGCTTCGCCCTGGGCGTGGCCGTATACGGCGGCGTCGGCGGCCATGACGGCATGTGGCAGGCGGCGCTCATCGGCAGCCTCGCCATCAGCGCCGGGGCCATGTGGAACGGCCGGCGCAACGACAATTTCCACATAAAACACCATATTTTCCGGTGGGTGCTGTGTGCCCTGTTCGTGGCGGGGTACGCCTTTTTGTGAATATGCAACGGGCGGTTGCGGATGTTCCAGCTCTGGCTGGTGGCGCCGCAACCGCTTTTTCTCTTAAAATGGGCATACTACGATAAAAGGAGGGCGGCTATGACCCTGTCGGAAAAAATAGCGTATTGCCGGAAGAAGGCGGGTCTTTCCCAGGAGGAGCTGGCCGCGCTGGTGGGCGTGTCCCGCCAGGCGGTCTCCAAGTGGGAGCTGGGGGACGCGGTCCCGGAGGTGGGCAAGCTCTTAGCCCTGGCCAAGGCCTTTGGCGTCACCACGGACTGGCTGCTGTCGGAGGAGGACCCCGCCCCGGAGGAGGGACCGTCCCCAGACCCGGCGGAGAAAGAATCCCCGCCTCCGGCAGAGCACAACTGGGTGGACTCGGTGCCCGGCGCGGTGGGGCGGCTCCTGCGCCAATATGGCTGGCTCTTTGGCCTGCGCATGGCCATCGGCGGGGGGTTATTCGCCGCCTTCGGCTTTGTGATGCGCGCTATGATGAATCCCTTTGCCCGCACGGCGGACCGGTTCATGGCCGGCTCCTCCTTCGGGTACCCAGGCGACATTGTCTGGACCGACGAGGCGGGCAATGTGCTGGGCCAGGCCGGGGGCATGGGCATATCCTCGCCCGTCTCCATCATATCCGGCTTCGTCATCGCCGTCGGCCTCATCTCCCTCATCGCCGGCATCATCATCGCCGTGAACCTCTACCCCAAGCGAAAAGACCCGAAAGATTAAGAAAATGCCCCCTGCCAAGCCGGCAGGGGGCATATTACTGCGGTTTTCTACGGCCAAATATACGGCTCGCTCTCCGCGAGGCTGGTGGACTTGTTGGCGGCCCGCTGGCGGACGGTGAGGGTTGTCCCGCTCTCCGGGACCTCGTCCAGCTCCGCGGACACCGACCCATCGGGGTTCAGCACCGTGTCCTCCTCGTCCCCGTCCAGGGTGACGCGGCTCCACTGGGTGAAGTTCTCGCCCGTGACGGTGAGGGTCACCGTCCCGTCAGCGTTCGTTTTCACCTCCGCGCCGTGGATGACGATGGGCTCCAGGCCCATCCGGAGGTCCGAGGCGGTATAGGGGTTCTCTCCGCCGTAGCAGTAGTCCTCCCCGTAGAGCACGTCGTATTCCAGTAGCCGCAGACCGTCCTGGTAGCCGTTCAGGCCCTGCATCTTCTGGTGGTAGCGGCTGATGATACCGCCGTCCATGTCCAGGGCCTTCAGCACCCGGGCGGAGAGCTGGTAGGCGCTCAGGTTCCGGTCCTTCAGCCCCAGGTCCAGATTGCTCCAGATCACATACTCCGTCTGGAAGATATCCCCGTTTTCCAGCTGCTCGGAGCCTATGTCGAAGTTGGGCAGGTGGTCCCCGTAGAGCACCAGCACCGCGGGCTTTTCCCGGGCCTCCAGGGCATTTACCAGCTCGCCGATGAATTCATCCGTCTCCTTAAGCTGGCTCAGATAGTAGGCGAAGGCGTCCTCGTCTTCCTCGTCGTCGGCCCATACCACGTCCAGGCCCTCCACGTCGGCGCTGTCCACGCCCCGCTGGTATTTGCCGTGGCCCTGGACGGTGATGGCGAAGACGAACTGGGGGTCGTCGGAGCTATCCAGCGCCTTCACGATCTCGCCGGTGAGGATCTTGTCCTTGGCCCAGCCGATGGGGTTATACTCGATGCCGTTCATGAACTCGATGGAGGTATATGTATCGAAGCCCAGCTGGGCAAAGACCTTGTTGCGCACGTAGAAGGTGCCGGTGTTGTTGTGCACCGCGTGGGCCTTATACCCCTGGTCCTTCAGGTCCGTGGCGATGGTCTCGCAGGCCTCCTCCTGCAGCACGGTCATATAGGGGTACTCCCCCATGCCGAAGAAGTCCAGGCTCATGCCGGACAGCACCTCGAACTCGGTATTGGCGGTGCCCGCCCCCACGGAGGGCACGGTCAGGTACCCGGAGGCGCAGGTGTCCTTCAAATGCCGGAACACGGGGATGGGGTCCTCCTCGTATGTCACATCGTCCAGGTGGGCCACGTCGAAGAAGGATTCCAGCTGGACCATGACGATGTCCGGCTTCACTTCCGGTTCGTCGTTCCAGTCCAGCCGCCGGAGCATGCCCTTCACCGCCTGTTTGGAATAGAGGTCCGGCTCGTCGATGCCCCGGTCCACCGCCCCGGTGCCAAAGCAGTAGACGAACCCGTACCGGTCATAGGCGTCCACGATGTTGGAGTATATCTCCGCCCGCTCGTCCTCCTTGCCCCAAACGGTGACGCCGTAGCCCAACGCCGTCAGCGCCGCGCACAGCAGCACGAAGGCGGTGGTCCGCTTGTAGCCCGGGGTGAATCTCCGCGCCCGGAAAAAGGCCCAGATGAGCGCCCCCACTCCCGCAGCCAGGAGCACGCACAGGGCGATGATGAGCCACTTGTCGATGTATACGTCGATGATAGAGATGGCCGAGGGCAGTATGGCCAGGTCCACCGCCCCCAGGGGCGTGGACCGGAAGCACAGCACCACCGCGTTGGCCACACCCAGCAGCAGCCACACCGTGGACACCAGCGCGAGAAAATAGTTCCGCCGCTTGAAAAGCCTGCACACCGCGAGGGTAGTGAGGATGATGAGGGCGTTCACCAGGAAGTTCACCGGGTGGGTGAAGAGGAACACCAGCCCCTTCCAGGGGGAGTGGCGGCCCAGCATCTCCAATGTGAGCGCCAAAAGCACCGCCAGCCCTGCCGGGAACAGGATGGGCTGCCGGTCATAGAGGTCCCCCAGGCGGTCAAAAAACCGCCGGAGGGCCGATTTTTTGTGGGTAGGATCTTGCATAGAAAACACTCTCAGACGGTCACGCTTTGCGCGTCCCGGATGTTCTTTTTGGAGTACAGCACCACCGTGTCCTCCGGCTCCAGCACCATGTCCCCGTTGGGGATGAGGGCCCTCTCCCCCCGCCGGACCAGCACGATGAGGGTCTGGCGGGAGATATCCAGGTCCCGGATGGGCCGCCCCGCCCAGGGATGGGTCCGGCGCAGGGTGATCTCCTTTAAGGTGACGCCCGCGTCGTCCTGGTAGCCCTCGGCACCCAGGATCATGGCGTCCCCCTCCTCAATGACCGTGTCCCCGTGGGGCACCACCGCCGCCCGGCCCCGGAGGATGACCGCCAGCAGCAGCCCCGGGGGCAGGGGCAGGTCTTTCACCTGCTTCCCCAGCCAGGGATGGCCGGGGCCCGCCTCTAAGCGCACGAAGCGGATGTCCGCCTGGGTGTAGTCGCTGAAGCTCTTAAGGCGCGTATATTGCTCCACGAAGCCGGCAGATAAGATACCGGTGGGGATGGCCACGATGCCCACGCCCAGGAAGGTCAATATGGTTCCGAAGATACGCCCCGCCACGGTGACGGGGTAGATATCACCGTAGCCCACGGTGAGCAGGGTGGATACCGCCCACCAGAGACCTGAGAAGGCGTTTTGGAATACCTCCGGCTGGGCCTCGTGCTCCAATGAGTACATGCAAAGGCTGGACGCTGTCATCAGAACCAGGATGATGAAGATGGAGCTCACCAGCTGGTTTTTCTTGCTCCGCAGTACATCCGCGATGACGTTCAGGGCGTCATAGTAGGCGTTCACCCGGAAGAGCCGGAAAATGCGCACCACCCGGAACAGCCGGAAGGCCACCACGCCCGTGGGGAAGAAGAAGGGCAGGTAGTAGAGAAGGAAGCTCAAAAGGTCGATGATCCCGTTGAAGGAGACCATGTACCGCACCGTGGCCTGCCATGGCGGCAGCGCGGGATAGAGGTACTCCGCCGTCCAGACCCGCAGGGCGTACTCGATGGTGAAGGCCACCACCGTAACCAGCTCCACCCGGCCCATCAGCTCATGGTAGGGTGCGGAGCAGTCGAAGGTGGAGAACACTGCGATGAAGAGGTTCGTCAGGATCATCCCGATGAGGACGATGTCGAAAAGCCGGCTGGGCCAGTCCTCCCGGTTGCCCACGGAGATGATGTCGAATATCCGCTTTTTCCGCGCTTCCCAGCTCACTGCCTCACCACCTGCTGCAACGTTAAGCCATTATATCATAAAATAAATTTTGCGCAACTGTCTTGCGGGTTTTGATTCTTAAGAATTTTGGAAGATTTCAGCTTTGGCCCGTGATGGCCTCATAGAGGGCGTCCGCGTCCGCCGCCAGGACCTTGGGTCCGTAGGGCGCCAATTCCTCTGGCTTGCGAAAGCCCCAGGTCACGACGATCTCAGAAAGCCCCACGTTCCGGGCGGTCAGCACGTCCACCTCCGAGTCGCCGATGTATACGGCCCGGCTTTTTTCCGCCCCCAGGGCCGCCAGGGCCTTTTCCACCATGTCCGGGGCGGGCTTCTTCGCCACCTCCGGGGTCTCCCCGATGGCCACGTCGAACTGGCCGGGGAAAAACCGCTGGCACAGGGCCTTCACGGCGTAGTCCACCTTGTTGGACACTACGGCCAGGCGCACCCCCGCTTTCCGCAGGCGCTCAAGCAGCTCCGGCACCCCCTCATAGGGCCGGGTGGTGTCCAGGTCGTGGCTCTTATAGTGCTGGTGGAAGGTCTCATAGAGCCTGTCCAGCTCATCCGGGTCCGTGCCCGCCGGGGCGCCCCGCTCCACCAGCTTGCGCACCCCGTTGCCCACGAACCTGCGCACCTCTTCCAAGGTCCGCGCCGGGTAACCGTGGCTTAAAAGCGTGTAGTTCAGGCTGTTTTTCAGGTCCTCCAGGGTATAGAGGATGGTCCCGTCCAGGTCGAATATGGCGTAATCGTAACGGTTCAAGTTTCTTTCTCCTTTTTCTCACTTTCGGATGAACGCCGCGTCCCCCGCCGGCTCCGCCTCGTCGGAGACGTACCGCTCCACGCGCATGTGCAGGTCGTACTTCTCCCGCAGGGCGGCGATGGCGCCCATCATAGGGGAGGCGTGGTGGGCGTCCAGGGCGGCCTGGTCGGCCCAGCTGTCGATGAGCAGCACCGTCTCAGGGTCTTCCATGGGGAAGAAGTACTCATACCGCAGATTTCCCGCCTCGGCCCGGATGGCCCCCGCCGTCCCGGAGGACACCATCTCCTCCGCGAACCGCCGCGCCGCGCCGTCCTTGCCCGTATAATAGAGATTCACTGTGATCGCCATGGTTTTTACCTCACCTGTTATTACTCTTGAATACGTCCGCCACCTCGCGGATGGTCATGAACGCCGCCGGGTCTATCTGATGGACGATGGTGCGCATGCGGGATATCTGGAACCGGTTGACCACGAAATAGACGATGGTTTTTTCCGCGTTGGAGTAGCCGCCCACGGCGGCGATCTTCGTTGTGCCGCAGCCGAAGGCCTCGATGAGGGCGTCGCTGATGGCCTGGGGCCTGTCCGTGATGATGAAGACCTCCTTGGACCGGTCGAAGCCCTCCACGATGAAGTCCACGGTCTTCAGTCCCGCCATGTAGGTGACGATGGAGTACAGCGGCAGTATCCAGCTGTGGATGACGCAGCCGCAGACGATGTACAGCAGCACGTTATAGACCATCACGAAGGTGCCCACAGTGATGTTCAGGGACTTGGCGAAGATCACCGCCATCACGTCCACGCCGTCGATGGCGCCGCCATAGCGGATGGTGAGGCCGCTGCCCACCCCAGAGATGATGCCGCCGAACAGGGCGCACAGCAGCAGGTCCTCCCCCGCCAGGGGCGAGGCCATGCTCACGTCGATGGGCAGCACGTCCGTGATGAGCCAGGAGGCGGCGGAGTATACCGTCACCGCGAAGATGGAGTAGACCGTGAAGGCGAGGCCCTGCTTCTTCGCGCCAAAGAGGAACAGGGGAATGTTCAAAACCAGCAGGAAGAAGGAGAGGGACAGGCTCTCCGGCGTCACCTGGGAGAGCAAAATGGAGGTGCCGGATATGCCGCTGTCATAAAGCTTCACCGGCGCCAGGAACACCGTCACGCCAAAGGCGTTCACGCACCCGGCCACGAACAGGAACAGGAAGTTTTTCCACCGCAGGGCGCTTAAGCCCTGGGTCAGGTTGCTCTTGATGGCTGCTTTCATGCTCTCCCCTCCCGTTCCCGTTGGTGTATCGTCAAACATTATAACATGTTCCTGTCATTCCGGCCGCCACTGGCACCGGTCCATGTCCACCGTGCCGTCCGGGCGGAAGGTCACGCCCTCCGCCTCCAGCAGGAACCGCTGGCCATCGGGCATGTACGTATCAAAGGCCTGTTTCGTGCCCCCGAAGCGGTCCACCACCCGGTGGCAGGGCACATCCTTATTCTCCGGGCAGGCGGCCATAGCGTAACCCACCAGCCGTGCGCCCCGGGGCCGGCCCGTCAGGCGGGCGATCTGCCCGTATGTGGCCACCTTCCCCGGCGGTATTTCCCGCACGACGGCCCATATCTCCTCAAAGGTGTTCATTGGCGTTCCTCACGATGAATGGGAAGTTGTCGAACTCCATCCTCAAAGATATTTGCTTGCTTCCTTTATGCTTAAACCGTCCATCTCATCCCTGTGCCTGTTGATAAAGCTTTTCACAAATTCCGGGTCAGTTTTTGAGTAATCCCTCAACGCCCAGCCGATCGCTTTATTTACAAAAAACTCATTGCTTCCAAAGTTATTTACTATTATTATTTCCAGCAATTTCGTGTCCGTTTTATCTTTTAGCCCAAGCTGATGCTCTATTGCGGTCCTCTTGAGCCATATGTTTTCATTTTTGGACCAATCGATCATCAAATCTTTAACTCTTGGATCTCTTAATCCAATATCACCAATTACTTTACAAAGAAAATCTATTGTATCCCACCAGGATTTTGTCGTTATGTAATATTTGATCTTTGGGATATCATTGAAAGATACGTATTGTTTCAAAGCAAGAAGATAATCATAAACCAAATATTGTAATTCCCTGTGTTTATCATCATAACATTTATCCAAAAACTTCCAATCTACCACCTTTGCTTTCTTATCAGTTCTGATAATGTCGTTATAGACCTCCTTTCTCCTGGGCGCAGGAAGGCCATAAAAATCAAACATGTTTCTCATATATTTTGACATGGCAACGGCATTTTCTTTATCTTCCCTTGATTCAAATCGTTTTTTTATTTCTAAAAACTTGTCCATAACTCCAAATCCTTTGCAAACACCGCTCTATTACATCCTCTTGAAAAGCCGGGCGCTCCAAAACTCCATGCCCAGTTCGTCGATATCACCGCCAGCCCAACGCCTCCCCTGTGCAAGGGAAGGTGGCCGGCGTATTTTGGGGTCCCCGCGTGAGCCCAGCGCAGCGGGTCGCGTGGGGAAAAGGAGGAGCCGGAGGGGTTGTTCCGCCTGGGTACGACAATCCCTCCGTCAGCGCTTCGCGCTGCCAGCTCCCTTTACACAAGGGAGCCTTTCAATACTGTGTGCCTGCGGAGGGATAAATGGGAATTTATGAATCCTTTTCTTCGTAAGGCTTATTCCAAGAACCTATCTCTATCAAATTACCTTCAGGATCGGCAATATAACAAGTTCTCTGTCCCCAAGGTTCAAACTCCGGTTCCAGTACAGGAGCAGCACCGTTTTCTACCGCTTTGCTAAATGCTTTATCAACTTCTTCAAACGTATCAACATAAAGCGCCATTTCAAAATGACCGTTGAATCCTTTGATATGATCATATTTGCGATTCGTCATTTTTTCAAAGTCATTTCTGCCGTACAACAGAGACAACGTCCCATCTTTTACAAGATATACATTGGATGTATCCTCCGCTTCTTTGATCTCAAAGCCAAGTACATCTCTATAAAAGCGGATCATTTTCGCCATATCTTCAACAAATAATCCAAAGCCGTCCAATCTCATAATACGATACCTCCAAATCCCGATCTGTCGCGCGGACGCGGACATTATAGCATACCTTGCCGTATAAAGAAAGAACCCGGAGCTTTTCAACTCCGGGTTCGATGATGTTGGCAGCGACCTATTTTTCCGGTCCGTCTCCAGACAAGTATCTTCGGCACAGTCGGGCTTAACTGCCGTGTTCGGAATGGGAACGGGTGGACCCCCGATGTAATAGCCACCAACTTTTTCAGGGCTTGTGCGCCCTGAAGACTGAACAATGGGGTGGGCGGAGTTGGAGCAGGGCATTGAGTCTGCATACTGCATAGGTCAAGCCCTCGGGTTATTAGTACCGGTCGGCTGAACACATT
>CANQMW010000034.1 GCA_947625045.1 uncultured Oscillospiraceae bacterium
AAATGAAGCTCCGGGAGCTTTTTACCGCCAGGGACATGACCGAGGGCGCGCCCTGGAAGCGGATCATGGAATTTGCCGTGCCCATGCTCATCGGCAACCTGGCCCAGCAGCTTTATAACACGGTGGACTCCATCGTGGTGGGAAAATACGTGGGGGACAACGCTCTCGCGGCGGTGGGCACCTGCATGCCCATATTCAATCTGCTGCTGGCCATATTCGTGGGCGTGTCCACCGGCGCGGGCATCGTCATAAGCCAGCGCTTCGGCGCGGACGACCGGGAGGGCCTTTCCCGGGCCATCGGCAACTGCGTGACCCTGGCCGCCATCACGTCTGTGGCTACGATGATCGTGGGCGTTATCATCACCGAGCCCCTGCTGCGGCTTTTGAGCACGCCGGCGTCCGTGTTCGACTGGTGCGCCCAGTATCTTAAGATATTCTTCCTGGGGGCGGCGGGGTTCACCTACTACAACATCCTCTCCGGCATCCTCCGGGGCCTGGGGGACTCCTTCTCCGCGCTGGGATTTCTGCTGCTGGCCACCGTCCTCAACATCTTCCTGGACGTGTGGTTCGTGGCCAGCTTCGGGCTGGGCGTGCCTGGCGTGGCCCTGGCTACCATCATCGCCCAGGCCATCTCCGCGGTGCTGTGTTTCGTGAAGCTGATGCACATGCGGGAGGTGTTCGACCTCAACTGGGGCACCCTGCGCATGAGAAAGGACACCGCCTGGCGCATCATAAAGCTGGGGGTGCCCTCCGGCATCACCCAGGGCATCATGTCCGTGGCCATGCTGGTTGTCCAGTCCCTGACCAACAGCATGGGGGAGATGGTGATGGCCTGCAACGTGATCATCATGCGGGTGGACGGCTTCGCCATGATGCCCAACATGAGCTTTGGCCAGGCCATGAGCGTCTACGCCGGGCAGAACGTGGGCGCGGGCAGGCTGGACCGGGTGGAGCAGGGGACGAAGCAGGGCGGGCTCATGGCCCTGGTCACCTCCGCCACCATCACGGCCATATTGCTCTTCGCGGGCAGGTTTATGTTCGCCCTCTTCACCGACACCCCGGAGCTCATGGACATGGCGGTGCGCATGATGCGCATTCTCGCCGTGGGCTATATCTGCGTGGCCGTGACCCAAGTGCTGGGCGGCGTCATGCGGGGCGCGGGGGACACCGCCACGCCCATGTGGATCACCATGATCAGCACCATCGTCCTGCGGGTGCCCATCGCCTACGGCATGGCCTGGCTCACCCGCACGGAAGCCTTCCCCAAGGGCCAGCCCCAGGCGCTGTTCGGCTCGCTCTTCATCTCCTGGGCCGTGGGCGCGCTGCTTACTTACATCGCCTACCGCCGGGGCACCTGGCGGAAAAAGGCGCTCATCACCAACTGACATGAGCCGGGAGGGAAAGCCGTCCCCGGTGCGGAAAAACTTATCGCCGCCTATTGGATATTAGCGGAACTTATGCTATAATCATCCTGCCGGCACTTTGCGTGCCGGCAGAAATGCTGTAAGACGGAGGAAAACACTATGGGAACGCTTCTGAAAGTCAAGACGAAGCTGGCACTGGACAAGGACCTGCACAAGATGCTGGTGCGGGGCAGCCGCCATGAGATCCTGCTGGACCTGGACGGCGACGGCCAGGCCGACATGGGCCTGATCGACGAGAATACCGACGGCGACATCGACACCATCGCGGTGGACCTGACCGGCGCCGGCGCCTTTGACCTGTATTTCGTGGACACCGACCACAACGGCATCCCCGACGCCATCCTCTATTATGAGGACGGCAGCGAGGAGGTCACCGTCCTGGGCCTGGGCCAGGAGGTGGAGGACGCCATGATCTCCGCCGCCGCGGACGTGTATATGCTCATGCTGGCAGACGAGTACATCGCCGCCAGCATGGACGCCGCCCTGGAGGAGCTGGAACAGGACGTGAAGGCCGCCCGCAGGCAGCTGCGGGGCCGCTGAGCAATAAATGATACAAAGGCGCCTGCCGTCCGGCGGGCGCCTTTGCCGTATCCCGGGAGACTTCGTAAAAATCAGTTCTGACCGCGAAAACGTCATCGCCGCCCCGTTGAAGCGGTCCTGGCGGACCGATATAATACATGGTAAAATGGTAGAATAGCATAACTGTAGGCGGCCGAACGGATAAAATTTCGTCGTGCCCGACCCGCCATTTTTTGGCTTTTGTCTGGCATTTTAAATCAGTATATGATATGATAAAGGTGGCGCCGCACAGGCGGCGGCGCTCCGGGAAAGGAGAGACACCTATGGACGACGTACAGGAGCTGCGGGAGAGGACCAATCCTGTGTTCAACACGGCCAAGGCCACGCTCTTGCAGCTGGCCCAGACGGGCCACGCCGACGCCGCCTTGATGGCGGAGAAGCTGGGTCTGGACCTGGCGGGCATGACCTACAGCGACGAGCAGAAAAAGGCCATGGGCCAGTCCAATGTCGCCACGCTGGAGCTGCGCTACAAGTCCATGAACGCCTTTATCCAGGCCACCGGCGCGAAGACCATCGTGGACCTGCCCTGCGGCTATACGCCCCGGGCGCTGGAGGATTTCATCGCGGATAAGCATTACATCGCCTGCGACCTGCCTGCGGTGGCGGAGGAGATGGGCCCGCTGGTGGATAGTATCCTGACCGAACGGGGCCAGAAGCGGGATGTGGCCTACCACGGCGTGGATGCCACCAACTACGCCTCCCTCCGGGCGGCGCTGGAGGGGGCCGAAGGGCCGCTGTGCATCACCACAGAGGGGCTTTTGATGTACTTCACCGACTCGGAGCTGGCCGCATTGCTTAACAACATCCGGCGTATTCTGGAGGAGTTCGGCGGGGTGTGGATCACCCAGGACCCGGAGGTCAGCCGCGTGTACATGTCCATGACCATCGTGGTCATGAACGACCTGGACAAAGCGAAGGCGACGGTGGATGCTCTGGACGGCAGCGCCGACATGGGCGCGGTCCTCAAAGCCATGGCGGGGGACAAAGCTCAGTCCACCCTGAACGCCTCCAGCAAGACCTTCAGCGGCGCGGCGGATGTGAAATTCGGAAACGTCATGCTGGTAAAGGGCGCGCCGGGGCAGCTTGCCGCGGCAATGGACACGCTCCGGGCCCACGGCCTCAAAGCGGAGCTGACGCCCGTGGCGGAGCGGATGCCGGTGCTGGGGAGTTTGGATCCCGAGCGGACGGAATTGGCCCGGCAGGCCATGGAGCACATAAGCCTCTGGACCATCACCGCGGACGGGGACGCGGTGCCCCTGGCCGACGCGGGCGGCGACGGTTTCGGCGTGTCCATCAAGGCCCGGGGCGGGGCCATGGACGTGGTGTTGAAAGGCCGTGTGGACTCTATCAGCGCGCCGGAATTTCTGGCCGCCTATGAGAAGGCCGCGGGGGCGATGGACCTTACCGACGTGCATGTGGACATGTCGGAGCTGGCCTACATCTCCTCGGCGGGCCTGCGGGTGCTGCTGATGATGATAAAGGCGGTGCAGCCGGGCCATGTGGCCCTGTCCGGGGTCAACGACACGGTCCGGGACATCCTGTCCCAGACAGGCTACGCCGACATGGTGACGATGTGAAAAACCGGCCCGGAGACGGGCCGGAGAAACATAAAAAATACGAGGAACAATAAAACGGGAGGAACATATCATGACTATCACGAAGAATCAGAACGGGACCCATCTGGACCTGGCCCTGGAGGGCCGTCTGGACACCACCACCGCCCCCCAGCTGGAGGCGGAGCTGAAGCAGAGCGTGGACGGCGTCACGGAGCTGGCGCTGGACTTCGGGAAGCTGGAGTACCTGTCCTCTGCCGGCCTGCGCGTGCTTTTGAGCGCTCAGAAGGTGATGAACAAGCAGGGCACCATGGTCATCAAGAACGTCAACGAGACCATCATGGAGATCTTCGACGTCACCGGCTTCGCGGACATCCTGACCATCGAGGAATAAGCATGTCCATAGCAGAGAGCAAACTGAACGAGGGGATACTGCGCCTTTTTTTGGTTGGGAAGGTGGACTCCGGCAACGCCGCTCAGGCGGAGCAGGAGCTGAACGCCCTGCGGGCCGAACACCCGGAGGCGGCCGTGGTGCTGGACTTCGACAAGCTCCAGTACATATCCAGCGCGGGCCTGCGCATCATCCTGCGGCTCAGGAAAGAGCGGCCGGAGCTGAAGATCGTCAACGTGTCCTCAGAGGTATACGAGGTCCTGGACATGACCGGCTTCACCGAGATGCTCCCGGTGGAGAAGGCCTACCGGCGCCTGAGCGTGGAGGGCTGCGAGGTCATCGGCCGGGGCGCCAACGGCGAGGTCTACCGCCTGGACCCGGACACCATCATCAAGGTGTACCTGAATCCCGACAGCCTGCCGGACATCCAGCGGGAGCGGGAGCTGGCCCGCCGCGCCTTCGTACTGGGCGTGCCCACCGCCATCCCCTACGACGTGGTGCGGGTGGGGGAGGGCTACGGCTCCGTGTTCGAGCTTCTGAACGCCAAGAGCCTGGCCAAGCTCATCGCCGCGGAGCCGGAGAAGCTGGACGAGTACGTGAAGATCTCCGTGGACCTTCTGAAGACCATCCACGGCACCGAGCTGAAGCCCGGGGAGATACCGGATATGAAGGCCGTGGCCCTGGGCTGGGCCCAGTGGCTGAAGGACTGGCTGCCGGCGGACCAGAGCGAAAAGCTCATCCGGTTCATCCAGGCCGTGCCGGAGGATAACCATATGCTCCACGGCGACTACCACATCAAAAACGTCATGATGCAGAACGGCGAGGCCCTGCTCATCGACATGGACACCCTGTGCATGGGCCATCCCGTGTTCGAGTTCGCGTCCATCTACCTGGCCTATCAGGGGTTCAGTGAGGTGGACCATGAGGAGATACAGCGGTTTTTGGGCATCCCCTTCGAGACGGGCGCGGCCATATGGGATAAGACCCTCCGGCTCTATTTTAGCACGGATGATCAGGCCGTCCTGGACGCCTTTGCCGACAAGGCCCGCCTCATCGGCTATGCCCGGCTGCTGCGCCGGACCCTCCGCCGGGAGCGGGATACCGAAAAGGGCCAGGCCGTCATCGAAAACTGCCGGAAACAGATCGCGGCCCTTCTGGACCGCATCGACGTGGACAACGTGACATTCTGACCGCCCCAGGGGCACACAAAAATCTTTGCAGGGGGAAACTGATATGGATAGCGGGCTGTTTCGTCAAAAGAGCCTGGACAAGGTGTCCAGCCCGGAGCAGATGAACGACTACATCCGGGTGACCAGTCCCGGGGTGTGGCTGGTGCTGGCAGCTGTGATCGCGCTGCTGGCGGGGCTTCTCATCTGGTCCGTGGCGGGCCGGCTGGAGACCACCGTGGCCGCGGCGGCGGTGGCCGGGCCGGAGGGCACGGTGCTGTACATACCCGAGGAGGAGATGGACGCCATCCCGTCTGACGCCGCGGTGCACATCGACGGTCAGGACTATGTCCTGGGCCGGGCAGAGGTGCGCCCTGTGGCTGTGGACGGGAGCTTCGACGCCTATGTGCTGCACATCAGCGGCCTTAGCGAGGGCCAGTGGGTCTATCCCGTGGCGGTGGACACGGACCTGGACGAGGGCGTATACGAGGCGAAGATCGTGGTGGACAGCGTCTCCCCCATATCCTTCCTCCTGAACTGAGCCCATGAAGAAGCAGGAAGTAAAATCGCCCGTCACGAAGGGCGTGGCCAAGGTGCCCGTGGTCATGCAGATGGAGGCGCTGGAGTGCGGCGCCGCATCCCTTACCATGGTGCTGGCCTATTACGGAAAATGGGTGCCCCTGGAGCAGGTGCGCGCCGACTGCGGCGTGAGCCGGGACGGCTCCAACGCCAAGAACGTGCTGAAAGCAGCCCGGAGCTATGGCCTCACGGCCCGGGCCTACCGCTTTGAGCCGGAGGACCTGAAGGAGAACGGCAGCTTCCCCTGCATCATCCACTGGAACTTCAACCACTTCGTGGTGCTGGACGGGTTCAAGGGCGGCAAGGCCATTCTGAACGACCCGGCCCGGGGCACGGTGCCCGTGAGCATGGAGACCTTTGACAGCTCCTTCACCGGCATATGCCTCCAGTTCGAGCCGGGGGAGGGCTTTGAGCCCGGCGGCAGCCCCAAGAGCATGGCCCGCTACGCCAAAAAGCGCCTGGAGGGCGCGGGCGCGGCGCTGGTGTTCGTGGCGGTCACCACCCTCATAAGCTCCCTGTTCGGCGTCATCAGCCCGGCCTTCTCCCGGATATTCATGGACCGTCTGCTGACGGGCCAGAACCCGGATTGGCTGTGGCCGTTTTTGCTGGCCCTGGCGGGGGTGAGCATATTGCAGCTCATCGTGGCCTGGATACAGGCGGCGTGGTCGCTGCGCATCACGGGAAAGCTTGCCTCGGTGGGCGCGGCCACCTTCCTGTGGAAGGTGCTGCACATGCCCATGGAGTTTTTCTCCCAGCGCATGGCCGGCGACATCCAGCAGCGCCAGACGACCAACGCCTCCATCGCCCAGGAGCTGGTCAATACCCTGGGCCCCCTGGTGCTGAACGCCATCATGATGGTGTTCTACCTGGTTGTCATGCTCCGCTATTCCTGGATCCTGACGCTGGTTGGCCTGGCCTCGGTGATCATAAACCTCGGCGTGAGCCGGTTCATCTCCAAAAAGCGCGTGAACGTCATGCGCGTGCAGATGCGCGATTCCGGCAAGCTCGCCGCCTCTACCATGGCGGCCATCGAGATGATCGAGACCATCAAGGCCGCCGGCGCGGAGAACGGCTACTTCGAGCGCTGGGCGGGCTATCAGGCCAGCGTCAACACCCAGCAGACCCGCTTTGAGAAGATGGACGCCTACCTGGGGCTCATCCCCACGGTGGTCAGCGTCATCACCGACATGGTCATTTTGTTCCTGGGCGTGCTGTTCGTCATGCAGGGCCAGTTCACCATCGGTATGGTCATGGCCTTCCAGGGCTTCCTCATGAGCTTCACCGCCCCCGCCACCACCCTCATCAGCGCTGGGCAGACCATCCAGGAGATGCGCTCGGAAATGGAGCGGGTGGAGGACGTGATGGAGTACCCCAACGACGTGAACATGACCGACGCCCCGGAGATCGACAGCTACGACAAGCTCTCCGGCGCCCTGGAGATGAAGCACGTCACCTTCGGCTACTCAAAGCTTGCGGACCCTCTCATCGAGGACTTCAATTTAACCTTGAAACCGGGCAGCCGGGTGGCCTTCGTGGGCGGCTCCGGCTGCGGCAAGAGCACGCTCTCCAAGCTCATATCCGGGCTCTATCAGCCCTGGAGCGGAGAGATCCTCTTCGACGGCAAGCCCATCAAGGACATAGACCGGAACGTGTTCACCGGGTCTCTCGCCGTGGTGGACCAGGACATCATCCTCTTCGAGGACACCATCGGCAACAACATAAAAATGTGGGATAAGTCCATCGAGGACTTTGAGATGATCCTGGCCGCCCGGGACGCGGGGATACACAGCGACATCATCCAGCGGGAGGGCGGCTACGAGCATATGCTGACCGAGGGCGGCCGGGACTTCTCCGGCGGCCAGCGCCAGCGCATGGAGATCGCCCGTGTCCTGGCTCAGGATCCAACCATCATCATCCTGGACGAGGCCACCTCCGCCCTGGACGCCAAAACGGAGTTCGAGGTGGTCGATTCCATCAAGAACCGGGGCATCACCTGCATCGTGGTGGCCCACCGGCTCTCCACCATCCGGGACTGCGACGAGATCATCGTCCTGGACCAGGGCAAGGTAGTGGAGCGGGGCACCCACGAAGAGCTGTACGCCAAGGGCGGGTACTACACCCGCCTGGTTTCCAATGACTGAAGGAGGGCGCTATGGGTTGGTTTGACGAACAAATACGCGAACGCAAGCGCCAGGACCAGCAGGCCTTCGAGGAGGGCTTCGCCTCCATCGCCGGGGCGGTGCTGGGCCGGCCTGTGGCCTCCTCTGACAGCGCCCGCCAGGCGCGCAGCGCCATGGAGGAGATCCTGAAGTACTATCACGCCAAGAGCCGGCGGGTGCCGGACTCGGTGAAGGACTTCAACGAACAGCTGGAATTCCTCCTGCGGCCCTACGGCATCATGCGCCGGACGGTGACGCTGGAGGAGGGGTGGCACAAGGACGCCATCGGCGCCATGCTGGCCTTCCGGCGGGAGGACGGCGCCCCCACGGCCCTCATCCCCACGGGCCTTTCCGGCTATACCTTCTTTGACCCCGCGACAGGCAAACGGCGGCGGGTGAACGGCCAGGCGGAAAAGCTCTTCAAGCCGGAGGCCATCGCCTTTTACCGGCCCTTCCCCCAGGGGAAGATCGGCATCCCCGGCCTGATGCGGTATATAGGCGGCTGTACCTCCTGGTCGGACCGGATATTCTTCGCCCTGTCCGCGCTGGCGGTATCCCTGGTGGGACTGCTGCTGCCCAGGCTGAACAACATTCTCTTCTCCTCCGTGACGGCCAGCGGCAGCGTGCGGGTGCTGGCGGCGCTGGTATCCTTCATGCTGCTGGTGAGCGTCGCCTCCAAGCTTTTGGAGGTAGCCAAGCAGATGCTGACCAGCCGGATGAACACGAAGGTGTCGGTGTCCGTGGAGGCTGCCAGCATGATGCGCCTTTTCGCCCTGCCGGCCAATTTCTTCAAGAAA
The DNA here is from genome assembly GCA_947625045.1 of uncultured Oscillospiraceae bacterium. Classification (GTDB taxonomy): domain Bacteria; phylum Bacillota; class Clostridia; order Oscillospirales; family Oscillospiraceae; genus CAJOIG01. The sequence goes on from CANQMW010000034.1 coordinate 8,649, forward strand.
TACAGCACCGGCGAGATGGCGAGCCGCGTCATGAATATCAAGACGCTTTCGAGCCTCTTAGTGTCCTCGGTGGCGTCGGTGGGCCTTACCAGTCTCTTCTCCCTTTTGCAGATCAGCCAGATCTTCGCCTTCGCGCCGTCCCTGGTGGCGCCGGCGATGATCATCGTGCTGGTGACCACGGCCTTTTCCGTGCTCACCGCCTTCCGGCAGATGTCCGTCACCCAGCAGCTCATGGAGCAAAGCGCCCGGGAGAGCGGCCTTTCCTACGCCCTCATCAGCGGCGTGCAGAAGATAAAGCTCTCCGGCGCGGAGAAGCGGGCCTTCGCCAAGTGGAGCGAGCAGTTCGCCGCCGGGGCGAAGCTGGCCTACGACCCGCCCATGTTTTTGAAGATCAACAGCGTCATCAGCCTGGCCATCTCCCTGACCGGGACGCTGGTGATGTACGCCGTGGCGGTGAAGAGCGGCGTGTCTGCGGCGGAATACTACGCCTTCAACTCCGCCTACGCCATGATCACCGCGGCCTTCACGTCTCTCGCGGGCATCGCCGCCATGGTGGGCCAGATCATCCCCATTCTCAATATGGCCAAACCCATCCTGGAGACGGAGCCGGAGATCGGCACCGACAAGCAGGTGGTGGAGCGGCTGTCCGGCGGCATCGAGCTCAATAACGTCTCCTTCCGCTACGGGGAGGATACGCCCAACGTGGTGGACGACATGAGCCTGAAGATCCGCCCGGGCCAGTACGTGGCCATCGTGGGCAAGACCGGCTGCGGCAAGAGTACGCTCATGCGTCTGCTGCTGGGCTTCGAGACGCCCCAGAAGGGCGCCATCTACTACGACGGCCGGGACATGTCCGGCCTGGACCTGAAGAGCCTGCGGCGGCGCATGGGCGTGGTAATGCAGGACGGAAAGCTGTTCCAGGGGGACATCTATTCCAATATCACCATCTCCGCGCCGTGGCTGACCCTGGACGACGCCTGGGAGGCGGCGGAGATGGCGGGCATCGCCGAGGACATCCGCCGCATGCCCATGGGCATGAACACCATGATATCCGAGGGCAGCGGCGGCATCTCCGGCGGCCAGCGCCAGCGGCTTCTCATCGCCCGGGCCATCGCCCCCAAGCCCCGCATCCTCATGTTCGACGAGGCCACTTCCGCTCTGGACAACATCACCCAGCGCATCGTGTCCGAGTCGCTGGATAAGCTCAAATGCACCCGTATAGTCATCGCCCACCGGCTGAGCACCATCCGCCACTGCGACCGCATCATCGTCCTGGACGGCGGCCGCATCGTGGAGGACGGCACCTACGACGAGCTCATCGCCGCGGACGGCTTCTTCGCCGAGCTGGTGTCCCGCCAGCGGCTGGATACGGACAGCGCCGGGGAGAGCGCGTAAAAAAATTATTTTTCCTTTAGCCCTTTTGCCCGGGAGAAACGTATAAAGAGACAGAACGACGGCCAGGAGGTATTTCCCCATGAACCGCAGAGAAAACAAAAAAGCCCCGGAGGAGCTGGATGACGACGCCCTGGACGTCGTGGCCGGCGGGCTGGATGGTTGCACCAACTTCTTCCGGTATTCGTCCGACGGAGTGCTCACCTGCACCTGCGGCATGACCATCATAGTGGGCAGCGCCAAGGACGCGTATTGCCCCGGGTGCGGGATCCAGTGGAAATGCGTTTTGGGTTCGTCCGGCTGGCAGTCTGTTTAAAGTGACGCGCGGGCGGCATGACGGCATAAAGGAGGAAAGAACATGAGTGAAGATAAGACCAAGAAGGAAGAAAAGGCGCTGCCTGACGAGGCGCTGGACGCCGTGGCCGGCGGTTTCTCCGGCGCCGCCGCTGCGGTCGATGGGGTGCTCACCTGCACCTGCGGCACGGCCATATACGTTGGCAGCGCCCACGATGTGCGCTGCCCCCAGTGCGGGCTGAGTTGGCATCTGCGGATGGGCAAGAGCGGCTGGGTAGCTCTTTAAAAGTGACGCGCGGGCGGCATGACGGCATAAAGGAGGATAAGATCATGAGCGAAGATAAGAAAATGAAGGAAGAAGAACTGAAGGAGAAAAAGCCCGCGGACGGGGATAAGTCCCTGGCCGACGAGGAAGTAGAGGGCGTCGCGGGCGGCAATATTTTCCGTCAGAATTATGCGCATCCGGAAAAAACCAAAGGGTTCTTTTAACGGCCCGGGACGGGCACGTACAGGGATGGAGGTATCCCCATGAACGACAAGGAGAACAAAAAAGCCCCGGAAGAGCTGGCCGACGAGGCCCTGGACGCGGTCGCGGGCGGCGCCCGCGTCACGGAGGAGAACGGCGTCGTGTATGTGAACTGCAGCTGCGGTGCGGTCATAACTGTGCCGCAAGGCGTCAACAGAGTGGAATGCCCCGTGTGCAGGAATAATTGGCAGATCGTCGGCAAAGCGGTGCTCCCATGCATCAAGTGACGGCACGGGCGGCAGGCCCTGAAAGGAGAGCGGCCATGGAGAACATGGAGAATACAAAGCGCTTTGAGGAGCTGGCCGACGAGGCCCTGGACGCCGTGTCCGGCGGAGTGTACGTGACCGGCGTCTGTGCGCGATGCGGGGAGAAGAAACCGGTCTGCTCTATCAGTATGAGAAGCAAGGCCAGAGCAGGCTCCTTTGCAGAAACTGCATCGACCTTATCAAAAAAGCAAATAAGTGACCCGCCTGGCGCAAACAGGCGCAGCAAGAGGCACGGCCCGCATGCGGGCCGTGCCTCTTGCTATGCTCTTTTTTCAGCCGGCGAGGGAGTCCTCGGTGACGGGGAAGGTGAAGTAGGTGTCCGGGTAGGGCTCATCCACCAGGGTGAAGTGCCACCACTCGGTGTCCAGGGGCTTGAAGCCGTTGTCCACCATGATGTCCCGCAGGGTGTTGCGGTTGGCGATCTGCTCTTCGGTCAGGTCCCCCACGTAGTCCGGGTGGGACAGCTCCCCGAAGTAGTCAAAGGTGCCGCCCATATCCACTTCCTTGCCGGTGTCCATGTCGAAGAGGGTCAGGTCGATGGTGCTGCCCCGGCTGTGGCCGGACTTGGCGTCGATATAGCCCTGGTCGAAGAGCACGGACTTGTCCAGCTCCGGGTAGAAGTAGGCCTTCATGGCGGTGTCGTCCACGTCCTCCGCCCAGCGGACGAAGTGGTCCACGGCCATCTGGGGCCGGTAGGCGTCGTATACCTTCAGCCGGTAGCCCTGCTCCTCCGCGGCCGCAGCGGCGTTATTGAGGGCCTCGGCGGCCTCTTTGGTCATGAGGGCGCAGGGCTCCTCATAGCCGTCGACCCGCTCGCCCACGAAGTTGTAGGTGGAGTAGTAGCGTATCTCCAGTATCACGTCCGGCGCCGCCTCGGCCAGGGACACGAACCCTGTGGCGTCGTCGGGGGCGGTGCTCTGCCCTTCCGCCGCGAGACATGTCCCCGCGAGGGTCAGCAGCATTGCCAGAGTCATTAAGAGAGCGATCGTTTTTTTGCCCATAGTTACATCATCCTTTCCGTTGGGTAAGACAAATTATAGCATTGGAAGGGGCGGCGCGCAAGCCCCGCTTACGCCTCTATCAGCGTTTCCAATTGGGCGGTCACCTGGGGCATCACCCGGTCCAGGGCGTAGGGGGCGGCGGCCTCCTTTGCGGCACGGCCCAGGGCGGCGCACAGAGTCCCGTCGTCCATGAGCCTTCTCATGGCGGCGGCGAAGGCCGCCCCGTCGCCGCAGGGGTAGAGAAGGCCGGTACGGCCGTCGGCGATGAGGTCCGTGTGGCCCTTTACGGCGCTGGCGACCACGGGCAGACCCATGTGCATGGCCTCCATCACGTTAAAGGGCAGGCCCTCGCTGCGGCTGGCGGGCACGGCGGCGTCCGCCGCGGCGTACCAGGCGGCCATATCCCCCGCCTCACCGGGGAACAGCACCCGCTTTTCCAGCCCCAGCCGGGCGGCCAAGGCCCTGCATTCGTCCAGAAGCTCCCCGCTGCCGGGCAGGGCCAGCACCGCCCGCTCCGGCAGAGACGGCATCGCCTCAATGAGCACATGCTGGCTCTTCCGGGGGGAGAACTCCGCCGGATAGACCATGAGGAAGGCGTCCGGGGCGACGCCGCAGGCCGCCCGCTTCTGTTGGCCCAGGCCGGGCCCGACGCCGTCCAGGGGGGAGAAGTCCACCCCCATGCCGGGGATGAGGGCCACCCGGGCGCCCAGATGCTTTTCCCGGGCCAGGTCATAGTCCCATCGGTTCATGGTGAGCACCAGGTCGGTCCTTCCCGCGGTGAGCTTTTCCGCTGCCAGCAGCACCGCCCGCCTCATGGCCGGGGTCTCATCGTCAAAAAGGTACCCATGGACGGTGTTCACCAGCTTCGGCCGGTCGCCCATGCCCGTGACGGCGAGACGGGTGAAGAACGCCGCCAGGGAGGTGTGGGCGGAGATGAGGTCATAATGCCGCGCGCGTATCTCCCGGCGCAGGAGGGCGGCGGCCCGGAAGTTGCCGGGGGCGGCCATCCGCTTTTCCAGGGGCAGGGCTATGACCCGGTCCGCCTCCGGGATGGCCTCCGGCGCGCCGCCGCATGCCGCGTCCACCTGCCAGCCCTGTTCCCGGAACCAGCGCAGGTAGGGCAGATGGAACCGGCGGATATGGGAAAAGGTGGAGGCTGTGAAGAGCACGCTGCCCGCCTTCTTCACTGCTCCACCTTCTCTCTTGTCACGTCTTCCTTGTTGATGAACTTCCCGCCGAACACCGTTATCAGCAGGATCTGTATGTCGAACCAAAAGCTCCAGTGTTCGATGTAATAGATATCGTGTTCGATTCGATCCCGGATGGAGGTGTCTCCCCGCAGGTCGTGGACCTGGGCCCAGCCGGTCATGCCCGGGCGGACCTGGTGCTTGACCATATACATGGGGACCTCTTTGCGGAACTTCTTTACGAAATGGGGCAGCTCCGGCCGGGGACCTACCAGGCTCATGTCCCCCTTCAGCACGTTCCACAGCTGGGGCAGTTCGTCCAGGGAACACTTGCGCATGAAGGCCCCGAACCGGGTGCGGCGGCTGTCCTTTGACTCGCTCCAGGCGGTGGATTCCTCGTCGTTCACCCGCATGGAGCGGAACTTATACATCCAGAACTGTTTCTTGCCCCGGCCCACCCGCTGCTGGCGGAAGATGACGGGACCGGGGGAGGACAGCTTCACGCCCACGGCACAGAGGGCCATCACAGGGCTCATCACGATGAGCGCCGCCGCCGAGCACACGATATCCATGGCCCGCTTTAAAAAGGCGTTGGTCCAGTTGTCCAGGGGGATATGGCGGATGTTCATCAGAGGGATGCCGTTCAGGTCGTCCATCTGAGGCGTGGAGCGGACATAGCCGGCGAAGAAGGGGATGATGGAAAGGCGCACCCCCGCGTCCTCGCAGGCGGCGATGATCTGCGGCGTCCGGGACACGTTCTCCGGCTCCAGAGCCGCCACCACCTCGTCGGGGCGGGTCTTTTCCAGCAGCTCCGGCAGCTTTTCAAAGCCCCCCAGCCGGCGCAGGCTCTCCAGCCTGCCGCTCTCGGATACGTACCCGATGGCGTCGTAGCCCAGGGTCCGGTCGGAGGATATCTCGCTGAGATATTTCCGGGCCAGAGACCCGGCGCCCAGGACCAGCACGTGCTTCAGGTTGTGGCCAGCCTCCCGGTAGCGGCGCAGGGCCGTGCGCAGAACGACGCGCTTGGCACTGAGGACGGTCACACTTAAAGCAAAGGCAATGAGCAGCAGTCCCCGGGAGTAGTGTACGCCCCAGCTCATGAACAGCAGGCTCTGCAGCGCCACCGTGTCCAGCAGCGTGGCCTCCCACAGGCGCGCGAGCTCTACCGGCAGCCGTATCCGGCGGAAGCTCTGATACAGGCCAAAAGCCCCGTAGGTGAAAAGCTGTGCCGCCGTATAGACGGCGCCCAAAACGAGATAATTGGTCAGCGGCATGTTCAGGTCGCCGTGGAACACATAAAACCGTAACCAGAACGCCGCGGGGAAGGACAAGAACAGCGCCGCGCCGTCGCTGGCCACATGCAGCTGATTGAGTATTTTCTGATTCTCTCTGATCATGAGCGGTCGTCTTACCCCTGGAGCATCCTGCTGATGTAGTCGGCGGTGGCCTGGTCCAAGCCGATGTCGGCCATGTTCTCCTCGTTCCAGGCCGTCATCTTCTCCGACAGGCGCCGGACGCCGTCCTGATAGACAGGCCCGCCGTCAGAATAGGCTTCCAGCAGGTCGAAAGCCATGTTCCAGGCGTTCTCGTCAGCGGATACGTAGCCCACAAAGGTCTCCAGCGCGTCGATAGCCATCTCCGGCCGGCCGGTCTTGAAGTAGTATTCCGCCAGATAGTAGTGGGCCGTGTTGGACATTCTGGCATCCAGCCGCCGGGCGTAGGCGTCCGCCTTCTCCCGGATGGCGGGCATGTTCTCCACCTCCGCCGCGCCGTCCAGATAACTGAGCACATAGTCGGCCCATTCAAACCGGTCGATGGTGATGGCCTGTTCCACATCGTCGAAGGTGGGCTCGGGACGGGCCACAATGACCGCGGCGTAGATATTGCCGAATACGAGCAGGGCATATATCCCCGTCCAGCCGCTCATCACGGCCAGGGATATGGTCCTGAGCTTCTTTCCCGGCTGGAGACGGGGCAGCGTGTCGGAGCAGCACAGGGAGATGAGGGCAAAGACGCCGAAGGCGATGGGGAGATAGCTGCGGAAGGAGAATACCACCTCCACCGCGGCATGCCCCGCCATGAACGCCAGCGCCGCCCCCAGGGCCGGGACCATAGGGTGGAGGCCTTTTTTCCGGGCGTGCCAGATGCAGAAAGCGGAGCCCAGAAGCAGTCCCACGAACAGGACGAAGCCGATAAGGCCAGTCTCTGCCAGCACCTGGATATAGTGGTCGTGGGCATATTTCGTGTCGTACAGGAAGGACTGAACACTGCGGATATAGGCCTCGAAGGCCCCCTTGCCCAGACCGATGATGGGGCTCATGCGGAACATTTTGAGCCCGTCGGAGAAGAATACCAGCCGCTGGATGGCGTTCTCATTGGCCCACAGGCCCTGCAGGCGGTTGGCCATGAAGCCGGGCAGCAGTTTATATCCCAGAGGGATGGACCCGCTGCCGGCGTCCCCGGCAAAGCGGACGGCGTCCACATGCGTGTCCGCCGGGGCGCGGAAGTTGAAGTAGACGACCAGACTGCCCTCCGGCACGGTGAAAGCGGCGCCCTCCGCCGGGCCGGTATAGAGGGTCGTGCTGGTGTGCATCATGGTCTGCTGCCGGTCCTGGCTCTCGATGGAGACGGTGAGGTCCCCGTCGGCCTCCACGGTCAGGGTGTAGGCGCCCGGATCGGGATAGGCGGCCCGGCGCAGGCCCCCGCCCGCGTTCAGGGATACGCTGCCGGTGATGTTATAGGCGGCCAGGGCCAGCAGCACCAGCGCGGCCAGCACCGCGGCGATGATGATGGGGATGAGCTTCCCCCGTTCCGCCAGCTTCTCCGCCAGGGGCTGGCCCACGCAGCGGTCCAGAAGACACAGGCCCGCCGCGCCCAGGATGACGCACAGCATGGGCACGGGCTGGAAGCCGGTCCAGTGCTTGAGGGCGGTCATGGATACGACGGCCGCCGCCAGCACGCCCAGGAGCAGCGTCTGGAGCATCAGAGCCAGAAGGGACATGCGCCTGTCCCGCTTTTCCAAAGCCAGCAGGATCAGGAAAGCCACCGCGATGGCAGCTGTGGCGCCCATGCTGAAGGCCAGCAGGAAGCCCAGGGCGTTTATGTAGAGGATGACAGTATGCGCTGTCCGCTCCCGGGGGCTTTCGGCGGAGCAGACCAGACCCAGCCCGACCAGCACGCCCAGGCCCGCGATGCCGGCAAATACGTTGCCGTTGGAGAACAGGCCGTTCACACGCACGCCGGTCTCCACGCCGGTGATACCCGCATAATCCGGGGTGACCAGGCCCAGGAGCCCCAGGATAGGGCCGCTGATGAGGTGGGTGGATATGAGGTCGATGGACACGAGGCTCACCAGGCCGCACACCCCCGTGAGGATGAGGCCGATCCACCGCTCCGGCTTCATCCCCTTTTCGGGGGCGAAACAGAGCAGAAGCAGCGTAGTGCAGAAAGCGATGAGCGTATAGAGGTATTCCCGCAGGGCGAATTTTCCCGCGTCGGCGTAAAGGGTGGAGACGCCCTCCATCAGCACCAGGGCCGCCAGCAGGAGCATGGGCAGGCCCATCCGCTCCCGGAGCTTTCCGAACACCAGGCACACGGTCCCCAGCGTCAGCAGTGCCAGACCCAGGCCAAGTCCCTTCAGCGTGTTGGAAGTCGTCAGGCATATGACAAAAAAACCGGCCACGGCCATGAGCGCGGCGGCCGCTGTCTGCCGGCCCGTCTGTTTCACGCTCAGAGCACCGGCTGTGCTCTTGTTTTTCTTCTTTGCCATTCTGTATCCTCCTGCGGTCCGTGCCGAAAAAGGTGTGCTCGTTCCGCGCACCCTTCCAAAGTCCGACATAATAATATCATGTTTCCGTACATTAAACAACAGAAAGTTGTTCCCTGCCCGGGCAGCCGTCCTGACAAAATAAAGGGCCCCGCGGAAGCTCCGCGGGGCCGTATGCATTGGGCGTTCAGGCGCCCCGGCCGGTGCCGTACTGGCGCATGAACTGGTCAAACAGGTCGTAAAGGTCCTGGTCCGGGTCACCGCCGTCGCTGGGGCGGTCTGCCTGGTCACCGTTGGGGTCCAGGGGGTCATCGCCCTCGTCGGAGGCGTCATTGGTATCCTCCCCGTCCTCCTGGGGCAGGGCGCTCTCGGTCTTCTCCTCCACCGTCACGGTGACGTCCAGAGTCTCGCCCTGGCGGTAGACGGTGAGGGTCAGCTCCTCGCCCACCTGGGCCGCGCCCACGGCCTGGGAGAGATCGTGACGGCCGGAGATGGTCTCGCCGTTCACGGCGGTGACGATGTCGTTGACCTGGATACCTGCCTTGTCGGCGGGGCCGTCCTTGGTGACATCCTTCACGGCCGCGCCGTTGGGCAGGCCGTAGGAGAGAGCGTCGGCGCTGACGTCGGAGATGGTGACGCCGATGTAGGGCTTGACGATGTAGCCCTTTTCGATGATACTGTCCACGCTGGCGGCGATGTCGCTGATGGGCACGGCGAAGCCCACGTTGTCGATGGCGGAGCCGGTGAACTTGCCGTTGGTGATACCCACCACCTCGCCGTACATGTTAAAGAGCGGCCCGCCGGAGTTGCCGTTATTGATGGCGCAGTCGGTCTGGATCAGGGTCATGCGGGTGCCGGTGGAGGTGGTGACCTCCCGGTCCAGGGCGCTGACCATGCCGTGGGTCAGGGAGAAGGTGAGCTCCCCCAGGGGGTTGCCGATGGCTACCACGTCGTCGCCCACCCGCAGGTCGCCGGAGCCGTCCAGGGTGAGATAGGGAAGATCGTCGCCGTCCACCTTCAGCACGGCCATATCGTCGGACTGATCGTAGCCAACCAGCTCCGCGTCGTAAGTGTCGCCGTTATAGCAGGTGATGGTGATGGACTCGGGGTTCTCCACCACGTGGTAGTTGGTGAGGAGATAGCCGTCGGCGGAGATGAAAAAGCCGGTGCCGGCCACGGCCGCGGGGGTCTCATAGCCCCAGTAGTTGGTTGTGGTGGTCCGGGTTGTCACGCCGACCACGGCGTTCACGGACTGCTCGTAGATATCCGCCGCGGACATAGCCTCACGGGCGGGCTCCTCCTGGGCGGCCAGGGCCGGCACGGCGGCGAAGGCCAGCGCCAGGGCCAATGTGAGGGCCAGGGCCAGAAGGCGGCCGGCCTTATGTTCTGCAAATGTCTTTTTCATGATGGGAACGCTTCCTTTCTCGTGGGGGCTTTCTCCGTCCCCCTGTATGCAAGCATATTGTAGGCCCGGCCGGCGGAAAGATGTTGACAAAGGATTTAACATTTTTTGAAGGAAATGTGAATTTGAAAAGGGCATGGAAATGCCCCGGACTTCTGTCCGGGGCGTGTGTCCTCCAGGTCAGGCGTCGATCTCGTCTGTGCGGGGGAGTTTATGGAAAAACTGCACCAGGAAGGGCACGGATATGAGCCCGGCCAGCACGTCGGCCAGGGGCTGGGAGTACATGATGCCGGGCAGGCCCCAGGTGTGGGACAATATCAGCACCAGGGGGATGAAGCAGGCGCCGCTGCGCAATGTCGCCATGAAGGTGGCCCGGCCGGCGAAGCCGATGGACTGGAACTGCATGTTGGCGCACACCGAAAGGGGCATGAACAGCAGCGCCAGGCACTGGGCCCGCAGGGCGGGGGTGGCGATGGCGATGACGGCGGGGTCGTCCCGCATGACGGCGGCGATGGTGGGGGCCCCGAACCAGCCCGCCAGGGCGAAGAGGCTTATGAGCCCCGTGCCGAAGCCCAGGGTGAAGAAGAACCCGCCCCGGACCCGGGAATAGCGCTTGGCGCCGTAGTTGAAGCCGGACACGGGCTGGAAGCCCTGGCCGATGCCCAGCCCTACGCAGAACAGCAGGTTGCACACCCGGGCCACGATGCTCATGGCGGCGATGGCCGCGTCGCCGAAGACCTTGGCCTGGGCGTTCAGGACCATGGTGGACACGCTGCTCAGCCCCTGGCGCATGAGGCTGGGAAGGCCGGTGAGCAGGATATTGCCCACGGTGGAGAAGAAGAGCTTCCCGCCGGGGGCGGGCATTGCCCCGTTGTTGGGGGTGCCGTCCTCCGGGGGCTGGCGGAAGGGGAGGTATTTTAAGGAAAACACCGTCTGGGTGCGCTTTCGGAGAAACATGGACAGGAGGATGGCCGCGCTTATGTACTGGCTCAGCATGGTGGCGAGACCCGCCCCCGCGATGCCCATGTGAAGGCCCATCATGAACAGGGCGTCTCCCGCGATGTTCAAAAGCCCGCCGCTCACCAGCCCAACCATGGCGAAGGCCGCCCGGCCCTCGTAGCGGAGGATGTTGTTCATCACGCAACCGGTGACCATGGCCGGGGCGGCCAGCAGGATATAGGCCGCGTAGATGCGGGCGTAGGGCAAAATGGTGTCCGTGGAGCCCAGAAGGCGGCAGAGGGGGTCCAAAAGGCACAGACCCGCCGCGCCCATGAGCACGCTTACCAGAAGCGCCGCGTAAAAGGCGGCGGAGGAGAACTGCTTGGCCCGGCGCACATGCTTTGCCCCCAGCAGGCGGGAGATGTTGCTGCCCGCCCCGTGGCCGAACATGAAGCCCACCGCCTGCAGGATCGCCATCATGCCGAAGACCACGCCCGTGGCGCCGGAGGCGCTGGTGCCGATGCGCCCCACGAACCAGGTGTCCACCACGTTGTAGAGGTTGGTGATCATCATGCTGATGGTGGTGGGGATGCCCAGTTCCAGGATGAGGGAGGGGATGCTCTGGCGGGTCATCTTATCGTATTGGCTGGCGTAGGCGGCGGACATAACGGGCCCTCTTTCATTTCATGCAATAAATATATTTTATACCGGTTTTGTCAAAAATCAATACGTCATGTCGACGAAAAGCGCCCGGTGCCCATTGCGGCGGGACTGGATTTCTGCTATACTGTGCCCCGCGCCGGGAAGGGCGCAAAGGAGTGGAAGAGATGATACGCCTCATCGCCAGCGATATAGACGGCACCCTCATGCCCTACGGGCAGACGGGGATAAGCGACAGCGCGTTCCGCGAGATAAAGCGCCTGGCGGACAAGGGCGTCATGTTCTGTCCCGCCAGCGGCCGGCAGTATAAGAGCCTCCGGCAGCTCTTCGCCCCGGTGGCGGATAAGCTCTATTATATGTGCGAGAACGGCGCGGTGCTCTTCGGTCCCGGGGACCCGGCGCCGGTGCTGGCCAAGACCGCCATGGACCGCGAGCAGGCGGTGTCCCTGTGCCGGGCCATCGTGGCCCACCCGGACTGCGAGGTGCTCATCTCCGGGCAGAACACCAGCTACCTCTGCCCCAAGCAGGAGGACATGGTTGTGCTCATCCGGGACTTCGTGGGCAACGATGTGGTACTGGTCAAAGACCCCGGGGATGTGCCGGAGGACATCGTGAAGATCGCCGCCTTCTGCCGCCGGGGCGCGGCGGCGGAGGTGGATGGGCCGCTGGCCAAATGGGGAGAGGTGTTCTCCATGGCGGTGGCGGGGGCGCCTTGGCTGGACTTCACCCTGGCGGACAAGGGCCTGGGGCTTCAAAAGCTCTGCGCCGCCGTGGGGGTGGCGCCCGACGAGGTGCTGGCCTTCGGGGACAACTTCAACGACGTGCCCCTTTTAAAGGCCGCGGGCACGGCCTACATCATGGCCGGAGCCGACCCGGAACTGCTCAAAATGTTCCCGAACCACTGCCAGCGGGTGGAGGACGTGCTGGCGACGCTGTAAGTTGACATAAAATAATTTACATAATTTATCCCGACAGATGCTGGGATTTTTTTCGCCGCCATGCACCCACGCTATGGAAAAGTACGGCTGGATAGTGTATAATGAGAAAGACATAAAAATACCTGCTTCACAGGAGGGATGGATATATGAGAAGAACGAAGATCATCTGCACCCTGGGCCCCGCCGTGGACAGCCCGGAGATGATACGCAGCCTGATCCGGGCCGGTATGGACGGCGCCCGGTTCAATTTCTCCCACGGCACCCATGAGGAGCACCTGGAGCGGCTCAATATGCTCAACGCCGTCCGGGACTCCATCAGCCGCCCGGTGGCCACCATATTGGACACCAAGGGCCCGGAGATCCGCATCCGCACCTTTGCCGACGGTCCCATCACCCTCTCCGCCGGGGACACCTTCATCCTCACCACCGAGGACGTGCCCGGCTCTCAGCAGCGGGTGGCCGTGACCTACGACAAGCTCCACGAGGAGGTGGCCCCCGGCCAGGAGATCCTCATCGACGACGGCCTTGTGGCCATCCGGGTGGAGAAGATCGAGGGGCAGAATATCATCTGTACCGTGGAGAACGGCGGACAGCTTTCCAACCACAAGTCCATCAACATCCCCGGCGCCAGCATCCATCTGCCCGCTATCACCGAGAAGGATATAGACGACATCCGCTTCGGCGTGGAGCACGACTTCGACTTCATCGCCGCCTCCTTCGTCCGCAAGGCCAGCGACGTGCAGGAGATACGCAAGGTCCTGCATGACTGCGGCGGCGACATGGTGAAGATCATCGCCAAGATCGAGAACCAGGAGGGCGTGGACAACCTGGACGAGATCATCGCGGCGGCCGACGGCGTGATGGTGGCCCGGGGCGACCTGGGCGTGGAGGTGCCCGCGGCCCGGGTGCCCATCATCCAGAAGAAGATGATCGACAAGTGCCTTCTGGAGAGCAAGCCGGTCATCACCGCTACCCAGATGCTGGACTCCATGATACGCAATCCCCGGCCCACCCGGGCGGAGGTGTCCGACGTGGCCAACGCCGTGTTCGACGGCACCAGCTGTGTCATGCTCTCCGGCGAGACCGCCAGCGGCAAGTATCCCATCGAGGCCCTGACCGCCATGGCCGACATCGTAACCGAGGCGGAGTCCGCCGCGGGCTACTGGCGGAAGTTCAAGGAATTCGAGCTTGTCTCCGCCCCCAGCATCAACGACGCTATCACCCACACCTGCACCCTCACCGCCCGGGACCTGAACGCCGCGGCCATCCTCACCGCCACCGCCTCCGGCAGCACTGCCCGGTACATAGCCCGGTTCCGCCCCGGTTGCCCCATCGTGGCCCTGACCATGCACGAGAAGGTCCGCCGGCAGCTGGCCCTTTGCTGGGGCGTGGCGCCGGTGCTCACCGGGGAGGTCACCTCCACCGACCGCATCCTCTCCATGGCCTGCCAGGTGGCCGTCCGGGAGGGGCTGGTGACCAAGGGCGACACGGTGGTCATCACCGCCGGCGTGCCCCTGGGCAAGAGCTCCAGCACCAACCTTCTGAAGGCCCACGTCATCGACGAGGACGATATGGTGTGAGCGATAAACAATATCCGCCCGCCGCATGTGATATGCTCCCTCAATGGAAGACAGTGAAAAAGGACACTGTATCCATGGAGGGAGCATTATTATGGGGAAAAA
>CANQMW010000035.1 GCA_947625045.1 uncultured Oscillospiraceae bacterium
GCAGGGGCGGGCGTGGCTGGTGCCCAGCAGATATTCCTCGTACACCGCCCCGGCCTTCATGGTGGGGATGATGTAGTTGTCCACGTAATCGTCGGTCAGGTCCAGCACGTAGAGCTTGGATGCGCCGGTCTTGAGAGCCTTTTCCTCCAGCCCCTCCAGCTCATCCGCCTGGCCCACGTTCCCGGCCACGGCGATGACCTCGCAGTTATCATAGTTCTCCTTCAGCCAGGGGATGATGATGGACGTATCCAGTCCCCCCGAATAGGCCAGGACGACTTTTTTGATCTCGGACATGCGGGTTTCCTCCTACATATAAAACACAGTATGCGTATCATACCGCCCCGGGCAGTGAATATCAATAGATTTATTCATGAAAATTATGAATATTTTCAACCTTCTCCCCTATTGCAATGCGCCTCTAGGCGGTGTATCATCTTCCCGGGGAGATGATGGGCGTGAAGAAAAAGAACGGGGCCGCCGGGGCCATGGGGTTCATCCTGCTCTTTGGCGTGGTGAGCCTCTTTTCCGACATGACCCACGAGGGCGCCGCCAGCATCCGGGGGGCCTATATGGCCCTGATGGGCGCCAGCGCGGCGGCCATCGGCTTCGCCTCAGGCCTGGGGGAGCTGGTGGGCTACTCCATGCGCTACGTGTTCGGGGCCCTGACGGATAAGACGGGCCGGTACTGGCCCATGACCATATTGGGCTACGTGCTGGACATCTTGGCCGTGCCGGCCCTTGCCCTGGTGGGAGAGCACGGGTGGGTGGCCGCCTGCGCCCTGCTCATCGTCCAGCGCATGGGCAAGGCCATCAAAAAGCCCGCCAAGGACACCATCATGTCCTTCGCCGCCAGCCAGCTTGGGGCGGGAAAGAGCTTCGGCATCCAGGAGCTGTTGGACCAGATCGGCGCGTTTTTGGGTCCGGTGCTCTTATACGTGGTGATGCTCTTCCGCCGGGGCGGGGATACGTTCTCCACCTATGCCTTCTGCTTTGCCGTACTGGCCGTCCCCGGGGCCGTCACCATTATTCTTCTTCTCGTGACCCGCTCCCGGTTCCCCCACCCGGAGCGCTTCGAGCCGGAGCCGAAGGAATACGTGCCCTTTAAGCTCAAAAAGTCCTTCAAGCTCTACATCGGGGGCATCAGCCTCTTCGCCTTCGGCTTCGCGGACTACTCCCTCATCATCATGCACGTGTCCCGCCGCTTCACCGCTGTGGCCGGGAGCCTGGCCGACACCGGCGCGCTGGTGAGCACCGGGGACCTGCCCCTTTTATACGCCGGGGCCATGCTGGTGGACGCGGCGGCGGCCCTGGCCTTCGGGTACCTATACGACAAGAAAGGACTCAAGGCCCTGGTGTGGTCCACGGTCCTCTCCGCCCCCTTCGCGCCGCTGGTGTTCCTGGCGGACAGTGTGCCGGTGCTGCTGGTGGGCGTGGCCCTCTGGGGCGTGGGCATGGGAGCCCAGGAGTCCATACTGAAGGCCGCCGTGGCCGGCATGGTGCCCAAGGCCAGCCGGGCCACCGGGTACGGGGTATTCGAGTGCTCCTTCGGGGTATTCTGGTTCCTGGGAAGCTGGGCGCTGGGGGCGCTCTACGACGTGAGCCTCCCCGCCATGGCGGCGGTATCCGTCGCCGCCCAGCTCGCCGCCATCCCCCTCTACCTCGCCGCCGGGAAGGGAGAATAACAAAATGAGCCGGGAGCGTTATGCTCCCGGCTTTGCCGTCTTCTTATCCCGCACGCCCAGGGCCATCACCAGCGTCCCCAGGCAGGCGGAGGCCGACGTGACCGCGAGCGCGGCTTTGAGCCCTAGGGCGTCTATGAGCACGCCCCCGAAGCCGGAGGCACACACGCTGCCCAGAGTGGACAGGGCCGTCACATAGGCCTGGGCCCGGTTGGCGTTTTGCGGGCCGGAGAGCTCCCCGGCATAGCGCACCGACGCGGGTATGAACAGGGCGTAGCCCAGAAGCTGGAAGGTCATGCCCCCGTATACGCCCCCCAGGGAGCCGGAAAGGAGCACCAGCAGGTTCTTCACACCAAAGAACACCGCCGCGAACCGGAGCATCCCGGCGCAGGAAAAGCGCCGCAGGAGCCTGTCGAACAGGAACATGGTGGGCAGTTCCAGCACCGCCACGTACATGGTGAGCATGCCCATGTCGGCGTCGTCCCCGCCCACGCCCCGGACGATCTGGAGCATGTAGCCGGAGAGAAAGCTGTGGCTGAAGAAAAGCAGTACCGCCGCCAGGAGCAGCGCCCGGAAGCGGCTGTCTTTGAGCACGCTCCCCGCCCCGGAGGAGACATCCTTTTCCTCCGCCGGGGCCGGCGCCCCCGCCCGGGAGAACCAGGCCATGAGCGAGAGCATCAGCGCCGTGACGATGATGCCCGCGGCGGGCACCGCGTTCACGCCGGTGCGCAATATCACCCGGCCCAGCACCGCGGCCAGCACGCCATAGGCCAGGGACCCCACCGCCCGGCATACGCCGAAGGGGACGGCCGTGCCCAGCCGCTCGATATAGTAAGCAAAGGCGTTCACCAGGGGCTGGAGCATGATGATAAGCGCCAGCCACAGCACGTATACCGCCGTCAGCACCGGGCCCCGGCCCGGCAGGAACAGCACCGCCGCCGTCACGGCCCCCACCGCGAGGGTGGACCCGCCAATGACAGCCAGCGGCGCTCTCGCCGTCCTGTCCGCCAGGGCCGCCGCCGGGGTCTGCATGGCCAGGCCCAGGATATACCCTGCCGCCACGATGGCGCCCAGGGCGCTGTTGGAATACCCCCGCCCCAGCAGGAAGTTGGAGGAGAAGGAGTACGCCAGGCAGCACAGCATCCAGTATACGCCGTTCAGGGCCCCATAGGCCCCCCGCAGGCTCCGGGAACTCACGGCCTGTTCATTCGGGCCCGGAGGGCGTCCGTGACCGCGGCCTCGAACACCTGGCAGGCCGCGGCGTGGTACTCGTCCAGCTTCGCCGCCACCGCCCCCGGGTCCATGGGCGTCTGGCAGTAGGTGTCCGTGTCCAGGATGAACTCCCGCCGCCGGTTGGGCCGGGGATACTCCCCGTTGAAGATGCCGTAGCGGATGGTGGCCCTATCGGTACCGTAATTGAGCTCCGTCGTGCACATATGCCGGGCCAGAGCCCCGTCATTGGCCGCGAAGCGCAGGCCGCCCAGCAGCCATGGGTTAACATAATGTTCCCAGAAGTCCGCCCCCAATCCCGTCCCCGCGTCGGCCTCCGGGAGCTTTATCTCATTTACATAACGCATTCCGAGCCGCCGCACCTTCAGGGCCGGGAACTGGCTCTGCATGGCGTCCAGCAGCTCCAGAAAGCCATCCCGGAGCCCGGCATAGCCCTCATACCGGGGCTGGGACAGGAACACGTACTCGCTGCATACCGCCGCGTGCATGGTCCGGCCCTCGGTCCAGAAGTTATGCTCCAAAAAGTTGATGGTCCGGGTGTCCCGGACGGGCCCCTGGGGTGTCTTCTGGACCCGGACCTCGGTCCGGGAGCGGTTGATGCTGCTGCGCTCTGGGTAGTCCTCCAACGCCGGCAGCAGCGCCGCCGGGAAGGGCCCGGCGAAGGGAGCCGTGCCGGAGACGAAGTCCGCCCGCAGCACCACCTGGGTCAAAAAATCTCTCGCATATCGGGGCATGATACCGCCCGCCTTTCATCCCGCGTTTTCCCTTATTATAGGCCATCGGGCCACGGTTGTAAAGCACGGCCACGGTTGACAAGGGGGGCTGCGGATGGTATATTGGTTGGGCCGTGGAAGCGTATCGAAGTGGTCATAACGGGCCTGACTCGAAAGCGGCCTGCCATTTTGGAAGACAGGTTTTAAAGAGTCTTGATTTCCCAGCGCTTTTCAGGTATCCTGGATTTGGAAGCTCCTTACCGTTCTCTCCATCGGTTCTCTCTCTTCCTTGATCGGCTTTGAGGACCGGTGCGGATAATAAAATTGGAGAGTTATCGAAGCGGTCATAACGAGCCTGATTCGAAATCAGGTTGCCTTCACGGGCACGTGGGTTCGAATCCCACACTCTCCGCCACGCCAATGCCTGCAAGTGTCTTACGGCACTTGCGGGCTTTTTTATACGTGCCATTCCTTCATGAGATCGTCTCCAGCGCTCCTTTCAGTGCGTTTACCATCGTCTCAGCCGATGACAGCTTGGAGTTATAGTCCAGATGGGCATATATGTTCGCTGTGGTGGAAAAATCACTGTGGCCCAGCCATTCCTGGATATTCTTCATCGGTACGTCATTGGCCAGAAGCAGCGAAGCACAGCTATGCCGAAGATCATGGAACCGAATGTGCCGCAGACCATTTCTCCTAAGCAGTTTAGGGAAAGCGGATGTAAGGTATTCCGGGGATACAAGAGTTCCCATTTCATCCACGCAGATATACTCCAGATACCGCTTGTCATAGCATCTGCCGCATACCCGCTTGTACTCTTTCTGCTCTTCCTTTAGAGCGAGCAGCTTCTCCTTGAATACTGGAACAAGCGGAAGCGTCCTCAGACTTGACTTGGTTTTCGTCGTGTCCTTTGCCACCTGGATATGTTTGCCGTCCAGATTACAGCATGTGACAGTGTGCTGGATGGTGATCGTATCGTTCTGAAAGTCAACAGCATCCCATTTCAATCCGAGGGCCTCACTTCTGCGGAGCCCATAAAATGCGCCGAGGAATATTGGGATCTCCAGCTTTGTGCCTTTCGCCGCTTCAAAGAGTTTTTCCACTTCCTCATTGCTATAGAAGCTCCCGACAAATCTTTCCTTCTTGGGCCGGTCTACTTTTTCAGCGGGGTTGCTGTCGATCAGCTCGATCTTTACTGCGTATTTCAGCGCTTTATGGATGATGGCATGATAATGAATCACCGTGCTCGCTGAGACACGCTTTAGCTGCTCCAAATAGAACAATTGAATATCCATCGGTTTCAGCGCGGTGAGCGTGATTCCTCTCTCTTTGAAATATGGACCTACCGTTTTCCTCGTCATGTTGGAATAAGAAGAATAGGTAGTTACTGCTATCGTTGGCCTCACGATCTCCAGCCACTTGAGCAAATAGTCAGAAAACAGCGTGTCGTATGTAATTTGCTTGTCCACCGGGTCAAAAGACCTCCGAGCTTGCATCAACATCGTCTCCGCTTTTTTCTTGTTGCCTCTTACCGGAAGACTTGTTGAAAGCCATTTTGTTTTCCTCTTTCCGTCAACACCGGTATAGCTTAAGACCATGTAGTAATATCCTTTTTTCTCCTGCAGATGTCCTGCTACCATGTGCATTACCTCCTTTTGTAGCACTAGATTGACTCTGCTGTTGACCGCTCTCATCATAGCAAGCACGCCAACAAAAGACAAATGTGCGATTTAGGTTTTTTCTGCTTTTTTCAAATCTAGCCGCAGATATGATAAAATGTGGGCTTTTGGTATCCTATACGCCCTGCCCACTTTCAGGTGTTCGATTTTGTTTTCTCGTAGAAGTTTATAGCCTGTTTTGCAACTCACGCCCAGCGCTTTACTCATTTCCTCGACCGTCAATATATCGGGGTAGTCCTTTAGAATCTCATTGTATATACTACTAATGCTCATATTCCAATTCTCTCCTTATCGTGATAAGGAATCAACTGGCCAAGCAATCTGCCTGGCCAGTTGATTTAACATGGGTATGATCCTTTTTGTCCTCGACGCCCGGATCACAGGAAGTCATTAGGCGGCTGGTGGCTACCAGCTCCACGGGAATCTCACCCTCGCGTGGATCTCACGCAACCGCCCCCATTGCCTGTGACAGCTTCATGTTTGCCAGACAGAAGTACCGCCGACTGTGGCTGGACGGGAGTATCATTATCCCTGCTGCCTGTCATCGCCTACACTGGGGGCCGCCCAGTGGTAATAGTGGTCAGTATGTCGCTTGCCGTCGTGTGTTCGCAAAGATTTATACAGTAATATGCAGTCTGCATAGTTCGCACGGCGGGTCATGGCGCTGCACTATGGTAGCTTATGTTCCTCACATCAGCAACAGGAATGTGCCTAATGAATGTGTATGCAATTGTATGCGGCGTGTTTGGTCCGAAAAAGAACCGAGCCACAGAAGGTTTTTCCCTCTGTGGCTCAAATTATAGCCACTTTTTGGTTGCTTGGGCGGTCAGGATTGGCAAGGTTTTTGCTCATTTTTCCGACCAAAATGACTTATTTTACTACATCCTAGCTTGAATTGCTTGTAGCGTATGGATAACTTCTCCAAGTTCTTTACTTAACTCCAACCGCTCCGAATCCCCTGTGATGATATAGGATGCAGTGACATTGAGGTACTCCGACACGGAAAAAAGAAAGTCAGAGTGAAGGCTCCGCTCACCGCGTTCGATCCTTCGCAGATGATCTGGAGAAACTCCAAGGTCAAGGGCCGCTTTCGTCAGGGTGATATGGAGTTCTATTCTCCTATCGCGAATCCTTTGACCAGCATCTTTTGCAGAAAAAGCCATAGGAAACTCCTTTCTCTGTACTGTGAGAAAGGATACAGATTCGCCCCGTGAGTAGAGAAAGCGCATATACAACGAAAAAGGCGTATCAACACATCAATCTGCCGCCGCCAGAAGGGACGTATTTTTGCATCCTTGCCCAGACGTATACAGAAATGTTAAGTTGTATAATAGAATTTGTAGAGCTATGTAAAGTTTGAACCCGGTTTTTAACAAATTATGTCAAAACACTTCTGTCAAATTCCGTAGGATGCGGTAACGGACGCAATTTATATCATGTCATCTGTGATAAGCGCGTCTTTTTCGTCTGAAGGGATTATTCTTCGTATTCGCTCAAAGTATAGAAATTGACTATTATACTAGTTAGGGAAACATCTCCTAAGCCACTTTGAACAGCTCCGTGCCGGAGCTGGCTGTGCATCCCATGGGACGCTTTTACTTTGGCAAGCTGGCTGAAAACAGCCAGTTGCACTATAATGGAAAACCGAGGAAAGAAAATTTCAGATTTTTTGAAACGATTTGGTTCTGTACTGCGAATATATAGACAGAAGGGATGTGGACACGCTGGCCCGCGATCAGGAGCAAAAGTGGATACGGGCTATCCTGCGCCGTGGGGACCGCGGGGCAGCCGACGCCCTTGTGCGGACGCACTACGATGCACTTTACGCCTATATCTGGCGTCAGGTGGGCCAGCCCGAAGACGCCCTTGACTTGACGCAGGAGAGTTTTATCGCCGCTTTACAGAGCCTCTCATCCTATGACCAGCGCAAAAGCGCCTTTCGCACATGGCTGTACCACATCGCCTCACACAAAATCATTGACCACCGGCGAAAATTCCGAATGACGACGGTGCCATTGACAGAGGATATTTCCTCCACAGAGGATTTCACCGCCATTGTCCACGATCAGGCGCTGCTGGCCCAGGCGGAGGAACTGGTAAGGCAGGAGGAGCCTTTGGAGCAGGAGATATTCCGCCTGCATGTCTACGGCCAGTGCAGTTTTCCGCAGATCGCCGCCGTTACCGGCCAGGCGGAAGCAAAGATCAAAAGCAGGTATTATCGGCTTATGACGCGATTGAGAAAGGAGCTGACAGACGATGAGTGACGCCGTTCCCTATCCTGACCGAGAGGCGCGGGAACGCAGTATAAACGCGATCCTGGACGCCGGCATCCCCCAGCCCCGGCTGGGCTTTTGGCAATTCCTGTCGGGCGTGTTCCGTTTTGAATGGCTGCCCATCGTGGGCTTCCAGGCTGTCGCGCTGCTCCTTGCGGGGCTGTTCCTGTACGGCGCATCGCAGGACCTGAAATATCTCCCGGTATTTATACCCCTGTTCATTCTGGCCGCCGTCCCCGTGGTCTTTCATGGGCAATACTTTGGAATGAGCGAGTTGGAGGCAGTTACCCGTTCCTCCGGGGCCCAGGTCATCCTAGCAAAACTGATCCTATCGGGCGCGGCAAACCTGGTCTGCATGACCATGCTGCTGTGTCTGGAGGTCTACCTGACCGGCAGCATCCGGGACCTGGGGCGCATGATCCTGTATTGTTTGGTGCCGTATCTGGTCTGCATGACCATTCTTCTGTACCTCATTCGGAGCAGGATGAAAAATGGCATGACGCTGGCTATTGTCGCGTCGCTAGGTTCGTGCCTTTTCTGGCGCCTTTCCTCCCGTGTGGTGCCGGGATTATATGAACTGTCTGCGGTGGGGGTCTGGATTGCCGCGTTCACCGTCTTTTCGGTGTTCTTTGCAAGGGAGATATGTTTTATCGTCAAAGCAAACAAGGAGGGTAAAATGTATGGAACTGTCGTTTGACCGTCTGACAAAACACTATGGCAGCAAGATCGCGGTGGATCGGGTGAGCGCCACGCTCACGCCCGGCGTCTATGGCCTACTGGGAGCCAACGGCGCGGGCAAGACCACCCTCATGCGGATGCTGTGCGCCATCCTGGAATCCACCTCCGGGGAGGTATTCTTCAACGGAGAAGAAGTAACAGGCATGGGCGCGGCATACAGAAACGTGCTGGGCTATCTCCCCCAGGACTTCGGATATTACCCACACTACACCGCCGAGGAATTTCTCTCCTACATCGCCACATTGAAAGGAATACCCCGTGTAATAGCCAAAAGACGTATCCGTGAACTGCTGGACACCGTGGGGCTGCTGGGCGCCGCCAAGAAAAAACTGCGTACTTTTTCCGGCGGCATGAAACAGCGGGTGGGTATCGCCCAGGCCCTCTTGAACGACCCGCAGGTGCTTATCCTGGACGAGCCCACGGCGGGCCTTGACCCAAAAGAGCGAGTACATCTGCGTAATCTTCTGGCGGACTACGCCGGGGATCGGATCGTGGTCCTCTCCACCCACATTGTGTCCGACGTGGAGGCCATAGCGGACGAAGTCCTCGTTATGAAAGACGGGCAATTCATTCTGTGGGGCACGGTCCCGGAGCTTGTCCGGCAGGCCAACGGAAAAGTATGGGAGCTGACCGTTCCTGCGGCCCAGGCGCGGGCATGGGAGAAACGCTTCACTGTGGCAAACTTCCGCCATGAGGGAGACTACGTTGTGTTGCGTATCATTTCCGACCAGCGGCCCGCAGAGCAGGCCGTTCCCTGCCGGGCAACGATGGAGGACCTGTATCTGTATCATTTTGGCGAGGAGGCGTGATATGGAGCTTTTCCGATTGGAACATAAGAAACTATGGCGAAAGACCAGTGTGCGGGTCTGCGTACTGCTTTGCTTTGCCTATGTGGTCATTTTTGGAGGATTTCTTACCTATCAATGGTTTGAGTTTGGCAGTTCCCCCGATCTGGTGAGCCATTCCTTTGACGGCTATTCCGTGATCCGTTCACAACAGGACCAGGCGGCCAGTTATGGTGGTGTGCTGACGGATGAGACGTTTCAACGGATGGTGGCGGATTATCAGGCCGCCGACGCATACGGCGACAAGGTCAAGATGGATATTATAGACTGGAAAACCATGAGTTCCTATCTCAACCAGTTATATCCTGATTTGAAAAACGACAGCGATATTCGGCCAGTGTACTATTATGTGGACACAAGAAATTTGACCGGCTTTTATGAACGGCGTCAGGCCGCGCTGGATACGTTCCTGCACAGCCAGGGGCAGACCGGCGAAGAAGGCGCGATGCTGATGGCCATGAATGACAAGGTGGCCGAGCCGTTCCGATACGAATGGGTCCGTGGGTGGCAGCACGTTCTTGGCAATTCCCTGGCGGACCTGGGCACCATCATGGCGGTATTCGTGGCTATCGTCCTGGCACCGACATTTTCCGGGGAATGGCACAACAATACCGCACCGCTGATATTGACCACAGACGGGGGCTGGCGGCGTCTGGCGCTGGCAAAGATCCTCTGCGGCCTGGCCTTTGCGGTGGAGTTGTTTATGCTTGTGGCCGTAGGAGGCATCACGGCGCAGCTTATCTACCTGGGCACAAGCGGGTGGGATATGCCCATCCAGACCATGAAACTCCTTGCCGTGGCACCCATGAATATGCTGCAGGCGGAAATATATGAATACGCTTTCACGCTGCTGGGCGTCATCGGGTTTGCGGGGGTCGTCATGCTCCTGTCCTCGCTGGTAAAAAGCAACTTCCTGTCCCTGCTGTTCAGCCTCGCCGCCGTATATGGCCCGATGATGGCCGCAAATTATCTGCCTGCCAGTTTACAGGGCGTCCTCGGTATGCTCCCCCTGGTGGGTGACGCATCGGATATATTCCGCACAAACACCTTCCATATCTTCGGTAAGTACATCTGGTCCCCGTATCTGCTTATCATCGTCCCGGTCCTGATCGGCCTTGTATGTATTCCCTTTGCAATTATCAAGTGGTCCCGGCGGCAACGGACCTAGTGCACCATATAAACAAATTCTAAATTTCCATGTCAAGGCATTATTGGAATGTAGGGAGTTGCTTTATGCAACTCCCTACATCTGCTCTACTATATAAAAAGTGGGTAGATGTGGCGGTTTAGCTTCCAGCAGCTGCGTCTGCTAAATCGTAGTTGGCCTGCTTAAACTGTTTTTACAAACTACCACGGCCAACTGCGTCGTGACCCCCCTGTCAAACAAGACTGTGAATATGCAGGCTCGCATGGAACCGAGGTCGAAGCAGAAGGCCAAAGAGGTTTTTGCCGATTTGCGTCAGGGGCTCTCGTAGATGGAGAGTTATAAGGTAAAGGGGAGCTTTTTGAAACACCCGCTGGGACGTGCATTTGCACGAATATGGGGCCTATTACGGTAAGTCTCATTTCTTTTTTCTTGACAATATAGGATAAATCCCATATAATACGACCAGAGATAGATTTGATGCATAAGGACAAACTACCTATGGACTTTGAGATCATTTTCTATGACAGGCCAGACGGCACGGAGCCAGTCAGAGAATTCCTTGATTCCTTGAATGTGAAGATGCGGGCTAAGATGGTGCGGGAGATCGAACTGCTGGCCATCAATGGCCCGGAGCTGCGGGAGCCGTATTCCAAGGCGATCGGGGGCGGCATATTTGAGCTTCGCGCAAAAGTGGGGTCGGATATCTCCCGGGTGCTGTACTTCTTTGTTATTGACCGAAAGGTCATCCTGACGAATGGTTTTATCAAGAAGTCCAATCGGACACCGCCCGGCGAGAAGGACAAAGCGATAAAATATCGGGCGGAGTATATGAGCAGAAAGGAGCTTTGACATGTCCAGCTTTAATGAATACTTGAAGAAACAGATGAAGGACCCGGAATTCAAGCAGGAGTATGATGCCTTGGAGCCGGAATTTGCCATTATCCAGGCGCTGATCGACGCCCGCAAGGCTTCGGGGCTTACCCAAAAGCAACTCGCGGAGATCACCGGCATCGCCCAGGCAGACATCAGCAAGCTGGAGAACGGCAACGCCAACCCCTCCCTGCGGACGCTCCAGCGCCTGGCTTCCGGCATGGGAACTTCGCTAAAAATTGAGTTTGTGCCAACTGCGAATAGTGGGATGTAAGCTATTCACAATGACAGCACGTAGATCACAAGAACACGGAGCGGTTAGATCTGCTCCGTGTTCTTATGCGCGGATAGAGGGCATCGGCCGTAGTCCCCAAAATTATTTATTTTTATTTTGCCAGCCGCGCCCTTTGGTGTGTCAAGTCATCATTGCTCGGAAGACCAGTCCATGTAGTGGAATCGGATATCGCCCAGAACCTTTTCCAGCCGGTACACGCTCAAATTTAGCACTCTGGAAGTCTCCTGTTTGCTGTACCCGGACATCTGCAGGGAGACGATCAGCTTTTCATTGTCAGCTAAAGACGATATGAACTCGGCCACAGCCAGCCTGCTGAAATCGGAAAGATGTGAGTGCAGAATGCCATATCCATTGGCGCGGCCGTCTGTCCCGGGAACGGGCGCGTCTAACGAGAAATGGCCAAATCGCAGGGATGGCGTCTTTCTGTTCAGCCTGTCCATATACTCGGAAACGCGGTCCCAGTAGTCTTTGAAGAAATGCCAGGTCGTCAGCGGCATGGAGCGAAGCATCATAACAAAAAACAGCAGTGCCTCGGAGACTCTGTCCTCATATTCCAGGTTGAGCCATTTTCCCAAGCAGAGAGATCTTATGACCGGAATCGCAGCCGAAACGATCCTGTCCTCCGCTGTTTCACCTGAGCCCGCCATCCTTCAGCTCCTTCAGGATGCTCTCCTCTGCGGACTTGCTGATCTTCCGCGGATTCTTGGCAGGCGGGCGCTTTTTCGTCGTCGGTGCCTGAAGTTCGGCGACCCAGCAGTTATCCTCCCTGCGCATGATGTACCGAGCAGGAAGAACGATGCCTGCGGAGTTAATGTGCTCGACCAACTCCGGCCTGGTCACGGTGCCACTCTTGGGAAGTGCATACCTGGATGCAGGGTCCTCCACAATGCAGATCGTCCTCCCGTCCGGCAGTATGCCGATCTTGATGTGGGACGGCAGCGCCTCCCGGGCCGGACGGTTGAATGTAAAGCCGCCGGTCTCTGACACATTGATCATCATCTCCGGCGGCTTCGGGCTCAAGTCGAACCATATGAATTCCTTAAAATTGATGTTTGACATTATTAATCCTCCTTTTTTGGGGACTGGAGGAATTATAGGGGAAAACGGCAGGGAGATAAAGGTGCACCAATTTTCCATTTTTCCGTGTAAAGACTTTATGCCGCCTCATATTCCAACTTTGCCGTTTCAGCGTCCCGTGGTGGGTCGATTGAAGTTGGTGAAAACAGACAGGAGTTGCAAAATTGGTGCAAGCGTGTAATAACAGGTGCAGGGAAAATATCGCCATGTGCGAGCGCATCTACTCAGACGTGGCATTACACAGCGTCGGAGCAAAGTCCGCTTTGCTCCGACGCTTTTTTCAAAGCGTCATCCGCCCGCTCCCTTGCTCCTCCTTTTTCCCATGCGATCCGCTATGCTGGGCCCGCATGGGAGCCCTAGTTCTCTTCTCCTTCTCCCCATGAAACCCGCATTCGCTGGGCTTTCATGGGGGCCCCAGTTCTTTTCTCCTCTTTCCCACAGGACCCACTTTGTTGGGCTCCTGTGGGAACCCTAGTCAATAAGGAGCGGCCTGTGCCGGGGCGCAGGTCGAATCCCTCCGCTTCCGCCGCCCCCGTTGATCGGGGGTGTCTTCTTGGATAGGACAAAAGACCTGCCATGCGGCAGGTCTTTTGCTATAACTTGTCACCCTGCATGATACAGCCCGTCGGCCCACATGCCCGTGGCCGCATCATAGGCGCCCCATGCGTCGGTATACTCGCACCGGCCCTGCACGCCGTAGACGGGGTTGAACCAGCCCTCGCCCACGTTGGTATAGGTCCACTGCCAACCGTCCAGCATCCGGCCGATACAGCCGTCTTCGTTGGTAGTCTGCAGCATGTACCAGTCCTTCCCGCCCTTCAGGTTGTCCAGGTAGTGGAACCCGGTCAGGAGCTTGCCGTCGCTGTCCACGTAGTACCAGATGTTCACCCAGGCGGACGCGCCGTCGGACCAGCCCACCCAGTACTCCCGCACCAGATGGCCGTCCTTGAAGAAGTACCAGTCCCCCGTATCCGGGTCATAGACCCAGCCGGTCCCGTCCGCCGGGGGCTGGATGGGCTCCTTCTGCGGCCTGGTCTCCAGGCCTCCCACGGCGTCCTTCAGGGTGTCCTTGGCGGCGTCCACCTCCCTCTGGGTGGCGGCGGGGTCGTCATAGACCTTCTTTGCCTCTTCCAGGGCCTTCTCCACCTCCGGCCATGTGCCGTCGGTGTAGTCCTTCGGGTCCAGGTCTCCGGCCTCGTCTATGGCCTTCTTCAGCTCCGTCTTGTCCACGAACGGAGGCGTCCAGATGCTGGGCTCATCGCCGGGCTCGTCGCCGGGCTCGTCTATTTTTTCCCACTGGGCTGTAAATGTTACGTCAGCGGTAACTGTAATTTCATCGCCTGCTTTATAAAGCTTTTCTTCACCGGGACCAGACCAGCCAAGGAAAGTATATCCGTCCTTTGTGGGGTCAGCGGGGAACGTGAACGTTTCGCCGTCCTCAAAGGTCTTGGGCGCATATTCGTCTCCGCCTGTTCCTCCGCTTAGCTCAAGTGTGACCTTATAGCGGTTTTCCTTGTAATTCGGTATGCCGTTTTCGTTGTCGTCCTGCGCCCAGACGGCGAAAGCGTCCTCGAAACGCGAATCGTAGATCACGCGGTAATACTTGCCGTCCGCACCTGTATACCCGTGCTTATCGCCCTCGATCACCCAGTTGTTATAATCGTTCTCCGATCCGCAGGCGCCGTGGGAGTATTGGCTCCAGCCCACCTGCACATAGTGACCGATCACATTGCCCGCGTCGTCCACAAGATCGGCGGAGCCGAAGTAATCGTTGGGGGCCAGTTCGACGCCCATGCCGGGAAGGATATCTGTCTGACGATCAGGCACGTTTTTATCTACGATCAGGTGCTGTCCCAGAGGAAGGGTCGACCCGCTGCCATGGGAAAGGTACCGGTTATCGTAGTAGGTGAGATGAAGCTTGGATTCCTCGTAGTCCGCCTTGCTGTTGTTGTTTTCGTCGGCCGCCCACACCGCGTACACCTTTTCGTTTTCTGTCGCGTCAGTGGGGATAGTGACCTCTGCAATCAACTCAACTTCGACACCCTCGCTCGTCACCACAATGTCATCGTCTTTATCTTCATTATCGCTCGTCACAAAATCGGTATGTTCCTCTTTGCTCCAGCCGATCAGCACGGCCCCTTCACGGTAGATCATCATTGTGCCGACTTCCACCTCCAGAAGTTTGGCGACTTCACCCGGCATGTGATAGTCGTTGCACACGTAGAACATGCCGTTATCTTCCACGGTATATCCGTCGTGGACCTGACCGCCGTTGATGTAGTATTCCACGTGCTTGGAACTTCCCCAGAAGTCGGGCTTGCCGTCTCCATCTTCATCCGCCGCGTACACAGCGTAGAGCATAATGTCGTCCACTGTGTCTTCGGGGACCTTGTAGGGGCTTGCCACAAGGGATTTTACTATTTCTATATCATCTCCTGTTTCACTTGGATCGATGTGTGCTTTGATCACCTTGCTGATCGGCGTCGTACTCCAGCCCGCAAATACGTTGCCGTCCTTCGTAAGATCCGGCTTCGTTTCAAGGGGATAGGCCGCGCCGGGGAGAACGCCCGTCAGGGACGCCGGCACAGTACCGTCGCCGCCGTTCGCGTCATAATCGATCGAAATGACTTCGTCGTCATAGTCGGGCTTGCCGTTCTTGTTCCTGTCCATGGCCCATACCGCGTAAACGAAAGCGTTCGCGTCTTCGGGGATCGTCACGCTGGAGATAAACGTAAACTCGGGCTTTTCGGGCTTCGTCTCAAGGGGCGTGGCGCCGTGGTCTTCGGCGCACCAGCCCACGAATACGGCCTGCCCGGCGGCGGTTTCCCTGGTCCATCCGCTGTCTTTGAGCGTCTCATCATTATAAGGCTGCCAGAGGGGCTCCGTATTGCCGGCCTTACGAGCCTTTCTCGCATCATTGGTGAGGCTCGTGGGCGCGTCGCCGCCGTTTGTCATATAGTCAATGTGGTGCCCATGTGAAACGTAGCCGCAGACGGTGCAGGTCACGTTGTCGGTTTTGTCCCAGGTGTGGTTCATCATGCCGCCCAGGCGCTCCTCGGTGGCAGGTTCGCCATAGGTACCGCCGCAGCCTTCACGCTGGCATGTCCTGGTCTGCTTACGCTCCGCGGTACAGGGATACCAAACGTCCTTATCCACGTCTTCCCACTCGCCCCAATCGTGGCCGAGCTTAGGCAGATTGACCTGGCACGTGTACGTTTCGTCGACCGTACCGCACACCGTGCATTTGGGCGCATACTTATCATATCCGGCTTCCGTACAGGTCGAATCCTTGTGTCCGATGTGATTGTAATATGTCTCGATTATTTCGGTCCTGGGATCGGGGAATCTGTGCCCCGTGGCGGGGATCTGGATCTCTATTACTGTTCCACAATCGCCTGTACATCTGAATTCCACTGTGCCTTCTTCCGTACAGGTCGCTTCTTTTGTGACCACTCCTGCCTTTTCATTGAGCGAGCCGTCATCGTTCTGGAAGGAATGCTTTGTGCTGCCATGACTGACCTTATCGATCTCGAATTCCAGCAGCTTGCCGCATTCCGTGCAGCGATAATAGAGGTGTCCCGAGGCATATTCCGTGGGGGGGATGTAAAGCTGCGTAAGTTCCACATACTTATGTCCGAGAGAGTCGCTCACCTGGACTTTCAGTTGCTTGCTGGTGCTGTTATAGGCGGCGCAGTTGTGGCAGCGATAATATTCTATTTTCCCTTCTTCGCAGGTCGCCTCCTTTGTATCGTACAAATAGAAATCATGTCCCGTAGGCTCCGTCTCTTCCGTTGTCACTACCTTGCCGCAGGTCTGGCAGGTATATTGTATGGTCCACGGGTCGGTGCATTTGTAATCGTCGTCCGGTTCGATCGCCTCTTCATTGAGTATCTCTGAATGCTCATGCTTTTTCTTGACCAGATCATTGTACGTTATTTCGGAATCTTCCAGCACCTGCAGCATACGCGCCAGGTCCACTTCGTCCTCGTACTCCAGGTAGATCGTACCCTCTATAACGGCGGTCTCGACATTGTCATCGGTGCGCAGGGTGCCGCCGGGATAGACCGTTACGTCTCCGTAGATCACGCCGCCGTGCTTATTTTCCTCTTCGTCTTCGTTGCAGTTGAGTTCAAGGACGCCCCCCGACTTGACCGTCACGTGGCCGTCTATCTCGCCGCTGTTGTAAAAGTGCGCGTTCTCGGCCAGCTCTACGGTTCCTGTGATCCTTCCCTCGTTATGGAAGGAGCTCTCGCCCGCGCTTTCGGTCAGAGAGCCTCTCACCGTCACGTTGCCCTTGATCGTGCCGCTCTCGCCGTTCTTCACAAACGAGCCGTTCTCGAGCCGGATGTCACCCTCGATGAGGTTGTTGTTGACGACGGTGGAGACCCTGCCCTCGTTGTTGAAATAGGAGTAGACGGAGATCAGGCCCTCGTCTTCCAGCGCCGTCAGGGCGATCTCCGGGTCCACTCTCGGGTCCGCCAGGATGTCCATGAGGATCGGATCGATGCTCGTCAGCACCGAACCGGGATTTACATAGGTATCGCGGGTGATGGTGTGGCCCTGGCCGTCGATGGTCACGTTCCCCACATCGTCGGGAAGCTTGGCCTCAAAGCCGATCTTGACGTCTTCCGTAAGATAGATCGTCCAGTTGTTCCCTTTCCCTTGCAGGCTGTGGAGGGCGAGGGACAGACGGCTGTAGTGCGTGCCGGAATCCACATCCTCGCCGGGTCCCGCGACGACGAAAGGCCCTTCCCCTTCTCCCGTCTCACTATAATCCGTAAACCGTGTCATCTTGGGGAGGGTGAAGGTAGGCGCACCCGACGAACTAGTCGTTTTACCATTAAGGTCATTGTATGTGACCTCATAGGCGGTGAACAGGAAGTTCTCGAAGCCATCTTCAGGGATCTTTGTGACCACCAGGTACACGGTGACCTTCTTCATGTGGCCTATCAAACCGCGCAGGTAGGTCCTATCGCCCGTGCTGAACAGCTTGAGGGGGTATGGTGTGTCCTTCTGATCAGGCCGATAGAAGTTATAGGTCGTTTCGCCGGTGGTTTCGTCCGTTTTGACTTCGATCTTATACTCTCCGTCCGTGGTCTCGTAGGTGCCGTCATGCGTGAAATCCTTTTCTGTAATCTCTTTTCCGAGGTTGTAGTACTTGTCCGCGGCGAAGGTGGTCTGTTGTTTGGTCTCGCCGACCTTATACCCCTTTGCACTTTTACTACTTTTGAAGGTGTTCGCGGTATTCTCCGTATCCTTTTCATCCGTATCGTTCCACGTGAAGTCGGCTCTCTGGGTGCCGTCGGTATAAGTGGGCTTGGTGCTGCTGCTGGTGCTGACTTTGCCCGTGGTATATCCGTTCAACCAGACGCTGATCGTCCCGGGGACGGGCTCATCCTCGCCCTCGCTCACCTTGCCGTCCCCGTCCTTGTCATGTATGGCGTCGAAATGCACGTCCGCGGGCAGGGGTTCCGCGACGCTGGAAGTGGGATCGCCCCAGTAAATATCGCCTTCTTCGGTGACGGTGATCATGTAATCCAACGTCGGCTCTTCGATATAGTAGGTGCCAGGATATTTTTTGAAATAGTCCTTTGCCTTTTCCTTGTTCGCGTCGCTGTAGGCCCGGTCGTTGTCATAGATCTTGGTGATCAAGTCCTTGTTGTAGCCGGTCTTATTTTTGGCCACCACTTCCCAGGGGCTTCCGTCATTGGTATCGGCATATATGTGCGTACTGCTCGGCGCGAAATAGGAAGAAGCGGCATAGTTCGGGTCTCGTGTGAATGTAAAGGTCACCTCGCCGCATTGCGCGATGTTGGCAGGGGTATCATTTGTCTGCGCGGTGCGCCATTGGGGGATGACGACCTTGATGTCGGTCACGCCTTTGACGTCACCGTAATTGGGATTCTTATCGTCCTTCGTGCTCTTGTCCATCGTCAGATCCATGGCGACGTCTGTATAAGTATGCTCTTTCCCCTGAGAATCGGTGGCGTAGACCGTGACCTTGCCGCCTTCTATTACGATCCACCACTTGCCATGCGCCGCGGTGGGCTGATACGTACCGTCGACGCGGATACTCGCGAGGAAATCTTCGCCCAATTTCCGGTCCGCGTCGGAATAGAAGGTGCCGGTCAGATACTTGCACTCGGTCTCTCCATCCCCGTTGCGGTACAGCGGGATAGCGGTCACGGTGAACTGGTGGTCGTCCATGGGGTTTTTGACATTGCCATTCCATGTAAGCTTGACGACAGCATCCAGTGTGCAGGTCTCGTCGATATACCAGCCCGTCACGGGGACCGTGATGCTGGAGAGGTATCTGCCATCGTTTCCGATGTCTTTGTCTTTGCTTTCCACGAATTGGGGAGCGGGACTCTTTACCTCCAATTCCCCGGTGCCGAAATTGGTGTAGATCTTACCTTCATCGTCTACCCTGATTGTCCAGCCGGAGCCGTCGTTGAGGGTGTATGTACCCTTTACATACTGGGTCATGTATGCGAGGCCCTCGTCGTTATTTTTCTCCAAGTAGTACGCGGTCGCTTCGGTGAAAGTGCGGGCAACTTCGTTACTCGCCGGCTTGTAGCAGGTGACCGCAGTGCCGATGGTAAACTGCTCGGCTGCCGCGCTCCATTTCATTTCGACCGTTTTCTTGACGGTTTCCGCGGGCTTCTTATTTTGATTTTCGAACCAGTCCGGTGTGGAGAAGACAACAGAGGTCACATCCACCTTTTCCCTGTCTGTAAGCCATTTACTATCTATGTTGTAGTAAAGAGGTGAGTACTCGTCGTGCTCGACGTCGGGACCCTCTCCGCCTTCCTTTGGTATGCAGAGCACGACGGAGCCGTCCTCTTTGATCTCGATATATTCCTCCGGAACGTCGGTTGCAATATATTTTCCCGCATGAGGGACAAGCTTTTCCTTTACAAAATCGGTACGCTCACTGCGCTCAAAACGCATAGCGGGCATATATGTCTTTGGGCCATTGCCACCGCCCTCCAGGGGCTTGTATGCCGTACTAATCGTGCCAGTTTCAAAGTACAGATCGCCTGTTTTGGCGGTGCTGTTATATTTCCATGCAAGTGAGATAAAAACAGGGGTGGCGCATGCTGTGTCTGTGTACCATCCCGGCACACATACGTACATTGTGCTGACTCTCTCGCTTGAGACAGCCGTCATGACGGCCTCATATGGTTCTTCTCCTTCACCTGTATAGAGATAGACATGGCCGTTTTCAGTAATCTCGATATACCAGTCGCCTATGCCTTCTATGTATTTACCGTAGACTTGCCCGTAGCCCGCGGAAAGGGAATATCTGCCGACATATTTTTTGTTGCCGTTTTCGTCTAATTCTTGGAAATATTCATAGGAGAATTTGTCGTCCTGGGCTATAAAATAGCTGTTTGAATTAAAGCCTTTGATCACTTCTTTTCCGCCGGTCGCGTATAATATGAAGGCTTTGGAAACCTTGAAGGAATTGAGGGCTTTGCTGCTTACTGTCGGCGTCCAGTTGAGCGTCAGAGTCAATGCTTTGTTCTTATTATCGAACCAATCGGGGCTTGCAAATACGACCGTCTTGACCTTGTGGCTGGAGGTATCAATGGTCACAGAATCCACATACGCGTTTGCGGTGCCTTCGCCGGACAGGGTCACGCCGGTATCATCTATGGTCACCGTCCAGCCCGACCCGTCGGGAAGGGTATAGACCCCCTTCTCCAGAATGGTTTTGTTGTAATAGTGGGGGTCGCTGGAGAAAGAGTACCCTGTCCCGTCCCAATAGAGATCAGTGTCGGGCATAGTGAAATAATAGTTCGTGCTGTTAAATGCAACGGTGAGAATCTGAGCAGTATCGCCTGCTTCATCCATGTGCCAGCCGTCGTGGTGGAACACGATGGCGCCGGGTTTTCCTGTGGAGGGAGTGACATCGTTAAAAGTCGCCGTGGCTCCTGTGTCCGTGCCGTCACAGTAAAGAAATACATCGCCGGTCTCATTGATCACAATGCTCCAGTCAGCGTTGCTTTTGCCCTCTATCTCTCTTCCGGTCACATAAGTGCCGGTGAGGCCGTTGCTGACAAAGTATTCTTTTACCGCCTCTGCATTTTTCTCATCCTCGTCGATCGAAGTCAGTGTTCCATCGGGCCCGACGCCGTAATAGACATGGAGGATCACAGAGGGCGTGTTGGGATCATAGTTGATCTCCGCGCAGACGCTCGCAAGGTCGTCCCCTTTGACTGTGACCGCATCGTTGCCCTCTTCCACGGCGAAATAAGAAAACTGTGCCAGCACGCTGCCGTCCTCATCCGTTTGGGGCTCCGGCCAGACGACGTAGGGGGCCGGATACTCCTCCCCGGTCTCATATAAATAGACGGTGCCCTCCGGGCTGATCTCCCCGGTGGGAGCTTCCGGCTCCATGGGGACGGGGGTCTCCGTCTCCGCGGGGTCGGGGAGCTCCGGCGACGCGGCGGCCGCGATGGCCATATCCTCCTGGACCTCCGGCTCTCCCGTCACAGGGTATGCCTCGCCGCCCTCGTCCGGATAGTGGTGGACGACGGTGAACACGGTCTTCTCCGCGGCGACGGGCGACGGTTCGGGGCTCTCAGACGGCTCGGGGCTTTCAGTCGCCTCGGGGTCGTCGGTCACCTCGGGGTCGTCGGTCGCCTCGGGGTCGTCGGTCGCCTCGGGGCTGTCGGTCGCCTCGGGGTCGTCGGTCGCCTCGGGGTCGTCGGTCGCCTCGGGGTCGTCGGTCGCCTCGGGGCTGTCGGTCGCCTCGGGGTCGTCGGTCGCCTCGGGGCTGTCGGTCGCCTCGGGG
>CANQMW010000036.1 GCA_947625045.1 uncultured Oscillospiraceae bacterium
GACCGGGCGCGGTCTTTGTATGTCCTTTATTCGCAGATGGCCCCCACGGCGTGGGCGAAGAGCTCCGCCGCCGTCACCAGGTCGTCCACCTTGATGCGCTCGTTGGCGCCGTGCATGCGCACGTCCTCCCCCGGCATGACCACGCCGAAGGCCACGCCCCCGGGTACGTCGTGGACGTAGGTGCCGCCGCCCATGGCGTAGCAGCCCCCCTTGCGGCCGGAATAGGCCTCGTAGCAGGCGTTCAGCGTGCGGATGAAGGCCCCCTCCGCAGGGGTCCAGTGGGGCGGGACCATGGCCCCTTCCGTCTCGTAGCCCATGGCCCCCATGGTCTTATCCGCCACGGCCTTGCAGTTTTCCTCATTGGCGCACACCGGCACCCGGCAGTCGCACAGGCCCGCAAGACCGGTCGCCGTAAAGTCGATCTGGGTGAAGGAGCAGGTGAGCCTGCCCGTGACCTCATCCTCCTGGGCAATGCCCAGGGCCTTGCCGTAATAGTCCCCGTGGGGCAGGACCTTGTCCAGCTCGTGGATGGCCCTGGTGCTGTCGCAGTCCGCCAGGGGCAGGCCGGCCAGCACCCGGATGAGGGCCGTGTTGGCGTTATTGCCGGTCTCCGGCTCCGCCGCGTGGCAGCCCTTGGCCTCCACGGTGAGCTTCACGCCGCCCGGTGCGTCCTCGGCCTTCGCCGCGGCGCCGATCTCGGCCGCCAGGGGCGTCGCCGCCGCCAGCAGGTCGTTTTTGTCCATCCCGGCAATGATGGCGCATGCCTGCCCGGGCACCACGTTCACCCGGAAGCCGCCGTGCAGCTCCGCCGCCCGGGGCAGGGCCGTCTCCGCCGCCCAGGACTTCTTGAACCGCAGGCGGTAAAAGCCCTTCTCCGCGTTGCACACAGGGAAGTTGGAGTCAGGGGTGAAGGTGTGGGGCGCGGGCTTTACCCGCTCATAATACCATGCCACGTCGCTGGAGCCGTTCTCCTCGTCGGTGCCCAGGATGAGGCGGCACCGGCCCGAGAGGGGCAGGCCCAGCTCCTTCACGCACCGCATGGCGTACAGCGCGGCGACAGCGCCGCCCTTGTCGTCCGCCACGCCCCGGCCGTAGATGTAGCCGTCAGGCTTCTCCACGGGCTCGAAGGGGTCCGTGTCCCAGCCGTCCCCGGGGCCCACCACGTCCAGATGGGCCAGCATATCCAGCTGGGGCTTTTCCGGGCCCATGTCCGCTGTCATGACCCGGTCGCCGTGGTTGGTCACAGTGAAACCGTAGCCCCGGCACATGTCCATGGCGGCCTCCATGGCCTTTTTTGGCCCGACGCCATAGGGCGCGCCCTCCGCCGCCGGGCCGGAATAGCTGGGGATGCGGCACAGGGCCTTCAGGTCCTCTATCATCTCGCCCCGGTGACTCTCCATCCAGGCGACGATCTTTTCGTTTTTATCCATATCGGCTCCTTTCCGCCCATGGGGCGGGTCATATTCGCCCTCTATTGTAGCATCCCTTGCAAATAAAATCCACCTCTGCTATACTTTTCTTATCGCAAGTTTCGAGGTGCTTAAAATGGTTAACATAACATTTGATACGTCCCGCTGCGTCAAGTGCGGCAAGTGTGTGAACCTCTGCCCGGCCCGCCATCTTATTATGACGGACGCGGGCCCGGAGGCAAGGCCCGGCAGCTGCATGGGGTGCCTGCAATGCGCCGCCGCCTGCCCTCAGGACGCGGTGCTGAATGACGGCGGCCGGGCCACGGTGCCGGAGCCCTTCGACACGGTGGAGGCCCTGGTCATGACCCGCCGCTCCCACCGGCGCTACCGGCCCGACGCCCCGGACCGGCGCACCCTCCAATGGGCCCTGGACAGGGCTTCCTACGCCCCCAGCGGCGGCAACCGCCGGCCCACCCGCTGGGCGGTGGCGCTGGGCGGGGACAAGATGGCCGCGGTGAAGGAGGCGGCACTGGCCTGGTGCAGGGAGACGAACTATGCCCCGGACCTGCTGAAAGCTGTGGAGAAAGGCCGGGACCCCCTCACCTGCTCCGCCCCGGCCCTCATCGCCGGCTTTGAGCCGGAGGGGTCTCTCAACCACGGCACGGACACGGTCATCGCCCTGACCACGGCAGAGCTGCTCCTGTCCAGCCGGGGCCTCGGCACCTGCTGGGGCGGGTACATGCGCCGCATCGCGGACCGGGCCCCGGCCCTGCGGGAAATGCTGGCCGTGCCGGAGGGATGGCACGTGTGCGGGTGCCTGCTGGTTGGAAGGCCCTCTATGGAGTACCCCAACATCCCCGCCCGGCCGTCGGCGGATATCCACTGGACTTAAAAAACGCCCCGCGGAAAACCCGCGGGGCATAATTATGTAAACTTTTATTCCGCTACGTCCTGTGATTCCACCGCACCCTGTGATTCCGGCGCGGCCGGGGCCTCCGGCTGCGGCTCCACAGGCACAACCGGGTCGGGCTCCGGCTCGGTCACGGGCGGGTCGGTGACCACCGGCTGCTCCGTATCCATGGGCGGGTCCGTCACCACCGGCTGCTCCGTATCCACGGGCGGTTCGGTCACATCCGGCGGGACGGTGTCTATGGGCGGTTCAGTCACATCCGGGGGCACAGTCACGTCCGGGGGCGTGGTGACACCCGGGTCCTCGGTATACTGGGGCTGCTCCGTCCAGTCGGGGGGCAAGGGCGTCACGTCGGGCCCCGGGCTCTCCACCGGCGGCTCCGTATCCACAGGCGGGGCTGCCAGGGGGATGGTGTTGGAGTAGGAGCCGCCCTCGTAGGTCACGCTGACCAGGTAGCCGGTCAGGTTGCCGGATTCGTCATACTGCTCCACCCAGGTGGTGGGCAGGGCCACCATCTGGCCGTCCACCTCCACGAAGGCCATGCCGCCCACCTCGCTGGGCCAGATGATGGCCAGGTCGATGAGGCCCTCGTCGTCCTTGGGCGGGGCGGTGTATGTATCGCCGGGGAAGATATATAACACGTGCGCGTGGCCGCGCAGCTGTTTGAACATATCCTCCACGGTATAGGAGATGCCCCGGTACCAGTGGTTGCGGTAGGCCGCGTCAAGCTCCGTATCGTAGATATACTCGTTGCCGAACTCGTCGTCTATCATGACCCAGGCGTGCAGTTTGTTGTCGGTGCCCACGCCGCCGCAGATGGGATAGGCCTGGAAGCCCAGCCGCCGGGCCAGCTGCAAAAACGCCCCGGCGAAGTAGTAACAGGTGCCCCGCTTATCCTGGAACATGAGCTTGGCGCTGGTGATGGTCCAGTTGGTGCTGCCCCGGGGCCAGCCGCCGTCCTTACGGGGGGCGTAGCTGTACCCGCCGAAGACGATCACGTTGTAGGCTTCCCGGAGCTTGGCCTCGCTGAGAAGGTTGTCCGTGCTGTTCTGGATGATAGGGTTCATGATGGCGTTGACGTAGCCGTCCAGCTCCTGGTCGCCGGAGGTATACCGGCCATTGCTGCCGAAGTGGAGGTAGCCCAAGTCAAAGTCGGTGGCGAAGGGGCCGTCCGCCTGCTCCACGTAGAACATGGACCCGTCCAGCTCCTGCAGGCCCGGCTGGAACCGCTGGAAGAAGAAGCCGTCCTCCGGCGCGTAGTACAGCCCGTCGGTGGGCAGGCCGTCGCTGACGGTGTGGAAGCCCTTCTGATAGGCGTCCAGGGACCCGGTCTCGGGATCGATGTGGCCCATCTTGTCTCCCAGGAACACGATGCCCGGCTGCAGGTCCGTCATCTCTCCCATCACGTAAGAGAGAAGCTCGTTGCGGTAGGACGCGTCGATGATGTAGTAGTAGGCCCAGTGGCTGCGGGGCACGTCCGTATAGGGAGAGTCCTGGCAGCACAGGTCGATGACGGAGTTGTTGGGGGCCCGGCCGCATATGCGGGCGATGAGAGCCACGGTCTCCGCCCGGGTGGCGGGATAGTCGGGATAGAACTGGCCGTCCCCCATGCCCTTGGCCCAGCCCTCGGTGACGGAGGCGGCGATGGTGCCCAGGGCCCAGTGGGTCTGGGCCACATCCGGGAAGGAGGTGGCGGCGATCTCGCTGACGCCCGTAAGGCGGCAGAGCAGCGTTATAAGCTCGCCTCTCGTGATCTCCTCGTCGGGGCGGAAGGTGCCGTCCCCATAGCCGAAGACCACCTGCAGGGCGGCGAGCTTCTGCACGCTGTCATAGCAGGGGCTGCCCGCGGTCACGTCGGAGAACACGTTCTCCTCCACCGCCGGGAAGGTCTGGTCGGGGCTCAAGAGCACGCCCAGCATCTGGGCCGCCTGGCCACGGGTCACATGGGCGTCGGGCTGGAACTGTTCGCCCTGGATGGTGAGATACTGGATATGGCCGGTGCGAAGCGCGGCGTTTCCACGGGCATAGAAGGCCATATCCCGCGTCACGGCAATGGCGGCCGGGTCCACTATGGAGCCGGTCTCATTGCGCCAGCTCATGCCCTGGGGCACGTTCACGGCATGGCCCCCTTCGGTCACCTTCTCCTGGCTCAGGACCTGCTGGTCCTGGTAGAAGGTAACGGTGTACTCCTCCGGCTTGATTTCGGCGACGGCTGACCTGTCCCGGATGACGCAGGAGGCCAGCACGCACATGAATATGCTGACGAAAGACAGTATGACCGCTGTTTTACGCTTCATGATCTGTATCCTCTGTAAAGGCAGACGCCCGAAGGCGGATATGTTGTAGCTGAATATGGCCCAGTATACCACATCCTGTCGCATAACGCCACAGGAAATTCGCATTTATGCGACAAACTGGCATATACTGGCATATAAATACCTGTTTTTTCTTTTCATACAGGAAAAAAAGTGATATAATAAACTGTTAGAAACATCATATCCCATTTTCCCTTCCCATATGTTAACGATTTTTTAGGATTCTATACCAGAAAGGCGAGGCACATGACAAGGATAGACATTTTTTCCGGCTTTCTCGGCGCCGGCAAGACCACCCTCATCAAAAAGCTTTTGAAGGACGGCTACGCCGGCCAGAAGGTGGTCCTCATCGAAAATGAGTTCGGCGAGATCGGCATCGACGGCGGCTTTTTGAAGGACGCGGGCATCGTGGTCAACGAGCTGGAGTCCGGCTGCATCTGCTGCAGCCTCACCGGCGACTTCCGCAAGGCCCTCAAAATGGTGGCGGAGCAGTACGCCCCCGACCGCATCCTCATCGAGCCCTCCGGCGTGGGAAAGCTCTCGGAGATCGTGGCGGCGGTCCAGGAGGCCGGTGACCAGTTCGTCCTGGGCGGGCTCACCACGGTGGTGGACGCCTCCAAGGCGAAGATGTACATGAAGAACTTCGGCGAGTTTTTCAATAACCAGGTCCAGTCCGCCAACTGCATCGTGCTCTCCCGCACCGGCGGCATGGCCCCGGAGAAGGTTGCCCAGGCGGAGGCCCTGCTGCGGGAGAAAAACCCCGACGCCGTCATCGTCTCCACCGACTGGGACCAGCTCACCGGCCGTCAGATCCTGGACGCCACGGAGAAGAAAAACTCCATCTCCGCGGAGCTGGCCGCCCTGCTGGAGGAGCACTACAAGGAAGAGGAAGAGGACGACGAGTGCGACGACCCCGACTGCGAGTGCCACCATCACCATCACGACCACGATGACGATGACCACGACGGGCATGAGCATCACCACCATCACCATGACGACGATGATGACGAGGATGAGGATGAGCACGAGCACCACCATCATCACGACCATGATGATGACGATGACGACGAACACGAACATCATCACCATCATCACCATCACCACGGCCACGATGCCGACGAGGTGTTCCAGAGCTGGGGCGCGGAGACCAGCAAGAAGTTCTCCGCGGAGGAGATCGGCACCATCCTGGATAAGCTGGCGGACGAGGGCGCCTACGGCATGATCATCCGGGCCAAGGGCTATGTGCCCGCCCCGGATGGGACCTGGGTCCACTTCGACTATACCCCCGGCGAGAAGGACGTGCGCACCGGCCCGGCCAACGTGGCGGGCAGGCTGTGCGTCATCGGGGCGAACCTCAATGAAAACGCTGTGAAGGAGCTGTTCGGGCTGTGAGGCAGATACCCGTCTATCTCTTCACCGGCTTTCTGGAGGCCGGAAAGACAAAGTTCATCCAGGAGACGCTGGAGGACAAGCGCTTCAACCAGGGCGAGCGCACCCTGCTCCTTCTGTGCGAGGAGGGCGTGGAGGAATATGACCCCTCCCGCTTTTCCGGGGACAACGTGTTTATCCGCCCCGTGGAGAACGAGGAGGACATCCAGGCCGCGCCATTGGAGGCGGCACAGAAGGAATGCAAAGCCGACCGGGTCATGATCGAGTACAACGGCATGTGGATGCTGGACAGCCTCTATCAGCGCATGCCCCAGAACTGGGTAGTGGCTCAGGAGTTCATGTTCGCCGACGCCAACGCCTTCATCTCCTACAACGCCAACATGCGCCAGCTTACGTACGACAAGCTGAAAAGCTGCGAGCTGGTGGTGCTGAACCGGTGCAGACCCAACCTGGACCGGATGGAGGTCCATAAGATCATCCGGGCGGCCAACCGCCGGTGCGACATCGCCTTCGAGATGCCGGACGGGAAGGTGGAGTACGATGACATCGAGGACCCCCTGCCCTTCGACCTGGACGCGCCGGTGGTGGAGATCAAGGACGAGGACTACGCCCTTTTCTACGCGGACCTCTCCGAGGACTTCTCCAAGTACGACGGCAAGACCCTGCGCTACAAGGGCCTGGTGGCCAAAAGCCCCCGTCTCGCGGGGGACAACTTCGTCTTCGGCCGCCAGCTCATGACCTGCTGCGCCAACGACATCCAGTTCACCGGCCTCATCTGCCGATGGGCCGACGCCGCGCGCCTGGGCAAGGGCCAGTGGCTCACCGTCACCGCCACGGTGGAGCTGAAGTGGCACAAGGGCTACGGCAAGAAGGGCCCGGTGCTCAATGTCATAAACCTGGAGACCGCCGAACCCCCGGCCCAGCCTGTGGCCACCTTCTATTGAGCTTTAAGTATAGCAATGCCCCCGCCCGATAAACCGGCGGGGGCTCTTTCCATATGTTTTCTTTTATCCCGGCCGCTTCAGGGCTACGTCGCCGCTGACGCTGGTGAGGGTGTAATGGGGCTCGCTCCCGTCGCCAACCGGCCAGGCTCCGAAATCATCCATGTCCGTGTCGCCGCTGACGGAGCGAAGGTCCGCCTTGAAGGGGCCCATGACCGGAATGTGGGCTTCCACGTCCCCGCTCTTGGAGGAGAGGGTCATGGCCTGGGGCATGGTCATGCTCTCGACATGCACATCGCCGCTCATGGTCCCGGCCTTCACCCGGGCCACGGAGCCATCGAGCTCTATGTCCCCGCTGGCGGTGGATATAGTCACCTCGCCAAGAGGCCCGTCCAGCTCCACGTCCCCGCTGGCGGTCTCCGCCCGGAGGGACACGAAGTTGCCTCGTGCCTCGATGTCGCCGCTGGCCGTCTTGAACTGGGCTTTTTCGCAGGAATTCACCCGGCATTCCACATCGCCGCTGGCGGTGCGGACGGAGAGCTCACCTATTTCCAGGCCGCCGCCCATATCCACATCGCCGCTGGCGGTGGATATCGCCACGCTCTCCCACCGCCGGGCCGGGACCGTCAGAGACACCTCCCCCCAGGACATGCCCCGCAGGGAGAAAAATACGCTGCTGGCGGTGGGCTTTTTCCGCACGGTCAGGGTCCCGTCCGGGGCCGTGAACACGTCCAGCTTCCTCTGGTCCCCCTCGATCCGGACCGGGCCGTCGGGCCCGCTGCCCACATACACCGTCACGTCCCCGGGCACGTCCACGGCCAGCCGCAGCACCCCGTCGGAGGGGATGTTCTGGTCTTGCCAGTCCCCGGGCAGGGGCTCGTCCGGCCCCAGGCTGTGCAAATACGCCGTCAGCTCCTCCGTGTCACCCAGTTCCTCCATGGCCCGGGCGAAGGCCTCCCCTTCGCCCATACCGTCGGAGGTCATGTCCGCGTACCGGCTGGCCAGGTTCTCCGCCAGCTCCTCGATCATATCGGCCTTCGCGTCGCTCTCCGGGGCGCCGGAGAGGCGGGCCGCGATCTCATTTGAAAATCTGCGCTTTACGTCCTCCATCACAGTCCCTCCTTCCATGATATGAGCGCGTCCATGACACGCTTCGTCTCGTTCCACTCCTGCCGGTCCTCGGCCAGTTTCGCCATTCCCGCCTCGGTGACGGCGTAATACCGCCGCCGGGCGCCGGGGCCGTCCTCCCCCCAGTAGGAGGTGATGAGCCCATTCTGCTCCAGGCGCTTGAACGCGGTGTAGAGGGTGGCCTCCTTAAAGCCATAGGCCCCGCCGGTGCGCTCCGTCACCGTCTTGTTGATCTGGTAGCCGTAGCTGTCCCCGGCCACGAGCTGGGCCAGGATGATGGCGTCCGTGTGTCCCCGCAGGATATCCGCGGATAGGGCCATACGCCCCGCCTCCTTTCGTCATGTGATTTACTTCGCCTTGTGAGGTATCTCGTGAGATCATAATAGCATGATATACCTCGCCTGTCAAGGTATTATTTTGAAAATTCGTTTTTTGTTGAATCCGCCGCTGTTTCCGTATATACTGGGCCTACAGCCCCAAAAAAGAGAGGATTTTTACCTATGAACGTCGCGGAAAAGATGAAGAAGACCACCACACTGTCCTTTGAGGTGTTCCCGCCCAAGACGGAGGCGGGCATGGGAAAGCTGAAGGCGGTGCTGGAAGACCTGTATAAGTGGAGCCCCGACTGGATCAGCTGCACCTACGGCGCGGGCGGCTCCGACAAGGGCTACAATCTTGAAATATGCAAGGCCATGTCCGATTCCGGCAGGACCACCCCTGTGAGCCACTACACCTGCATCCACCACACCCGGGCCGATATCGACGCCGACATGGCGGCCTACCGGGCCATAGGCGTGGACCACTTCCTGGCCCTGCGGGGGGACTTTGTCCCCGGCGAGGACGCCACCCACGGCGACTTCGACCATGCCGACGGCCTCATCCGCTATATGCGCCAGACGCTGGGGGACGGCGCCGTCATCGCCTGCTCCGGCATCCCCGAGGGGCACATCCTCTCCCCGGACTTAGCCGCTGACACGATGTTTTTGAAACAGAAACAAGACGCGGGCGCCGACTTCATCGTCACCCAGCTCACTTTCGACATGGACCGCTTCGCCCGCTGGATGGAGGAGATCCGG
Source organism: uncultured Oscillospiraceae bacterium (assembly GCA_947625045.1). GTDB lineage: Bacteria > Bacillota > Clostridia > Oscillospirales > Oscillospiraceae > CAJOIG01. The sequence goes on from CANQMW010000036.1 coordinate 9,169, forward strand.
GCCGCGGGGGTCACGCTGCCGGTGGCGGTGGGCGTCATGCCGGTGCTGGACAGGGACAAGTGCATACGCCACTGCCTCTCCATGAACGGATGCGCCATCCCGAGAAAGCTTGCCCGCCACATCTCCAAGTACTACGACGACCCGGAGGGCTTCCGGGACGCGGGGATGGATTATACGGTGGAACAGCTTAATGAGTACATCGCCCTCGGCGTAAACGACCTGCACATCTACGCCCTGAACCAGTCCGCCGCCGTGGACGAGATATTGCGGCGCAGCGGCTTATTCACAAAGAGTGAATAAGTTTAAACGATACAAAAACCGCGTGACGTACATCCGTCACGCGGTTTTTGCTTTGTCTTTAACTTTATGCCCCGAACACCGCCCGGGCCGCCTCCACGGACTGCCGGGCGTCTTTGGCGTAGTAGTCCGCGCCGATCTGGCGGGCATATTCCGGCGTGACCACCGCGCCGCCCACAACCACCGCCGGTGGCTCCGGCAGGGTATGGAGCAGGCGTATGGTCTCCTCCATGGCCGGGAGGGTGGTTGTCATGAGGGCGGACAGGCCCACCAGGCGGATGTGCTCCTTTTGCACCGTGTCGGCGATAAGCTGGGGCGGCACGTCCCGGCCCAGGTCGACGGTCTCGTAGCCGTAGTTCTCCAGCACGGTCTTCACGATGTTCTTGCCGATGTCGTGGATATCCCCCTGGACCGTGGCCAGCACCAGCCGGCCCCGCTTCACGCTCTGGCCGCCCCTTTGGGCGATGGCGGTCTTGATGACCTCGAACACCCCCTGGGCCGCCCCTGCGGCGCTCAGAAGCTGGGGCAGGAACGCCGTTCCCCGCTCATAGTCCTCGCCTATTTTATCCAGCGCGGGGATGAGCCGCCCCTCCACCAGGGCCAGGGGCTCCTCCCCCGCCTCCAATGCCGCCGCTGCCAGTTTCGCCGCGTCGGTCTTCAGGCCGCGAATAATGGCGTCCTCCAAGGTGAGAGAGCCTGCCACCGCCGGTGTGGCTGTCTGCGTGGGCATATCCGCGAACCGGGCGATATAGGCCCTGCTCTCTTTATCCTCCCCGGACAGCACTCGGAAGGCCGCCACCGCGTCCATCATCTCCCGCTGCCCAGGGTTCAGGATAGGCAGGGTCAGCCCCGCAGCCAGGGCCTGGGTGAGGAAGCTTTGCGTGACCAGCCGCCGCTCAGGCAGGCCGAAGGAGATGTTGGACACCCCCAGCACCACCTGCAGGCCCAGCTCCTCCCGCACGGTCCGCACCGCCCGCAGCGTCTCCATGGCCTGCTCCTGCTGGGCCGACACCGTCAGCGTCAGGCAGTCTATCCACACATCCTCTTTGGGTACGCCATAAGAAAGCGCCGCGTCCAGGATACGGCGGGCGATATCCACCCGCTCCGCCGCCGTCTGTGGGATGCCGCCCTTATCCAGCGTGAGCCCCACCACGGCGGCGCCGTATTTCTTCACGACGGGCAGAATGCGTTCAAGCACCAACCGGTCGCCGTTCACTGAGTTCACCGCCGCCTTGCCGTTATAGACCCGCAGGGCCGCCTCCAAGGCGGCGGGGTCGGAGGAATCCAGCTGCAGCGGCAGAGATACGGCGCTTTGCAGCTTCTTCACCACTTCGGGCAGCAAGGCTTTCTCGTCCACCCCTGGATAGCCCACGTTCACGTCCAGAATGTCCGCGCCCGCGTCCTCCTGCTGCACCGCCACGTCCAGGATGTAGTCCAGGTCATGCTCCAAAAGCGCCTGCTGGAACCGCTTTTTCCCGGTGGGGTTGATGCGCTCGCCGATGACGCGCACCCCGTCCAGGCGGCAGGGGGTCGTGGGCGTACAGACAAAGCCCACGGCGTCGTACCTCCGGGCCGTGGGGCGCTTTCCCGCGAGAGCCTTATTCAGCGCCTCGATGTACGCAGGCGACGTGCCGCAGCAGCCGCCGAAGATGGTCACCCCCGCGTCCAGCGAGGGCGTCAGGGCCGCAGCGAAGGCCTCGGGGCTCATGTCATAGAGACCCGTGACCGGATCGGGCAGGCCCGCGTTGGGTTTCGCGATGACGGGCAGGCGGGTATTCTCGCAAAGCTCCTTCAAAAGCGGTGCCAGCAGGTCCGGCCCTAATGAGCAGTTCAGGCCGATGGCGTCCGCGCCCAGGCCCTCCAGCGTCCGGGCCATGGAGGCCACCGTGCAGCCGGTGAAGGTCCGGCCGCTCTCCTCAAAGGACATGGTGACGAACACGGGAAGCGCCGTGTTCTCCTTCACCGCCAGCAGCGCCGCCTTCGCCTCATAGAGGTCGGTCATGGTCTCTATGACCGCCAGGTCCGCCCCCGCGGCGGCCCCCGCCAGGGCGATCTCGCGGAAATACTCATACGCTTTTTCAAAGCTGAGGGTGCCCATGGGCTCCAGAAGCTCCCCCAGGGGACCTATGTCCAGCGCCACGGCCGCGGACCTTCCGGCCGCCTCTTTGGCGACGGCGACGGCCGCCGGGACCACCTCCGCCACGGTGTGGCCGGTGCGGGCAAGCTTCGGCGCGCTGGCGCCGAAGGTGTTGGCGTAGATGATCTTACTGCCCGCGTCCACATACTCCCGATGGACGGAGAGCAGCAGTGCAGGGTCGGTCAGGGCCAGCAGCTCCGGCTTTCCCCCGGGGGGCAGGCCCTTTTGCTGCAACACGGTGCCCATGGCCCCGTCCAGCAGGACGATATCTTTTTTCCAGGAATCAGTCAGCACAGCTTCTTCCTCCCCTGCGGATAGTGCATGTCCCGGCAAGGGCGCAGTAGGCGCAGCCCCGTATACGGGCGGGCTGGGGGCTGTCCGCCAGGCCGAGCACGGCGGTGACAGATTTGGAGGGGTTCATCAGAAGGCTCGACCTGACATGGACGCCCAGCCTCTTTTCGGCGTCAAGCGCCGCACAGAGGGCACTTTGCACCGCCAGGGGCAGGTCCCCGTAGCCGGGGCTGAACCTATCCGTAAGGTACTTTCCGGGACACCGGGCGGCGATCTCCCGCTCCGCCTTATCGCAGCCCGCCTCCACCAGGGCGCTGCCGCAGGCGTCCAAAATGACCGCCCGGGCCATGTCCCTAGCCTGAGCAGCCCGGAGCATGGTCTCGAACCCGGCCCCCAGGGTGCAGGCCAGCAGCGCCGCCTCCTGGCACTTCTCCAGCATCCGCCCGGCCATATCGCCCGGCAGGGTGACGCCGCTGCCCTTTAAGATGACGCCCTCCGGGCCCCGCTCTATGGGGAACATCCGGTAGACATACCGGGGCCGGATGGCGCGAAGGAGCTTATCCGCCTCTTCCGCCGCGGCCCGGGCCGTTGCCCCATCCGGGTCCTCTTTTACGCCCAGATAGCGCAGCACCTCGTTTATATCCAGTTTTATTTCCTTATCGCCCATACTGCCGTTATGCGGCGGAAGCCCTGCGGGCGCCTCTCCTGCTCTCCAGCCGGGAGAAGCACAGGGGATAGACAACCATCAGCACCATGAGCTCCCCAAAGGTCAGCACAAAGCCTATCCAGCCCCCGCTCACCGCGCCCGTCACGGTCGGCATGAACGTAAGCTCGTAGACCAGCAGCACCAGCGCGCCCACGCCGCAGCGGGTGACCTTTGTGAGCGCCGGCACATCGGTGGAGAAGCGGATGTACCGCCGCTCCAGATACCACCCCAGGCTCACGCCCAGCAGCCGCCCTGCGTCCTTCCAGCCGTCCTTCATCATCTTGGCCGGGTCCACCAGCAGCTTGCCCGCCTCGTCATAGTCCAGAGGATAGCTCTTGAGGGAGATATAGACGAGAAACAGCGCCGTCAGCACAATGCCCGCAAGGGGGATGATCTTCTCCCTGCCGGGCTTTTCGTCTATCCACGCCCAGGCGCGTATGCCCAGAAACACCACGGCCAGGCCCAGCGCCGCGCCCACTGCCACGTCCTGGGGCGTGTGGACGCCTATGTAGTTGCGGGAGAACATGGTCAGAAGCAGCATGACGGCCATGAATGCGCCCAAGCCCCTGTGCTTTTTCCCGTACCGGGCCAGCACCGTGCCGTAGTTGGACGAGGCGGTCACGCTGTGGCCACTGGGGAAGGAGTAGCCGGAGGCCGTCTCCACGGGCACGATGTCGGCAGAGCGTATCCAGGGCCGGTATACGCAGAAGGTGAGCTTCAATAGCTGCATCAGGAACCGGCTGACCGCGATGTTGAGGAACAGGTACGAGCCCGTCTTCTTGTCCGCCGCCCAGTAGAGGATGCAGGCCAGCATCCAGATGAACACACCGTAGGACAGGTCGCTGATCTGGACAAAGAAGTCGTTCCATGCCCCGCCCGTGGCCTCGCGGAACTTTTGCAGCAGGAGCAGATATTGCAGATCCATGATTTCATCCCCGATCAAAATGACTTATTCCATGTGATTGTAGTCCTCCGCCCGGCGGATTTCAACTCCTTTTCGGGTCCGGTTTTCCCCTTTTCAGGTCGAAAAAGCCCCGGCCGCCTTTCCTGGCGGCCGGGGTCATTTTCATTGCAGCAGGCACAGGATAAGCCCGTAGACCACGCTGGCAGTGAGGCCGAAGGTAATCACCGGGCCGGCGATGGTGAACATCTTCGCCGCCGTGCCCAGGATGAAACCCTCCGCTGCTGTCAATGAAGGACCAAACTTTTTGTGTCGAACGAGCGTGGCTGGACGCGGTTTTTCATTTTTTCAGTCGTCTCTAATCGCGCAGCACCCCTATGGGGACCACCTTGACTCCATCCTGCCGGATATATGCCATATCGCCGCCGGTAATGACCATAAGCAGGTCCGGCTCCCGGAGAGGCACCTGGGTCTCATTCTGGTTATACTTCCGGACCAGGTCCCTGATCTGCAGGAGATGCCCGGCTCCCTCCTCGATCTCACGGCTCCCAAGCTTGAATTCTACCAGCGCATACCGGCCATCGTCCAAGTGCAGCACAGCATCCGCCTCAAGGCCGTAACGGTCGTGATAGTAGGACACTTTCCCTCCCATCGCCTGGGAGTACACCTTCAAGTCCCGAATGCAAAGGCACTCAAAGATAAAGCCGAAGGTCTTCAGATCGGTCTGGAAGTACTCCGGCGTCAGGCCCAGAGCCGCCGCCGGAATAGAGGGGTCGGTGAACCCCCGCTTTTTCCCGGAGCGTATCGTCGTGGCCGAGCGGATCGCCGGGCACCAGGCATCAATGTCCTCGATCACAAATAGCTTCTCCAGCGCGTTCAGATAGGCGTCCATGGTGGCCGCTGTCATGCTGTCGGCATTGGCGGTGACATCCTTATAGATAGTCGTCTTCTTTGCCAGCGAGGATACATTCCTTGCATAAGAGCGGAGGATCATATTTGCCCAGACGGGGTTTCGCTGCACCCCATCCACCGTGGAGATATCAGTCTCGCAGATGTTGTTGATATAGTCCTTCGCGATCATCAGCTTGGCCGCGTCGCTCTTTCGCCGGAGAGAGGCCGGCCAGCCGCCGCGGCAGGCCGCGAAAATCAATTCTTCGATGGACAGACCGGACATGGCACCGTCGATGTCCAGCTTTGGGTCATCGAACAGCGCCTTGAGAGAGACACTCCCATTGGACTGGCCGGATTCAAAGAGGCTCATCGGGTACATCTTCATCCTTGAGATACGGCCAGTGCCGGAATGCATGATCCCGGTGTTGTCCACCGAGGTGGAGCCGGTCAGAATGAACAGCCCTTCCTCCTGCCGCTGGTCTACCGCCACGCGCACAGCATCCCACAGGACGGGCGCCATCTGCCACTCGTCTATCAGCCGGGGATTCTCTCCTTTGAGAAGCAGTGAGGGCTTTGTCTCCGCCGTGGCAAGGTATCCCTCCCGGTGGTCAGGGTCCTGCATGCGAAGCACACTTTTCGCCTTCTGCTCCCCTGTCGTCGTCTTGCCGCACCATTTCGGCCCGATGATAAGCGTCGCCCCAAAAGCTTCCAGCCTCAGCGCAAGTTCGTCATCCACAACTCTCGGGATATAATCAATCATAGCTTTCATCTCCTATTTAGGATTATATCCGATGGTCTTCGCCACGTCAATTGCTATTTTACGTTTTTGGGCTTTTCTATTTTATATTTTTGATTGTATTCGATGTGTATTTTTGCAGCATTGCTCTACGCCGGCTTTTGTACCCGCCAATGCATAGAGCACGCTTTCCCATTATCATAGCGATGGCCGCCGGAGACCGGCGGCCATGGTGTGTTTCATTGCAGCAGGCACAGTATCAATCCGTATATCACCGAGGCGGTGAGACCGAAGGTGATGACCGGGCCGGCGATGGTGAACATCTTCGCCGCCGTGCCCAGGATGAAACCCTCCGCTGCTGTCAATGAAGGACCAAACTTTTCGTGTCGAATGGAGGATATCGTGCCCAGCATATCGGGCATTATGTCATAATATGGCCCACATGGTAACAGCATCCAATCGCGGGTAACGCCAGTGCCGTCTGCGCCCCTTTTACCGAAGGTCAATCACTTTGGATATCTTGTCCAGGAGATAGATGTTCTCTTCATGCCCGCATTTTGACTCCAGCCCCTCCCCGGCCAACTGCCGGCGAATGGCCTTGATCTGTTCACGTTTTCGTGCGGATGGAGCCCTTCCGATGATATCGGCAACAGCATCAACAGCATTCAGTATCGTTTCAACGGGGTTCAAGGACAGAAGTGAGGCAGATGAAAACGCGAGCCGTCTGCAAAGTGCCTGTTTCATGCCGCCTTTCATACTGGCACAGGATAGCTCTATCAGTATATCATTGTACTGTCTGATTCGGGCGTTTCTCTGGGGCGGATCCAGCTTTTCCAAATCGGTCAACAACCTTCGAAACTCGCCTCTTGTGTGGTACTGCTCCGCCAGTTGGGCGACTTTCCCCACCGACACGTTCTTTTTGCTGTCAAACAGTTCAAGTCTGCTGTTTTCTTCATAAGTACAGTTCCGTATCTCCTGGATTGTCTTGAGAGAGGCGTCGTTATACCAATAGCTGAGTAGCAGCTTTGACAAGGTCTCCGCAGAAAATCTCTCCCACTCGCCGCTGCCATCCATTATACCGGAAAATAACTGCGTTGCATTCAGGGCAGATGCGGTGATCTGATCGTTCACGCCAAAGAGCAGCATTGCGTTCAGATTGTCCTGATCAGATTTACTGCGGCCTTCCAAAAATGGGTCAAACAGCCCTTTCAAAACAATGCCGTTCCCCAAAGACCCTATGCGGTCCATCTGCTCAAAGCTGTTCGCAAGGCCAACTACAGGCCAGCTACACACGGACGCAACGAGCATAAGCAACTTATCCCCGTCCCCCATTCCCTTAGCATAGAACTCTGCTGCGAACTCCATCAGATGAGGAAAACGCTTCAAATATCGGTCCCTCATCTCTGCCAGATAGGATACGACCAACGTATTGATGCCACGCCGGCCGATAATGGAAAAACTATCGCAGTGATATATGTCCAACAGGAAGCTGCGCTCATACCGGCTCTCCAAGTTGTTCAAAACGAGTACGAGCCTTCCCTGTTCCACCAAGGAGATCAGCTCCTCCCTACTCACCGCCTGATCAGCGAGAAAAGCATCAAACCACTTTTCCATCGGAAGAGCAAGGTACACCGTATCATACAATAGCAGTGCGCTACGAAGATCTGCCCTTCTTCCCCCACATCCACTGAGAAAGCATGCTGTACCACCAAAGGCATAATTTGGATTAGGTAGGTCCTGGCGTCTCACCTCTCCTCTGTATATTCCCGGAGCAAGGTCGTACCAGACTCTCGCCTCCGTTTGTGTAAATGGGAGAAAACTATCCGCCATTAGAATCAACGGATCTGCCTGCCGCTTTCTCTCGCATCGTTCTTCTGTGCCATAGCAGACCTCCAGCTCGTCCGTGCCAAAAGAGCCAATACTCTCGAACTGCTTTTGCATCGCATCTACCGTCTCCTGCGGTGTATCTGCGGCAACCTTGATCGTTATAGAGAATGTCGCTCCTTCTCGGACCTCTATATTCAGAACATCCACCTCCGGGAACCTATCCATCACCGCCGTATCCAAATCGCGTCTGGTCATTAATACGCCTTTAAAATCATCAGCCGCATCAGAAAAGAGAATTGGAGCCAACTGCTCAACCGCTTGCTCCAGTCGCTCATGGACTAGGTGTACCCAGCAACTTGCAGGTTTAATACTGTAATCAAAGTGTTTGCTCAGCTGCGCAAATTTTCCCTCCGGGACATTTTTGCAGTATATGGAATACTTTTCGCCGCTTATGCGAAAGATCTCCGTCTGCAAGCCGATATGATAGCACCGCAGATGCAGGTCCGTTCGTCTCACAATATCACCGCTTCTTATCATAGCCGCTCCTTTTGCTCTATCTCTTTTCATTCCGGGCTTCTTCTCTGCATGGTCGTCCCAGTTCAATGCTATTATGCCTGACGGCAACCCTCCTGTCAAACGCCGTTAAAGGGCGCCGCTTGACATATACGATAAAATCGTATATCCTAATGGTGTAACAACTACAAACTTGTGTACGAGGAGTGGATACATGACACGCAAGTTTATCTATACGGAGCCGTTTCGCCGCTGTTGGAAGGCCATGGGGCTCAATGACGATGACCTGGCAAAGCTGGAACACGCGCTTTTGCTAGATCCCCAGCTCGGCGATGTAATCGAAGGAACGGGCGGCGCGAGAAAGATGCGCATCCAACTGGAAGGGCGCGGCAAGCGCGGCGGCGGAAGAGTCATCTATCTGGATGTGTTTGAACGGGAGAATCTTTACCTACTGTTTGCATACCCTAAGAACGTGCAGGAAGACCTCACGGCGGAACAGAAAAAGGCTATCCGTGCTATGATAGAGATCATACGGAAGGAGTGAACAGCATGGAAGATCTGGTTTTCAAGTCCTCTTTGACGATGGAAGAAATAGAAGATAATTTCAAGGATTTTGACCTTTATTCCTCCATTATGGAAGGGCTGCAGGAAGCGCTGGCCTATGAAAAGAGCAAGGCGGCAACCGGCACGATCGTGCGAAAAAGGTCTCTCCCTATAGTGGACGCAGCACGGATCAGAGCATCCTTGAATATGACCCAAAAAGCGTTTGCGGAGGTCTTGGGCGTATCCTGCCGCACGGTAGAAGCTTGGGAAAGCGGAAAAAGCACTCCCACGCCGACTGCAAAAAAACTGATGTACCTGATCAGCGAGGATCACTCGCTTATCCAAAAGCTGTGATTGCTTATATGCAATGACCAGTAATTAAATATGGGAGTACCACTATGGATTATTATAATGATGCTAGAAGATTGTCCAAGGTATCAGAAGTGGACATTCTTTGATTGATAGCAAAACCGATGGTTCAACATTGCTTTCAATTGACAGCGATTAAGCGCAAATAATTGTTGACATCTGTTTTTATATGCTTTAATTAATTTCATAATTACTTCGATAAGGATATTAACATAAAGAGAGGAAGAATTATGGATTGGTCAGATTGGGTCAAAATATTAGTTCCAGTATTTGTAAGCTCTATCATTTCCGTGATAATCACAGTAATTAATAATCGAAGCCTCAAGAAGAAAAATGCAAAGAAAGCGATTTTACAAAAAAGACTACTCAAACTACAAAATATGCTCTCTGAGATTAAAACTACGGTAATTAACATTGAATGTCACCTTATCGATGTAGAGAATGGGCTAAAAAGCTACTATATTGCCTCAGGCAATTTGCAAGTATACCTGGAAGAAAACAAAACAGCTATGGCAGAAGAAGTAAATCGTTATGGAGATTTATATCACATGGATCGCCTCAATGCACTTCTAAAAAAAGTTACTGAGGTCGGGCTTTTAATGAGGGCGGATGATATGAAAGGGTTTGCTACTGCTTTTATTGAAGCAAAAGACCTCTGCGATGAACTACTCAAATCATATAATCTTAATTTAAGTAGGATAGAATACGTGTAATAGAAATGAACGAAGTTTGTGCATTTCAGTAAAATAGCTCTAGGGCAACAGCAGTAAAGATGTATCTTTTCTGAAGGAATCAATTGAGCCGCACAGGTTTATTCTGCATAGCCCGTAGACGAAATAGCAAGACATTATGATTACACCTACGATATCCCCCGTGATACATATTGATGACATCTGCTCAGCAACACCTTGATCGTTGGCTAATCGGCATCAAATAATTATAAGGAGAATCCAAGCATTTTAAACAATAACGTTTAGGATCCAGGGCCCATCCCAAAAACTGTGTAAACTTCCACAGGGGGTGTAGAATAGAAGCACCACCAAGGAGGTATTACATATGGGAAGACGAAACCGCAGTCCGGAGGAACAAGAGCGCCGGGCAAAGATCCGGGAGTTGCTGCAGCTGAGCAACGTGAGCAGCATGGAGGACATCCATACCCTGTTCAAGGAGACCATCGCCGAGTTCATGGAGGACGGCCTGGACGCGGAGCTTACAGAGGAACTGGGCTACAGCAGGTATGACTACCGGAACAAAGAGACCGAAAACAGCCGCAATGGGCACAGCGCCAAAACACTGCGGACCAGCTATGGGGATATAGACGTATCTGTGCCGCGGGACCGGAAGGGGGAGTTTGAGCCGCAGCTGTTGAAGAAGAACCAGACCAGCATCACCCAGGATGTGGAGGAAAAGATCCTGTCGATGTACGCGAAGGGGATGACCACGGGCGACATAGAGGCGCATATCCGGGATATATACGGGCTGGAGGTCTCGGACACGACCGTGAGCCGGATCACGGACAAGATCCTGCCGGTGGCGAAGGAGTGGCAGAGCCGTCCGCTGGAGAGCGTGTACGCGGTGGTGTTCATGGACGCCATCCACTACCATGTACGCAGCGAAGGGCAGATCGTGAAGAAGGCGGTGTACATAGCCATAGGGCTCGACCTGGACGGGCGAAAGGACGTGCT
>CANQMW010000037.1 GCA_947625045.1 uncultured Oscillospiraceae bacterium
TGAAGGTGTCCCGGCTCATCAAGCGGCGCACCGTGGCCAACGAGGCCTGCGACGGCGGGCGGGTGACCGTGAACGGCGCCCCGGCCAAGGCCTCCCGGGACGTGAAGCCCGGAGACGTGATCGAGATACGCTTCGGCGAGCGGACCACAAAGGTGGAGGTGCTGGCCGTGGCGGAGGCGGTGGGGAAGGCGGACGCCCCGGCCATGTACCGGGAGCTGTAGGACTTTCGACACACGCCGACGGCCTTCGACGGCATTTTGGCCGCCCTTTGTGTAAAAGCGTGTTGATGCTGTGGGAAACACGGGTTTTTCCGGGGCAAAGGGACGGGCAGGCATATTTTGGGCCAGGCCCCCATATCCATGGTGATATGGGGGTGTCTTTATGGACTTTTTGAAGAAGATAGTATCCTTTTTCCTGGCGGCGGCGCTTTTGACAACGCCCGCTCTCGCGGCGGAGCCGCTGCCCGCCGGCGCCATCAGCATCGACGCGCCGTATGCCGTGCTCATGGAAAAGAGCACCGGCACGGTCATATATGAAAAGGAGTCCCACGCCCGCTGCGCCCCGGCCAGCGTCACTAAGGTGATGACCATGCTTTTGGTGACGGAGGCGCTGGAGGCGGGCGTCATCGGCAGGGATACGGTGGTCACTGCTTCGGAGACCGCCTGCTCCATGGGCGGCAGCCAGATATGGCTGGAGCCGGGGGAGCAGATGACCGTGTCGGAGATGCTCAAGTGCGTGGCGGTGGTCAGCGCCAACGACTGTGCTGTGGCCCTGGCGGAGCTCGTCGCGGGCTCTGAGGAGGCCTTCGTGCAGAAGATGAACCAGCGGGCGGGCCAGCTGGGCATGGCCGATACGCACTTTACCAACTGCACCGGCCTCTATGACGATGACGGCCACTATACCTCTGCCTACGACATCGCCCTCATGAGCCGGGAGCTCATCGCCCACGACCTCATCAAGGAGTACACAACCATCTGGATGGACTCGGTGCGGAACGGCGAGTTTGGCCTTTCCAACACTAACCGTCTCATCTACGGCTACGAGGGGGCCACGGGCTTGAAGACCGGTTTCACCAGCAAGGCCATGTACTGCCTGGCCGCCACGGCGGAGCGGGACGGGGTGGAGTACATCGCCGTGGTACTCCACGGCGAGACATCGGAAAAGCGCTTCAATGACGCGAGAACGCTTCTCAATTACGCCTTTGCCAACTACGGTCTGGCGTCCCTGCGGCCGGCCCAGGCCCTGCCGCCGGTGGCGGTGAAGCTGGGGGCGGCGGACTGCGTCCAGCCCATATTCACCGGCAGCGAATACATGCTCCGGGAGAAGAGCGGGATAACGGACCTTCAGTATGACATATCCCTGCCGGAGGCGGTGTCCGCCCCGGTGGCGGAGGGGCAGGTGCTGGGCACCATGACCGTACGGGCGGGGGAGGAGACCGTCGCCCAGGTGGACATCGTGGCGGCCGCGGCGGTGGAGAGACTGGGCTTCTGGGCGGTGTATGGGCGGCTTCTGGGCAGCCTCATTGGCCGGAATGCGGGATAGACGCCCCATTTTGAGTGCTGTTTCGGGCTGAAAACGCGCTTTTTGCCCCACTTTGAGGGTCCGCATCTTGCAAAATCCGCGGGAATAGAGTATAATTTAACTAATTGATGGGGCCCATAGGCCGCCGTCAACTAAAGATGCAGGAGGTCTGCGGATATGGTCAAAGTCGATCTGTCGGGTGCCCTCGGATTTATGGACAATGCCGGCCCGGATTACGGCGCGGCGGGCCAGGCCCATCGGGCGCTGGCGGAGGGAAAGGGCGCCGGCGCGGATTTCACCGGCTGGCGTGAGCTGCCCCGCCGCGTGCAGGGCGAGGAACTGAAGCAGATCATGTCTGCCGCGGAGCGCATCCGCGACACCAGCGAGGTGCTGGTGGTCGTGGGCATCGGCGGCAGCTACCTGGGCGCCCGGGCGGGCATCGAGCTCATCAAGCCCAAGAACGGCCCGGAGGTCATCTTTGCCGGCACGACCCTGTCGCCGGACGACCTGAACGACAAGCTGGAGATGCTGGGCGACCGGGAGTTTTCTATCAACGTGGTGTCCAAGTCCGGCACGACCCTGGAGCCGGCGGCGGCCTTCCGCATCTTCCGGGGCATCCTGGAGAAGAAGTACGGCGCGAACGCCCGCAAGCGCATCTACGCCACCACCGACAAGGCACGGGGCGTGCTGAAGACCATCGCGGATAAAGAGGGCTATGAGACCTTCGTGGTGCCCGACGACGTGGGCGGCCGCTACAGCGTGCTGTCCGCCGTGGGCCTGCTGCCCTTGGCGGCGGCGGGATGCGACGTGCGCACCATGGTGGGCGCGGCGGCGGAGGCTCTCTATCAGCTGGACCTGCGCAGCCCGGATAACCCCGCCTGGCAGTATGCCGCGGCCCGGAACGCCCTCTATGCCAAGGGCAAGAAGATAGAGCTTCTCGCCAGCTATGAGCCCACCTTCCATTACATGGCGGAGTGGTGGAAACAGCTCTACGGCGAGAGCGAGGGCAAGAACGGCGTGGGCATCTACCCCGCCAGCGTGGAGTATAACGCGGACCTGCACTCCATGGGCCAGTACATCCAGGACGGCCCCCGCACCCTCATGGAGACGGTTGTCAGCTTCGACCGGCCCCGCAGGGACTACGAGGTGCCCTTCGCCATGGGCGACCCGGACGGGCTCAACTACCTGGCCGGCCGGGGCCTGGGGGAGATCTCCCGGGTGGCCATGGAGGCCGTGAAGGCGGCCCATGTGGCCGGCGGCGTGCCCAACATCGGCGTGTCCGTGCCCTACCGGGACGAGGAGGGCTTCGCCGACCTGGTGTGCTTCTTCGAGATGTCCTGCGCCATCAGCGGCTATATGCTGGGGGTCAACCCCTTTGACCAGCCCGGCGTGGAGGCCTACAAGAAGAACATGTTTCGCATGCTTGGGAAACCTGGTACGTAATGCCGAAATCTCCCTGGATATACGATGCTCCCGCGGGGCCCGGTCTGCCGGGCTGCCGCGGGAGCTGCGCGTTTTTGCTCCCTTCAGAAAAAATTAACATCTTTTGTCATATTTCCCGTTGCAGGGCGGCGGGAAAAATGGTAGAATACCGTAAAGCTACGAAGGGAGCGTGACGATCGCTTGATCAGACTTATCATGGGTCTCAAAGGGACCGGCAAGACGAAGCAGCTGGTAGAGCTGGTACGCAAGGCAGTGGAGGAGGAACACGGAGACGTCATATGCATCGAAAAGGACAAGGTCCTTACATACGACATCCCTTATCAGGCGCGGCTGGTCCACGCCTCCCAGTATGGCATCAACTCCATCGACCTGATGCGGGGGTTCATCAGCGGCCTGGCCGCCGGGAACTTCGACATCACCCATGTTTTCGTTGATAACCTCTTCAAGATCATCCGGCCCGCCTCCGAAGAGGAGTTCGCAGGTTTCCTCTCCTGGCTGGACGGCTTCGGCCAGTCGGAGGGCATCACCTTCACGGTGACCGTTTCCGCCGACCCCGCCACCTTCGGCCCGGAGATCACGAAGTATCTGTAAAGCAATAAAATGACAGCGGCGCCCGGCCAGGCCGGGCGCCGCCTATTCATTCATTTTAATAATTCTGCCAAATATGCAATGGCATCGGCGGTAGATGTATCAGGCCGCTTTGTGGCCTTTATCTCTGCCAGTACAGCGTAAAGGGCGGGATAGCTTTCTGGCGGCTGGTCATCAATGACGGCCGAAACTTTTCTGGCATTCTCTTGGCGTATCCAGTCATCCGGTACAGGAACTTTGCTTTTGTCAGAGACCACTTTTTCCCCTAAATCAAAACCTGTCAACTCATGAGCCAGTCTGTATATGTGCTTGCAGGGGATACCATAAGCGCGGAAATCTCCACAGGGACAATAGCTGAGTGTCACATTTTCATATATACCATGACGCCCGGAAAAAACACCGATACTATTATCTCTGTCGATGCTTAACGGCGTGAGGGAGGCTTTTGCGGCGGAGGACATCCTTTTACGCTGACGGTCCTCAAGATGCAGTTCTTCAGGCCAGTCACCAAAAGTCATGACAGCTATCACCCTTTCTGTTTTAAAAAACGGGGATCATCGTCGGGGAGGGAGAGAGGGTAGTCTCCATACTTGTTGTCCCAAAACCATTCCTGCAAGGTGAAAGAGGCGGGAAACGGGTCAAGGGAGAGGACAACAAGACCAAAGCACAGCTTTTCCAATGCGTCACGGTCATGGGACAATACCCATTCCTCCAACTCTTCCCGCCGTATGGCAGGCTTGTTTGCTTCCTGGTCAGTCTCTTTCCGGGAAGCCAACGCCCACTGAGTCGCATCCTGGAGCCTGTCGCCGCATGCTTCCTTCAGCGCTTTTACATTACACCGATGGACGACGATGGAGGAAAGAACGTCGATGGAAGATTCAATATGGAAAAAACCTATATCGGCGAGCGACCGATACTCCTCTTTTGAATAGAACAGAGCCCTTGACGAGCCGCGTTTCGTGTTGAAAAAATAGTTGAGTATCCCAAGAAGGGCGGATAAGTGCGCTTCGTCCAGGGCAGCTGCGCGTTTCTGAAAGTCGGCGTACAGTGCTTCGTCGAAGTATTGTGAGCGTTTTCCAAACAATATTTTACCTGTTTCCAGATTCTTGCGATATGAACAGGTCTGTGCATAATCGCGATCGGGAACTATACAACTACCCTCATTTGAACACTCCAGGTAATGTGAACAACACCCCACGCGGTCTTTGGATGATGAAACGTCAGTGGAAGAAAATAAAGCCGTTTCTTTCATAAGAGAGAATACCTCCTCATTGAGCCTGTCGGTGATATATTATCCGGCTGCTCGGACCCGCTTACAAAATACAATACCAGTCGGGGGATGTCAAGGGAGCATATCCCGGAAAACTTCATTATATTGCCTTGCAGAGGGAGTTTGCCGCCTGGAGGAGGCCCCGGCAGAAGGCGTCGGTTTCGTCTTTGGAGGTGAAGCGGCTCAGGGAGACCCGGATGGCCCCGTCGATGACCTTGGCGGGCAGGCCCATGGCCTCCAGCACGTGGCTGCGGGCGCCCCGCTTGCAGGCCGAGCCCTTGGACACGCATATGCCCAGGGCGTCCAGATAGTTTAAAAGCACCTCGCTGCGGTAGCCGGGCAGGCTCAGGCACAGGATGTGGGGCGCGCCGCCGCCGATGACTGCCATGTCCGGCAGGGCGGGGGAGAGGGCGTCGACGATGCCCTGCCGCAGGGCGGCCATGCGGGCGGGGGCGTCCCGGTCGGCTTTCGCGGCCTTCGCCGCTGCGGCCAGGGCGCAGATACCGGGCATGTTCTCCGTGCCGGAGCGACGTCCTTCTTCCTGTCCGCCGCCCAGGACGAGAGGCGGCAGGCGGAGCCCCGCGCGGACATACTGGGCCCCCACGCCCTTGGGCGCGCCGATCTTGTGGCCGGAGAGGGTCACGATGTCCGCCCCCAGGCTCTTGACAGTGAAGGGCATTTTCATATATGCTTGTATGGCGTCCGTGTGCAGGAGAGCGGCGCTGCCCGCGGCCCTGATGGCCCGGGCCACGGCAGGGATATCCGTCACCGCGCCGGTCTCGTTGTTCACCAGCATCAGGCTCACCAGCGCTGTGTCGGGCCGCAGGGCGGCGGCCACATCATCCACACTTACGGCCCCGTCGGGACCGGGGGCCAGGCAGGTGACCTCCCAGCCCTGGGACTCCATATAGTCCAGGCTCTTTCGCACCGCGTCGTGCTCGGTGAGAGAGCTTATGATGTGCCTGCCCTTATGGCGCTGGGCTTTGCAGGCCCCCCGGATGGCCCAGTTGTCCCCCTCGGAGCCGCCGGAGGTGAAGGTCACCTCACCGGGCTGGGCGCCCAGGGTGGACGCTATCGTCTCCCGGGCCTGGATGAGCATCTGCCGGGCCTCCCGGCCGGGGGCATGAGTGGAGCTGGGGTTGCCGAAATGGGCCGTCATGGCCTCCATGGCCGCCTGGGCCGCCTCGGCACAGACCGGGGTGGTGGCGGCGTTATCGAGATAGATCATATCATCACCGTCTTTGTAATTTGACGCAGACAGTATATATCGGGAAGGAAGAAAAGGCAAGAGATGAAGTACGCCGTGTACACCCTGGGCTGCAAGGTGAATCAGTACGAGACCCAGGCCATAGAGGCCATGCTCCGGGAGCGGGGCTTCGAGCATACGTCCTCCGGGGCGGATGTGGTCATCGTGAACACCTGCGCCGTCACGGCGGAGAGCGGGCGGAAGTCCCGTCAGGCTATCCGGCGCCTCCAGGCGGACAACCCCGGGGCACTGACGGCGGTGTGCGGGTGCTTCTCCCAGCTGGAGCCGGAGGAAGTGGCCTCGCTTGGGGCGGACATCCTCTTCGGCAGCGGGGACAAGCACGCCTTTGTGGACGCCATCGTGAAGGCATTGCCGGAGCAGCGCGTGGACGACCCATTCAAGCGGCGCGTCTTCGAGCCCCTGCCCGCCGGAGCGGTGTCCGGCCGCACCCGGGCCATGCTGAAGATAGAGGACGGGTGTGATAACTTCTGCACCTACTGCGTCATACCCTATACCCGGGGCCGGGTCCGGTCCCTGTCCCTTGCAGACTGCGCGGAAGCTGCCCGTGACCTCGCTGTGGAGGGGTTCCGGGAGATCGTGGTCACGGGCATCGAGATCGCCTCCTACGGCAAGGACCTGCCGGGAAAGCCCGGTTTGGCTGACGCCATAGAGGCCATCGCCCAGGCAGCGCCGGGGGTGCGTATCCGGCTGGGGTCCCTGGAACCCACCGTGGTGACGGAGGCGTTCTGCCAGCGCCTCGCGGCATTGGGGAACGTATGCCCCCACTTCCACCTATCCCTCCAATCCGGCTGTGACGATACCTTAAAGCGCATGAATCGGAAGTACGATACCGCCGGGTTCTACGGGGTATGTGAGCAGCTGCGGCGGTATTTCCCCCGCTGCGGCCTCACGGCAGACCTCATCTGCGGCTTTCCGGGGGAGAGCGAGGGGAACTTCGCCCAAACACTGGCCTTTATCGAAAGGTGCGGCTTTCTCTTCGTGCACGCCTTTCCCTATTCCGTCCGGCCGGGGACAAAGGCGGCGGACATGCCGGGGCAGCTGCCCAAATCGGAGAAGGAGGCCCGGGTCCGCCGGGCGGGGGAGGTCATCGCCCGCATGCGGCGGGACTACCTCCAAAGCTGGGTGGGAAAGACCGTTTCCGTGCTCTTTGAGAACGGCCACATGGGCCACAGCGGCCAGTACTGCCCGGTCAAGGTGGACGATATCGTAGAGCGGGGATGTATCCGGGACGTGCTGGTGACAGGCACGGACGGAGAGAGCCTGTTTGGGACGCTTACGGACAGTTGATTTTTGGGAAGTAAGTGATATAATGTCTCTTGCTCTTTAATAAGTATAGCGGAGGAAAACGGGATGAAACGGGAAGAAGTTTTCAACTTTTCGGCGGGGCCGTCGGTCCTGCCCAGGGAGGCCCTGGAGCGCGCCGGGGCGGAGATACTGAATTATAACGGCAGCGGCATGTCCGTCATGGAGATGAGCCACCGCAGCGCCTTTTTCCAGGAGATATTTGACAGCACCAAGGCCAAGCTCAAGAAGGCCCTGAACGTGCCCGACACCCATGAGATACTCTTTCTCCAGGGCGGCGCGTCGGCCCAGTTCTCCATGGTGCCCCTGAACCTGATGGAGGGGGCCGGGGCGGACTACGCCGTCACGGGCAACTTCTCCAACATCGCCATGAAGGAGGCCAAAAAGTACGGCACGGTGCATATCGCCGCCTCCTCCCAGGACGACAACTTCTCCTACATCCCCTCCCAGGACCAGCTGGACCTGGACCCGGAGGCCAAGTATTTCTACTACTGCTCCAACAACACCATCTACGGCACCGCCTGGAACTATGTGCCCCAGACGCGCGCGCCGCTGGTGTGCGACATGAGCTCGGAGATATTGTCCCGGCCGGTGGACGTATCCAAATACGGCCTCATCCTGGCGGGTGCCCAGAAGAACATGGCCCCCGCGGGGGTGACCGTGGTCATCATCGACAAATCCCTGGCAGGCCGGGAGGCGCCCTATACGCCGCTTATCATGAGCTACAAGACCATGATCGAGAAGGACAGCATGTACAACACCCCGCCCTGCTGGTGCATCTATATGCTGGGCCTCACGCTGGACTGGCTGGAAGAGCAGGGAGGCGTGGCCGGCATGGAGGCCATCAAGCACGAGAAGGCGCAAATTATTTACGACATTCTGGACAACAGCAAGCTCTATAAGCCCCACGCCCGGCCGGACAGCCGCAGCGACATGAACGTGACCTTCCGCACCGGGGACGCGGACCTGGACGCCAAGTTCGCGAAAGAAGCCCAGGCCCAGGGGCTCATGAACCTGAAGGGCCACCGTAGCGTGGGCGGCATCCGGGCCTCCCTCTACAACGCCCAGCCCATGGAGGGCGTGCTGGCCCTGGCGGGATTTATGAAGAAGTTCGAGGTGGAAAACCATGTATGAGATAAAGACCATGAACAACATCGCCCGGCAGGGACTGAACGTCCTCAGCGCCAAGGGCATGATGATCGATAACGAAGCCGCCGACCCCGACGGGCTGCTGATCCGTTCGGCGAAGCTCCATGATATGGAATTCGGCGATAAGCTCCTGGCCATCGCCCGGGCGGGGGTGGGCACGGACAACGTGCCCGTGGACCGGTGCACGGAGAAGGGCATCGTGGTGTTCAATACCGCCGGGGCCAACGCCCAGGCGGTGGTGGAGCTGGCGGTGTGCTCCCTGGTGCTGGCCTCCCGGGACCTGATGGAGGGGGCCATATGGGCCAAGTCCCTGGCGGGCCGGGACGACGTGGAGGCCGCCGTGGAGGCGGGGAAGAAGGCCTTCGTGGGTCCGGAGATCCGGGGCAAGACCCTGGGCGTCATCGGCCTGGGGGCCATCGGCGCCCGCATCGCCAAGACCGCCATCAATCTGGGCATGGAGGTCATGGGCTATGACCCGTACCTGTCCGTGGAGGCCGCCTGGCACATCCACTCTGACGTGCGCCAGGCCGAGGACCTGGCCAGCCTCTATCGGGCCTGCGACTATATCCTCATCCAGATACACCACAACGAGAAGACCCACCACACCCTGAACGCCGAGGCCTTCGCCCAGATGAAGGACGGGGTGCGCGTCATCAACCTGGCCCGGGGCGGCCTGGTGGACGACGACGCCATGCTGGCGGCTTTGGCCTCCGGCAAGGTGGCCCGGTACGTCACCGATTTCCCCAGCAATAAGCTGGTGGGGAAGAAGGGCGTGGTGGCCTTCCCGCACCTGGGAGCCTCCACCCCAGAGAGCGAGGAGAAGTGCGCCGTCATGGCGGCCCAGGAGCTGGCGGACTATCTGCAAAACGGCAATATCCGCAATTCCGTCAATATGCCCGCCCTGAGCCTGGAGCGAGCCGGCGAGGCGAGGCTCTGCGCCATCCACGACAACGTGCCCCGTATGCTCAACAGCTTCCTGGACATCATCGGCAGCGAGAATATCAACGTGGAGCACATGCAAAACCGCGCCCGGGGCCAGGTGGCCTACACGGTCATCGACCTGGGCAGCCCCATCACCCCGGCGCTCCTGGAGCGCATCCAGAAGGTGCCCCATGTGCGCCGCGTGCGCGTGTTGTGATACCTTAAAGTAGAATTGTGGGGGCCGGAGCCATCCGGCCCCCTTATTTTGTGGTCAAAAGGAAGAAAATTGCAGAAAAAACGCTACAATTTACATTTTAGATACAAAAATCTCAAAAATTACTTGCGTATACCCCTTTTTCATGGTATAGTTTAGCTATCTATGGTAGGCAACGTATACCCACCCGCGCGTTACATGGAGGAAAGAGATGGCGAAGCTTAAACGGACGCTGGCATTTTTGCTCGTCCTGACGATATTTTTATCTCTTGGGGAAGGACTGGTCTTTGCCAGCGAGGGCCCCATAGGGGAGGAGGCGCCGCCGGTCGCGGAGGAGCCTGTCTCTCCCGAACCTCCCGTGTCTGAGGAGCCTCCCGCGCCGGAGGAGACGGAAGCGCCCGCGGAGCCTGCGCCGGAGATCACCCCCGAGCCCACGCCCGAGGTGACGGCGGAGCCGGAGACCACCCCGGAGCCGGAGACCACCCCCGAACCGGAGCTCACCCCGGAGCCCGAACTCACCCCCGAGCCCGCAGAGACCATGGAGCCGGAGATCACCCCCGACCCCGCGCTGCCCCCCGAGCCGGAGACGACCCCGGAAGTATCTCCCGACCCCAGCGCCAGCCCCGAGCCCTCCGACGAGCCGGAGGCCATAGCCCTGAAGCAGTGGGTCTGGACCGAGCCGGGCAACACCGTGGCGGCCATCATGGACGGCGGCCGGAACCTGATAAACGGCGGTGATTACTACTACACCGAAAACGGCTGCCTGTGGCTGAACGGCAGCCGGTTCGCCGGCGTGTACGCCGAGAATATGAACCTCACCGGCGGATGGCTGTACTACACCAGCAATGATACCGTCTACCGCATGAGCCCCGGCGGCGGGGCGGCGGAGACCGTCTATACCGCTCCCGGGCGCATCACTGAGATGTACGTGATGGGCCAGGAGCTGCGCATGCTCATCGATGGCGGCGTGTGGTCCTATGATATGACCGACGGCCTTCTGGAGGACGTGCCCGACCCGGGCAATGTCATGTTCCTCATCCCCACGGCCTGGGGCAACGTGTTCCTCACCGGCCCGCTGTTCAGCTATTCGCTGTGGGCGGGGGAGAACTGCCTGCTCAATGGCGTGGACTTTGCCTATCCCGACGGGTCCTGGCTGGTGGTGGAGTATAACGGCGGCACCTACCAGACCGATACGGCGGCCCTGTTCGCGGGGAGCATAAACTTGCAGGATTACGCCCTGCACCAGGAGCAGGCGGCCGCGGCCAGCGCCATGACCGACGAGCAGATGCTGGCCAGCGAGGCGGCGTTCCTGGAGTCCGATGAGTACAAGGCCAAGCAGGTCATCCTGACCCCCGTGGAAGACGGCGTCATGCCGGCCAGCACCTCCACCGTGTTCACCAAGCAGCTCACAGCAAACCAGCAGAACATCGTCCTCCGGGCCCAGCAGCACGCGGAAGTGAAGTGGACCCCCAAGGCGGACCGTTACGCCTGGGGCGGCAACGACAGCTCCTACGTCACCAGCAAGGGCTCCTATGAGCCGGTGTACTCCCAGGACGGCGGCGTGTTCAAGGCCGGCAAGACCTACAAGGGCATCCCCTATTCCCAGGCGGTGTCCACCGGCTATGTGGGCTTTGAGATATCCGTAAAGGGCTTTCTGGACGCGGTGAACAACGCAAACAGCAATTTCTACAAGTCCTACTCCACCTACAGCCGCACGGCCCCCTACTACGGCAGCGACTGCTCCGGGTTCGTGTCCTATGCCTGGGACCTGCCCTACCGGTGCGTCACCGGCGGCCTTTTGAACTTCTCCACCTACATAGGCACCCCCTCCAGCAGCGAGCTCAATAAGCTGCAGGTGGGCGACTGCCTGAACTACACGGCGGAGCACGTGGTGCTCATCACCGATATCGGCTACAACAGTTCCGGCCAGGTCACCGCCGTGGAGATCACCGAGCAGACCCCCGCCAAGATGCGCGTCACCTGCTACGGCGACACCATCTCTGGCAAGACTTACGACTTCAAGGGGCAGCTGTCCTACATCACCAGCTACTATCTGCAGCACGGCTATAAGATCTACCGCCGGAACGACAAGGGCCTGTCCGCGGTGGGAAAGCCCAACGATGACGCGGGTCTGGGCTGGGCTCCCGCGCCCACCATGACGGTGGCCGCCAACGGTCCCGCCAGTGCCACGGTGACGCTGAAGCACGAAAACGCCAACGCCGTCATCTACTATACGACCAACGGCAGCGCGCCTTCCACCTCCAGCACCAAGTACACCGGCCCCTTCACCGTCTCCAACACGGCGAACATCCGGGCCATGGCCCAGGTGCCGGGGTACGATAACAGCTTCCCCCTGAACGAGACCCTGACCATGGCGGTCATGCCCCAGCTGAAGGTCGTGGGTGCCCAGGACGGCAGCGGCGTGTTCCTCTCCAACGGCTTTTACTACGCCGACCCCGCCAGCAAGCTGACTCTGTCCAACACCGACGGCGCCACCGTCTACTACACCACCGACGGCAGCACGCCTACCATGAGCAGCACCAGAGTGACCTCCTCCACGTCCATTGTCGTGAAGGACGGCATGGTCATCAAGGCCTTCGCCGCTGCCAGCGGCGGCGTGCCCAGCAATGTGGCCAGCTTCACCGTCAAGGAGGGCAAGCTCTATACCATCACCGTGGACGACCCCTACGGCTTTGTCTCGCCCCAGGGCAACGCCAGCGTCCTGCAGGGCAGCACCGTCACCTTCAACTTCGGCAGCACCAGCGGCTATACCCTGGGCAACATCAAGATCGACGGCGCCAGCAAGGGCAACATCAAGTCCTGGACCTTTGAGAACGTGAGCGGCAGCCACACCATCAAGGCGGAGGTGAAGCTGCCCTTCGACGACGTGTCCGCCTCCAGCTGGTACGTGGACGCGGTGGCCTACGTGAACAACAAGGGCCTTTTCAACGGCGTGTCCACCTCCAGCTTTGCCCCCAACCAGGCCATGAACCGGGCCATGTTCATCACCGTCCTGGGCCGGTTCGCCAACACCGGCGACACCATCAAGAACTGGCAGGGCAAGATGGGCCTCACCAACGGCTCGGATATCATCGTCCGTTCCGACACCACCACCAGCTCCCGCCAGGTGACCATGCTTGTCGCCTCCGGCCAGTACATCAAGGTGACGGGCACTGTGTCCTCCGCCAACAGCAAGGACAAGGGTGTCTGGTATCAGATCCAGTATAACGGCTACAACGGCTATGTGCGCAGCACCATGCCCTCCAACGGCAAGACGCTGATGTACGTCTGTAACTTCAACGACCTGGGCGGCTCCGGCGTAAGCTACTGCAACGGCTACGCCCAGTGGGCGAACCTGAACGGCATCGTAAACGGCATCTCCTCCACCCAGTTCGGCGCCGCCAACGCCGTGAGCCGGCAGGACATCTGCGTGATGATCTACAACTACCTCACCAAGTACCGGGGCAAGAGCCTCTCCGCCGGGAACCTGAACTTCAAGGATAGCTCCAAGGTGGCCAGCTACGCCCGCACCGCCGTGGCCGCTATGGCCAACATCGGCGTCATCAAGGGCGACACCAACGGCAACTTCAACCCCACCAACAGCGCCACCCGGGCCGAGGTCGCGTCCATCTTCATGAACCTGGACAAGTATCTGAACGGGTAAAGAAAAAATAAAGTGACCCCCTCTGCGGGCCCGGCATAGAATGGGCCAGTGCAGAGGGGGTATTTTTATGGACTTGCAGGAATTTGCCCGCCAGGTGCGCCAGGGGGAAAAGGCGGGGGCGCTGGAGGAACTGGCCCGGTCCGGTCAGGGGGAGAAGGTGCTCCGCCATGTGGACGGGGAGAAGCTGGCCGCCGCGGCGAAGGCGGGGGATATGCAGACTCTGGGGCGGATGCTCCAGGGCATCCTGGCCACGCCGGAGGGCCGGGAGCTGGCCCAAAAGGTGCAGAAGGCGGTGCAGGGCAATGGACGGTGAGCTGGGTGATAAGCTCCAGCAGATCCTGTCCGACCCCGGCCAGATGGAGAAGCTGACCAAAATGGCCCAGGAGCTGTTCGGCGGGGCCGCTCCTGCGCAGGAGACGCAGGCTGCGCCCGCGGCCGGGAATGGTCCCGAGCCGGACGCAAAGCTATTAGCGGCCCTGGGCAGGGCTTTCTCCGGCGGCGGGGACCGGGGCCGGTCCTCGGCGCTTTTGGCGGCCATGCGCCCTTACATGAGGCCGGAGAAGCAGGAGAAGCTGGACAGGGCCATGCAGATCGCCCGGATGGTGCATATCGCCGGGGCGGTGGTAAAGGAATACGGTGACGGCCATGGCCTATAGCGGCGCTTTTCACATGCGGGAGGAACCACGGGAAGAGGTCCATGCCCCGGCGCAGCGCCCCCGACAGGGCGGCCGCCCCGAGGGGCTGGATAAGGCCCTGGGGGGCCTCATGAAGAAGCTGAACGGCATGAGCATGGAGACGGACGACCTCATATTGGCGCTGATACTGTATCTCATGTACCGGGAGAGCGGAGATAAGGACCTATTGATAATGCTGGGCGCCATGCTTTTGACATGACGCCCAGTTTCATTTTGTTTTACGCCCTTGGTACCAATCCGACCTTTTTGTATACCTTCCGCAGGGTCTTCATGGCGATGTAGGAGGCCTTCTCAGCGCCGGTGCGGCAGAGGTTTTCCAGGTACCCCTTGTCCTTCATGAGGCGGCTGGCCTCCTCCCGGATGGGCCGGAGGGTCTCAATGACCGCCTCGCCCACAGCGGACTTGAAGTCGCCGTAGCCGTGGCCGGTGAACTCCGCCTCAATGGCGTCGAAGGTCTTGCCGGTGCAGCTGGCGTATATCTGCATGAGGTTCGCCACGCCGGGCTTGTTCTCCCGGTCATAATGGACGCAGTGCTCGTCCGTATCCGAGTCGGTGACGGCCCGCTTGAACTTCCGGGCGATATCCTGGGGCTGGTCCATGAGGCAGACGCGGCCGCTGCCGATGTCGTCGGACTTCGACATCTTGCTGGAGGGGTCAAGGAGGTCCATGACCCGGGCGCCGACTTTCGGGATATAGGGCTCGGGGATCTTGAACACGTCGCCGTACACGCCGTTGAAGCGGTGGGCGATGTCCCGCGTCAGTTCCACGTGCTGTTTCTGGTCGTCGCCCACGGGCACGTAATCCGGCTGGTAGAGGAGGATATCCGCCGCCATGAGGGAGGGATAGGCGAAGAGGCCGCCGTTGATGTTGTCGGCGTTCTTGGCGGACTTATCCTTGAACTGGGTCATGCGGGAAAGCTCCCCAAACATGGTGTAGCACTGCAGGACCCAGCCCAGCTGGGCGTGCTCGGGCACATGGGACTGGATGAAGAGGGTGTTCTTCTCCGGGTCCAGGCCGCAGGCCACGTACTGGGCCAGCTGCTCCAATGTCCGCCTGCGCAGGTCAGCCGGGTTCTGGCGGGTGGTCAGGGCGTGCAGGTCCGCCATGAAGTAGTAGCAGTCAAAGGTCTCCGCCCGCTCGGCCCAGTTCTTAATGGCCCCCAGATAGGAGCCCAGGGTCAGATCGCCGGAGGGCTTGATGCCAGAGAGCATCACTTTTTTCTTCTCTTCCATATATCCACGCTTTCCACGGCGGGTCCCGCCGCTTTTTGATGGTTTCTACGACTAATTATAATAACATACGCAGTCACCTCTTGACAAGCCGGGAAGAATAAAATATGCTGATGGGAGTTTGAGAAAACGAGGGAAATACTATGGACGAGAAGTTTTTCGACGAGCTTGAAAGCCGCATCCCCAAGGGAGAGGTCCGCACCCGCTTCGCCCCCAGCCCCACGGGGTATATGCACGTGGGTAACCTGCGCACGGCGCTCTATACCTGGTGCATCGCCCGCCACAACGGGGGCAAATTCCTCCTGCGCATAGAGGACACCGACCAGAACCGGCTGGTGGAGGGGGCGGTGGACGTGATCTACCGCACGCTTTTGGACTGCGGCCTGGACTGGGACGAGGGCCCGGACAAGGGCGGTCCCGTGGGCCCCTATGTGCAGACCGAGCGGCGGGGGCTCTACCTGCCCTTCGCCCAGCGGCTCGTCCAGCGGGGCCACGCCTATTACTGCTTCTGCGACAAGGCGGACAGCGAGGAGGAGGGCTCCTTCTCCAAGACCGCCGACCCCTGCCGGGACCTGAGCGCGGAGGAGGTAAAGCGCCGCCTGGACGAGGGGATGCCCTATGTCATCCGCCAGAAGATACCCCAGGAGGGCTCTACCACCTTCCACGACGAGATATTCGGCGACGTGACTGCCCCCAACAAGGACCTGGACGACCAGGTGCTCATCAAGCGGGACGGCCTGCCCACCTATAACTTCGCCAACGTCATCGACGACCACCTGATGGGCATCACCCACGTGGTCCGGGGCTCGGAGTACCTGGCCAGCGCGCCCAAGTATAATCTGCTCTACGAGGGCTTCGGCTGGGATGTGCCCAAGTATGTCCACTGCTCGCCGGTGATGCGGGACGCCCACAATAAGATGTCCAAGCGCCACGGGGACCCCTCCTATGAGGACCTGGTGGAGAAGGGGTATCTCCGGGCCGCCATCGTAAACTATGTGGCGCTGCTGGGCTGGGCCCCCGGCGGGGAGCGGGAGATATACTCCATCCGGGAGCTGGCGGAGGCCTTTGACCTTTCCGGCATCTCCAAGAGCCAGGCCATCTTCGACATCGAAAAGCTGACCTATTTCAACGCCGAGTACATCCGGGCCATGGCCCCGGAGGAGTTCGCAAAGGTGGCGGAGCCCTATATCCGCCAGGCCGTGAAAAACCCCACTATCGACCCGGCGGCCATCGCCGCGCTTTTGCAGCAGCGCACCGAGGTGCTGACGGATATCCCCGGGAAGCTGGGCTTTTTCGACGCTCTGCCGGAATACGGCACCGAGCTCTACGTCCACAAAAAATCCAAGAGCGACGAGCAGAGCGCTCTGGAGATGCTCAAAGCTGCCCTGCCGGTGCTGGAGGCCCTGGACGTCTGGGACGATGAACACATCCATGACGCCATGATATCTCTCGCCGAAAAGCTGGAGGTCAAGAACGCCAAGCTCATGTGGCCCGTGCGCATCGCCGTCACCGGCACCGCCGTGACGCCCGGCGGCGCGGTGGAGATATGCCGCATCCTGGGCAAGGACGAGACACTGCGCCGTATGCATGACGGCATGGACAGGCTCTCCGCGCTGGCATAAATTGATATCGAAAATGCACCTCTTGCCGGGGAAACTACCGCAAGAGGTGTATTTTTTATGAAGAAACGACCTGTTATACGCGTTGTTACGTTTTTATCCGCCGCGCTGGTCGTAGCGGGGATATTCGCCATACGCAGCACCCGCAAGGCCAACGCCCTGGACCTGTACGCCCGGGCCACCACTGAACGGGCCTTCGACGAGCTGGTCACCAGCGTGAGCGAGCTTTCAAACGCCCTGGAAAAGAGCCAGTATCTGTCCGACCCGGCGCTGGAGGGGGCCCTCTGCACCCAGATATTCGGCCGGGCCATGACCGCCCAGGCGGCCATGGAGGCGCTGCCCTACGCCTCCCGGGAGCTGGAGCAGACCGCCAGCTTCGTGGCCAAGGCGGGGGACTACGCCAACGCCCTGGCCCGGACGGTGGGGACCAACGGCGGCTACTCAGAGGAGGAACTGGAAAATCTCCACAGCCTGGCGGAGGCGGCCAACGTCATGAAGCTGAACCTGCAGGACATGCAGGCCCGGGTGGCCCAGGGGGAGATGGACTTGGACCAGGTGTACGCCGAGACCACTGCCGCCGAGGGGGGAGAGGACCAGCCGCCCCTGGCGGGGGAGACCTTCCAGACCATCGAGCAGGAGTTCCCAGAGATACCCACCCTCATCTATGACGGCCCCTTCTCCGAGACCATGGCCAGCCGGGAAGCCCTGTTTTTAGAGGGCCGGGAGGAGATAGGCGAGGAGGAGGCCCTGAAAAAGGCGGCCAAATTCCTGGACGTGTCCGCCTCGGCGCTGCGCTCCGCCGGGGAGTGCGGCGGCGACGTGCCCTGCTGGATATGCGCGGGCTTTGCCGCCGGCACGGACTACACTGTCTATGTGACCAAGCAGGGCGGGGAGATATGGTCCGTCATCGGCCAGCGGGACGTGGGCCAGGCGGTCTACACCGTGGACCAGGGCCTGGCCATCGCGGAGGATATGGTATCCGGGTGGGGTCTTAAAAACATGGAGCGGAGCTACCATGAGCTTTCCGACGGGGTGCTCGTGGTGAACTTTGAGCATGCGGAAAACGGCGTGCGCTGCTATCCCGACCTTATTAAAGTCGCAGTAGCGCTGGATACGGGCACGCTCATGAGCTACGACGCCAAGGGCTATATCACCGCCCACACCGCGAGGACCATCCCGGAGACGGCTGTCTCCGCCCAGGAGGCCCAGAGCGGCCTTTCCCAGCGCCTTTCCGTGCAGGAGCACGCCATGGCCATCATCCCAACTGAGGGCGGCCGGGAGAAGTTCTGCCACGAGTTTCTCTGCCAGACAGAGGAGGGGGATAAGTATCTCATGTACGTGAACGCCCAGACCGGACGGCAGGAAAAGATACTCATTCTCCTGGAGGACGAGGCCGGTACGCTGACAGTTTGAAGAAAAAGTAGAAAAAATTTTTAAAAAACTTTATATTCAACGCAAAAAGGGGTTGTATCTTTCTGTAACTTTTGTTATAATTGCGTTACAGAAAGGTGTGATCGAATGAATATCGTACCCAATACGACCTGCCGGCGCTGTCATCGGCAGTATCCTTCGTTCCGCAGCCGCTGCCCCTATTGCGGCACCAAAAAGACAAAGACGGTGCGTACCGCTGTGCCGGAGACGGACAGCGCCGTGCCCAGCACGCCCGCCGCCAAGAGCGCGGTGGAGGCGGTCAATATGCAGATGATCATCGGCGCGGTGCTGCTGCTGGCGGTGATCGTGCTCACCATCGTCATCGTTTCCGCCAATGTGAGCCGGGACGTGAAGGAGGCCGAGCAGATCCAGACTCAGCTGGAGACCGAGAGCCAGACCACGCCTGTGCCGCCTCCCACGGCCACGCCGTCCCCGTCGCCTACGCCCGCGCGGCAGATCACGCAGGTGTCCATCAGCGGCGAGCAGTATCAGAGAGGCCATGAGTATAACGGCGACACTTTCTTTGCCCATGTGGGCGACGCGGATTATCACTTCACCGTCTCCTGGTATCCCCAGGACGTCATGTGCACCCCTGAGTGGTCCAGCAACAACGAGGAGGTCGCCACCGTGGAGGGCAGCGGTGCCGATGGCTATATCAAGATCGTCGGCTCCGGCGACGCGACCATCACCGTGAAGGTCAGCGACGACCCCCAGGGAACCGGTACTGTTTCTGTTCACGTCCCGTGACTGATATAAGATGAGATGAAAGCCTGCGCCCCGACCGGCGCAGGCTTTTTGAATTTGTCCTTGACAAGGCGGGGAATGTGCGATAGAATAAGCAACGCTGAAACGGACGATTGGCGCAGCTGGTAGCGCATCCGCTTGACGTGCGGGAGGTCACAAGTTCGAGTCTTGTATCGTCCACCA
>CANQMW010000038.1 GCA_947625045.1 uncultured Oscillospiraceae bacterium
CGGTTTCCCTTTTGGCATAAGCAACACCCCATTCGTTATCAGTATACCATACTGTCTAACAAATGGGGTGCTGTTCAGAATATCCCGGCGGGGCGCGTGTCATTTCTGCGCCTCGGCCATCTTCTCCGCCTGGAGCTGCCACACATAGGCCAGGTCGTCCTTAAGCTCGCTGATGCGCTCGTTGATACCCTCCGCCACCCAGGTGAGCTGGGCGGGGCACATGTCCTCCCAGGCCTCACGGGGCTGTTGCCGGGGCGCGGCGGAGCCTGCCGCCGCCATGAACGCCGCCACCGCGGCTGCCGCTATGAGCCGTCTCACTTTACGTCCGACGCCCCCTTCCGTCCATCCTATGCGCCGGTGACCGCTCATGCCAGTTTTTTCAACAGGCCCTCCCAGGTGTTTTTGCCCACCACGCCGTCCATGGCCAGGCCCAGCTTTCCCTGGGCCGCCTTCACGGCGCAGGCTGTGTTGGGGCCGAACTCCCCGTCCGCTTGGACGGTCTTGCCGTCGGCGCCCTGGAAGCCCCCGGCGGCGAGGATGCGCTGCACGGTCATGACCTGGGTCCCGGCGCTGCCGGACTGGAGCGTGTTCACGCCCACGGTCACGGCGGCGCCCACCTTTTCCGGCGTGGGCGCGGCCGCTGCCGTGTAGGGCGGGCGGTAGAACTTATAGTCGCCGCTGATGGACGCCTTCCGGTAGCCGATGCCCTCAAAACTCTTGCCCGTGCCGTTTTTGGCCTCCGCCGCCGTGGACTTCACCGCGCCGTAGTTGCCCTCCAGGGTGATGAAGTAACCGTTCCCCAGCACCTCGTACACGAACCCGGTGTGGCCGTTTTCATACCCGCCGGCCCGCATGACGAAGATGTCCCCGGCCATGGGGGAGCTGACCCGCCAGCCCTTGGATTCGCAGAACCGGGCGAGACTGCCTACGTTCCAGGCGCCGGAGCCATTCAGGAGGGAACTGCCCGCCTTGGTGAAGGCGTACAGCAGGGAATAGCCGCAGTAGGCCTGGCCCACCGCGCCGAAGTATTTGTTGACGGCGGTGTTGTTGGACCCTACCGCCGCCTCGTCCTCCCCGGCCAGCGCGGCCAGCTTAGAGAGGACTTCACTGGCCGTCGCCATGATCGGTCATCTCCTTGTTGTACTGGGCCGTGCTCACGCCCAGCAGCGCGCCCAGGAGCGTGCACACCACGGCGGAGGTCTTCGACACCTCGGCGGCATAGGGGAAGCCCCATATGGCCGCGAGACCCACATAGGCCGCCGTCAGCGCAGGGATGACCACCATGGTCACCCACTTCAGGATGTCGTAGACTTTATCGTTCAGTTTCATAAAAATACCTCCCATAAAAAATATCAGGCCGGGCTGCTGCGCCCCGCCTGTCGTTCCAGGTCGCCGATGCGGTGATCGGCCACCTTCAGCTTTTCCTCGTGGATGGCGGCCTTCTCCTCCAGGGCGTAGGTCCGCTCCACCACGTTATTGTGCTTGTCCACCTTCTCCTCCAGCTTCTTGAGCCGGTATTCAATGAGGGCGCCTGCCCTCCGGTTGGAAAAATAGGCCCCCGCCATGGTCCCGGCCAGGGCCAGCCCGCCGGTGATGAGGGCGGACGCTACCGCGTCACTCACATATCCTCATCCTCTCCGGTTACTTCCTTTGCCTCTTCCTCCGTCAGCTTCCCGGCCCTGACCAGCGCCTCGATGCGCTCCCGGTCCCAAAGCCGGGGGTAGTATTTTTTTGCCATCTCCAAAACGTTCATATCCATCCCTCCATTGCGTATACGAAGTCCACATCGGCTCTGAGCTGTTCCATCTCACTGGGCGGCGGGGGCGGTATCTGCGCCCGGTCGGCCTCGATCTCCTCTTCGGTCCGCACCTGTACCCTGCCGTCCACGTACTTGTACAGCGCTATCCCGTCCATGTCCCACAGCGGCGGATTCTCTTCCCCGCCTGGGAACAGCCGGAATTGGTACCCGCCCTTGTCGTTGATGCACACCGCCCCGGCGGTGTCTTTTTCAGGGTGCGGCCCGTCCGACCAGCCGTCGGTGACGCGGTTTTGGCCGTCCACGGTGATGTAGTGTCTGTTGTAAAATTCTTCAAATTCATCCATAAAAAGCACCTCCTCACAGGTTCGCGTCAAATATCGTGGAAACATTATAATAATCTCCAACTTTCAGTTCGGCTGGCACAATCTTATCGATAGCATATATACCAAGTTCGTTTGCGGCAATATTAAAACTCGTCATGTTGATTTTTTCAGAGGTGTCTATATTGCGCACATTGTACGCAGTAAGCGTTGGTGGAACCCTCATCGCTGTTGGAAATGAAAAGGAGCCGACCAGACGACTGGTTTTCGTTGCTATAAAACAAAGCGGTGATAAAGAGATAGGACTGACTAAAAGTTGATACCTCTGGCACTTGGCCAGCTCCTGCTGATAGTTGGGCGGCGGGTCGTTTAGCACCCATGTGTCGCCCTCTTTGTGGGCGAGGGTCTGCACGGAGCCGAGTTCCAGCTTGGCGGCGAGAATAGAGACCTCACCATCAACAGGGTTATTCCTGTTGTAAATATATACTTGAATTTGTGGCAATTCACTCTTCGTTTTAACTGTTACAGAGTAAAGAGACCATTCCTGTCCTATCGGTGAGAACTGTACATTTCCAACATCTACGGCGTTCGAGCCGGCTTCGTCTGCTTGATTAATACCTATTGCCCCATTTGCAGTTCCTCGCAGAAGTGCAGAGAATGTGACCGTTTTACCCGCCACTTGAAGGTCATTACTCTTTTGCAGAAAATAGGAGCTTCCGGCCCCATTCGTGAAAAGGCTCATCGAATCCTTGTTCACCTTTACGACACCTCGTCCGTTTGTAGACCTCCAACGATCTATCGTATATGTGTTTCCTGTATACTCTGTGTTCCCCCTCTGGTTGATGGGAAACTGCCAACCGCCCTGCTGAGAGCCGCCCCCGACAAAATACCAGTTATCCAGCAGATTCCTGTTGCTGTGCCACGTCACCGCCGCGTCCAGCGCTGCGGTGGTCCTTGCGGTGATAACACCCTCCACCGCGTCGACTTCTATGTTGCCCTCTCCGGCAATGGCGATATCGCCCCTTTGGCCGTTTACGCTGTTGACGCCGCCGGCAGGACCGACGGGACCCTGAATGCCCTGTTCGCCTTTAGGGCCCTCAGGGCCGGCCGGGCCGATAGGCCCCTGAGCTCCCTCCGGGCCGGTCGGGCCGACTGCCCCCTCCGGGCCACGCTCTCCCTGTGCGCCTGTATCGCCCTTGGGTCCCTTGAAATTTCCAATAAGTACCTTTGGCATGATTCTCCTCCTTATGCAGCATCGGGTATGATGTAGTAAATGTTCCCATCGTCATCCACCTCGAACTGAGGCGGTGCGTCCTCTTCGTTGTAATACGCCCAGAGATTGCCGTCGGCGTCCCCGGCCAGTGCGAACCAGCCCGCCAGAGGGACTGTAACACCGCTCTCCCCCGGAGGGCCTTGCGGGCCTTCCGGCCCCTGAATGCCCGGAGGACCTTCGGGACCAGTCTCGCCGGTCTCGCCCTTGGGCCCCTGTATTCCTCGGGGACCTTCCGGCCCCTGCGCCCCCGTTGGACCCACTGCGCCCTGTTCCCCTGTGGGGATGCCGAAGTAGATATGGAACGAATCGCCAGCCACAGACTTCACGGCCGTGGCCTCGCTCCCGGGCGGAAGCGCGCTGGCGCTCACCGCCATGTCCTCGATGGCGTCCCGGGCCTTTTTTGCCCGGTCCGCTTCGGCGTTTGCCCGGTCCGCCTCCGTGTCAGACCGGTCGGCCTCCGTCTTGGCACGGTCCGCTTCCTGGCCAGCCCGATCTGCCTCCCCCTTTGCCCGGTCCGCCTCTTTCGCGGCCTGGTCCACCTCGTCCTGCACCGCCCTCTCGGCAAAGCTCCGGATGAGCTCGCCCTTTATGCTCCGCGCCTGGCTCTGCTGCTCGACGACGAGAAGAGAATCGTCATATAGCGCGCTTGCTACCGGCAGGTCACCGATCGTTTTATCAGCCATATATTTCCCTCCATTCATAAAAATTGCCCCGCCGGCAGAACCGGCGGAGCTTTGCATATCCTGTTTACACCCAAGGATGAAGGGGGCGCGCCTCTTTTTTGTATCTTTTTCCGGCCTCACACGTCGCCCGTGAGGCCGTCGGACAATCCCAGCAGCACGATGCCCACGATGGCGAGGCCTATCATGAGATAGTGCTTCCAGCTGAGCTTTTCCTTCAGGAAGATGCGGCTCCATATGACAGAGGCCAGGCAGTAGCCGGAGATGATGGGCGCGGACATGGCCACGTGCTCACTGTCCGCAATGGCGTAGATATAGGCCAGCTGCCCCGCCGTCTCAAAGCAGGCGCCCACGTATTTGGGCGTCTCCTGCCGGAGAGTGAACTTTTCGTGCTTGCAAAGGAGAATAACGAAGCATACCGCCCCCGCGGCCAGGAACGTCAGCTCATAGGCCACGTTGGCGCTGTCCTCGTCCAGGGTCTCCAGCACCAGGCTGTCGGCGAAAGTGCCGGCGGCGTCCAGCACGCAGTAGAGGATGGGCAGCAATATGGCGATGAAGCTCTTGGCGTATTTATAATTGGAGATGCTCTGCCGGGCGGCCCGGGCCTCGTCGTCCTCGTGCATGTCCACGAAGCCGAGACCCACCACGCCCACGCACACCAGCGCCGTGGCGCCCAGCTGCAGGCCCGAGATGGAGCCCAGGCCTGCGGTGATGAGGGTGAGGATGGCCACCAGCGCGCCGGAGGAGTTGCAGATGGGGGAGGAGACGCTGAGCTCTATGTACCGCAGGCCCAGATACCCCAGGGCCATGGAGAAGATGTAGAGCAGAGACACGGGCAGGTAGGTGATGATGGTGTGCATATCGATGTGCACGCCCTGGACGAACACCTCTATGGCGGCGTGGATGCCCATGACCACGCCCACGGCCATCACCATCTTCAGGTGGGAGGTCTTGTCCTTCTGGTCCCGGCAGCCGATCTTGGAAAACAGGTCGGAGCCGCTCCAGCACAAAAGCGCGATGACGGAAAGCCAGAACCAGCTCATATGTTATCTCCTTCCAGGTCCACCAGACCTCTTTCGTATAATTTCTGTAAGCTCATCAAAATGCCGGTCTTGGCGTGGTACCAGGTCAAGCCTCCCTGGAAATACACGGCGTAGGGAGGCCGGATGGGCCCGTCGGCACTAAGCTCGATGGAGGAGCCCTGCACGAAGGCCCCGGCGGCCATGATGACGTCGCTGTCGTAGCCCGGCATGGGCCAGGGCACGGGGGTGACGTGGCTGTCCACCGGCGCGGCGGCCTGGATGCCGAGACAAAAGGCCTCCATCCGCTCCGCCGAGCCCAATGTCACCGCCTGGATGATATCGTGGCGGGGCTCCGAGGCGTTTGGGACGCAGGGAAAGCCCAGCTTTTCGTAGACGTTGGCGGCGAACACGGCCCCCTTGAGGGCCCCCGCCGTCACCGTGGGGGCCAGGAACAGCCCCTGGTACATGGCGGGCAGCTGGCCCAGGTTCGCGCCCACCTCTTTGCCCAGACCGGGCGCGGTGAGCCGCCGGGCGCAGGCCTCCACGCATGCCGCGGTGCCGCATATATAGCCCCCCGCGGCGGCGAGACCCCCGCCGGGGTTCTTGATGAGGGAACCCACGGTCATGTCTGCCCCCACGTCGGAGGGTTCCACTGTCTCCACGAACTCGCCGTAGCAGTTGTCCACCATGCACAGCACGTCCGGCTTCACGCTCTTGCAGAAGGCGATGAGCTTGCCTATCTGCTCCACGGAGAAGCTGGGGCGGGTGGCGTAGCCCTTGGAGCGCTGGATGGTTATGAGCTTCGTTTTTTCGTTGATGGCGGCCCGGATGGCGTCATAGTCGAAGCTGCCGTCGGGCTTCAGGTCCGCCTGCCGGTAGCTTATCCCGAACTCGGCGAGAGACCCCAACGAGGGGCGGATGCCGATGACCTCCTCCAGGGTGTCGTAGGGCGCGCCCACGGGGGAGAGAAGCTCGTCTCCCGGCCGGAGCACGGCCCCCAGGGCCATGGCCAGGGCGTGGGTGCCGCAGGTGATCTGGGGCCGCACCAGTGCCGCCTCGGTGTGGAACACCGCGGCGTACACCGCCTCCAGCGTCTCCCGGCCCAGGTCGTTGTAGCCGTAGCCGGTGCTTGTGGCGAAGCAGGCATTGCTCACCCGGCAGGCTTGCATGGCCCCCAGGACCTTGGCCTGGTTATATTCCGCGACGGCGTCGATGGCGGCGAAGCGGTCCGTGAGCCTCGCCAATACCTTTTCGCCGAAGGCGTATACCTCTGGGCTGAGGCCCAGAGAAGCGTATATCTCGTCCATAGCTCTCTCCTTTGCGAATGGCCTTACCAAACTTACCATTTACGCCCGGACCTGTCAAGATAAAGCGGAGCGGGAGCGCCCTTTGGCACCCCCGCTGGTCGTATGTCATCTTCCCTTGTATTTCCTGCGCGTGGCCTCGCCGCCCCGCAGGTGCCGCTCGGCCTTGTTCTGCTCCAGCACCGCCCGGGCCTGGGCGTACAGGGGCCGGTCCACATGCCGGAGCCGCTCGGTCAGGTCCTTATGCACGGTGGACTTGCTGACCCGGAAATGCGTGGCCGCGTCCCGGACGGTGGCGTTGTTCTCCACGATGTACAGGGCCAGGTCCCGGGCCCGCTGTTCGATATCCTCTCGCACTCATACCACCCCGCTGCGTTTACTTGCCACAGTCTATGCGCCGGGGACATGGCATTAGAACCGGCGGGGCGAAGCGGCACAGACGGGCGGCTTGTGCCGGCGGCGCAAAGATGGTATTATTGATCCAGATCAGAAAGCTTTGGAGGGAGCAGTATGAAAAAGAAACTTATTTCCATCCTGACCGCCGCGGCCCTGGCGGCCATGCCGGCGGCGCCTGCCCTGGCGGCGGGGGAGAAGACGCCGGGACCGCTCCATGTGGAGGGGGCTCAGCTCATGAATGAGAGCGGGCCGGTGCAGCTGCGGGGCGTCAGCACCCACGGCCTGGCCTGGTATCCAGATTATGTAAACTTAGACTGCTTCCGCGGGCTCCATGACTGGGGCGCGAACGTCATCCGCCTGGCCATGTATACGGCCGAGTACGGCGGCTACTGTGAGGGCGGGGACCAGGAGGCGCTGAAACAGCTTGTAAAGGACGGCGTCAAGTATGCCACCCAGGCGGGGATGTACGCCATCGTGGACTGGCACATCCTCTCGGACTTCGACCCCAACACCCACAAGGACGAGGCCCTGGCCTTTTTCGATGAGATGTCCGCCGCCTTCGCCGGACAGGACAACGTGCTCTATGAGATATGCAACGAGCCCAACGGCGGCGTCGGCTGGGCGGCGGTGAAGGCCTACGCCCTGGAGGTGATCCCCGTCATCCGGGCCAACGACCCGGACGCGGTCATCATCGTGGGCACGCCCAACTGGAGCCAGATGGTGGACCAGGCGGCGGCCGACCCCATCACGGAGTATGACAACATCATGTACGCCCTGCACTTTTACGCCGACACCCACCGGGACGACCTGCGGGCCCGGATGAAGACGGCGGCGGAGGCGGGCCTTCCCATATTCGTCACGGAGTACGGTACCTGCGACGCCAGCGGGAACGGCGCGGTGAACGAGGAACAGGCGGATATATGGGTGGCGCTGATGGATGAGCTGGGTATAAGTTATGTAAACTGGAATCTGTCCAACAAGGACGAGTCCAGCGCCATCCTCCAAAGCGGGTGCACGAAGACGTCGGACTTCACGCTGGAGGACCTGACCCAGTCGGGGCGGTGGCTGTATAGGCTGCTCACCGGGGAGCGCCTGCCGGCGGAGCCGGAGGCAGAGACCGCCCCGTCCGCCGCGGGAGCGCAGACAGAGCAGGAGGGCCTTCAAGTGGAAGCGGCCCCGGAAGAGAATGCCTGAAAAAATCAACGGCGGCCCGGGCGGGCCGCCGTTGATTTTCCATTGACCGTGAAACAGCTCAGTCGCAGACGGGGTTGTCCACGTTCACCTTGTCGGAGTCCTGGTAGGGGGCCAGGGTGGAGACCATCTTGATGGGCTGGTCGTAGGAGTTCTTCACATAGTGGACCTCGCCGGGCTCGATATGGATGAGCTGGCCGGGGGTGAGGGTGTGCTTCACGCCGTCCACCACGATGTCCACCTTGCCCTCCAGGATGAAGAAGTCCTCCTCCATTATGTTGTGATAGTGGGCCTGGAAATCCTCCCCGGGCAGGAAGCGCACCAGAGCGAAGTTCATCCGGGGACCCTTCATCAGGTACTTGGGCCCGCTCTCGCCAAAGCGGTATTCCCGCTCGTTCTCGCTGATGATATACATAGGTGTATCCTCCTTCTTTATCGTTACAGGCCGGGAGCGATCCACATGTTGCGGGTCAGTCCCTGGTCGCAGAGAGCCAGCTGGACGGGGTAGATCTTCCGCCAGGCGGCGTAGAGCTCGTCGTACACGCCCTTGTTGGCGGCGTTGGGTGTATAGGTGTGGTCCCACTTCACCGTCTTGGCCACGGCGTCCTCGATGGAATCATAGAGCCCCGCGCCCACACCGGCCAGGATGGCCGCGCCCAGGGCGGTGGCCTCCTTCACCACGGGCACTTTCACGGTCTTGCCGGTGACGTCCGCCACGATCTGGCTCCACAGGGCGCTCTTGGCCGCGCCGCCGGCGAAGATGAGCTCCTCCGGCTCGTTGCCCGTGGCCTCCTTTACCAACTCTATGTGGCTGCGCAGGATGAGGGCGGTGTTCTCCAGGATGGCCCGGTAGAAGGTGTATTTGTTGAACTTCTCCGGCTCCAGGAGGAAGTTGGTGAAGGTGGGGCTGGCGTGCTTCCAGTTGATGAAGTTCATGGTGTCGCTGAAGCAGCACTGCATGCCATAGCTGCCGGCGGGGATATCCTTCGCCTTCTCGTTCATCAGGTCATAGGGGTCCCGGCCGGTCTCGGCGGCCTGAGCGACCTCCTGCTGGCAGAAGCCGTCCCGGAACCAGCGCATGACGAGCCCGGGCTTGAAGGCCAGAGCCTCATACTGCCACAGGTCCGGCACCGCGTGGCAGTTGACCCGCACACGGCAGCCCGGGTCGGTCTTCCCGGAGGCGGTGTTGAACTCATACTGCCAGAAGCTGCCGCCGAACACCGCCGCCTGGCCCTCCTTGCAGGCGCCCACGCCGATGGTGCCCAGCTGGCAGTCGCCGCCGCCCACTACCACGGGCGTGCCCTCTGTAAGGCCCGTGTCCGCCGCGCCCTTGGCGCTGACGTTGGCGATGAGCGTGCCGCACTCCGCCACGGGCGGGAAGATGTCTGAGCGCAGGCCGCACTGGGCGGCGATCTCGGGCAGCCATTGCCGGCTCTGCAGGTCCATGATGCCGGTGGTGCTGCCGTTGGAGGGTTCCACGGCCAGCTTCCCAGTGAGCTTATAGATGAGCCAGTCGTTGAACATGCCTACCGCGGCGGTCTTTTCGTACACCTCGGGCATGTTGTCCCGGACCCACAGGATGCGGGGCAGGGCGCCCAGGGCATAGGTCTGGCCGGAGCGGGCGTATATCTTCTTCTCCAGGTCCGGGTCCAGGCGGATGAGCTGGCCCACCTGGTCGTCGCTGCGGGCGTCCACGTTGGCGCAGGCCCACAGCTCATTGCCGTCCTTGTCGTAGAGCAGGATGCCCTCCCGCATGCACGTGGTGGACACGGCAGCGATCTCCCCGGGGGCGATGCCGGTCTCCTCCAGCACCCGGCGCACGCAGCCCCGGGCCAGGTCCCAGTTGTGGGTCCAGTCAAAATCCATGCTGCCGGGCCAGCGGGGGTCCTCCTTATGGGTCCACTCCTCCTGGACGCAGCCCACCTGGGTCCCATCCAGGGAGAAGACCACCGCCCGGACACTGCCGGTGCCGGCGTCTATCGCCATGAGATATTTTGCCATTGCAATGACCTCCTGCATCATTTATTCTGTACGGGGCCGGACCCCGAAAAATTCAGCCTTCGGCGGGCTCCTTCAATAGGCGCAGGGCGGTATCCTCGTCCGTGATGAGCACGTCCAGATACCGGCCCCGCAGGGCGGCCAGGATGGCGTCCGTCTTGCCCAGGCCGCCGGCCACGCCGATGACGTTGTCAAGCTGGCGCAGCTTGTCCAGGCTCAGGCTCAGGAGCCTGTCCTCCAGGTCAACGGCGATGAGCCGGCCGTTTTTGTCCATGAAATGGCTCAGAAGGTCGCCCACCGCGCCCTGCATCTTCAGAAGCGTGAAGTCGTTTTTAGTGAGGATTCCGTTTGTGAGGATGGTAGCGTCGTCGTCCATGGCGCCGATGCCGACCACCGTCATGCTGGAAAGGGGTATCATCCGGGATATCTCCACCATGTCCGGCTCCTGCAGCAGCGCCTCCCGCACGGACTTGGAGGATACCAGCAGCGGCGCCGGGACCAGGTGCAGCCGGGCGTTGCAGCCGCCCAGATGGATATTGGGCAGGTAGTAGTTCACGCCGCCGGACAGGCTCACCAGATTCAAGGACGCCTGGGCGCCGGTGGCCAGGTGGTTCAGGATGAGGCTGGTTGTGTCGCCATAGCCCATATTAATAAAGGTATTGGGCTCCGCCCGGCGCAGGATGTACATGGCGGCGGCCTGGGCGATGCTCTCATTGGGGGAGGGCAGGGTGGACACGCCGGGGATGACGAAGGCGTCGTGCAGCCCGAAGCGGGATATGAGCGCCCGCTCCGTCTGCATGCGGCCGCCGTCGCTCTGGCAGATGCTGAACTGGATGACGCCCGTCTGCCGGGCGGTCTCCAGCAGGGAGACCACCTTGGACCGGCTCACCCCCAGCAGGTCGGATATCTTCTGCTGGGTATAGTCCTCCACATAGTA
Source organism: uncultured Oscillospiraceae bacterium (assembly GCA_947625045.1). Taxonomy (GTDB): domain Bacteria; phylum Bacillota; class Clostridia; order Oscillospirales; family Oscillospiraceae; genus CAJOIG01. The sequence continues at coordinate 10,881 of CANQMW010000038.1, forward strand.
GTACCAGGCGGCCTTGACCATCAGCGCCCGGTCATACTCCGCCCTGTCCATCCGCTCGGGAAAGTGATCCATAAGCCCCCCGAAAATCAAACAAAAGTTTATTTTTCCGTCAAATGTCGTTTTCAATGACAGTATAGCACCAGTCATATCTCCTGTCAAATAGAAAAGGAAGTGTTCTGCCAAAAAACATACTGGCAGATTTGACGAAATGAGAATCAGTCTTGTTTTTATGGTTAACGCACAATTTGTTTCTTTCATTTGGGAAAGAAACAGGGCGTTTAGACGGAAAATTTTCAAAAAATGGGCCCTGGAACGCTTTAAATCAGTTGACAAACCGAAAAAATCCTCTATACTTGAGGGTAGTAGTGAAAAGTCTGCGCGAGCAACATTTGTCTGACCCTGTGAGAAATGAGGGATAGTTTGTGGCTATGAGCGAAGCGAAGGAAAAAGCGCCCGCCCTGCTGTCGGTCCGGGGGATATACAAATCCTTTGGCCTGAACCAGGTGCTGAAGGGCATCGATCTGGACGTGGTGCCCGGGGAGGTGCTGGCCCTCATCGGCGGCAACGGCGCGGGCAAGTCCACCCTGATGAAGATCATCATGGGCCTTTATACCCATGACAAGGGGGAGCTGCTGCTCCACGGCGAGCCGGTGTCGGTGACCAACACCGCCGCGGCCCTGGCCCGGGGCATCTACATGGTCCCCCAGGAGCCGCTGCTGTTCCCCAACATGAACGTGGAGGAGAACGTGCTCATCGGCTTCAAGCAGCCGAAGGCGGAGCTGCACAAGGAACTGGTGGCCGTCATGGAGGACGTGGGCTGGGATCTGGACCTGAACCGGAAGGCCGGGGGCCTGTCCATCGCCGAGCAGCAGATGGTGGAGATCCTCCGGGGCATCCTCCGCCACGCTCAGCTCCTTATACTGGACGAACCCACCTCGGCCCTGACCTTCGACGAGGTGAAGAGCCTGTTCAAAGTGGTCCGGGAGCTGCAGGAAAAGGGCATCGGCATCATCTACATAACCCACCGTCTGGCGGAGGTGTTCGACATCGCCACCGACGTGGCCATCATGCGCGACGGCATCATAACCATCCACGGGCCTGTGGGCCAGTTCACCCGGGAGGACCTGGTGAAGGGCCTGCTGCCGCCGGACGCGGAGGCCGACGCCCACCAGGCCGCGGACGCCGCCGCCCCGGTGGACTATTCCGCCCCACCGGTGCTGGAGCTGGAGAGCTTCAGCGGCTACGGCTTCACGAACGTATCTTTAAAAGTATGGCCCGGCGAGGTTCTGGGCGTGGCCGGCGTGGTTGGCGCCGGGCGCACAGAGATGGCCACCACCATCTTCGGCATGGACAAGGTCCTGGGGGGCAAGGTGCTCCTGAACGGCCGGGACATCACCGGGAAGAAGACGAAGCAGGTCATCGAGGCGGGCCTCAACTACGTGCCGGAGGACCGGCATTTGAATGGCCTTTTCAAAATATGCGACGTGGCGGCCAACACCACCAGCGCGACACTTTATAAAGGCGCGCTGGGGAAGGTGTTCCTCAGCCGGAAGGCGGAGCGGGAGATCACCGATAAATATGTGAAGAGCTTCCGCACCAAGATCACCGGCCAGGACCAGCTCCTGGGCAGCCTCTCCGGCGGCAACCAGCAGAAGGTGGTCATCGGACGCTCCCTGGCGCCGGAGCCCAAGATCGTCATACTGGACGAACCCACCCGCGGCATCGACGCCGCCGCCCGCGGCGACGTGTACAGCATCATCCACCAGCTGCGGGAGCAGGGCGTGAGCGTGCTGCTCATCTCCAGCGACATGGAGGAGATCGTGGAGCTGGCTGACCGGGCGGTGACCATGTATCAGGGCCGCATCAACGCGGAATTCAAAAAGGGCGATATCAATCAGGACAACCTGATGGCGGCCGCCTTCGGTATCGCCGGGGAGGAGGAGATCGGAGCGTGAGCGTGATCAAAAAAGTCCTCAAGGCCCGGGAGGTATCCAGCTTCTGCTTCCTGGTGGCATTGTTCCTGATCGTGGGCGTGATCAACCCCAGCTTCCTGAAGGCGGAGAACGTCACGGCCTGCTTCAACACCTCGGTGGTGTACACCCTCATCGCCGTGGGCATGGCCTTCGCCATCTTCACCGGCGAGATAGACGTGTCCGTGGGCTCCAACCTGGGGTTCGTGGCCGCGGTGGTGGGCACCATGATCCAGAACGGCCAGAACTGGTTTCTGGCCTTCGGCGTGGGGCTGGTCATCGGCGTGATCGTGGGCCTCATCAACGGCTGGGGCGTGGCGGTGATGAAGGTGCCGTCGCTGATCTTCACCCTGGGAACCAACGGCATCCTGCGGGGGCTCATGTACCTGACCGTGGGCGTGCAGCAGGTCAACCAGCTGCCTAAGAGCTTCAAGGACATCTCGTCCATGACCCTCATCGGCAACTTCTCCATCTACTACTGCTGCGCGGTGCTGCTGACTGTGATCATCCACTTCCTTCTGACCCGCACCCGGAAGGGCCGGTACTTCATCGCCGTGGGCGACAACGCCGGCGGCGCGGACCTGGTGGGCATCCCCGCCACGGCCACGAAGATATGGGCCTACGTGATATGCGGCGTCATGGCCGCCCTGGGCGGCATCATCTTCGCCAGCCGCATCGGCATCGTGACTTCTTTGAGCGGCAATGGCTATGAGATGAAGGCGGTGGCCGCCTGCGTGCTGGGAGGCATAAGCCTCTCCGGCGGCGTGGGCACGGTGATCGGCGCCGCCATCGGCGCGGTCATCATGGCCTCCATCAGCTACCTGCTGGTGTTCATGGGCTTCTCCTCCAACTATGATAACGCCATCACCGGCGTGATATTGATGACCATCGTGGTGGCCGACGCGCTGCTGCAGAAGCGGGCCGCGGTGAAGAACCGCCGGGCCCGGCTGGCCGCCCGCACCGAGAAAGTGACGAAGGAGGCGGCGGAATGAAGAAGCTCTTTAAGGGGCCCAACGCGGGCTGGAACAGCTTTCTGGTGCTGCTGCTGGTGCTGGAATTCGTGGTGTTCGGCTCCGCCAACCCCAAGTTTTTGCGCATCCCCCTTCTGATGACGGCCTCCAACGACTTCATCTCCATCTGCATCATCTCCATCTTCGTCACCATGGTGATGATCACCGGCGGCATCGATATCCAGGTGTCGTCCATCGTGGGCCTTACGTCCATCATCATCGGCGTGGCCTGGCAGGACTTCGGCCTGAATATCTGGGCGGCGGTGGCGCTGGCGGTGTTCTGCGCGGCATTGTGCGGGGCGCTGAGCGGCTTTTTCGTGGCCTACTGCGGCGTGCAGGCCATGGTGGTGACATTGGGCGGCAGCTTCCTCTATTCGGGCCTGGCGCTTCTGGTGTCCTCTCTCTCCAGCACGGAGGCCTATAAGGGCATCAGCGGCTTCCCCGACGCCTTCAAGGCCATCAGCAAGACGAAGGTCTTCGGCGTCATACCCATGCAGATCATCATCTTCCTGGCGCTGGCGGTCATCGCCTGGTTCCTGCTGCACCGGACCAAGTACGGCCGGAAGATCTATCTCGTGGGCGTGAACCAGACCGCCGCGGAGTACTCCGGCATCAACAGCCGCCTCATCATCATGAGCACCTACATCCTGGCGGCCGTGTCCGCCGCCGTCGCGGGCGTGGTCATGACCGCGTACCTGGGCACCTCCAAGAGCGACATCGGCGGCAACCTTACTATGAACATCATAACCGCCTGCGTGCTGGGCGGCACCCTCTCCACCGGCGGCAAGGGCTCCATCCTGGGCACCGCCCTGGCGTCCATCGCCATCGGCCTTTTACGCTTCGGCATGCCGCTGTGCTTCAAGATCAATACCCAGTACCTGGACATCCCCATCGGCGTGCTGCTGGTGGTCGTGGTGGTTGGCCGCGCCCTGGTGAACATGCCCTCCGTCCAGGCGAAGCTGGGAAAGCTCCGGCCCAACAAGGAAAAGGCCGGCTCGTAACATCGGTATTCAGGGGAGTCATGGGCCCCGGGATATAAATCTTTTAGGAGGATATCAACATGAAGAAAACCGTATCCATCATCCTCGCGCTCGTCATGGTCCTCAGCCTGGGCGCTGTCGCCTTTGCCGCTGAGCCCGCTTCCGTCGAGGGCATGACCGTCGCCTTCATCCCCAAGGTGACCGGCAACGCGTTCTTCGAGGTCGCCAACCAGGGCGCCCAGGAGTTCGCTGAGGACTGGGGCATCACCGTGGAGTACATGGGCGACGCCACCGCCTCCGCTGCCGCGCAGGTCGCCGTCATCAACCAGGCTGTCGCCTCCGGCGTGGATGCCATCTGCATCTCCACCGTTGACGCCGCCGGCGTCTCCGACGCGCTGCAGGAAGCCCGCGCCGCTGGCGTGGTCGTGACCACCTGGGACTCCGACGCCCTGGTCGCCGACCGTGACCTGATGGTCTCTCAGGGCACTCCTGAGGTCCTGGGCCAGATGCTGGTGGACCTGGCTGTCGCCGGTCTTGAGGACCGCGGTGTCGATCCCGCCGCCGACGAGGTCAACTACTGCTGGCACTACTCTCAGGCCACTGTGACTGACCAGAACTCCTGGCAGGTCGAGGGCGAGAAGATCATCGCCGAGAACTATCCCAACTGGACCAACGTGGAGCCCGACAACTACTACTCCGAGCAGGACGCTGAGAAGTCCATCACCGTGGGCGAGGCCGTTCTGGACGCGCATCCCGACATCGACCTCATCATCTGCAACGACTCCACCGCTCTGCCCGGCCAGCTGCAGGCTGCCGAGAACAAGGGTCTGACCAAGGACGACGTGACCATCACCGGTTTCGCCACCCCCAACGCCATCAAGGGCTACTGCACCAACGGCACCCTGTTCAACTGGGGCCTGTGGGACTGCAAGATCCAGGGCGCTCTGGGTTGCTATGTGGCCGCTTACCTGGCCGCCGGCAATGAGGTCACCGTGGGCGATACCATCAGCGTCCCCGGCATCGGCGATGTTGAGGTCATGGCCAACGACTGCCTGAACCCCGACGACGAGACTGCCGACGTCAACAACGGTGTTGTGCTGCTGCCCGAGCGCGCTGTGTTCAACGCCGAGAACATGGACAACTACGACTTCTGAGTTTCTTCCCAACGCAAACCATCTCCCCCGCCGTTCGCGGCGGGGGAGACCCTGTAACACAAACGCGAAAACTGTTATCTTTCGACTAAAGGAGAGTGTATTATGGCTGATCTGGAGGGCCTGAAGGTCTCAAAGGACTATCACGTGGACGTACCCTTTGCCAACCAGAAGGGATTTTATCTCAAGGGCATCAACAGCCTGGACTGGGGCATGAAGCGCCACATGGCCAATATTTTCAATCCCGAGAGCGGCAACACCGTTATGTTCGCCTTTGACCACGGCTATTTCATGGGCTCCACTGCGGGCCTGGAGCGGCTGGACCTGCTGCTGCCCCGGCTGGCCCCTTACGTGGACTGCTTCATGGGCACCCGCGGGGCGCTTCGCACCTGCGTGGCCCCGGAGACGGTGAAGAGCCTGGCCCTGCGGGTCACCTCCGGCTCCTCTATGCTCCAGGATGACCTGAGCCATGAGGTGGTGGCGGTGGACATCGAGGACGCCATCCGCATGGGCGCCGACTGCATGGCCGTGCAGACCTTCATCGGCGCGGACGGGCAGCTCTCCAGCCTGGACAATCTGAACCAAGTCATCAACGCCGGCATGCGCTATTCCGTCCCCACCATGGGCGTCTGCGCCGTGGGGAAGGACATGGCCCGCACCGACCGGTTTTTCAAGCTTGCCACCCGCATCATCGCCGAGATGGGCGTGCAGGTGGTCAAGACATATGACTGCGAGAACTTCGAGGAAGTGGTGGCGGCCTGCCCGGTGCCCATCGTGGTGGCCGGGGGCAAGAAGCTGGCCGAGCCGGACGCGCTGAAGATGGCCTACGGCGTCATGCAGAAGGGCGCCCACGGCGTGGACATGGGCCGGAACATCTTCCAGAGCGAGCACCCCGAGGCCATGGCCCAGGCGGTGGCTATGATCGTGCACAAGGGCGCCACCGACAAGGAGGCCCTGGAGTTCTATCACGATACCATAAAAGCGTAAGGCTTCCTTATACGCACGTAAGACCGGGCGCCCCGGGCGTCCGGTCTTTATCTTCTGAGAAAAGGGGGACCGGCCTATGGTCGCTTCCGTCATCCGTATCCTGCTGCCTATCATGACCGCCTTCGTCTGCGGCATGGTGTGCCGGCGGCTGCATATCCTGGACGCCTCGGGGTGCCAGACCTTAAAAAACCTGGTCAGCTACATCATGCTCCCGGCGGTGCTTTTGAACGCCTTCCTCTTCGCGGACTACACCGTCCAGTCCCTGAGCGTTATCATCGTGGTGTTCGTGGCCGTGACGGCGGAGTTCGCCCTGGGCTTCGCCCTGCGGAAGTTCTTCCCCGGCCGGGGCGGCGCCATGCCGTTCCTGTTCGCCACCATGGAGTGCGGCTCCATCGGCTATCCCCTCATCGCCATGCTCTTCGGCCAGCAGGGGACCAGCGACATGGCCATCATCGACGTGGGCCACACGGTGTTCCTGTTCCTGCTGGTGGTGCCCATCCTGAAGATCACCGAGGGGGAGAGCCCCAAGATCAAGGATGTGGCCCGGCAGGCCCTCACGTCCCCCGCCTTCGACGCCATGCTCATCGGCATCGCCCTGGGCCTGCTGGGGGTGGACGAGTGGCTGGAGTCCAATGTCGGATACGACATCTATTCTGCCGTCATCAACTACATCACCGCGCCCACCGGCGTGCTGGTGCTGCTGACGTTGGGCCACGACGCGGCGCTGGATAAGTCTCTCATGAAGCCGGTCGCCATGACCGCCATAGGGCGGCTTCTGGTCATGTGGGCCTTCTGCGGCGTGAGCATAGCCATTATCTCCCTGTTCGGCGCCATCCCCAAGTCCATGCTCTTCGCGCTGATGCTGGCCTTCTCCCTGCCCGCCTCCTTCGTCATCCCGGTGACGGGAAAGTTCGAGGGCCAGCGGGACTATGTGTCGGCCACTATGTCCCTGAGCACGCTTTTGACCCTGGCGGCCTTCGCGGTCCTGGCCGTGTTCGCCATGCGGTAAGAGCTGTCATCGCAAGTGCTTAAAACGAACAATAGAGCCGCCCGGCGGAAACTGATATGCTCCCTCAATGGAAGACAGTGAAAAAGGACACTGTATCCATGGAGGGAGCATTATTATGGGGAAAAAGA
>CANQMW010000039.1 GCA_947625045.1 uncultured Oscillospiraceae bacterium
CCCAGGGTGACGGTGTTATTTTTGATGGCGTCCACGTATGTCTTCTGGCCGATGGTCTTGGGCTTCACGGGCCGGCCCTTGGCGGTGACGCATATGACCCCCCGGGCCAGGTCGCCGATCTTGTCCTCCTGGCCGGCCAGGACCATCTTGATGATGTAGCGCACGTTCTGGCTGTCGATGGCCTCGCCCCGGGCCGCCAGGGAGAGAAGCCCGTCGATGGCCTTCTCCGCGTGCATGACGTTCTCCGCCTCCCCGGCGATCTTCAAATTCTCGTCCCGGTTGGTGATGGTCACGCCCAGTTCCGTCTCAATGATGCGCAGATTCTGGTCGAAGGAGCCGAATACGCTGATCACGTTCTCCATCCGGTCGATCTGCATGGTTCTCTCTGTCATTGCCACTGTTCCTTCGCATGTAATACTTTATCCTGGACGTCCGCCAGGTCTTGATCCGTAAAGGGCACGGTCTCGCCGATCTGCTCCCGGCACTCCGCCCGCAGGGTGCCGTAGAAGGCCCCGTCCTTCTGAGAGGCGGAAAAGCGGCTGGAGAGCACCTCGCCGTCTTCGCCAATTTCATCGGCCAGCGTCTCCCGGAGCCGGGCCTCCAATTCACCCCGCAGGCCGCTATCCTCCCCGGCGGTCACCTCATAGGGCGCGTAGGTGGTCTTCACCAGCGTCAGGGGCAGGGCGAAGAGCCCATTTTTCGCCAGGGGATACTCCTCTATGATTTTATCACAACCGGCGGGGCAAATACTACTGTCTTTATAAAAATTTATCCGGGTTTTTCCTATGACCAGCGCCCAGCGGGTATGAGTTCGCCCCGTATAGGCCTTTTCCATGGCCTGGGCGGGCATTTTGGCCGTCAGCTCATACCAAGTCCGGGCAGTGACGGCGCCCACGGCCCGGACGGGCCCCTGGACGCCGATACGGCCGGTGATATACCCGCCGATTAGCGTCTCCCCGGGCAGGACGGCCTTCGTCTCCTCCGTAAGGGCGGTGCCCTGAAAGGCGTCCACATGCTCGATGAGCCCCGCCTTTTGGGCCACGATGTTGGCGTACTCCCGCTCTGGCACTACGGGCAGGTGGTCGTACCGCTCCCGGATGATGACCCGGGCGTGGCTGCCCCGCATGGTGACGGTCATCCACCGGATCCCCGGGACCCGGAGGATGACGCCGTTTCGCACGGCGTCCTGGCTCATGCCGGGCCAGTAGGAACCGATGTCCACCCCGCACTGGCTGAGGGCCTGGCGAATGACCCCGTCGGGGACGGTATCATTTCCTTCAATGTCTATCTCCCATATGAAGGCGCTGCCCGCGTATAAGAGCACCAGCACCAGGACAAGGCCAGCCCACAGGAAGTACCGGTTTTTGAGCCGCCTCGCCAGGGCCGGCAGGCCGTGGCGGCGCAGGACGGTGCCCTCGCAGCCCAAGGACGCCGCCAGGGGCTCCACCAGCCGGGCCGCCCGCCAGGGGATGCGCACCGTGAGGGCATAGTCCACCGGCGGCCCCGCCTCCCAGAAGGGTATGCCCCGCTCCGCCAGGGCGCACAGGAACTTCTCCGGCGCCGCGCCGCTCACCCGGGCCGTCACCCAGCCCGTGATATACCGCGCCCACGTCATTGAAGCTCCACCGCCCACAGACGGCCGGACACAACCATCTCCCGCCGGTTCATAGCCACCAGGCCCAGGCCCTCCCCCTTGATGAGGATGCGGCAGCCCGGCCCGGCGGCGGCGATCCGGTCCCCGGCGTACTCCAAAAGCCCCCGGTGGCCCTCCACCAGCACCCGGCCGTCCCCGGAGATAGTGATACGGGGCGCGGCCGTGGCCGCCTCGGCGGGAATGTCCAGCCGGGAGAGCATCTTTCGCGCGATGGTCCTCTTTTCCATTTTCATCACCCGAAGGATAGTATGCCGGGCGAGGCAAAAAAAGGACTGGGGGCGCATAGGCTTTCCCCATGAAAAAGTATCTGCCTTTGTTTTCCGTCCTGGCCCTGGGGATAGGGCTCATGTGCCTTTCTCAGGAGGCCGCCGCCGGGGCGAGGAGCGCCCTCTCTGTCTGCGGGGCCACATTGGCCCCCTCATTGCTGCCCTTCTTCACGCTTTCAAACCTATTGACCGCGCTGGGCCTGCCGGCGCTTTTGAGCGGCGGGCTGGGCCGGGCCGTGGGGCGCATGTTCCGCGTCTCCCCCGCCGGGGCCCAGGCGTTCATTCTGGGCCTCTCCGGGGGCTATCCTCTGGGCGCGTCGGTGACGGCGGACCTGCGCCGGGCGGGGCTGGTGTCCCGGGACGAGGGAGAGCGGCTCGCCGCCTTCTGCAACAACTCCGGCCCCGCCTTCATCCTGGGCGCGGCGGGGGCGGTGTTTCAAAGCCCGGCGGCGGGGGCGCTCCTGTTCGTTACCCACGCCCTGGGCGCCGCCACGGTGGGGCTCCTGTTTCGGGGCAAGACGCCGCCCACCGGGGAGACGCCCGCGCCCCCGCCTGTCCAGCCCTTTTCCAAGGCCCTGCCCGCCGCTGTGGGCAAGGCGGTGAGCTCCACATTGGCCGTGTGCGGCTATGTGGTGCTTTTCGGGGCCATCGTGGGAGCGCTGACGCCCTTTCTCGCCCTTCCTCCCCTCACTCGGGCGCTGGTGACCGGCTTTCTGGAGTTGGGGGGCGGCGTGGCCGCCTTTGCGGGGCTTCCCCCCACGCCAGCTCACCTCGCCTGCGCGGGGCTCATCATCGGCTGGGGCGGCCTATCCGTCCACTGCCAGACCATGGGGGTCCTGTCGGACACGGATATAAGCTGCGCCCGGCACCTTGCGGGCCGGGCGCTGTGCGGCGTGTTCGCCGCGGTATATACTTATGTGGGGGCGCTGCTGCTTCAGTAGGGGAACTGCAATGCCGCGCCGCCGTTCATGGCATCATACTCATTGCCCAGCAGGCCCATCAGGTCCTCCACCCCCTGCCGGGCCGCCTCATAGGCCCCGGAGGACAGGGGGCCGCCCTGGCCCTGCTCATACATGCCTATGGCCTCCCGGGCGTCCAGCACCCGGTAGCGGAACATGGGCTCGGTATAGCCCTCATAGTCGCTGGTATCCACCATGAACAGGGGCTTCGCGGCCACGGAGCTTATCCACACCTCGCTGCTCTCGATGTCCCGGCTCAGCTGGATGTCCACCACGGCGGAGATGTTGGTATAGTTGTCGTTGAAGCAGCTCATGAGGTTGGAAAGGCTGTAACAGGCCACGCAGTTGGCCTTGGTTCCGTCGGAGCGTTCCACCACCTGGACCTGGATGGGCTGGGGCACCTTCACCCCGCCGCCGATGAGCACGTCCACGCCGTTTTCAAAGAGGTATTGGGCTAGCTCTGTCTGGCTCTGGCGGGGCTCGGTGTAGTACTGGGCGCTGTCCCACCAGTAGACGAAGCACACTACGATGTCCGCCCCGGCGTCCTTTACCGCCGATATATCGGCGTCGATCTTATCGTAATCTATGGTCTGCTTCTCCGTCATATAATCCGTGGTCAGAAGGTCGATGCACCAGGGGTTCTCCGCCACGGACACGGGCTGGGCTCCCGTGCCCGCCGTGCCATAGGTATAGCTCAAAAAGGCGATCTTCATGCCGTTTTTCTCCGCCATGGGCAGAGAGCGGCTGCCCTCGGTGCTGTAAGCGCCCAGGACGCCGAGGCCCGTATTGCGCAGGGTATCCACTGTCTCCACCAGGCCCGTGAGCCCCCGGTCCAGCAGATGGTCCGTGGCCGCGTTCACCAGGTCGAAGCCGGCGTTTTTGAGCCCGTCGGCCATGGACCGGGGCATCTGGTAGGCCTCATAGGCGCCGGAGCTTGTGAGGGTGCTCACCAGGGTGCAGGCCGCCAGATCCGCGTTCTCCACCGCGGCACGCACGCCGGAGAGCTCATCGGTGAAGTCATAGGCCGTGCCGTCGTTTTCCGTGCGCTGGGCCTCGGTAGTGAGGCCCGCCTGACCGATGATGTCCCCGGCAAAGGACAGTGTCACGAACTGGGTATTCCGGTCCGGCTCCGCCGTGGGTTCCGGGGTGGCCGTGGGCTCTGGCGTCGGCGTGGCGTTCAGGGCCTCAATGGCCGCCTGGATGGCGTCGTTCTGTTCCTTATTGGCCCGGTAGTTGAAAAACACCAGAAATACCAGGCCCACGATCAGCAGCACCAGCATCACGTACATCACGCCGGTGCCCAATCCGTTCTTCTTCACACGCTCACCTCAACTGCGTAAGTTGTCATAATATTGTATTTTACAACAATATCGCAAAAAAGAAAAGCATTTTTTCGCAAAAAGCGGAACACCTGAGGTGTTCCGTTTTTTGTAAGTCGTCACAGCTTGTCGTAGCGCATCAGCATGGCGCAGACCTCCGCCCGGGTGGCCGAGGCCCCCGGCGCCAGCGTGCCGTCGGCGTTGCCCCGGAGGATGTCCCTGCTCACGGCCCATATGAGGGCGTCCCGGGCATATTCCTGGGCGGAACTGCCGTCGGAGAACTTGCTTAAGTTCCCGCTGACGGCGGGGCTTCCCTCCATGCGGTAGAGCATGGTGGCCAGCTGCTCCCGGGTGATGTTGCTGCCCGGGGAAAAGGTGGTGCTGGAGGTGCCGCTGACGATCTTATTGCCTGCGGCCCAGTTCACCGCGTTTTTATAATAATCCTGGGTCAGGTCCAGGAACGCCGCCGCTGTGGGCACGGCGGGCTCCCCCTCCATGCGGTAGAGCATGGTGACCACCTGGCCCCGGGTGGCGGTGGCGTTGGGGGCGAAGACCGTGTCGGTCTGGCCTTTCACGATGCCCGCGCCGTAGGCCGCCATCACGTCGCTGTAGTACCAGCTGCCGGAGGCCACGTCCCCGAAGGGGTTCTTCACCTCCGGGGGCTTCGGGGTGGGTTCAGGCGTCGCCGTTGGCTGGGGCGTGGGTGTCGCCGTAGGCTGGGGCGTGGCCGTTGGCCTTGGTGTGGCGGTGGGTCTTACCTGCTGCTGGCCGGGAGGGGTCTGCTTCCCGCCCGGGTCGAACCAGAAGTCCATGTCCACCACGTTCTCGATGCCGCTGACCTTGTCGTAGCCGCACTGCCAGTACTCATAGGGGCCGGTATAGGTGGTCTGCTTCGCCCAGTGAGCCAGCCACAGCCTTCCCATCTGCTCCCGGTACAGGTCGTTGTACAGCATGGAGAGGTTGGAGTAGACCATGCTCTCATAGCCGCCGGCCTCCACGGCCTGGCAGAAGGCGTTGCACACGTCCGTGCCCTCCTGGCGGGAGAGCTTCCCCTTATAGAGCCGGCCGCCGGCGTACTCAAAGTCAAACACCAGGGGCAGATCGATGCTGTAGCCCTGCACCAGCTTCATGAGGTACTGGGCCTCCTCTACGGCCTCCTCCTCGGTGATGGCCTGGGAGAATATGTACGCGCCCACTTTGAGGCCCGCGGCCTTGGCCCCGGCCAGGTTCTGGGCAAAGTAGCCGTCCGGCTTCAGATCCCCGGAGCCGGTGGTGCGATAGGCCACCCGGATGATGGCGAAGTCCAGACCGCTGGCCGCCGCCTGGCCCCAGTCGATGGTGTGCTGGTAGGCGGACACGTCCACGCCCAGGCGCAGGGTCTCGTTGGCAGCGAGGGTCCGGGGAGTGAACTTATCGAAGGAGTCCGTGGTGACGGACGCCGCCGAGGGGAGATCGGCCGCCGAAAGATGGCTCATCTTGTAATAGATGGGGTCCTCCGGGTCATAGTCCGCGGCAGATATGGCCTCCGGCGCGTCCTGGGCCTGGGGCTCCGGCGTGAGCTCTGGGGCCGGGGTTGGCTCCAGCAGGGGCGGCTCCGTGGGGTCAGGCGCGGGCGTCTCCGGCACGGGCGTCTCCGGCACGGGCGTCTCCTCCGGCGCAGGGGTCATCTCCGGCAGGGGCTGGACCGTCTCCTCGGGGACCGGCGTCTCCTCGGGGACAGGCGCTTCCTCCGGCACGGGCGCTTCCTCCTGGACGGGGGGCTGTTCCTCCGCCGCGGGGGGCACCTCCGCCTGGGGCGGGGCCTCCGCCGCCATCGCCCCGGGCGCCATGCCCAGGACCATGGCCAGCGTCACCAGCAGAGCCAGTACATTTCGCATCGCGTTGGAAGTTTTGCTCATTTTGTAACCTCGCGGTAAACTATGTAACAAAAGTTACGAGCATTGTAACACATATTCCCCTCAAATACAACCCTTTTCCGCGAAAACCTGCCCCCTGGAAAGAAAAACCGCCCATTTCCTGCCCATGTATGATACAATGGGGCCATGGAAAATGAGCTTGTGAAAAACGCCATATTCGAGTGCACCGTGGACGGGACCACCTCTCAGGGCGCCGGGGTCTGCCGCGTGGGCGGCCGGGCGGTATTCGTGCCCCGGGCCCTGCCGGGGGAGACGTGGCGGGTGCGCATCGTGAAGGTGACGAAGACGGCGGTCTTCGGCCGGGGCGAGGAACTGCTCGTCCCCTCCCCCCACCGGCGCGACCCGGGCTGCCCCGCCTTCGGCAAGTGCGGCGGCTGCGATATGCTCCACATGGACTATGATCTGGAAAAGCGGCTGAAGCTGGACCGGGTCAACGACGCCCTGCGGCGCATCGGCGGCCTGGATCTGCGGGCGGAGCGTATCATCGGCGCGGAGCGCACCGAGGGCTACCGGAACAAGGCCATCTATAACTTCGCCCCTGGGCCAGTCTGCGGCTTTTACCGGGCCCGGAGCCATGAGGTCGTCCCTGCGGCGCGATGCCTTTTGCAGCCGGAGTGTTTCGATAAAGCCGCGGCGGCCCTGCTGGGGTGGATGAAAGAGAACAGCGTCCCCGCCTATGACGAGGCCACGGGCAAAGGGCTCATCCGCCACCTGTTCCTGCGCCGTACCTCCTCCCACTTCGCCGCCTGCATCGTGGCGGCAGGCAATGTGGACAAAGGCGCCACGGACGCCCTGCGCCGGGCCTGCCCGGAGCTCACCGGCGTGCTTCTGTGCGTGGACAGGGAGCCGGGCAACGTGGTTCTGAACGGCGATATCCGCCTTCTCTGGGGCGAGGATACCGTAGAGGAGACCATCTGCGGGGCAAAATTGACTCTCTCCCCCCTAGCCTTTTTCCAGGTGAACACTGCCCAGGCGGAGAAGCTCTATACTGTCGCGGGCGAGTATGCCGGGCCCGCCGGGAAGACGGTGCTGGACCTCTACTGCGGCGCTGGGTCCATCGGTCTCGCCGTGGCCAGGGACGCGGCCCGGCTCATCGGCAGCGACATCGTCCCCGCCGCCATCGAAAATGCCCGGGCCAACGCCCGAGCCAACGGCGTGGACGCCCGGTATATCTGCGGCGACGCCAAGGACGTGGCCGCAGCCCTCGCGGCGGAGGGGCTGCGCCCCGACGTGATCATCACCGACCCGCCCCGGAAGGGCATGGACGAGGCGGTGCTCACCGCCATGGCGGACATGGCCCCGGAGAGGATCGTCTATGTCTCCTGCGACCCGGCCACCCTGGCCCGGGACCTGAAGCGCCTGGATGAACTGGGCTACAAAGCGGAGCGCTGCACCGCCGTGGACATGTTTTCGCGCTGTGCCCATGTGGAGACGTGCGTGCTGTTAGTCCACTGAATACTTCAACGTGACCTGGCGTCAACATCCAGCTTGACGGCAATATCCCAACGCGTAAAAACACAAAAAATAACTGATCATGAAACAACTCCCGGCACCTTACGTGTCGGGAGTTGTCTCTGTCATTATGGGGATCACTTTCCCCTCCTTTGTTGGCTTCGTTGGTGGGTCTGTCTGCCTCAGATAATCTTCCTCGCATTCCCGCTGGGCCTCTACCAAGATGTTGATAGCCTTCTCTATTGCTCGATTCATCTTAAGATACATCTCTTTGTAATCGACCATATTTCCCTCCAACCTGTGAAAAAAGGCGTGTGACCGAAGCCACACGCCCTACAAAAACGCATAGCTCCGCTTGTTGCCACACAAGCCTGACGCTCGTACACTGGGATACGAAACGGGAGATACGTTCTTGCCAAATGAACGTATCCCAATGTACGGCGTATTATTCAGCTTGTGTGGCGACGTCATTATATCACAGTCATATGGCCTCGGCAAGTATCTATCATTGTCAAAACCGCTATGCCAATCGCGGCTGACCGGCTCATTTTCATATCCGCGCCCAAAGCCGCTCCAGCGTCCGGCGGAGGGGTTTGAACAGCGCCAGGGCGATGACGAAGTTCCCGGCGCAGTGAAGAAGGTCAAAGGGAATGCCGGAGACCCACCAGCTCACGGCGAAGGCCCATCCCCCGGTGACAAGATACACCGGCGCGCAGAGGAGCCCGAACCCCAGCCCGAAGGCCCCGGACAGCACCGCCCAGCCCCAGGGGCTGGCCATCTCCCGGAAGAGCCACCCCAGCAGGGCCAGCAGGGGCCATATATACAGATAATTGACGCTCCACAGGTTGAGCCCAAACAGGAGGCACTCCAGCGCCACGTACACATACACGGGGTACAGCGCCCTGCGCCCCAGCACCGCCCCAAAGAGCAGCACCATGAGGGACACGGGCTCTATGTTGGGCAGGCCCATCATCACCACCTTGCCCCCAAAGGTGATGGCTCCCAGGATGGCAAAAAAGGAAAGCTGGCGGAGCGTGGCGCTCTTCTTACCCAATAGTGTAGACCAGGGAATACTGCCCGCCGTCTTCGATAGGCGTCTCGTCTATGCTCTGCTGGGCATAGTCCTCCCCTTCGTAGAGGGCCCAGTAGGCGCCGTCGGTCTCGTACACGGCCTCTTCCCCGTCCACAGCGGTGATATAAAGGCCGTACTGGCCGTCTTCGCCCTCGATGAGTCCCTGCTCCTCCTGGAGCACCTGGCCCAGGTACTCGGCGTCGGTATTATAGGTGAAAGTCTTTTGGCTGCCGTCGCCGTGGACCACCTCCACCTCGATGGTCTTGCTGCCCGCCGCCGTCTCGGGGCGGGTGCCCAGATAGACGGCCAGTAAAATGGCCGCCGCGCCCACCAGCGCCGCTACAGCTGCAATGATCTTCGTGCTCTTTTTCATGGTTCTTGTCCTCCAAAATATAAGGCCGGGGCGCCCCAATGGAGCTGCCCCGGCCGTTTTTCCGTGCAACGAACGAGCCGCCCCCCGTAGCGCGCGGAGGCCGGTCATCATCGGACTTCGTAGGTCTTCTGGCTCGCGTGTGCGAGGGCTTCTGCCCTCCCGGTCTCTCGCCTTCCCGGATCGCTCCAGTGACCGGCTTTCGCCATGAGAGGCCTCACACGCATACAGCGGCGGTACCGTCCGGGATTCCCACCCGGTTCTCTTGTTCAGCCATACTGGTTCCTCGCCCGCATGGCCACGAAATCTTCGTATTTTAAGGTATTTTAGCCGATTTCCATGGGCCTGTCAAGCGGCTCACGCCTCGAAATACCGCTCCCGGTAGGCCCGGGGCGTCAGGCCGGTGCGGGCCTTGAAGGCGCGGATGAAATGGCTCTGGGAGCTGAAGGCCAGGATGGCGCCGATGTCGGCGCAGGAGTAATCGGAGAACTTCAGCATGTTCCCCGCCGCCTCGATGCGCCTGTCCAGCACGTAGTCCGATATGCTCCGGCCCGTCTCCTTTTTAAAGAGCGTGGACAGGTAGCTCTCTGTGAGTCCCGCATGCTCCGCCAGGTCCGGCACGGTGATGCGCTGGTGCAGGTGCTCATAGATATAGTCCACGCACCGGGCCACCGGCCTCGAATAGGGCGTCCGCTTGGGCACCGCCCGGACCTCTTTTAAGTAGAACTCGAACATCTCATGGCGCAGGCGGACCACGTCCTCCACCGTGTCCATCTCATCCATCCGCCGGATATAGAGGTCGCTGCTGTTATAGGCCCGCTCCGGCTCCATCCCCGCGGCCATGGCCGTGCGGCAAGCCATGGTGACGGAGGCCACGAACAGGTACTTGCAGTTTCTCACCGGGTCGTCAGACACGTGGCCGGCCAGGCCCGACGCGAACATCCTGTCCGCCTCCGCCACGGTCCCCGGGTCCCCGGCCCGGAGCAGCTCGTACTGGCGCATGTCCTCCTCGTTGGTGTGGTGCCGCTCCCCCGTCTCCCGGTGGATATACTCCATATACCGCAGCTTCTTCTCGTCCACCGTCATCTGGCTCATAGTTCCGCCTCCCCTGCGATTTGCAATATCATCATGCCATAATTCAAATGAAAATGCAATATTCTTTCCGCCCGTTCCGGCATAATAGGACCATCAAAAATAACTTACGGGAGGATATTAAGATGACCGTTTGCAAACTGATAAAGAAGCTCTCCAAGCGCCAGGCCCTGGACCATGGCCGCCGGCAGTTCCGGCCCCTCATCCGCCCCACCGCCTATGTGTTCGTCAACAACGTGCTGGTGCCCCTGGTGGACCGGTAATAAGCTTCAAGGCCTCCGGCAAACTGCCGGAGGCCTCTCTGTCTTGTTCTACGCTTATTCGCAGGCCTTTACAAAGGCCCGGGCCAGGGCGGTGATATCGTCCCACCGGCCCTCGGCTATCCACTGCTTGTTCACCAGGTTGCCGCCCACGCCGGCGCCGGCGCAGCCGGCCTTCAAAAAGTCGGCGATGTTGTGCTCGTTGACGCCGCCCACCGCCAGCATGGGAATATGGTTCAATGGACCCCGGACGGCCTTGATGTAGGCCGGGCCCAGCTGGGCCGCGGGGAACACCTTCACGAAGTCCGCCCCCGCCTCCCAGGCATTCCATATCTCACTGGGGGTCAATGCCCCGGGCAGGGACACCATGCCCAGCTCCCGGGTCCGGCGGATGACCGCCTCGTTCACGTTGGGCGAGACGATGTACGCCGCCCCGGCGTCATGGGCTATCTCCGCCAGCTCCGGGGTAGTGACCGTGCCGGCCCCGGCGATGAGCTTTCCCTCCATGGTCTCGCCAATGGCCCGGATGGCGGCGGCGGTATCCTGCCAGGAATCTTTATTTTTCTGGTCGAAGGTGACCTCCATCAGCTCAATGCCGCCCGCCGCCAGGGCACGGGCCAGGCGGCAGATATCCTCGCCGTAAACGCCCCGGACGATGGTGATGATCTTCTTGGCCTGGATGCGTTCAATGACCTCTTGTCTCAATGCGCTCACCTCTAAGTCAGGATGAAGAAAGCCCCGCGGGAGCGGGGCTTTCCGTTATGTTGGATTTACTCGGCGTTTCCCGCCGCGCGGGCCGCGGCCTCGCGCTTATTGATCTTGTGCTGGTTGTAGATGGAGTAGACGATGACCAGCAGCGCCACGCCGGCGAACACCATGGCGATGGGGGACTTCACGATAGCGAAGAAGTTGCCATGCTGGATGTTCATGTACCGGACGAAGTTCTGCTCGCACATGGGTCCCAAAATCAGCGCCAGCAATATGGGGCTCAGGGGGAACTCATACTTGTTCATGAGCCAGCCGATGACGCCGAAGGCCACGCACACGCCCACGTCGAACACGCTCTTGTTGATGGAGAACGCGCCCAGAATGGACACCACCAGGATGATGGGATAGAGCATCTTCTTCTCCACGGAGACGATCTTGGCGAAGAACCGCACGCCGCAGCAGCCAACCACCAGCATGGCAAGGTTGGCAAGCATCAGGGCCGCAAAGACCTTGTACACCGTGGGCAGCTCGGATATATACATCATGGGACCGGGCTGAATGCCCTTCATGATGAAGGCGCCCAGGATGATGGCCGTGACGGCGTCGCCGGGCACGCCCAGGCTCAAAAGCGGGATCATAGCGCCGCCGGAGCAGCCGTTGTTGGCCGATTCGGTGGCCGCCACGCCCTGGGGGATGCCGGTGCCGTACTGCTCCGGGTGCTTGCTGACGCTCTTGGAGAAGCCGTAGGACACGAACACGGCGATATCGCCGCCGGCGCCGGGGATGGCGCCGATGAAGGTGCCGATGAGGCCGCCGGACAGGATGTTGGGCCAGATCTTCAGGATGGTGTGCCAGTCGGGCAGGACGTTCTTGATCTTCTCAGTGGAGCGCTCCTGCTTCTCCTTGCCGTTGATCATCCGTTCCACGCCGGCGATGATCTCCGCCACGGCGAACAGGCCGATCAGCAGGGGGATGAACTCAAAGCCCTCCAGAAGGTCCGTCTGCTTGTAGGTGATATACCGGGGGATGCCGTTGGTGGGGTCCAGGCCCACGGTGCACAGCAGCAGCCCGAAGAAGGCGCTTATCATGCCCTTGGCGATGCTCTTGCCGGAGATGGCGATAATGACCGACAGGCCGAACACCACCAGCATGAACATCTCGCCGGGGCCGAACTTCATCGCCATGTTGGCGATGATGGGCGACAGGAACGTCATGACCAGCGCGCCGATGACGCCGCCGCAGAAGGAGGAGAACATCGCCACGGACAGGGCCCTGCCTGCCTCGCCCTTCTGGCACATGGGATAGCCGTCCAGCAGCGTGGCCGCCGCGGAGGGGGTGCCGGGGGCGTGGATGAGGATGGCGGAGATGGAGCCGCCATACATGCCGCCGCAGTAGATGCCCAGCAGCAGGCCCAGGGAGGGCACCAGGTCCATACCGAAGGAGAACGGGATGAGAAGCGCCACGCCCATGGTGGCGGTCATGCCAGGGATGGCCCCCAGCAGCACGCCGCCGGCGGCGCCCAGCAGGGTCATGAGGAGCACCTGCGGGTTGGTGAATACAGCCGCGTAGCTTTCAGCCAATAGTTGCCAATTCATGCAAGTACCTCCCCTCTCAGATCTTGTCCACCAGGTCGCGCAGGAACTGCAGCACGCCCATGGGGATATTCACGGCCAGCAGCTTGTAGAATAACAGCCACATGACCAGCGGCACCAGCACCGAGACCAGGATGATCTGCAGAGCGTTGCGCTTGCCGATCAGCAGCATGATGGCCGCGCTCACCAGCGCCGCGGTGAGCACATAGCCCAGCGGCTCGAAGCCCACCACGAACAGGATGCACAGCGCGATCACCGCCAGGCCCGCCAGCACGCCCTTATCCTTTATAAAATTGATGCTCTCGGCGGGCTGGGCCATGTCGTCCTCGGGCTTCATGCGCAGAAGCTTCCACACGGACTGGATGAGCAGCGCCACGGAGAAGATCAGCAGCCCTATGGACATGATCCGGGGGAACACGGCCGGCTGCACATAGGTGGTGGCGCCGCCCGCCTCCTGGAAGCTGTATGTCTGTACCAGCGCCCACAGGCCCAGGGTGCCGAAGACGATGGAGCCCACCAGGTTGGCGAACGCCTTCGTTTGGGTCTTTTTCATGAGATCACTCCTTTATATCCGAATCAGGGTCTATCAAAAGACGGGCAGGCATTCGCCTGCCCGTCGGGTCATTCAAAGGATCGCTCCCCTGTCTGTATGTATCAGGCAGCGGGCTCCTCGGCAGCCTCTACCAGGCCCACAGCCTCCATGGCCGCGGGAACGTCGATCATGCTCTGCGCCAGGAACGCGGCATAATCCTCGGAGTTCTGGTAGGCGATGGTCTGGCCGTTGTTGTTCATGAACTCCACGAAAGCCTCATCCTCGGCGGCAGCCGCGCAGGCCTCTTCCAGGACAGCCTTGATCTCGGGGTCGACGCCCAGAGGCAGAGCCAGGCCGCGCTGGGTGAAGTACTGGATGTCATAGCCCTGCTCGGCGCAGGTGGGGACGTCGGGGAAGGACGGGTTGCGCTCAGCGTCCATGACGCCCAGGCAGATCAGGTGGCCGGACTCGATGAAGGAACGGGCCTCGGCGAGGGAGACGGTCACGCCCTGGATGAAGCCGCCGGCCGCGTTCTGCACGGCAGTGGCAGCGCCTTCCTGGTAGGTGATCATCTGGATCTCGATGCCGGTCTCATTCATCAGATAGCCGCCGCCGATGTGCCACACGGAGGCGTTGGAGGAGCCGCCCATCTGGACCTCGCCCGGATGCTCCTTGCAGTAGTCGATGAAGGTGGCCAGGTCGGTGATGCCGTTGGCCTCGGCCCACTCGGCGTTGACGGTGATGGCCGCGGCGTCGGTGTTGACACGGCACAGGGGATCATAGCTCAGGTCGGTCAGCTCGCTCTGGCCCAGAGCGTTGTAGGTGGCCAGCTCGAAGGTGATCATGCCCAGGGTGTAGCCGTCGGGATCGGCGTCCGCGATAGCCTGGTGGCCGATGATGCCGCCGCCGCCGGTCAGGTTGTCAACGGTCAGGGTCTGGCCCAGCTGGCGGCCCAGAGCGTCGCAGAAGGCACGGAGGCATGCGTCGGTGCCGCCGCCGGCAGCCCAGGGGCAGATGACGGAGATGCCCTTGGTGGGATAGTCGGCAGCAAAGGCAACGGTGCCCAGGCTGAGGACCATCGCAAGCGCGATCAGCAGAGAGATGAATTTCTTCATGGCGTTTCTCCTTCTTTTCAGAAAATCGTTGTATTGACGGCGATTTACACCGCCAAATTTGTATAAAGTGTAGCACGCAACTGAAAACATGTCAACAAAAAATTGAAAAAATGCACATGTCGTTTGCGCCATATATTCCGAAACATATATAAGAAATATGAAAAATAGTTATTTGTACTGTCTCCCTTTATACGGTAAAATGTATAAATAAGCCGTGGAAGGGGCCGCCAAAACTGGTGAAAACCGTCATTGGGCCTCCGCCGCGGGATGAACGTATGTAAGCAAACCACCTTTCAATACAGCATAAAGAAGGAGATGTATCACCATGGAAATGACATTGCGCTGGTACGGCTCGAAATTCGACACCGTCACCCTCCAGCAGATCCGCCAGATCCCCGGCGTCACCGGGGTCATCACCACCCTCTATGACACCCAGCCCGGCGAGCTCTGGTCCCAGGAGCGCATCAAGGCCCTGAAGGACGAGGTGGCCGCCGCGGGCATGCACATCGCCGGCATCGAGTCCGTCAACATCCACGACGACATCAAGATCGGCGCGGGCCGCCGGGACGAGTACATCGACAACTACATCAAGACCCTGGAGAACCTGGGCAAGGAAGACATCCACATGGTGTGCTACAACTTCATGCCCGTGTTCGACTGGACCCGCACAGAGCTGGCCCGGGTGCGCCCCGACGGCTCCACGGTGCTGGCCTATACCCAGGAGGCCGTGGACGCGCTTGTGCCCGAGAAGATGTTCGAGTCCATCGCCGGCGACATGAACGGCACGGTCATGCCCGGCTGGGAGCCGGAGCGCATGGCCCGGGTGAAGGAGCTGTTCGCCATGTACAAGGATGTGGACGACGAAAAGCTCTTCGCCAACCTCAAATACTTCCTGGAAGCCATCATGCCCGTGTGCAACAAGTACGACATCAAGATGGCCATCCACCCCGACGACCCGGCCTGGAGCGTGTTCGGCCTGCCCCGCATCATCATCAACGAGGAGAACATCCAGCGGATGATGAAGATGGTGGACGACCCCCACAACGGCGTCACCTTCTGCGCAGGTTCCTACGGCACCAACCTCAAGAACGACCTGCCCCACATGATCCGTAGTCTCAAGGGCCGCATCCACTTCGCCCATGTGCGGAACCTGAAGTTCCACTCCCCCACCAACTTCGAGGAGGCCGCCCACCTCTCCAGCGACGGCACCTTCGATATGTACGAGATCGTGAAGGCCCTCTATGAGATCGGCTTCGACGGACCCATCCGTCCCGACCACGGCCGCATGATCTGGGGCGAGGTGGCCATGCCGGGCTACGGCCTGTATGACCGTGCCCTGGGCGCCTGCTACATCCAGGGCCTGTGGGAGGCCATCGAAAAGGGGGCCACCAGGAAATGAGACTGACTGCTGAGAGTTTGAAAAATGAGCGGGCCGCGTGGGAGGCCAAGGGCTTCCACATCCCCGCCTTCGACCGCGCCGACATCGCCCCCAAGACCCTGGAGCACCCCTACTGGATCCAGTTCGGCGGCGGCAACCTCTTCAAGGCCTTCCAGGCCCGTCTGGCCCAGGAGATGATCGAGAAGGGCGTCATGGACCGGGGCGTCATCGCCGTCAACCGGGAGGGCGAGGGCATGCACCAGCCCAACGACAATTACTCCATTTTGGCCACCCTGAAGTCCGACGGCTCCGTGGACAAGACAGTCATCTGCTCCATCGTGGCGGACTATCTGCTCACCGCCCCCGGCACGGAGGACTTTGAGGCCCTGCGGGGCCACTTCTGCGCCGACAGCCTGCAGATGGTGACCTTCACCATCACGGAGAAGGGTTACAGCCTGGTGGACGGCGCGGGCAACACCCACGCCGATATCGCCGCTGACTTCGAGGCCGGTCCCGAGAAGGCTACGAGCTTCCTGGGCCGGGTATGCGCCCTCCTGTATGCCCGGTATCAGCACGGCGGCACGCCGCTGGCCCTGGTGAGCACGGACAACTGCTCCCACAACGGCGACAAGATCCGCGCCTTCGTCACCGCCTTCGCGGAGAATTGGGCGAAAAACGGCAAGGTGGACGCCGGGTTCGTGCAGTACGCGGCGGAGAAGCTGTCCTGCCCCTGGACCATGATCGACAAGATCACCCCCCGGCCCGACCCCAGCATCCAGAAGATGCTGGAGGACGACGGCGTGGAGGGCCTGGACATGACCATCACCCCCACTGGCACCTACATCGCCCCCTATGTGAACTCCGAGGAGACCGAGTATCTGGTCATTGAAAACCTCTTCCCCAACGGCCGTCCGCCCCTGGACACCGTGGGCGTCATCTTCACGGATAGGGAGACGGTGGACAAGGTGGAGAAGATGAAGGTCTGCACCTGCCTCAATCCCCTGCACACGTGCCTGGCCATCTATGGCTGCCTGCTGGGCTATCAGCGCATATGCGACGAGATGGAGGACGAGGACCTGGTGGCCCTCATCAAGACCGTGGGCTACACCGAGGGCCTGCCCGTGGTGGTGGATCCCGGCATCCTGAACCCCAAGCAGTTCATCGACACGGTCATCAACGTCCGCCTGCCCAACCCCTTCATGCCCGACACCCCCCAGCGCATCGCCCTGGACACC
>CANQMW010000040.1 GCA_947625045.1 uncultured Oscillospiraceae bacterium
CACGAAGATCACGTCGCCGGACGTCACGCGGTACTGCTTGCCGCCGGTCTCGATGATAGCGTGCTTCATGTTTGAAAATTCCTTCCTTTCGGGCTCGCTGTCCCGGGTGCGGGGTCGGGCCCCAACTTGCATACCCTTTCAAAGCGGCTATAGTATATTACCATCTGTTTTGACTGTTGTCAACAGTTTTTCTCTTATATCCTATTCATAATTGACCCGGGGAATGGTCACTACATGGTGAGCCTGTCTGCGAACAGGTCAGGGGCGTCGGGATACAACCCGGCGAAATACTCCCGCAGCGGATCCAGATCGGATATGAGCCAGGGACTGACAAGATCGTAGATATACACCGTAACGCCGTTGCCCAGGTTGAAGGTCCGCTCGTCCCGGCGGAAGTGCTGTCCAATGGTTGAATCGCTGTCCTGGACCTGCTGGGCAAGATAGCGGACGACCTCCTGGGTGCCGTCAGAGAGATGGGTCTGGATGGGGTCGGTTGTGACGACGACCTCCGCGGAGAAAAAGCTGAGAGGGAAGCCGTCCCGCAGATCCACATGGTTGGTCAGAAGCAGCGTCGGCAGCGCCAGAAGGCTGTTAGGAAGGTCTAGACAGCGGATGATATCATCGTTCAGGACGGCACTGCTGGCCAGAACATATACCGGCTTTTCCTCCTGGGCGGTCTTCTCCAGAAGATAGTCCCGCAGGGCGTGCAGTTCGTCGATATCGTTGCGCTGCAGGGGCACATAGGCGTTGCACAGGGCGGAACGGACTGGGGAGAGAACGGCCCTGGCCGGTGGGACAAAGGCATAGGCGAAATTTGCCGCCAAAGCGGCACAGCAAAGCGCTGATAAGGCACGGATGGGGACGGCGGCCGCTTTTTGAACGAGGGAAAAGACAGCCGCGACGGTGAAAAGATACAGCGGGACAAGGACCAGATAGCGGTGTTGAGTGCCCATGTTCTGGACCGTGAAGAATGACAGCGCGGTGGCGGCTGTCAGGACGAGCAGGGTGAACACTGTGCCCCGCCCGCGTTTTTTGAGCAGGCAATAGAGGATGGTGACAGCGGTGACGGCAGCCAGCGCGGCCAGACCGTAGGAGCTGCCGAGCGCCCTCAGTTTTTCGGAAAAAGCGGCGTCATAGGCGGAATAGGCGGTGCGATAATCGGTGAGCAGGGCGTTGAGGACGAAGGAGCGGAAGAAGACGAACAGCACCACCGCTCCGACGGCACCCATATAGGCAAAGTGGCACAGCGCATTCAGGATCGGCGGCCTGCTGGAAGAGCCCGCCCCACGCTTTGAGGCGTTTTTCTTTGCGCGATTTTTGGCAGCGGGGGGGGGGTAATTCCTTCTTGCCAACTGCCAGCTGGATAAGAGCGAGGCTGAACATGGCAGCGATGGCGCCGATAATGAAGAAGGCGACGTACCGGCGGGAAAGCCATGCCAGTAAGAGCATCAGGACAAAGAGCAGATCGCGCCACTGGCTCCGTACGGTGAAAGGAGCGGTCAGATCATAGTCCAGAAGAAGAAAGACAGCGGCCGTCATGGGCAGAAGGATACCGGCGTCGATATAGCCCCGGAGTACGGGGTAATAGCCGGCGGGCAACAGCGCCGCCAAAAGTATGGCTCCTGCAAAGCGCCGTCCGGCGGAAACGGCGGGGTCTGCGGGAAACAGGCGCGACAGCAGTTTCACCGCGCACAGCGCCTGTCCCAGGATGGCGGGTACCATGAAGACGATATAATTGGTGATCACATACTGCTGATAGGAGCCACCCATAACGGCCTGGGATATCTTCAGAGGAAGGGCCGCTATGGTAGGGAGAAGGCAATTATAGTCGCTCTGGGCGATGGAGGCGCCCAACTGCGCCAGAGCTGCATCAGGGTCGGAGAAGATGAGCCCGATCTGCTGGATGCTTATCTTCCAGTAGCCGGAATAGTCCCAGTAGTACACGAACCGGTCCTGGAAGGACAGGTAACAGACACCGGCAGTGCTGAGAAGCAGTATGGCAAGCACGGCGAAGACGCTCTTTTTGTCACGCCAGACGTTTCTCAGCATAGCCCTTGCGCCGCCGGCCATAAAAGCCGCGGCGCAAAGGCCATAATACCCCACAAGAAAAAGCAGGGAGAGGAGAATGGAACCGAGCATATGCTCACCGCCTCACATATCAGATATATGACTGCCCTGTTCTGGGAGCAGTCCCTTGGCCTGCTTGCCGGTCAGGTGGTCGACGGTGATCTCAAAGCAGGCCACATGGGCCAGGTCCTTGACCACCTCCGCCCGGACCTTTTCCGGGATGGGGTTGAACTTATACCCCAGGTCGTAGACGGCCCGCTCCGCCTCGGCGCCCTCCAGGAGGCGGGCGCGGCCGAAGGCGATGACGCTCTTATAGTACGTGGCGAACTCGTCGGGGACCACGTCGTTTTTGTCCACCACGCAAAAGCTGACCTTCGGTTCTCGCATCAGCGCGTCGAACTTATGGCCCTCCTTGGCGCAGTGAAAATATATCCTGCCGTCCTTATAGACGTAGTTCAGCGGCACGGCGTAGGGATAGCCATCATCCCCCAGGACCGCCAGCACGCCGTCCGCGCCCCGGCGGAGGATGTCCTCTGTCTCGGCGGGGGAGAGCTCCTGCCGGGTCCGGCGCATAGGCCTGAATGCCATGTCAGCCCTCCACCAGCGCCTTGGTGTCCCGGGCGATGACCAGTTCCTCGTTGGTGGGGATGACCATCAATTTTACCTTGCTGTCCGCCTTGGAGATGAACCGGTCCTCGCCCTTCTTGGCGTTGCAGCCCGGGCACAGCTCCGCGCCGAGATAGGTGAGATATTTGCAGATTTCGGCCCGCATCCGGGCGTCGTTCTCGCCCACGCCGGCGGTGAAGATGATGCCGTCCACGCCGTTCATGGCCGCGGCGTAGGCGCCCACGGTCTTGGCCACGGCATAGGCGAACATGTCCAGGGCCAGGGCGGCCCGCTCGTTGCCCTCCCCGGCGGCCTTGGTCAGGTCCCGGAAGTCGGAGCCCACGCCGGAGACGCCCAGCACACCGGACTTTTTGTTGAGCTCATTGGTGATCGTGGTCACGTCCTTGCCGGTGTTCTGGCAGAGGTAGTCGGGGATGGACACGTCGATGTCGCCGCAGCGGGTGCCCATGGGCAGGCCCGCGATGGGGGTGAAGCCCATGGAGGTGTCCACGCACTTGCCGCCGTCGATGGCGCATATGGAGCTGCCGTTGCCCATGTGGCAGGAGATGAGCTTGAGCTCCCCGATGGGGCGGCCCATGAGCTTCGCGGCCTGGCCGGAGACATAGCGGTGGCTGGTGCCGTGGAAACCGTAGCGGCGGACCTTCAGGTCGGTGTAGTACTCATAGGGGATGGCGTACATATACGCCTTGCCGGGCATGGTCTGGTGGAAGGCGGTGTCGAACACAGCCACCTGGGGCACATCGCCCATGACGGCCTTGCAGGCGTTGATGCCGGTGATGTTGGCGGGGTTATGCAGCGGCGCCAGGGGCACGCACTCCTCTATGGCGGCCATCACCGCGTCGTCGATGACCACGGAGGCGGCGAACTTCTCCCCGCCGTGGACCACCCGGTGGCCCACCGCGCCGATCTCGGACATGTCCGCCACCACGCCGTATTCGGCGCTGGTGAGCTTATCCAGCACCGCGGCGATGGCCTCGGTGTGGGTGGGCATGGCCACGTCCTCGTCGAAGGTGGGCTTGCCGTTCTGGGGCTGATGCTTCAGGTGGCCGTCGATGCCGATGCGCTCGCAAAGGCCCTTGGCCAGGAGGGACTCATCGTCCATATCCAGCAGCTGATACTTAAGAGAAGAACTGCCGCAGTTGATCACAAGAATTTTCATGGTTGACCCCTTTCGTCTTGTAAAAAAATAAAAACCGTGTAAAATGGTCTTTGGATACTATTTGATATTTTAGCGCATTTTTGGAAAAACGCAAGAGGGAGGCAGCCATGAACGTCATCGGCGTCGTGGGGGAGTTCAACCCCTTCCATCTGGGGCATTTCGAGCACTTTGTGAAAAGCCGCGAACAGCTGGGCCAGGATGCGCCCATCGTGTGCGTCATGAGCGGCGACTTCGTCCAGCGGGGCGGCCCCGCCTGCTTCGACAAGCACCTCCGGGCCCGGATGGCCGCCCAGTGCGGCGCGGACCTGGTGTTCGAACTGCCCCTGCCCTGGTGCACCGCCTCGGCGGAGGGCTTCGCCATGGGCGCGGTGGGGCTGCTGGACGCTCTTGGCGTGGTGAGCCACCTCTCCTTCGGCAGCGAGGCGGGGGCGCTGGCACCTCTGACGGCCCTCGCCATCGCGGCGGCGGAGCCGGAGAATATAGAGCGCATCAAGGCGGAGATGGCCGAGGGCATGCCCTTCGCCGCTGCCCGGGAGAAGGTGCTCCATGAGACGCTGGGGGAGGAGTCCCGGCTCCTGCAGACGCCCAACAACATCCTGGCCGTGGAGTATATCAAGGCGTTGATCGCCCTCAAAAGCCCCATGCAGGCCGTGACCACCCTGCGGCGGGAGTCGGTCCACGACGCCATGGCCGGGGGCCGGCTCCGCAGCGCGGCTCAATTGCGGGCCATGCTGGGCTCGGGGGAGGACGTGACGCCCTTCATGCCCGAGGCCGCCGCACGTCTCGCGGCGGGGGCCATGAAGGAGGGCCGGGGACCGGTCACGCTGGAGAGCCTGGAGCAGGGGATCATGGCCCGGCTGCGGGCGCTGGGCCCCGAGGATTTTGCCGCCCTTCCCGACGCCACGGAGGGACTGGAAAACCGCCTCTATAAGGCCGTGCGGGACGAGGGGAGTTTGCTCTCCTTGCTCGCGGCGGTGAAGACGAAGCGGTACCCCCTGAGCCGCCTGCGGCGGATGGTGACCTGCGCCGCCCTGGGCGTGCGGGCGGATATGATGGGCCCGGTGCCGCCCTATGCCCGGCTCCTGGCTTCCACCCAGCAGGGCCGGGATCTGCTGCGGGAGATGGACGGCAAGGCCCGGGTGCCCATCCTGACAAAACCAGCCGCGGTGAAGGACCTGCCCGCCCCGGCGGGGGAGATCTTCGACCTCAACGCCGCCGCCCGGGACTTCTATGTGCTGGGCTACGAGGCGGCGGAGGAGCGCACCGGCGGCTCCGACTGGCGGGCAAGCCCCGTGACGGTGTAATGGTGCGGCAGAGCGGGATTGGGGAAAAAGAATAATGCTTATGAACAAGGTCTTTTCTGCACTAGGTGGAATAAGTATAATTTTATTGTCGGGGAGCTACTTTGTGAAGGATGTCCCGCAGGATATTATGCGCTTGTTGGGTTTTATTCTGCTTATCGTATCTTGTGGATACAGAATCATACGAAACGGTAAGGATGGCAAGGGAAAGTAACGAATTCTGAGTTATCGCGCCGCAGGCGCACGATATCGAAGGCTCCCTTGTGCAAAGGGAGCTGTCGAGCGAAGCGAGACTGAGGGATCGTTACCAAGCTAGGTAAAATTCCAAGACTGGTAACAACCCCTCCGAGCCGCCTGACGGCCGCCCACCTCCCCTTGCACAGGGGAGGCTTTGGGTCTGGCGGTGACTTTGACGACTTCCCATTTATCGGGGCGTTTGCACTTGACGATTCGCCTCTTTTGGTATCACCTATGGACGAAAAATTACTGCAAATCGAAGACCGGTACGATAAGCTCTCCGCACGGATGGAGGACCCGGACACCTACGGCGAGCCGGGGCTGTACGCGTCCCTCGCCAAGGAGCGGAAGGACCTGGAGCCGGTGGTGGAGGCCTGGCGGGCGGTGAAGCGCCTGCGGGCCGATATGGCCGGGGCGGAGGATATGCTCTCCGAGGCCGACCCGGAACTGCAGGCTCTGGCCCGGGAGGAGCTGGACGCGGCCCGGGAGGCTCTGCCGGCAGCGGAGCTTGCCTTAAAGACATTGCTGCTGCCCCGCGACCCCAACGACGACAAGAACGTCATCGTGGAGATACGGGGCGGCGTTGGCGGCGAGGAGTCGGCTCTCTTTGCCGCCAGCCTCTACCGGATGTATTCCATGTACGCCGAGAGCCGGGGCTGGACCGTGTCCATCGCAAACATCAGCGAGACGGACCTGGGCGGCATCAAGGAGATCAGCTTCGTCATCGAAGGCCAGGGGGCTTATTCCCGCTTCAAATTCGAGAGCGGCGTCCACCGGGTCCAGCGGGTGCCGGAGACGGAGACCCAGGGGCGGGTGCACACCTCCACGGTCACGGTGGCGGTGCTGCCGGAGGCGGACGAGACGGAGTATGCGCTGGACATGAACGACGTGCGCATCGACGTGTTCCGCTCCTCCGGGGCCGGGGGCCAGAAGGTCAACAAGACCTCCAGCGCCATCCGGGTGACCCATATCCCCACCGGCACGGTGGTGGAGTGCCAGGACGAGCGCAGCCAGTATAAGAACAAGGATCGGGCCCTGTCCATCCTGGCCTCCCGCCTGGCCCAGGCGGAGCGGGACAAAAAGGCTGCGGAGCGGGCGGACCAGCGCCGCAGCCAGGTGGGCACCGGCATGAGAAACGAGCGCATCCGCACCTATAACTTCCCCCAGGGGCGGGTGACGGACCACCGGATAGGCCTGACCGTCTACCGCATCGACGCGGTGATGAACGGGGACCTGGACGAGATCATCGACGCGCTGGTCACCGCCGACCAGGCGGAGCGGCTCAGGCAGGAGGACCAGACGTGAAAACGGAGCGTATCACAGACGATATCGCCCGGGCGGCGGAGGTCATCCATACCGGGGGCTTGGCAGCCGTGCCCACGGAGACGGTATACGGCCTCGCGGGAAACGGCATGGACCCGGCCGCCGTGGAGAGGATATACGAGGTGAAGGGCCGGCCCGCGGTGAAGCCCCTGAGTTTGATGGTCCCGGGGCCCGAGGCGCTGGATAAGTACGGCCGGAACGTGCCCCGGGGGGCATACGTGCTGGCGGAGGCTTTCTGGCCTGGGCCGCTGACCATAGTAGTGGAAGCGGTACCGGAAATACCGGAGATCGTCCTGGCCGGTGGGGATACAGTGGGGCTAAGGTGTCCCGACTCGCCCAAAACGCTGGAATTGCTGCGGCAGACGGACCTGCCGCTGGCGGCCCCCTCCGCCAACCCCTCCGGGGCCCCCAGCCCCAAGACAGCGGATGAGGTCCTGGCATACTTTGACGGAAAAATAGAGGCAGTCATCGACGGCGGGCCCTGCGGCATCGGCACCGAGAGTACCATCATAGACCTGTCTAAAAATCCTTACCGCATCCTGCGGCAGGGCGCCCTGCCGGAGGCGGATATCCGCCGGGCGCTGGTGAAGAGTCTCACGGTGGTGGGTGTCACCGGCGGCACCGGGGCGGGGAAGACCACGGCCCTGGACTCCTTAAGGGACATGGGCGCGCTGGTGCTGGACGCGGACGCGGTGTACCACGAGCTGTGCGAAAGGGGCGGACCCATGCTGGACGCCATCGCCGCCCGGTTCCCCGGCGCGGTGGAGGACGGCGTATTGCAGCGCAAAAAGCTGGGCGCGGTGGTGTTTTCCGACTCCGCCGCCCTGGCGGACTTGGACCGCATCACCATCCACCACGTGGTGGAGGAGCTGG
This sequence comes from uncultured Oscillospiraceae bacterium, assembly GCA_947625045.1. Classification (GTDB taxonomy): domain Bacteria; phylum Bacillota; class Clostridia; order Oscillospirales; family Oscillospiraceae; genus CAJOIG01. Next base: position 7,588 of record CANQMW010000040.1, read on the forward strand.
ACCAGCGCCTGGCCCGGTTCGCCGCCGCGGGCGGCCGATATGCCGCCATCGACGCCATCAATTTGATCGGCACGGAGGCGGAGAGCCGCCTGGACACCCTGGTGGGGGTGCTGGCCCCGGAGGACGTGCGGGCAAAGCGGCTGGTGGCCCGGGAGGGCGTCAGTATGGATTATGCTCTCAAGCGCATCCGGGCCCAGAAGCCGGACAGCTTTTTTGAGGCCCACTGCGGCCATATTTTGCACAACGACGGCAGCCGGGAGGACTTCCGGCGGGCCTGCGATGAACTATTCAAGAACATTCTGGAGGAATAAGCCATGGACGAGATGAAAAAGACCCTGCTCTATGAGCCGAAGAACGGCTACGACCGGCTGGACGCCGCCGAGCGCATCGCTTTGGAAGACTACTGCCGGGGCTATATGGACTACCTCTCCGCCGCCCGCACGGAGCGGGAGGCGGTACGGGAGGCCGTGAAGCTGGCGGAGAAGGCGGGCTTCACCGACGCCTCCGCCCTCACCGGCTCCATCCAGCCGGGGCAGAAGGTATATTGGAGCAACCGGGGCAAGGCCCTGCTGCTGGCGGTGGGGGGCAAGAAGCCCATGAGCGCCGGGTTTGTGGTGGAGGCGGCCCATGTGGACGCACCCCGGCTGGACCTAAAGCAGCTGCCTCTCTTCGAGGACACGGAGTTGGGGTACCTGCGCACCCACTACTACGGCGGCGTCAAGAAGTACCAGTGGACGGCCATTCCCCTGGAGATCCACGGCGTGGCGGCCCTGAAGGACGGCTCCACTGTGGAGATCGTCATCGGCCGGGATCCGGCGGACCCCCAGTTCGTCATCACCGACCTGCTGCCCCACCTGGCCCAGGACCAGATGCAGAAGACCCTGGCCAAGGGCGTGGAGGGGGAGAAGCTGTGCATCCTGGCGGGCAGCGTGCCCTATGCCGGGGAGGGCGACGGCCGGGTGAAGCTGGCCGTTATGAGTTTGCTCAACGACCGGTACGGCATCACCGAGGAGGACCTGATCTCCGCGGAGCTGGAGGCGGTGCCCGCCTTTGAGGTGCGGGAGCTGGGCCTGGACCGGAGCCTCATTGGCGGCTACGGCCAGGACGACCGGGTCTGCGCCTACGCGGAGCTGGCGGCCATATTGGAGACGGAAAGCCCCGAGCGCACCGCGGTGTGCATTCTGGCGGACAAGGAGGAGATCGGCTCCATGGGCGTATCCGGCATGCAGAGCCGGGCCTTTGAGCGGTTCATCGAGCGCCTCTGCGGCGGCACGTGCTCCGTGCAGGAGAGCTTTTCCAACAGCTTCTGCGTCTCCGCCGATGTGACGGCGGCCCTGGACCCCATGTATCCCGAGGTCAGCGAAAAGCAGAATGCCGCCCGCCTGAACTACGGCGTGGGTTTCTGCAAGTATACCGGTTCCCGGGGAAAGTCCGGGGCCAGTGACGCCTCGGCGGAGCTGGTGGGCTATCTGCGCCGCTTCTGCGACGACGCGGGCGTGGCCTGGCAGATGTGCGAGCTGGGCAAGGTGGACCAGGGCGGCGGCGGAACGGTGGCCCTCTATATGGCCGACAGGGACATCGACACCATCGACGCGGGTGTGCCGGTGCTCAGCATGCATTCTCCCTTTGAGACCACGGCCAAGTTCGACTGCTATATGACCTATAAGTGCATGAAGGCGGCCTATGATGCCAAGGGCTGACATGACCCAGGATGAGCGCCGGCGGTTCCTTATCGACCGGCTCCTGGCGGAGGGCTCTCCCGATGGGGCCGGGGCCGTGCCCGGGGACCCGGGGGAGCAGCGGCGGCTATTGCGGGGGCTCATGAACGTGCGCCGGCCCGCCCCCATCGGGGAGGACTTTCTCGCGGTGCAGGACGAGTACCTGCGGACCGAGACCGCCGCCAAGGGCGTCACCGACGCCAGTACGCTGCCGGAGGCGGAGCCGGGCATCTGCCTGTGGCAGGGGGACATCACCGCCCTTCGGTGCGGCGCTATCGTGAACGCCGCGAACAGCGGCATGACGGGCTGCTACGTCCCCGGCCACAACTGTATCGACAACTGCATCCACACCTTCGCCGGTATCCGGCTGCGGCTGGAATGCGCCCGGCTCATGGAGGCCCAGGGCCACCCCGAGCCCACAGGCACGGCGAAGATCACCCCGGGGTACGCTCTGCCCTGCGACTGGGTCTTGCACACGGTGGGGCCCATCATCGATGGTGCCGTGACGGGGGAGGACGAGCGTCTGCTGGCAAGCTGTTACCGATCCTGCCTGGACCTGGCGGCGGAGAAGGGCGTGAAGAGCCTCGCCTTTTGCTGCATCTCCACGGGGGTGTTCCGGTTCCCCAAGGCCCGTGCCGCACGGGTGGCGGTGGACACGGTCCGGGCCTGGCGGCGGGAGCATAATTCCGAAATCAAGGTGATATTCGTGGTCCACGGAGGGGAGAACTATGCCATCTACCGGAAGCTCCTGGGAAGCCCTTGACCGGCTGAAAAAGGCCCTGGACGGGGCCGACGCGGTGGTCGTGGGCGCGGGAGCGGGCCTTTCCACGGCGGCGGGGTTCGAGTACGGCGGCCGCCGGTTCGAGAAGTACTTTTCCGATTTTGCCGCGAGATACGGCATCCGGGACATGTATTCCGGCGGGTTCTATCCCTTTGAGACCCCGGAGGAATACTGGGCCTGGTGGAGCCGTCACATATGGGTGAACCGGTACATGGACCCGCCTCTGCCGGTATACGAAAAGCTGCTGGCCCTGGTAAGGGAGAAGGACTATTTCGTCATCACCACCAACGTGGACCACTGTTTTCAGAAGGCTGGGTTCGACAAAAAGCGGCTGTTCTATACCCAAGGGGACTATGGCCTTTTCCAGTGTTCCAGGCCCTGCCGCCAGGAGACATACGACAACGCCGATATCATCCGGCGGATGGTGACCGAGCAGGAGAACATGCGCGTGCTGGCGGAACTGCTGCCCCGGTGCCCCCGGTGCGGCCGGCCCATGACCGTGAACCTGCGGGCGGACGACAAATTTGTGGAGGACGAAGGCTGGCACGCCGCCGCCCGGCGGTACGCCGCGTTCCTGGAGGCCCATGCACAGGGCCGGGTCCTCTACTGGGAACTGGGCGTGGGGTACAACACCCCCGGCATCATCAAGTATCCCTTCTGGCAGATGACCGCGGAGAACCCCGAGGCCGCCTACGCCTGCATGAACCGCAGCAGCGCCGTGGCCCCCAGGGAGATACAGCCCCGTAGCATCTGCATCTCCGGGAACATCCGGGAGAACCTGTCCCGGCTTTAAGTATAATGATGTACACGCGCCCCGGCGGAACGCCGGGGCATTTTTTGTCAAAAAGCGAAATTCGAGAATATTCATTTTTGAATGAATGAACGGAAAGCTCAGAATATTCACCGAATAATGAATTATTCACAAATATTACGAAATAACCGATGAAAATGTGCATAAATGCAGGAGCACAACAGGGCGATTCTTTGTGCGGATGGGAAAATATATGCAAAAATTGCGAATATAATTCATTTTCAGGTTGACAGCAAGCGTGGGAAGGGACTATACTGGCGCCACGGTCGGTCTTGACCGGACAAATCTTTTGATCAATTTCAGCGAGGAGACGATTACCATGAAGAAGATGCTTGCTTTTGTGATGGCCGTTATGATGCTGGCAGCCTTGGCCGTGCCCGCCCTGGCTGCGGAGGACGTGCTGACCGTGGCCCTGAGCCCGGACTTCGCCCCGCTTGAGTTCGTGGATACCTCCAAGTCCGGTCAGGACCAGTACGTTGGCTTCGACGTGTCTCTGGCCAAGTTCATTGCCCAGGAGATGGGAAAGGAGCTGGTCATCAAGCCCATGAGCTTCGATGCCTGCCAGGCCGCGGTGCAGACCGGCGCGGTGGATATGTCCATCTCTGGCTACCACTACACCGAGGAACGTGCAGCCAACTTCAACCTGTCTGATAACTACTATACCGGCGATGGCGCCACCGGCCAGGTGATCATCACCCTGAAGGAGCACGAGGGCGAGTGGACCACTGCCGAGGATTTTGCGGACCTGACCGTGGGCGCCCAGTCCGCCTCGCTGCAGCTGCAGCTGTGCCAGACGAAACTGCCCGAGGGCGTGAATATCAAACAGTTCTCCGACATCGGCACCGCCGTGGAGGCTCTGCGTAACGGCAACATCGACGCCCTGGCTCTGGCGGAGGAGAACAGCGTGGCCGTTCTGGCCAACAACGACGCCCTGGCCCTGACCGGCTTCATGTTCGAGATCGACGAGAGCCAGGAGGCCAACCTCCTTATCATGCAGAAGGGCGCGGATGAACTGACCGAGCAGGTCAACGCCATCCTGGCCAAGGCGCTGGAAGAGGGTCTGTATGAGCAATGGGCCGCCGAGGCAAACGAGCTGGCCGGCATCGAGACCGCTGAGGACGTGTCCTATGATGACGAGGGCAACGCCATTGTCCCTGAGGAGGAGGTCCCCGCCGAGGCGGAGGAAGCCGCTGAATAAATCACCGCTCCTTTCAAGCGCACGACCGGGTATCCGGCCGTGCGCTTTTCTCCGCAGTGGCGTTCGTGCAGGAGACACATTCGTGAATATTCATTTTTGGATGAATAGGAAGGAAAAGAAAATATTCATTAAAAAATGAATTATTCATAAATATGATTGGGAAATCCGCAAAAATGTGCATAAATACAGACGTCTGACAGGGGCGATTCTTTGTGCGGATGGGAAAATATATGCAAAATTGGCGTATAAAATTCATTTTTGGGTTGACAGGGGACAGGGAGAGGGGCTATACTGACGCCACGGTCGGTTTTGACCGGACAAATCTTTAAATCGAAAAACTTTTTTCAGCGAGGAGACAATTACCATGAAGAAGATGCTTGCTTTTGTGATGGCCGTGCTGATGCTGGTCGCCCTGGCCGTGCCCGCCATGGCCTCTGAGAAGACGGAGCTGACCGTGGCCCTGAGCCCGGACTTCGCTCCCATGGAGTTCGTGGACACCTCCAAGTCCGGTCAGGACCAGTACGTTGGCTTCGACGTTTCCCTGGCAAAGTACATCGCCGAGGAGATGGGCCTGGAGCTGGCCATCAAGCCCATGAGCTTTGACGCCTGCCAGGCCGCCGTGTAGACCGGCGCGGTGGATATGTCCATCTCCGGCTACACCTACACCGAGGAGCGGGCCGAGAACTTCAACCTGTCCGACTACTACTACACCGGCGGCGACGCCACCGGCCAGACCATCATCACCCTGAAGGAGAACGAGGGCGCCTGGACCGCCGCTGAGGATTTCGCGGACCTGACCGTGGGCGCGCAGATCGCCTCCCTGCAGATGAACCTGTGCAACAGCCAGCTGCCTGAGGGCACCACCATCAAGACCTTCACCGACATCGGCACCGCCGTGGAGGCCCTGCGTAACGGCAACATCGACGCGCTGGCCGTGTCCGAGGACAACGCCAACGCCATCCTGGCCAACAACGACGCCCTGGCCCTGACCGGCTTCATGTTCGAGATCGACGAGAGCCAGGAGGCCAACCTGATCCTTATGAAGAAGGGCGCGGACGAGCTGACCGACGAGGTCAACGCCATCCTGGCCAAGGCCCAGGAGGAGGGCCTCTATGAGGAGTGGATCGCCGAGGCCAACGAGCTGGCCGGCATCGAGTCCGCCGAGGACGTGTCCTACGACGACGAGGGCAACGCCATCGTGGCCGAGGAGGAGGCGCCCGCCGAGGCGGAGGAAGCCGCCGCGTAAACCGCCGGTTTTTCAAGCGCATGGCCGGGCCTCCGGCCATGCGCTTTTCCCTGGAACGACGCCCGCGAAGAGGGAGGATATATCCTTGACTGAGTACTTCAACAACATCGTTAAAATATTGCAAAACTACTGGCAGGTATTTTTCCTGACTGGCGTGAGCATCACGCTGCTGCTGTCTTTAGTGACCGTGGCCGCCGGGTCGGTGCTTGGCACATTTCTCTGCCTGGGCCGCATGGCGAAGTTCAAGCCCCTGAACTGGGTGGTCATCGCCATCGTGGAGGTGGTCCGGGGCACGCCCCTGCTGCTGCAGCTGTACATAGGCTATTTTCTGGTGCCGAAACTGCTGCCCTTCTCCATCCCGGACATCGTGAGCGTGGGCGCGGCGCTGGTGATAAACTCCGCCTGCTACGTGTCCGAGGTGTTCCGCTCCGGCATCCAGGCGGTGGACCGGGGCCAGACCGAGGCGGCCCGGAGCCTGGGCATGTCCGGCGGCCAGACCATGCGGAAGATCGTCCTGCCCCAGGCCATCAAGAACATCCTGCCCGCCCTGGGCAACGAGTTCGTCACCATCATCAAGGAGACCTCCCTGGCGTCCACCTTCTTCGTGGG
>CANQMW010000041.1 GCA_947625045.1 uncultured Oscillospiraceae bacterium
GTGGACGCCATGACCGGCCAGGACGCGGTGAACGCCGCCAGCGCCTTTGACGAGGCCCTGGACATCACCGGCGTCATGCTCACCAAGCTGGACGGCGACGCCCGGGGCGGCGCGGCCCTCTCCGTCCGGGCGGTCACGGGCAAGCCCGTGAAGTTCGCCGGCACCGGCGAGAAGCTGGACGCCATCGAGGTGTTCCACCCCGACCGCATGGCCAGCCGCATCCTGGGCATGGGCGACGTGCTCACCCTCATAGAAAAGGCCGAGCAGGCCGTGGACCAGAAGAAGGCCGCGGAGATGGCGGAGAAGCTGATGAAAAATCGCTTCACCCTCCAGGACTACCTGGAGCAGCTCCGCTCCATGAAGGACATGGGCTCGGTGGAGGACATTCTGGGCATGATGCCCGGCGTGGACGCCAAGGCCCTGAAGGGCGCGAAGATAGACCCCAAGGCCATGGCCCGCACCGAGGCCATCATCCTCTCCATGACCCCGAAGGAGCGGGCCAACCCCGCCATCCTGAACGCCAGCCGGAAAAAGCGCATCGCCGCCGGGGCGGGCACTTCCGTGGTGGAGATCAACCGCCTTTTGAAGGGCTTCGATGCCATGAACGCCATGATGAAGCAGATGTCCGGCTCCCGGAAGGGCCGGCGGATGGCCAAGCGCATGGGCATGCTGGGCATGTAAAAGCGATCTCAAACTTCCATTTTTGGATTTGCAGATAAAAACAAACAACATTTTTTGGAGGAACAAGAAAATGGTCAAGATCCGTCTGAAGAGACAGGGCGCCAAGAAGGCCCCCTATTACCGCGTCGTGGTGGCTGACAGCCGCTCCCCCCGTGACGGCCGCAACATCGAGGAGCTGGGCACCTATGACCCCATGGCCAAGCCCGCCGTCATCGACATCGACCTGGAGCGCGCCAAGTACTGGATCGCCAACGGCGCCCAGCCCACCGACACCGTCCGCGGTCTTTTGAAGCTGGCCGAGGCCGCCAAGCCCGCCGAGGCTCCCAAGGCTGAGGAGGCCCCTGCCGAGGCTCCCGCCGCGGAATAAGCTGATCCCATGAAGGAACTGCTGACCTATATCATCCAGAGCCTGGTGGACGAGCCTGATAAGGTCACCGTGGACGAGCACGCCGAGGGCGGCGCCACCGTATACGAGGTGCGCGTGGCCGACGGGGATATGGGCAAGGTCATCGGCCGCCAGGGCCGCATCGTGCGCCAGATCCGGGTGCTCATGAAGACGGTGGCCCAGCGTCAGGGCAAGAAGATATCCGTCGAGATACTGGATTGAGAAGTTGAAAAAGCGTTATTTGGAAGCGGGGCAGATCGTGAACACCCACGGCGTCCGGGGCGAGGTGCGTATCCAGCCCTGGGCGGACGAGGCGGCGTTTCTGACCCGCTTCCGCCGGTTTTATATGGACGGGGCGGAAGTGAAGGTCCGCGCCTGCCGGGTCCACAAGGACATGTGCATCGCCGCCATGGAGGGCGTGGAGGACGTGAACGCCGCCATGGCATTGAAGGGGAAGGTGCTGTTCATCGATAGGGAGGACGCCCATCTGCCCGCCGGGACCGTATTTTTGCAGGACGTCATCGGCGCGAAGTGTGTGGACGAGGCGGGGCAGGAGCTGGGCGTCGTGGCCGACGTGATGCCCGCCCCCGCCGCCGACGTGCTGGTGGTGAAGGGGGAGCGGGAGATCCTCATCCCCGACGTGCCCGCCTTCGTGCTTCAAAAGGACGCCGACGCCGGCGTCGTCACCGTGCGCCTCATCGACGGGATGTAACGCCCGCCGGAAAGGATATCGTTGTATTTTTAGGGGGAAATATACGATGAAAAAACGAACCAACAAAATGGCCCGCCTTATGGCGGCGCTACTGTGCCTGTGCGTGCTGACCGCCCTGTGCGGCGCGGCAGAGGCCACCGACGCCCCGGAGGCGGACAGCTCCAGCGACACCCCGGAGACCGCCGTCACGGCGGCGCCGGAATATACCGCTGCGCCCGAGGTAACTACGGAGCCCGAGACGACCGGGGAGCCTGCGGAAACGGCTGGACCCACGGAGACCGAAGAGCCCGCGGAAACCACTGAACCCGAGGAGACTGCCGCGCCCGAAGAGACCGGGGAGCCCACAGAGACCGAAGCGCCCACGGAGACCGTGGAACCTGAGGTGACCGCCGAGCCCGAGGCCACCGATACGCCCGTGACCGCCGCGGCGGCGGATGCCGCCTATTACGTGGTCCTGTCCGCCGATAAGACCACCCTGACCTTCCAGAAGGCCGCGCCGGAGGCGGGCACGGAGGGCACGGACTGGTGGCCCATGACCGGTGGGGAGGCCTTTAACGAGGACAGCGCCGGCGGCTGGCACGATCCCGCCATCAAGGCGGCCGTCACCCAAGTGGTGATCAGCGACGACATCACCTTGCACGGCACGGGCCTGTTCTACGGGTTTGGGTCTTTGACCTCTGTGGGCGGACCGGGCAGCCTGACGCTGCAGGTCAGCGCCGGAGGCATGTTCGAGGGCTGCACCGCCCTCACCAATGTGAACGTGTCCGGCTGGGACACCGCCGCCGTCACGAATATGGGCGGCATGTTCTATGACTGCGAAGCGCTGACGGCGCTGGACGTCGCGGGCTGGGACACCTCCAGCGTGACGGATATGGACGCCATGTTCGGCAACTGCTACGCCCTGACCGCGCTGGATGTCTCCCGCTGGGACACCTCCAACGTCACGAACATGGCCGGTATGTTCAATTACTGCGAGGCGCTGACCGCGCTGGACCTGTCCGGATGGAACACCTCCAACGTGACGGACATGAGCTATATGTTCGCCGAATGCCATGCCCTGGCGGCGCTGGGCCTCGCCGGCTGGGATACCGCCAACGTGACGGACATGTACGCCATGTTCGGCGACTGCAACGTCCTGGCGGCGCTGGACGTTGACCGCTGGGACACCTCCAACGTCACGAACATGAGCTACATGTTCGCCTATTGCTATGTCCTGCCCGCGCTGGACGTGGCCGATTGGGACACCTCCAGCGTGACGGACATGAACGACATGTTCTATCACTGCGACGTCCTGACCGCGCTGGACGTCACCGGCTGGGACACCTCCAGCGTCACGAACATGGCTTCCCTGTTTGAGAACTGTGAGGCGCTCACATCCCTGGACCTCACCGGCTGGGACACCTCCGCCGTCACGGACATGCACTACATGTTCAATGACTGCTCTGCCCTGACGACGCTCACCGGCCTCAACACCTGGGACACCTCCGCCGTCACGGATATGTGCAATATGTTCTACTTCTGCGAGGCCCTCACGGCCCTGGACCTGTCCGGCTGGGACACCTCCCATGTGACGGACATGAACTGCATGTTCTATCACTGCTATGATCTGGCCTCGCTGACCGGCCTCAACACCTGGGATACCTCCAGCGTGATGTACACGAACAACATGTTTGAAAACTGCGAATCGCTCACATCGCTGGACCTCACCGGCTGGGACACCTCCAGCATGGAGGACATCCACGACATGTTCCAGCGCTGCTACGCCCTGACGTCGCTGACCGGCCTCAACACCTGGGATACCTCCGCTGTCACGGATATGAACGACGTGTTCAGCGACTGCACCGCCCTGACGGCCCTGGACCTGTCCGGCTGGGACACCTCTAACGTGACGGACATGAGCCGCGTGTTTGAGCGGTGCTCCGCGCTGACGACGCTGGATATCACCGGCTGGGACACCTCCGCCTCAACGGATATGGAGGGGTTCTTTGACGGCTGCACCGCCCTGACGACGCTGAAAATAGGCAACGGCTTCAAGGCCTTGGGCACCGAGGCCCTGCCCCTTACATACACCGCGAGCCCTGAGGATACCGCCTGGAAGCTGCAGGGCAGCGCCGAGGGCGCATGGAACGGCATGGAGCTGCTGATCTACCTCGCCGACGGCGGCCATGGCGGGACTTATTCCCGCGTGGAAGGCGCCGCGGCCACCGCCACCCCCGCGCCCACGGCCACGGCTACGCCTGCCCCCACCGTCACGCCCACGCCCAGCGCCGCGCCCACCGTCACCCCCACTGCCGCGCCCAGCGCCGTGCCCCCCACGGCTGCGCCGGGGACCACGTCGGCGCCCTTCGTGGGGACCGCCCCCAAAACGGGGGACGACAGCGCCCCGGCCCTGTGGCTGACCATGCTGGGCGTCTGCGCCGCGGGTCTCTGCCTGCTGCCGGCGCTGCGCCGGAGACAGGGGAAGAACTGAACCCATAAAACCCACGACAGCCCGGTGGAAAAACCCACCGGGCTGTGTTATACTTATGTCTAACGACACTTAAACGGGGGCGCACGCCTATGCGCATCGACATCCTCACCCTGTTCCCCGAGGCGGTGCAGCCCATGATGGACGCCTCCATCCTGGGCCGGGCCGCGAAAAAGGGGCTCATTGAGATCAACTGCATACAGATACGGGACTTCACCGAGAACCGCCAGCAGCAGGTGGACGACTACCCCTATGGCGGCGGCTGGGGCTGCGTGATGATGGCCCAGCCGTTGAAATCCTGCCTGGACTGGGTCACCGCCCAGGCGGGGCCCCGGAAACGCCGGGTCATCTACATGTCCCCCCAGGGGGCCCGGTTCGACCAGGGCCATGCCCGGCGGCTGGTGTCGGAATACGACCACCTGGTCCTGGTCTGCGGCCACTATGAGGGCGTGGACGAGCGGTTCATAGAGAAGTGCTGCGACGAGGAGCTGAGCGTGGGGGACTTCGTGCTCACGGGGGGCGAGATACCCGCCATGGCCATCGCCGACAGCGTGTGCCGGATGGTGCCCGGGGTGCTGTCGGACCCGGCCTGCTACATGGGCGAGAGCCACTGGGACGGGCTTTTGGAGTACCCCCAGTACACCCGGCCGGAGACCTGGGAGGGCCTGACGGTGCCGGAGGTGCTGCGGGAGGGCAAGCACCACGACATCGGCGCCTGGCGCCGGGAGCAGCAGCTCATCCGCACCCAGGCGCGGCGGCCGGACATGTTCGCCGCCTATGAGCCCAAGACGCCCGAGGAGGCGCGCATCATCGCCCGGCTCACGGGCCGGGAGAAGCTCACCTATGACTGCCGCCTGGCCACGGAGGAGGATATCCCGGACCTTCTTTCCATCACGGCGGAGGCCAGCGCCTATATGAAGGAAAACGGCGTGGACCAGTGGCAGGATGATTTCCCCAACGCGGCCGTGTTCCGCCGGGACATCGCCGCGGGGGGCTGCTGGCTGTTCACCCACGAGGGCGCGCCTGCCGGGTGCGCGGCGGAGTATTTTACGCCGGAACCGGACTACCCCGCCATCGACGGGGCCTGGCGCACGGCGGACGACGCGGCGTACGCCACCGTCCACCGGGTGGCGGTGAAGGCGGCCTACCGGGGCCGGGGCCTGGCGGACGAGATGATGCAGCTGTGCGAGGACCTGGCCCTGGGCCGGGGCTATGGGAGCGTGCGGGTGGACACCCACGCCGACAACATGCCCATGCAGGCGCTTTTAGCCCGCCGGGGCTACGAGCGCTGCGGGGTCATCAAGCTCACGGACACGGTGGAGCACGACCCCTTCCGTGTGGGGTACGAGAAGGTATTTTAAAAGGGAGCGGACAAAAAGTCCGCTCCCCTTTTCATACATTTTTCTGTTTTAACCGACCAGCCTGCCCTCGCTGTCGAAGGTATGGCGCTGGCCGCCGATGGTGAAGGTGCCGCCCACATAGGCCCGGCCATAGGAGCCGTCATGGAGGGGGTTGAAGTAATACCGGTCCCCGTTCACGGTCTGCCAGCCGGTCTTCACGTGGCCGTAGGTGCCGTCGTGCTCCTCGCTGAAGTAGTACAGCCCGTCGTCGCCCCGGCCCAGGGCGATCTGGCTCAGGCCCGCCAGCATCTTCCCATCCGGGTCCAGGAAGTACCACACGCCGCCGTCCAGCAGCCAGTCGTTGACCGTCATCCGGCCAAAGGCGCCGTCATGCTTGGGGTTGAAGTAGTACCACGTGTCATCCAGGAGCTGCCAGCCGGTCTTCACATGGCCGAAGGTGCCGTCATGCTCCTCGCTGAAGTAGTACCAGCCGTCGTCGCCCCGGCCCATGTTGACCTGCTGCAGGCCCGACAGCATCTTGCCGTCCTCGCCCAGGAGGTACCACACGCCGCCGTCCAGCAGCCAGTCGTTGGCGACCATCTCGCCGCTCTCTTTGAAGAAGTACCACTCGCCGTCCACGGCCTTCCAGTCGTCGCTGACCATGGTGCCGTCGCCGTCGATATAATACTTCTTGCCGCCGTCGTCGACCCAGGTGGATGTGGCCGGCTCGCCGTTTTCGTCCAGATAGTGCCAGCCGTCCTTATCCCACTTCCAGCCGTCCTCTTCCGGGCGCGGGGTGATGGTCGGGGTCGTGGGGGTGGGAGCGGGCGTGGGATCCGGCGCGGTGCTCGGCCCGGGCGCGGGGGTGCCGCCGCCAGTGCTGCCACCGCCGCCGTAGCCACCGCCGCCACCGCCAAACGAGGACCCGCCGGACAGGCCAACCGCCACATAGGTCGCGTCGTCCAGAAGCTGCAGCTCATAGCGGGTGTTGTTCCCGTTCTTGTAGTGGTCCACTATGCGTACGCCCGTCACGGTGATATCCTTGCCTCTGGGCGCATCCGCATAGATCGCGTCTCCGCTGCCCAGATAGAGTTTGGACCCGTCTTTGATGGAACCGCTTTTGACGTCCCTCAAGTAACTCATAGTCACGCCTACCTCCACGGAGAAGGTGACCTCCCGGAGCGGATAGACGTCGATGATCAGCAGATTCGGTTCCTGGCTGCGTACGGTGATATACGTATAATCGTCATAGGCGCCCCAATCATGCTGTGCGCCGGAGATGTTGATACCAAGGTTCTCCCGGAGGGATTTAAAATAGATTCGGTTGCCGGAATAGCATATATCCCCGTTACGCAGGTCAATTTTTTCGCCGCCGGCCGAGTACCTCCAGATCTCGAACAGGCCATTGTTGCCGTTGATCTCCAGCTTGATGCTCGCTACCTCGACCAGTTCCAGCGTCACGGTATCGCTGGTATTATACGTGTTTATTCTCAGCCTGTACTGAAGGTCCCCCTGAAGGTCTGCGTAATACCCGTTTTGTTTGAAGGTATACTTCTCATCCTTGGGCTTGGCGAACAACTTAAGATAATTGTCATACCAATATATCTCGCTACCGGGCTTGACTTCAACATCAACGTCATTTCCTTCCCTGTCCACAGCTTTCCACCAGACATATGCCTCCTCAGGAGCAAAATCCAGTGTGCACATCTTCTCGCACTTTATTACTATGAGTTTGATCCTTTTCGCTCCGGTCGTGACCCTGAGCTGATAGTGCACATACAGTTCTTCGCCAGCATAAAGCGGTCCGTCCAAAGAGTAAGAAGCGTAGTAATAGGAATCCACGCCCGCCGACTTCTGGAGGTCCAGGTCATATCCGCGCTTGATATACACGTCCAGAGTGTCGGTGTCCGCGCTCTCAGGCGCGTCCAGCAGCACGCCATTCTTTTCCAATTCGCCTTCTTCCAGGCCCTCCGGGACATACTCGACGGGTATGGGCGTGGGCGTAGGTTTTGCGGTATCCGTCGGCGCGGGCGGGTCTGTCGGGTCCGTCGACCCGCCTCCCGTGAGGGACACGAAGGTATAGCCATATTCTTTCGCGTATTTCTCCGTGTTGGAGTCAGGATATCCATGTACGACCGTAAAACCGGGAACGCCCAGCGCCGTGCCATCAGCGCCGGGGCTCGGCAATTCGACAACGCACTCTTTGTTCAAAATCTTGATAACACGGAGGGCATAACATCCGGAAAAAGCACCATCGTCGATCTGCACAACGCTTTCCGGTATCTCGACCTGCGTCAATCCACAATTTCCAAATGCTCCCGAACTGATCCACTTCAAATTCTTCGGCAGGTCGATCTCCGTTAGACTCCCACAACCTCTGAATGCACTGACGCCGATATATTTCAAATATTTTGGCAGCTGGACCGTCTTCAGATCAACGCAGTTGCTGAATGTACTGTCCTCTATCGAATAGATGGCGTCAGAAAGCTGAATGCTGGTCAAGCCTGAATAGGAAAACGCATTATTTCCGATGGACGTAACATTTTTAAAAGCAGGAACGCTCGTCAATTGCCCGCAGTTGGAAAAAGCGTTATTCTCAATCGACGTGACGCCTTCTCCTCCCGTTACGCTGGTCAGTTGTTCGCAATTTCTAAAACATCCGAATCTGAGAGAAACAACACTCTTCGGGATATCAACACTTATCAAGCGGGTACAATTCTGAAACGCATTATACCCTATTTCCGTCACGCTGTCAGGTATCTCAACGCTCTCCAACATATAGCAGTTTTCAAATGCGTCGCCCCCAATCGACGTTACGCCGCTCCCTATATGGACATTATAGATCCTGCTGCGATAGTTGTACCACGGAGCATTGCTGGTATTCCACCTCATATTCCCTGAGCCTTCGATGGTCAGGTCACCGCTAATCTTCAGGGTCCAGGTGACACCTTTTCCGCAGTCGCCGGAGACGATGTACTCATCCGCCGCTGCGGGGGCAGGCTGGTCCACCACTGGCAGGGCCACAGGCACAGGCTCATCCGCCAACGTCTCCATCACAGGCGCGGACTCTTCCGCCGGGGCAGCGGGCGCCTCGGTCTCAAACACATCCTCCGCGGCGAATGCCGGGATGCCGAGGCCCAGGGCCATCACGAACGCCAGGAACAAACTCAATGCGCGCTTTTTCATGCTCCATCCCTCTCCTTTTCCGTATTTCCCGGCAGTACGGCCCGCGGTTTGACCCGCGGGCTTTCCCGCCGAGACAACAAAAAGCGGTGCAGGAATTCGTCCTACACCGCGGAGGGGCTACAACACAGCCTGCTATACTTGTTTCCCTTGTAAAAGACAAGGCAAACGGGTATAATGAGGCGGGCGCAGTCTACTGCTGTGTGGGAGGCGTGAGCTCCTGCATAGGGCTACGGGGTGTCGGAACCACCCCGTGGCCTGCCTTTAGTTGTCTCGCAGGGATATTATATCGCGTTATCCCCTTGTACGCAAGGGGGCATTTTTATAAAACAAAGGGAGCGGATCTTTCGTCCGCTCCCTTTGATTATAAATCTGTTACCTTATAGGCCCCCTTGTGCAAAGGGGGCTGTCAGCGCTTGCGCTGACTGAGGGATTGTCTGACAACCCCTCCGCCTCGCTCCGCTCGGCACCTCCCCTTGCACAGGGGAGGCTTTTTTACCCCCTATGCGTCAGCCCGTCTTCCCACATACCCGTGGCGGGGTCATAGCTGCCCCAGGCGTCGGTCCAGGTGCACATGCCCTGCTGGCCGTATTTGGGGCTGAACCAGCCCCGGCCGGCCACGCCGGTCTCCTGCCAGCCGGTGAGCATCTTGCCGATCTCTCCCCGGGCGTTGGTGGTCTGGAGGAAGTACCAGGCTTTGCCGCCCTTGAGGTCGTCCAGGTACTGGAAGCCTGTCAGCAGCTTCCCCGTGGCATCGGCATAATACCAGTTGTTGGCCCAGGCGGACGCGCCGTCGGCAAAGCCCACCCAGTAGTCGCCCTTGCGGACGCCGTCTTTGAAATAGTAATAATCCCCCGTCTGGGGCACATACCGCCAGCCGGTGCCCCCCGCGGGGGGCTGGATGTCCAGGGTCACAGGAGGCGGAGTGGCGTCGGTGTCCGTGGAGGAATCCTCCACGATGTCGGTCTCGCTGTCCGCGGTATCGGCCGCTATGGGGGGCGTGTCGGGGCCCGCCTCCGCCGCGCGGGCGCCCTGGCCCGCCGCCAGGGACGGCAGCAGGAACGCCGCCAGCACCGCCGCCGCCAGCAGGGCCCGGATGTTCTTTCTCATAGGTCTCTCTCCTTGGCTCTCATGCAGTTATCATACCTGCACGGGCGCGGGAAGTCAACGGCCAGAATTTACCGCACCGCGAACCGGTAGCCCGTTGCGGTATGGGCCTTCACCCCCGCCCGGAGCACCGGGGAGGGGAAGGTCCAGCAGTTCATGCCGTTGGGGAACAGCTGTGTCTCCAGGCACACCGCCCCGTGCACGCCCATGGGCTTTCCGCCCTTGCCCTTGCGCTCGGTAAGGCCGTTGGAGGAATAAAACTGCATGCCGGGCATATCCGTCTCCACGGTGAGCTCTATGCCGCTCCCGGCGCTGTAGAGCATCGCGGCGGTCTTGCCGGAGAGGACGTAGTTGTGGTCATAGCCGTGGCCGCAGCGGAGCTGTTCGCAGTCCGCGCCGAGGTCCCGGCCGATGAGCTTGGGCGTACGGAAATCGAAGGGCGTGCCCTCCACGTCCAGGAGCTTTCCCGTGGGCAGGCACCCGGCGTCGCTCTCGCAGAACCGCTCGGCGTTGATCGTGAGCTCATGGTCCAGCACGGAGCCGCCGCCGTTCAGGTTGAAGTATGTATGGTTGGCCAGGTTCAGGAGGGTGTCCTTGTCGCACACCGCGTCGTAGGCGATGGTAAAGAGGCCGTCCTCCGTCAGGGTATAGGCCACGGTCACGTCCAGGTTGCCAGGGAAGTTCTCCTCCCCGTCGGGGGAGCGGCGGGAGAATACCAGCGCGTCGCCCTGGATGGCGCCGGTCCACATGCGCTTGTCGAAGCCCTTCACGCCGCCGTGAAGGCAGTTTTCCCCGTCGTTTTTCGCCAGGGTATACTCCACGCCGTTCAGGGAGAACCGGGCCCCGCCGATGCGGTTGCCCACCCGGCCGATGGCCGCGCCCAGAAAGCCGTCGTTGGCCTCATACTCCGCCGCGGTGTCATAGCCCAGGGCCACGTCGACGAGCCCGCCGGTCTTGCCGGGCACCAGCAGAGCCTGGACCGTGGCGCCGTAGTCGATGACGGTCACGGCCATGCCGCGGCTGTTTTCCAGGGTATAGGCGGTGACGGGCGTGCCGTCCGCCAGGGCGCCGAAGGGTCTGGATGATGTCTTCATGTCATGCTCCTCCTTATTATTCATTCGTCCAGCTTGAGGACCGCGAGAAACGCCTCGGTGGGCAGCTGCACGCTGCCCAGGGAACGCATCTTCTTCTTGCCCTCCTTCTGCTTTTCCAATAGCTTCTTCTTTCGGGTGATGTCGCCGCCGTAGCACTTGGCCAGCACGTCCTTGCGCAGGGCCTTCACCGTCTCCCGGGCGATGATCTTCCCGCCGATGGCCGCCTGGATGGGCACCTCAAAAAGCTGCCGGGGGATGTTCTCCTTGAGCTTCTCGCAAAGCCGACGGGCCCGGGGATAGGCCTTGTCCTTATGGGCGATGAGACTCAGGGCGTCCACCGCCTCGCCGTTCAGCAAGAGGTCCACCTTCACAAGCTCCGAGGGCTTGTAGCAGGAAAATTCGTAGTCCATGGAGGCGTAGCCCTTCGTCCGGGCTTTCAGGGTGTCGAAAAAGTCATAGATGATCTCCCCCAGGGGCATCTCGTACTTCAGCTCCACCAGCCGCTGGTCCAGGTACTGCATGCCCTCGTAGATGCCCCGCCGGTCCTGGCACAGGGGCATGATATTGCCCACGAACTCGTTGGGGGTGATGATGCTCATCTTCACGAAGGGCTCCCGGGCCTCGGCGATGGCGGACACCTCCGGGTAGTTGTGGGGGTTGTCCACGTATTTGACGGTCCCATCCGTCATCTCGATCTCATAGATGACCGAGGGCAGGGTGGTCACCAGGTCCAGGTCGAACTCCCGCTCCAGCCGCTCCTGGATGATCTCCAGGTGGAGCATGCCCAGAAAGCCGCACCGGAAGCCGAAACCCAGGGCCACGGAGGACTCCGGCTCAAAGGAGAGGCTGGCGTCGTTCAGCTGCAGCTTTTCCAGCGCGTCCCGCAGGTCCGGGTACTTGCTGCCGTCCTCGGTGTAGATGCCACAGTAGACCATGCTCCGGGCGGGCCGGTAGCCTGGCAGGGGCTCCGCCGCGGACCTCTCCGCGCCCGTGACCGTGTCGCCGATGCGGGTGTCCCGGACGTTCTTGATGCTGGCGGTGAAGTAGCCCACCTCTCCGGCGGAGAGGGCGTCGCAGGGCTCCAATCGCGTGGGCAGGAGATGGCCCACCTCCACGACCTTGTATACCGCGTCCGTGGCCATGAACTTCACGTCCATGTCCTTTTTGAGCACCCCGTCCTTCACCCTGAGCAGCACGATGACGCCCCGGTAGCTGTCGTACTGGCTGTCGAAGACCAGGGCCTTCAAAGGCGCCGCCGGGTCCCCCTGGGGGGCCGGGACATGGGCGATGATGTCGTCCAGGACGGACTGGATGTTGATGCCGTTTTTCGCGGATATCTCCGGCGCGTCCATGGCGGGGATGCCGATGATGTCCTCGATCTCCGTCTTCACCCGGGCGGGGTCCGCCGCGGGCAGGTCTATCTTGTTGATGACGGGCAATATCTCCAGGTCGTGGTCCAGGGCAAGATAGGTGTTGGCCAGGGTCTGGGCCTCCACGCCCTGGCTTGCGTCCACCACAAGCACCGCCCCCTCGCAGGCGGCGAGAGAACGGCTCACCTCATAGTTGAAGTCCACGTGCCCCGGGGTGTCGATGAGGTTCAGCTGGTAGTCCTTCCAGTTCAATGTCACCGCCCGGGCCTTGATGGTGATGCCCCGCTCCCGTTCCAGGTCCATATTATCCAGGATCTGGTCCTCCATCTGCCGGGCCTCCACCGCGCCGCACAGCTCGATGAGCCGGTCGGAGAGGGTGGACTTGCCGTGGTCGATGTGGGCGATGATGGAGAAATTTCGGATATCGTCCTGTCTCATATATAGCTCTCCGCCTGCTCCGCCATCTGGCGCAGCTGCTGTGCCAGCTTCCGCATGGCCTCGGGGCCGGGGCGGCCCGGGGTCTCCTCGCCGGTGCGGCCCAGGAGGAAGTCCGCCGTCACGCCGTAGTAATCACAGGCCCGGCACACGAAGGCCAGGCCCGGCTCCCGGGCGCCGTTTTCATAGTGGCTCAAAAGGGCCTGGGAGATATTCAGGTCCGAGGCCGCTTTCCGCTGGCTCACGCCCTTTTCCCGCCGGAGGCGGCTGAGGTTGGCGCAAAACTGCAGGTCGTTCATGGTGTGTCCTCGCTTCTTTGGGATGATAACTTTATGTATTATACACGGCGGGCCAATTTTTGTAAACAGAAACTTGAAATTTCCATGTGTGCGTGCTACTATGGTTTAAAGTGATGCAGACGTAAATCGCGATGCCTGCTTTCTTTGTATATTTCGCCAGAGGAGGAAACCTGTATGGATATGTTCAGAAAGCTCATCGACTCCCTTCGCGCCCATCCCCGGAAGATCGTCTTCACCGAGGGCAGCGACCCCCGTATCCTGGAAGCGGCCGCCCGGCTGCTGTCCGGTACTTTCCTGACCCCCATCCTCATGGGCAACGAGCTGGAGATCCTCTCCGCCGCCCAGCGGGCGGGCTACAATATCCGCGGCGCCACCATCATCGACCCCAAGACCTACCATGACACCGAGGCCATGGTCCAGAAGATGGTGGAGCTCAGAAAGGGCAAGATGACCGAGGAGCAGTGCCGGGAGGCCCTGACCCACCGCAACTACTTCGGCACCATGCTGGTGGCCACCGGCCAGGCGGACGCCCTGCTGGGCGGCGCTACATACTCCACCGCCGACACGGTCCGCCCCGCCCTGCAGCTCATCAAGACCAAGCCCGGCAACCGCATCGTCTCCTCCTGCTTCATCATGGTCCATCCCTCCGCCACCGGCGACAGCACCGTCCTGGCCATGGGCGACTGCGCCATCAACATCCACCCCTCCGAGGAGGACCTGGTGGAGATCGCCACCGAGACCATCAAGTGCGGCCGCATGTTCGGCATCGACCCCAAGGTGGCGTTTTTGAGCTACTCCACCTTCGGCTCCGGCGCCGGCGAGGACGTGGACAAGATGCGCAACGCCGCCGAGCGGGTCAAGCAGCT
>CANQMW010000042.1 GCA_947625045.1 uncultured Oscillospiraceae bacterium
AAAGTCATAAGCCGCGGTGCGGGCCGCTCCGCCGTGGCCGCCGCAGCCTATATGAGCTGCTCCGCTATCCTCAACGACTATGACGGCGTGCAGCACGACTACACCAGGAAACAGGGCCTTGTCTGGCAGCAGGTGTTCCTGCCTGAATACGCGCCTGCGGAATGGGCGGACCGGGGCGTACTTTGGAATGCTGTGGAGGAAAACGAAAAGACGAAGGACAGCCGCCTGGCCCGCGAGTTTGTGGCGGCACTGCCGGTGGAGCTGAACGGGGACGAATGGATCACCCTGCTCACCGAGTTCATCCAGAAGCAGTTTGTAACGGACGGGATGTGCGCCGACGTTTGCATCCACGACACAGACGGTCACAACCCACACGCCCATATTATGCTCACCGTCCGCCCGCTGGATGATAGGGGCAAGTGGCAGTACAAGACCGAAAAGGAATATCTCTGTGTGAAGGACGGCGAGGAACGGGGCCTTACCGCCGCCGAATTTAAAGCTGCGCGGGCAGATGGCTGGGAAAAGCAATATCCCTACATGGTCGATGGCAAAAAGGTCTATATGGCCCCGTCCGAGGCCGAGGCACACGGCTATGAGCGCGTGTCCAAATACCCCAAAAGCACCAAGTACGGACGGCAGAATCCCATTTCCGCCCGGTGGAACAGCGACGAGCAGCTGAACCTCTGGCGGGCGGCCTGGGCGGACGCCGTGAACCTCTGCCTGGAGCGAAAGGGCCTTGACGAGCGCATAGACCACCGCAGCCACGCCGAGCGTGGTCTGGATGAGCAGCCCACCATCCATGAGGGCGTGGCCGCACGGGCGTTGGAGAAAAAGGGCATCACCTCTGATCGCTGCGAGATCAACCGGCAGATAAAGGCGGACAACGCCCTGCTGCGGGAGCTGAAAGCCCAGGTAAAGAAACTAATGCAGGCGGTGAGAGCTACGGTCCCTGCTATGGCAGAGGCTATGGAGAAGCTGCGGGAAAACATGATCGTGTTCCGTTACCAGCTCCGTCACATTTCCTATGGCAAGGGTCGGCTGTCCCGCCGCCTGGGTGCTGCGCGGTCCGCGCTGGAACGGTATTCCGGCCTAGTGCATCAGATAAAGGAAAAGGGCAAGGAACGAAAGTCGCTCCTTGCCGAGAAGAAATCCACGCCGAATCTGCGCATCACCAGGCACCGGGAACTGTCCGCCCTTATAACAGGACTGACGGAGGAACTGGAGGAGCTGCGCTCCCAGAAGGCTATGCTCCTGCGAGAGTTGGCGTGCCGGGATGACAGCGAGATAGGCGCGGTGAAAAAGAATGTCGCTGGGATGGAGGCCGATCTTGCCATGCTGGGTCAGCAGGAGCAGAAATGCGCCGCTGAGCTGAATGACGCGCTGAAGCAGTATGCCGAGCTGAAGGAACAGGCCAAAGACCTGGACCCCGACGAACTGCTGGCCGCCCGCCTGGCCCTGCGCCCGGAGAGGGAACGCTCTGCCGCGTCACGTCTGCAGACCGCCTATGGCGATGAGTTCAAGGCCGTCATGTTGTATGACAGCAAGCTGGATGTGCGGGATATGCTGGGCGAGAGAGCGCAGCAGCCGAGGAAAACAGTGGACTGCAAACAGAAGCGAGGGACAAAGCATCGAGAATGGGAGCGATAAATATGCCTCTCGCTATGTGCCTTAAATCAGGTATAAATCACCTTAATATAAATCAAAAGCAGGCGACTCTGTGGATGGAGCCGCCTGCAGTGCGATGACATCCTCTTACGCCCGGATCTCCTGGCGCATGAAGCTGACATAGGCGATGGCGAAGCCCGCCGCGGCCAGGGCGATCATGACCACCAGATGGGGCCAGATGAGAAGCAGGCTCTGGCCGAAGGGCAGGGGCGCGTCGATGGCCCCGGAGACGGAGGACATGGTCACGATGCCGATGGAACGCACGCTGGGGTTAAGGATCGTGGTGGCCGCCTCCGTGAACAGGTAGTAAGGCGAGATGCGGTTCAGGGCCAGGTCCAGCTCATAGTTCTTCATCATATTGCCGTAGCCTTGGATGCCCTCCACAGGGAAAAGGACGTTGCTGATGCCGCTGGCTACCAGGTCCATGAACAGACTCAAAAAGAGCCAGATGGAGATGCTGGCCAGGGCCGCCGTCGCCGCGTGTTTGCAGACGACGGAGAAGATGATGGCCAGCGCCAGCCACACCGACATATATACCGCGCTCAACAGAAGATAGGCGATGATGCGGCACACCTCCTCCCCGGAGGGCGGGATGCCGATCAGCAGCAGGCCCGCGCCGCTCATGAACAGTCCCAGGGTAAAGGTCAGCATCAGGATGACCGTGGCCCCGGCCAGGAACTTGGCGTTGATGATGCTGTCCCGGTAGATGGGCTGGGCGGCCAGACGGTTCAGGGTGCCCTGGCTGCGCTCGTTGTTGATGGCGTCGAAGCCCAGGGTGATGCCCACCAGCGGCCCCAGGAAGGCGATGAAGGTGGCAAAGGAATAGATGGAGTTACCGCTGGTTGTGAACAGCTTTAGGAAGAGGAACTCGCTGCTGTCCACCGAACTGCCATTGAGACTTGATACGGCCCCACCAAGGCTTGCGGCGCTGACGATCAGCAAGAGGGCGCTGACCAGAAAGAACCGATTGCTGGTCAGGTGATCGGCCAGCTCCTTGCGGTACAGGGCATAAAGGCCCGCGCTGTTACTGGCCGGATGCCTGTTTCTTATGGAAGAGAGAGCGGAGCTTGCCGCTGGCTTTACCGCCATCTGCTCGTTCATCGCTTTCACCTGCCTTTTCAAAATATCTGTGATAGATCTCGTCCAGGTCGCCGCCCCGCTGGTGTAGCTGTGTCAGTATGCACCCTGTCTCCATGACGAGCGTGGTGGCGTCCCGACGTATATCCCGGCTGGATTCGATGCGCATTAAGCCCGTGGCGTCCTGCTCGATTCGCTTGACGCCGGCCAAGTCGGAGAGCTTTTCATAAAGTTCCTTCTTATTGGGCTCCGCCTGCAAGTCCAGGGACCAGTTTCCCTCGTTCTCCAACTGCCGGCCCAGGTCCTCGATCCGCCCGCAGGCGATGAGCTGGCCCGCCACGAAGATACCCACCCGGTCGCAGATCTGCTGGACCTGATAGAGCTGGTGGGAGGAGATGAGGATGGTCCTGCCGTCCCGCACCGACAGTTCCCGGATAAGGCTGATCAACTCCCGCATGCCCTCCGGGTCGATGCCCAGGGTGGGCTCGTCCATGATGATGACCTTGGGGTCCTTCATCAGCACGTCCGCGATGCCCAGCCGCTGCTTCATGCCCCGGGAGTAGGTCCCGGCCTTCCGGTCCGCCGCGTAGGTCATGCCTACCCGCTCCAGAAGCTCAGAAGCCCGCTGCTCACACAGTTCCCGGTCCAAGCCGTTGAGCTGCCCGGTGAAGATCAGGTTCTGCCGCCCGGTCATGTCGGGATAAAAGCCTACGCTGTCCGGCAGATACCCCACGATGCTCTTTACCTTCAGGGGTTGGCGCGTACAGTCGAAGCCGTCGATGGACGCCGTGCCCTCCGTGGGCTCGGTCAGACCCAGGAGCATCAGCGTGGTGGTGGTCTTGCCGGCGCCGTTGGGCCCCAGCAGGCCAAATACCTCTCCCTGCCGGATGGTCAGGTCCAGCCCGTCCACCGCCGTCACTTCTCCGTAGCATTTGGTGAGCCCCTTTGTCTCGATGATGAAAGGCTCGGCCATGCTCAGCGCCTCCCGAACTTGCGGAAGATGAACCAAAGGGCCACGGCGATGACCACCAGCAGGGCCACGCCCACGACGCCCCAGACGGTCTCGGTCTTGACGCTGACCCGGAACTCCGCCTGATCGGAGGTCTCGCTGTTGGAGGCTGTCAGTACAACCACATAGTCGCCGCTCATGGCCTCATCGGAGGGCGTCACATAGGCAGTGACCTCGTGGGTGGCTCCGGCTTCCAGCACGTCGATGGAGGATTCGGAATATTCCACGGTCCAGCCCGTAGCCGCCGAAGAGGTAAGGTTCACGTTTTGCAGATCCACGTTGCCGGTATTGGTCACGCGGAGAGTAACGGCGCTCTGCTTATTGGCGGAGGCATCAAAGCTAAGAAGGCCGCTGGGGGTGGACAGGTCCAGGGAATAGCTGCCGGAGACCGTCACGGTCAGCTCTCCGTCCAGCGTCTCCGAAGCAGAGATGGCGGAGATGGGGATGGAATACTCCCCGGCCTCCACGTTGTTGGGAGGTGTGATCTCGATGCTCATGCCCTGACTGCTCCTGGCCGGAACGGTGAGGGACGCCACCTGGGTGCTCTCGCCGGAGGGCTTGAAGGCCACCACCCAGCCGGAGGGGGCGTTGGCGGCCAGAGAGTAGGACTGCTCGCTGGGGGTGTTGTTCTGGATGGTAGAGGTGAAGGAGAAGGTGGTGCCGGAGGACCCCTCCTGTTCAGGATACTCCGTGGTCAGACTGCTGCTGCCCAGTTCCTCCTCGCTCACATCCAGCGTCAGGGTCAGGTCCGAGGAAAGCCCGTCCCCGGAGGCCCGCAGGCCAACAGTATATGTACCTTCCTCTGCCTCCACAGGTATGGTCATTTGGAAGGAGGCCAGAGATTCCCAGTCGCCGCTGCGGACAAAGACGTGGCTGATCTGGCTGGAGCCACCCTGGAAGTAGCCATCCCAGCCGTCGGGGATGTCCGTTACGGTGAGGGCCAGATCGGCCCCCGCGCCGCTGCCGTTGGAGAAGTCCAGATCAAATCCCAGGCTGTCTCCCGCCTTGGCGGTGACGCCGGGATAGGCCGTACTCATCTCCAGGTCCGGCCCCTCCGAAGCCATGGCCGGCACCGCCATACTCATGGTCAGGGAGAGTGTGAATACCAGCAGCAGGAAGCTCCCTGCCCATCTGGTCCTGCGCGTCATTTTGCGTTCCATCTTGTGCTTATCTCCTTTTTCATTGACTGTCCGCTCTCACGGACAAGCATAATGTAGCACCCAAAGCTGAAAGTACGCTGAAAAAAGAATGGATTATCTTTTAATACTTTTTGAACAAACGATGAAGTCCCATTTTGGCAGATAAATTTGCTTCTTGGTCCTGTGATCTATGCTGTTTTTCGCTCGGTCAGGCAGTAGCCAGCGCCGCGCACAGAACATATCTCCGCTGTGGCGTTCAGCCCCGCCAGTTTTTTCCGCAGGCAGGCTACATTGGTCCACACCACGTTGATCTCTGCCTTGCTGTCCCAGCCCCATATCTTCTCCATCAATTCGTCGGAGGAAAAGACCCGTTCCGGGTTTCTCATAAAAGTCTCCATCATCTGAAACTCCTTGTTGTTCAGGCGGGTCTTTTCTTTGCCGGTGGAAAGTTCATAAGTGGAACAGTTCAAGCTCACATTGCCTATATCCAGAATATCCGGCGTGTAGCTGTCACTGCGACGCAAAAGGGCTCGCACTCTGGCAAGCAACTCGGTTATGGCGAAAGGCTTGGGAAGATAGTCATCCGCGCCGGCGTCAAGGCCCTTGATCCTGTCCTGTAGTTCGCTTTTCGCTGTGAGCAGCATGACCGGCGTTGTAACACCCCCTGCTCGCATCTGTTGCAGCACGGTCAGCCCATCCTTTCCTGGCATCATGATGTCCAGGATGATGCCATCGTAGGACCCGCTCAAAGCATAATCCAGCGCATCCGTTCCGTTGCTCACCGTATCAACGGAGTAATTGTTATGCTCCAGGACCGCCCGCAGTACCTTGGCGATCTCTATTTCATCGTCCGCGATCAGCAGTCTCATTGCCGTCACCTCCTATTCCTTGATTTTTCGGTTTTATCATAATTCTCTGTGCTGAATCGTTGCTGAAAAACAGTTGAACAGTTTGTAAATAAAAACCACCTATGGACTTGTATCCATAGGTGGTCAAAGGGTCAGCTGGCACAGGGAAGGAGCCTGTCCTGCTGGATTGTCCCGTCCGCAACTTGTATCAGGCGGTGGGCGCGTACCGCCACGGAGGGATCGTGTGTTATCAGAATAACTGTGACGCCCTGGGCGTTGATCTTCTGAAAGATCGTCATTACATATTCCTTGGTTTCTATGTCCAGGGCCGCCGTAGGTTCGTCTGCCAGAACGATGTCCGGTCTCTGCACCATTGCCCTGGCAATGGCCACTCGTTGCTGCTGGCCGCCGGAGAGTTTTTCGGGATAAAGATTTGCTTTGTCCGCAAGCCCCACGCACCGGAGCGCCCGATCAGCCCGCCGCTTTCGCTCCGCATGGCTGAAACGATTGGGGTTCAGCGGCTTTGCCACGTTCTGCCATACGGAGAGGGATTTCACCAGCCCGTATTGCTGTGGGATCACCGCTATCCTGCCATGCTTCAATTTGGCGAGTTCCTTTTGGCTGCACGACTTTATATCCTTTCCCCGCAGACAGTATTGGCCGTCTGTGGGCTTCTCCTGGCAACCAATGATCCGCATCAACGTGGATTTGCCGCTGCCAGAGGAGCCGATGATGGAGATGTACTCACCCTTTTCAATGGAGAGATCCACGTCTTTCAGAGCCAGATATTCATCGTCCGTACCGCGACCGTAGATCTTGGTAACATTGTGCATCTCGATCTGCGGCATGTCGCTCGATGCTGTTTGCTTTTGCATAACTTGTTTCATAATTGCCTCCTTGGATAAAAACAGGTTATTTTGAAAGACAGCATTATAAGCTCATAGGTGATCGCTTTGCTGTTTTCAAACAAAGCATACCCGCCCGACCTAAAATGAGGCAAAAATAAGCCATGAACAGTCTGCAAACGATTTGTTATGGATCAGAAATGCTCCAGGACAACAGACGCAAGCGCAAGATATTACCATCATACATAGCATCCTGCCGTTCTAGTGCTTGAACTTTGCCGCGAGCAGAATGCCGGCAAGCAGGACCAAGACGGATATGCCCAGAAGGATCAGTGATTCGCTTGATATGGCAGTCTGAGATTCCATCACAGCCGCTTCGTCCTGCTGCATCTGCTGCATAAACTGTTCTCTGCCGCGCGTCATGCTGCCGTTAAAATCTTCCGGCAGCTCAGGTAGTTCTGCCGAGCCGTCATTGGATTGGCCGAAGGCCCCAAACGTCTGTTCTCCGGGATCGAATGTCATTGGCGGCAGATCATCTGGTTCCTGTGGGAGCTGCTGGGGCTGTGTATCTGACTGCGGGGCTGCCTGCGCATCCGGGGTGGCCAGAATACCTCCATTCTCAGATGTCTCTGCTTCATCCTCATCTGCAGCAGGCGTAGCTTGAGCTGTTTCGGGCATTTGGTCCGAGGTTATTTCCTCATTCTGACCAGGAAAAGCACCGCGTCCGCCGCCCATACGCATACCGCCGCCGAACATCCCGCCCATACCGCCAAAGCCGCCGGATGCGCCGGAAGTGTCATTTGCCGTCACTTGGGTCTCCGTCCCGCCCACAGAGAGAGTGTACGCGCTGCCGCCGGTCATGCCGGGGGCGCTGAGCATCACATAGGTAAATGCGTTGGGGATGGTCTCGTCCAGGAGCATATTCCCGCTCTCGTCTGCCAGCGTCAGACTGGTCCCTGCCGCGCCGCTGGCGGCAGTCTCCACAAATCCCTGCGCGGAGGCGGTATCTAAGCTCTCTACCATACCGTTGCCGCCGCAGGCCACCAATGTACCGCCGTTCACTTGGCACACGCCGCCGTTCTCGCTGCCATAATCAACGGCGCTGTTCATCCCTGTTCCATTCATGCTGACGAATACCCTGCCGCCGTTGATATAGATATTCCCGTTGGAGTCCATGCCGTCCGCATCCATACCCTGTGTGTTGACGATACGCACATCACCGCCGTTGACGGTGACGACCGGACTCACGCTCCCGTTCCCATTGGCGTTGATACCGTCATCCGTGGACGTTATATCCAGCGTCCCGCCATCTATGGTCACATTGACAGCCTCGATGCCCTCGTAGCAGGAGGGGATGGTGACGCTGCCGGACTCCATATAAAAGTAGCCGGTATTCTCATCGTTGGAGACGGTCACACCGTCATCGCCCGCCGTGATGGTCAGATCCGCGTTTGCGATGCGGGTACTGTCGTTTGCGTGTAACCCGTCCTGGGCCGCCGTTACAGTGACGGTCCCTCCGGCAATGACAAGATCGTCGTTGCAGACGATACCGTGCTGGTATTCTCCCGCCACGGTCAGTGCGCCGCTCCCGTTGATGGTCAAATCATCCCTGGAATATACAGCGCCGTCAATATTCGCGCTCACCGCGTCTTGCCCGTAGGCAGGACCGCTGGACAGGACGTTTTCCGTCCCATCCGCCAAGGTCAGAAATACCTTTTCGGCCTGCTCTACCAGCAGCGCCGCGCTGTCCTCGCAGCGTATGTCCGCCCCGTCCAGCAGCAGCCATATCTTATCATCCCCGTCCGCTTCCACGATCACGCTGCCGTCGGCCAGCGTTCCGGTGAGAACATATTTCCCTGCATAGACGATATGCACGTCGCCGTCCACGATGTAAGCGCCGTTTCCCGTGATCGTCCCGTCTGTCAGATCGATCCGGGCGGCGTCGGAGGCGTCCCAAGCGCCATCCAGGTCGTTGGCGGTGAACTGTCCCGTCCCCGCGTCCTCGTCCGTGATCGGCTCAATGCCCAAGGCAGCTCCGTTCATAAACAGGATCGCCAGCAGGACCGTCAAGACAGTCACCACGGCGCAGATCGCGTCAATGTGTCTGTTAGTTGACATGATTTACCCCATATAGTCTCCGTTGTAGCTTACCAGAACCGCGCTTTTCACGCCCTCCATCTCGGCCAGGGCGTTGATGAAGTCCGTGCTGTCATCCGCGAGGCGTACATCGTAATTCACTTCCACCAGTCCCTTCTGCGCGGACTTGCTCTTTACGGCACACCTCTTTGTGTTCTGCTCCAAATAAGCCCTGGCCTCCGCCTCGCTCTGGCTGCCATCGCACTGCATCACCAGGATATACGGGTCACAGTGCGACTTGTGGTTTACGAACACCAGCAGGATGATGCCAATGACCACGCTGCCGATCACCGCCAGGGGGATCATTCCCGCTGCCAGCACGATACCCACGGCGATGGACCAAAACAGGAACGCGATGTCCAGGGGCTCTTTGATGGCTGTGCGGAACCGGACGATGGACAGCGCGCCAACCATGCCCAGGGAGAGCACCACGTTGCTGGTCACGGCCAGGATGACCAGGGTGGTGATCATGGTCAGAGCGATGAGCGTGACGCCAAAGCTGGAGGAGTACATCACGCCCTGATAGGTCTTTTTATACACCAGAAAAATGAATACACCTAATCCGAAAGCCAGGACAAGGGCCAGGGCCATATCCAGAATGCTGACGGATATGACGTTCTCCAGGAACGCGGATTTGAAGATGTCGGTGAAACTCATGATACGAACTCCTTTTTATATGTGTATGATCTAGCCGTAGATACGGCACTGCGCGTATTTTGAGAAAGCTCCTACCCGCCGTCCGGGAAGCTGTACGATGCTTCGGATGACATCCGGCAAAAAGGCGTCCCATTTTACCTCCAGTATAATGGGCGCGTCCCCCGCCGGGATCGTGATGCAGTCTGCGTTCAGAAAGTCGGTGCAGGATAAGCCTGTGCGAATATCATAGTCCAATGTGACCCGCACATTGCCGGGGGCATAGACGAAAGGTTCCCGCGTGTAGTCCACGATGGTCTTTGGCCGGAGGCCCTCGGTGTGCATCTTTGCGT
This sequence comes from uncultured Oscillospiraceae bacterium, assembly GCA_947625045.1. Lineage (GTDB taxonomy): Bacteria > Bacillota > Clostridia > Oscillospirales > Oscillospiraceae > CAJOIG01. The sequence goes on from CANQMW010000042.1 coordinate 9,706, forward strand.
ACAGTTCCCGCACGAGCCCATGGGGATGATCCAGCATCCAGCCAAGGTCTCCGTCCAGGATGGCCTGGGTCTGGGCCGGGGTGAGCGCGGCACTCTGCTTGTTGCCGAGCCCAGACAGCTTGCTTTTTTTCTCCAGGTGGATGACCGACGGATCGCCGTTATAATAACGGATGCGGAATTTCTCTCTCCGATCCACGCCGTCGATCTTCTCCCGCAGGGCCTTATCCGTGGGCGTGTCAAAATACAGACTGCGTATTTTGTACTTTCCCTCTCGCGTGTGTGCGTCCGGCGACGCCACTGCCCGCAGGCGCTGCCGCAGCGCAAGCATATCTGCGGCATTGATTTCGTGCTTCCACTCATGGCGGTATTGCATGATGACCCCCCATTCCTGATTTATTTTCACCACGGAAATCGAATCGTAGTATATCAGCGAATTCTGAAATCACGCTGAAAATAATGTGAACGATTTGAAAAGAAATTTTCCCAAAAAGTCGTCTTGGGCGCAGCTTGCCAATTTAAGCTGCGCCCAAGTGATCTATATTAACACACTGTGCGGCTATTGATGTGTGCCGAACCGTCGGCTTATCCGGGCGGCCGCTCCGGCATCGGTCCCTGGCACATAGCCATTGAGCTTAACGCTGACACAGGTTTTCTATCCGCAGAATACCATGTCAACCTGAATCATTGCTGAAAATGCTGTGAATTATTTGTAAACACCCTATAAATTCACATTTTTTCAGTTTCATTTCAGCTATCCGGTGTACTATACTGGCAGAAAGTATCGGAGGAAACGCTATGAAGGTATTGATCGTGGAAGATGAAAAGCTGCTTGCCGATTCCCTGTGCTCGCTGTTGAAGCGAACGGGGTTTGAGGCGGAAGCGGTATATGACGGCAAGAGTGGTGAGGAATACGCGGAGTTAGGAATATACGATTTGCTCATCCTCGACGTGATGATGCCCGGTCTGGATGGCTACACCCTTGCCCGTCGTGTGCGCGAAATGCGCTGTAACACGCCGATCCTTATGCTCACTGCAAAATCCGCGCTGGAGGACCGCATCCAGGGATTGAATGCCGGCGCGGACTACTATCTTACCAAGCCGTTCGATTCCCGTGAGCTGCTTGCCTGCATCAACGCCCTGCTGCGCCGCCAGGGAGGTCAGGTGAATGAGATGACTTTTGGCAACACAGCTTTGGATCTCGCATCCAGTATGCTCATTTGCAATGGCAGATCCGTGCGTCTGTCCGCCAAGGAATTTGATGTGATGCGCTCGCTCATGCAGGCCGGGGATAAGAATATGTCCAAGGAAGTGATCCTCATGCGTGTGTGGGGCTTTGAATCCAATGCCACGGAGAACCATGTGGAGGTCTATATCGGCTTTCTGCGCAAAAAGCTGGCAAGCATTGGCTCCAATATCCGCATCGAAGCTGTCAGGCGGCTGGGCTATCATCTGGAGGTGGATGAAGGATGCTGAAAAGGCTTCGCATCAAGTTCGTTTGTATCACCATGACGATCGTAACACTCACACTTTGCTTGATATTCGGCTTTGTATATCAATTCACACAGCACAACCTGGAGCGTGAGAGCATTCAGATGATGGAGACCATCAGTTCTTTACCTTCTCAGCTCAGCGCCCCGAATAAACCTCCAAGAGAGGTCCGGCTTCCGTATTTTGTGATCCAACTCAGCGAAGAAGGGCTGCCGACTGACTGGGAGGGAGGATATTATGATCTGACAGATGAGGCTTTTTTGAAGGATATTGCAAACACAGCCATTGCCTCCGGTGAGCGCATCGGTATTATTGAGGAATATAACCTCCGTTTTTATATCGAGGAAACGTCCCATGACCATCGCATCATTTTTTCAGACATTTCAAGTGAGCGGCATACCCTCAACAATTTGATCCGCACCTGTGCGGTCATCGGCTCCGCCAGCTTTCTGGTATTTCTGGGGATCAGCCTGCTTCTGGCCCGCTGGGCGGTGAAGCCGGTAGAAAAAGCATGGGACCAGCAGCGGCAGTTCGTAGCGGATGCCTCCCATGAATTGAAAACGCCTCTCACCGTGATCCTGACCAACGCGGAACTTCTGCAGGAACCTGGGATCAGAGAGGACGAAAAACAGCAATCCTCCATCAGCATTCTGCACATGGCCAGACGAATGCGGGAATTGGTGGAAAGCCTTTTGAATCTGGCGCGGGTGGACAACGGCATAGACAGGAGCCAGATGGAACGGCTGGAACTGAGCCAACTCGTCTCGGACGCAGTGCTGCCCTTTGAGCCGGTGTTTTTTGAGCGGGGGCTGGGGCTGGACTGCCAGATCGAGCCGGGGATATTTGTTCAAGGCGTCGCCTCCCGTCTGCAGCAGGTGGAGGAGATACTGCTGGATAACGCCTTGAAATACTCCATGCCGGGCAGCACCACACAGGTGTCGTTGAGACGGTTGCGTAATGTATGCCAGTTGGCCGTGGCAAGTCATGGGGAGCCCATTGAGCCGGAGGACCTGAAAAAGATATTTGAGCGTTTCTACCGGGCAGACAAGGTAAGGACAGCCAACCATAGCTACGGGCTGGGCCTGTCCATCGCCCAGGCCATCGTCCAGGAACACCGTGGCAAGATATGGGCGGAGAGCAAGGAGGGCGTAAACATATTTTTCGTGGAACTGCCAGTGAAATAGAATTTGGATCAACTGAAAAAGTATAGATCTAAATAGCCGCAGACAGGTCAGAGATTATTTCGTTGGCGATGAAAGGGAGAAAGTATGGATGATAGTCTTATCGTGAAGAAAACGCGGCATCCCATAAGGAACACTTTACTCGCTCTGTTCGTGGTTCTGTTTTGCACAATCATTATTATCGGATTCTACTATGGGATCAGAGGTTACAGAACATACCGGGACGCCGTATCCGAACAGTCTCTTGAAGAGCAGGTGGATGAGATACGCGATAGGGATCATTTTACCCGATATTCTGAACTGTCGGATTTTTACATAAAGGCAGTTATATCTGTGGAAGATTGCAGATTTGAGCAGCACGGCGGGATCGATCCAATATCTATCCTTCGTGCCCTGTGGGTCGATATAAAAACGCAGTCCTTTGAGGAAGGCGGCAGTACCATCACCCAACAGGTCGCAAAAAATATGCTTTTCACGCAGGAAAAGAAGATCGAGCGAAAAGTCGCGGAGGTTTTTGCCGCTGTTGCGCTCGAATCAAATTATGAGAAAAATGAGATATTTGAGCTGTATGTGAATACCGCCTATTTTGGCAGCGGTTACTATGGTATTTACGATGCTGCAATGGGGTATTATGGCAAAACGCCGTCGAAATTGACAGACTATGAGGCTGCCATGCTTGCCGGCCTGCCGAATGCACCATCTGTATATTCGCCGGACACGAACATGGATCTGGCGGTCCGGCGTGTACGCCAAGTGCTTGACAGCATGGTGGAAAACGACATTTTAACAGAGGAAGAAGCCGAAGCGATCATGAGTGAAGCGCCCAAAGTATGACGGTTCATTATGTAAAAAACGATTCCACGGTTGCTCTTTGATCCAGCATCTCCGCTGAATCAAGTATCGTTAGTTACTTTTTGTTTGATTTCAATGCCATTGACAATTCATTGTTAAGAAATTCATTTACTAAGTAAGTCTAAGTATTTTTATGCGGAAAGTCCCCTTGACAAATCTCGTCTCAAAAAACAATTCTCAAAACATTCGCTCAGGAGCAACACTTCACCAACCTGGTTTTCTTTGTGGAAATGTAAACCCAAGAATTGATACAAAGAAATGCTGTTGTCAGAACGGCAGAGTGGCTTGAAATCAAGGGCTTTCG
>CANQMW010000043.1 GCA_947625045.1 uncultured Oscillospiraceae bacterium
CTTTTTCCCCATAATAATGCTCCCTCCATGGATACAGTGTCCTTTTTCACTGTCTTCCATTGAGGGAGCATATCAAATTGCAGCCGGGCGCATTATCTTCTATTTTTCAGTCGTCAAAATCTCTCTCGTGGTCCAGTATGGCCCCGGTGGCGGCGTCGATGGTATACTCGTATTCATAGCCGCCGGATTTGAACTCCACCTCGTATTCCACGCGGCCGTCGTCGAAGTCCTTCTTGCACTTCAGCCGGGACACTTCGGTCTCGGTAAGCCCCGCGTGGTCCAGGGCCGCGGCCAATGCGGCATCCTCGCCTATGTCCCCGTTGGCGGGGGCCTGCGTATCGGCGGCCATGGGCAGGGCCTCCTTCTGGGAGGAGAGGATGGCGCCGGTGGCGGCGTCTATCTCGTACTCATACTCGCTTGTCTCGTCCCGGAATTCCACGTCCCAGTGGAGGGCCCCGTCGTCCCAGTCCTGCTTGCTGAGGGCGGGGGTATCGCCGGACACTCCCGCGTCCGCCAGGGCGATGGCCGCGGCCTCCGCCTCGGTGAGGGCAGGCGTGTCTGCCTGGGGCAGGGCGGGGCCCGGGTTCATGACGCTGGGCGTCTTCACGCCCTGGATGACCTCACCGGTGAAGGCGTGCACGCCGTAATCCTGCTCCCGGCCGTCGATGACCAGCTCCACGTCATAGTAGGGCGTGGGTTCGTCCAGCTCCGGGTCTACGTCGTAGTAGGGGACCTGGTCCCGGCCGAGACCGGCGTAAGCAAGAGCCGCGTCCAGGGCCGCGTCCTGGCCGATGGGCATGTCGGGGGCGCCGATCTGGATGAGGTCCCGCAGCTCTTCCACGGAGAGGCCTGCCAGGGCGTTGAAGTCCAGCGCGCCGTTCATGGCCACGATCTGGTCCACCAGATAGGCCTTGCCGGTGGAGATGTTGTTCTGCTGGGCCCGGCTGTCCAGGGCCTTGTCCGCGGCCACGCTCTGGCTCAGGACCGACGCGGCGTTTTCCGCGGTCTGCAGCACCCCGTCCACGGAGGCCACCAGCTCCTGCTGGAGCCGGGCGCCCCGGTCGGCGTCGGAATCCTCTACGGAGATGAGGATGGCGCTGTCCAGGTTATCAAGGTACCCATTGCGTACCAAGGCGCCCACGATGGCGTTCACCGCCACGTCCAGCTTCGCGCCCTTCAGGTCCGCGCCGCCGCCCATGTCCGCCAGGACGGTGAGGCCTTCCTCGTTGAGGCCCTTGCAGCTCAGGACCTTCTCGCTCTTGTTCACGGTCAGTTCGATGCTGGGGTTCACGTCCAGGGATATAACGGAGGCCACGGCGTATGCCTGCTGGTAGAACAGGCCCCCTCCGCCGCCCACGATGAGCAGCGCGGCCAGGCACGCGGCCACCAGACCTTTTGTCCAATGCTTTCTCTTTTTGGCAGTTTCCTTCATATCGATCACATTTCCTTTCCCGGTACCGCAGCGGGCCAGGATGGCGTCCAGATCGTCGGGCGCGGCGTGCTCGACGGCGTTTTTCAGCCGCAGTTCCAGCTCCTCGTCGGTCATCAGGCGTCATCTCCTTCCAGCTGGGCTCGCAGTTTTTTCATGGCGCGGTGGTACTTGGACAGGACGGTGGCAAGGGGCAGGTCCAGAAGCTGGCTGATCTCCCGGTGTTTCAGCCCCGAGGCGGCGTGCAGCAGTACGATCTGCCGCTCCGCGTCGGTGAGGCTCGAAAGCGCCGCCCGCAGGGCCATCCGCTCCTCCGGGCTGAGCCCGGGGGCGGGGAGGGCGTCCCATTTGGCGTCCTCCATGGGCCGGGTCCGGCCCGCCTGGCGCAGGCGCATGAGGGCCATGTTCCGGGCGATGGTGAGCATCCAGGCCATGGGCGAGCCCTGGGGCCGGTAGCTCACGGCGGCCTCCCAGATGCGGACGAACACGTCCTGGGTCACATCCTGGGCATCCTGGGCGTTTTTCAGTATGCCCAGGGCCATGGCGTACACGGCGCCCTTCGCGGCGGCGTAGAGGTCCGCCAGGGCCTCCCGGTCGCCTTGGGCGACGCCGGCCAGAAGCGTCTCCAGACGGGCCCTGTCGGGAGACGGCTCCAAAGGTTTTGCCGTTTCTTGCTGCATCTTGCCTGCTTTCTCCTGTCGTAAAAGGAATGCGCGGGAAAGGGATTTTATTGCATAGCGGGGAAAAATTTTTTACTGGGCCACCCCGGCGGGGATCTCCTCACCGAAGGTGACAGCGATATCCAGGTACTCGCCGCCCCGCCAGACAGTGATATCGGCGCTGTCCCCGGCGGCGTAGCCCTTCACGGCGGACACCAGCGCGTCGGAGCTGTCCACCGCCACGCTGTCCACGGCGGTGATCACGTCCCCGGGCCGCAGGCCCGCCGCCTGAGCGGCGCTGCCATCCTCCACGGAGCGGACGTATGCCCCCGGCACGCCCCGGTAATACCGGGCCACGGCGGGGGTGTAGGTGGCGTCCATGACGATGCCCAGATACGCCTTGCCGGAGACGTAGCCCTTTTCGATGAGCTCATTGGCCACGGCGGCCGCGTCGGCGGAGGGGATAGCGAAGGCCAGACCCTCCACGCCCTCGGCGGAATACTTGGCGGTGGCCACGCCCACCACCTGGCCCCGCTCGTTATAAACAGGACCGCCAGAGCTGCCCGCGCCGATGGCGGCGTCGAACTGGAACATGTTGGCGGTGACGTTGTCGCTGACGGCGATGGCACGGTCCAATGCGGACACCACCCCCCGGGTGATGGAGAAGGAGAGGGTGGGAGCGGGATTGCCCAGGGCGTAGACCCGCTCGCCCACGGCCAGGGCGGCGGAATCGCCCAGCACCGCGGGGGTCAGGCCCATGGCGTCTATCTTGAGCACGGCCAGATCGCTGTCTGCCTCCGTGCCCACCACCTGGGCGCTGTAGGCGTCGCCGTCCCAGAGGGTGACGGTGACGGGCCAGCCATAGGTATAGCTCTGCTGGACGACGTGGCAGCAGGTGAGGATATAGCCGTCGGCGGTGAGGATGACGCCGGAGCCCTCCTGGCCGCCCCCGGACACCGCCGCCGTCTGGCGGCAGCCCATGGCGTACAGGTCCTCCCCCGTCATGGGGGCGGCATCCGCCGCCGGGGAGAGGGTCAGGGGCCCGGCGTGGTCCAGGGCCTGGCGGGCCTGGTCATAAAACTCGGCGGTGTTCTGCGCCGGGGCCTGGCGCCTGTCCCGGCTCAGGAGATACAGCCCGCCCACGCCGAGAACGCCCGCCGCCAGCACGCACACCAGGCACAGCGCCAGCAGCGCCCGCATGCCGATGGGCCCGTGGTAGGAGGGCTCCTCCTCCGGGGCCTGGTACCGGGAAGGGTTATAGCCGTAGCCGGTGCGGGCGGGGGCGGAGCGGTAATAGGCGTCGGAATACGCCGTCTGCCCCTTGTCCGGGCGGACGGTGTTTTGCTGTTCCTGCTCCTGGGGGAGCCGACGGTCGTCCAACGCTGCGCCTCCTGCGTTTTCTCTTTCTGGGCATACTATAAACCATTTTACCGCGTGAAATGTTAACAGATTGAAAAAGTAAGCCAGGCGGCATTTTCGCCGCCCGGCTGTCAGTTTTTCCGCATTTTTAAGGCGAACACCGCCACCGCCGCGGCGATGGCCGCGGCCATGTACCCCAGCACCCACCATAGGTGCGGTACCGCGCCTGCCATGTCTCCCCGGAGGCCGGCCCGGCACAGCTCCACGGCGTGGAGGAAGGGCAGTTTCTCAGAAAGACTCTTGAACCACCCGCCCGCCAGGGACACGTCGAACCAGGTCCCAGAGAGCCACGCCGTGAGGTTGGTCAAAAGCGCCCCGCACAGCCCGCCCACCTGCTTATCGGTGAACACCGTGCCGCACAAAAGCCCCAGCCCGATGAAAAAGAGCGCCGCCGGCAGGCCCGCGAGGATGGCCCAGAGGATGTTCGCGGTCCCCCTGAGCCCCAGCGCCAGCGCCGCGCCGTAGGTCGCCAGGCTCTGGCCCAGGGCCATGGGAACCAGGGGCAGGGCATAGCCCAGGATATAGTCCGCCCCGGTCATGGGGGTGGTGTAGAGCCGGGCCAGAAAGCTCCCCGCCCGGTCCCGGGCGATGAGAGTGGCGGCGAAGAGGGCCAGGAACGCGTGGCCGAACACCGCCACTCCCGGCGTCAGGCTCTCCGGCGTGAACAGGGGCACGGGCACGTTCTTCTGGATGGCCGCGAGCAGCACCAGGATCACCAGGGGAAAGCCCAGGCCGAACAGGATATTCAGGGGGTCCCGCAATATCTCCTTCGCCGTCCGGCGGGAAAAGTTCAGCGCTCTCATCCCATCCCCGCCTCCTTTACAGTGGCCAGGAAGGCCGCCTCCAGGCTGTCCGTCCCGGTCCTGTCCATCAGCTCCGCCGGTGCGCCCACGCATAAAAGCCGCCCCGCCGCCATGACGCCCACCCGGTCCGCCAGGGCCTCCGCCTCCTCCATGTAGTGGGTGGTCAGGAGGATGGTGACGCCCTCCAATGAGCGAATCACATCCCAGAGGGCGCTTCGCGCCAGCACGTCCAGGCCCAGGGTGGGCTCGTCCAGAAACAATACTTTTGGCCGGGAGATGAGGGCCATGGCGATGCTGAGCCGCCGTGCCCATCCCCCGGAGAGTGTCCTGGCCCGCTTGCGGAGCACCGGGCCCAGGCCCAGCGTTTCGGCCACTTCCGCCGCCCGCGCCCTTGCCTCCGCCCGGGGCAGGCCGTGGGCCCCGGCCATGAACAGGAGATTTTCCTCCGCCGTCAGGTTGGGGGCCACCGCCGTCTCCTGGGGGGACAGGCCGATCAGCTCTTTTACCTCTCTGGGCTGGGAGACCACGCTCTTCCCGCCCACCAGGGCGTCCCCGGCGGTGGGGCGGGCAAGGCAGGACAGCATGCGGATGGCGGTGGTCTTTCCCGCGCCGTTGACGCCCAGCAGGGCGAACAGCTCTCCCGCGGGGATGGTCAGCGTCAGCCCGTCCACGGCGGTGAGGTCCCCATATTTCTTCGTCAGGCCCATGGCCTCGACGCCCTCAGCCATGGCCGCCCGCCTCCCTGTGCCGGGCCAGCAGGCCCTGATATATGTCGGTGAGCATGAAGCTTGCCTGGTCCATATCGATATCCGCGTAGCCCGTGGCCGCCATGGCCCCAAGGCCGTGGACGAATATCCACATCTCCAGGTGCAGCCGCCCGGCGGCCTCCTCCGTGAGGCCCGCCTTCTCCATGATGAGCCGCACCGCCCCGGCGTCCCCCACCTGGGCCGCCTCCGGACCCTCAGCGGTGCGGTCCCGCATGAACAGCCACCGGTACAGCGCCGGCTCCCGCCGGGCGAAGTCCACGTATCCCATGCCCATGGCCTTGTAGGGGGGATAGGCGGGGTTTTCCATGGCGGCGGCGAGATGGGCCTGGAAACATCCCTCCGCCGCGGCCAGCACGTCCTTTTGCAGCGCCTCCATGGAGGCGTAGTTGGAGAACACCGGCTGGGTGGAGCAGCCCAGATGGGCCGCCACCGCCCGGGCGTTCAATGCCTCCGGCCCGCCGGCGCGGACGATGTCCAGTCCCGCCGCCATGATCTGTTCCTTTGTCACCTTTGCCTTGGGGGGCATGATGGCACCTCCTTTATAATAACAAACGTTATATATCGCTTGTTATTATACGCGCAGACGCCCGCCCTGTCAAGACCATCACAAAAAATCCATAAATTATTTACAGATTCGAGTAGATTTGCCCCGGGGAAAAGGATAAAGTATGCTGTAGAGCATTTTTTGTCCAGGACCAAGGAGAAACGCCATGAACGAATACGATAACGATAGATATAGGTCCTCCACGGAGGCCTCCGCCCACTATGGAGCCGGCGCCGGAAACAATGCCGCCCCCGTGCCGCCCCCGGCGCCCCGCCGGCGGGAGAAGCGGGGCGTCAGCACCGGGGCCGTGGTGGTCATGTGCCTGGTGTGCTCGCTCCTGGCGGCGGCGCTGGGCGTGGCCGGGACCTGGTTCATGCTCCAAAACGGGGAGGACAAGGCCCCCACTGTGGAGACCACCCCCGCGCCTATAGCTACCCAGGCCCCTGCCGCCAAGTCCGTGCCCGCGGCCATCACCGCCGACGCGGGGGTGGGGGAGAGCATCTACGACCAGGCCAAGAAGCAGGTGGTGGGCGTGACCACAGAGGTCATCTATACCAACATCTTCGGCCAGGTGAGCCCCGCCAGCGTGTCCGGCACCGGCTTCATCATCAGCGACGACGGCTATATCATGACTAATAACCACGTGATCGAGGACGCCCGGCAGGGGGGCTACGACGTGTCGGTGCTGGCCTTTGACGGCACCGAGTATACCGCCTCCATCGTGGGCTATGACGAGGACAATGACATCGCCGTGCTGAAGATAGACGCCGCCGGCCTCACCCCCGTGACCTACGGCAGCGGCGAGGACATCGTGGTGGGCCGGGAGATCTACCCCGTGGGCAATCCCCTGGGGGAGCTGAACTTCACCATGACCACTGGCATCATCTCCGCCACGGACCGGCTCATAACCACCGACACCGACTCGGACCCCATCAACATGTTCCAGATCGACGCCGCCGTGAACTCCGGCAACTCCGGCGGCCCGGTGTACGATAGGGACGGCAAGGTCATCGGCGTGGTCACCGCCAAGCGGAAGGCCACCGGCGTGGAGGGCTTGGGCTTCGCCATCCCCATCGAGGACGCGGCCCATATCGCCGACCAGATCATACAATACGGCTACGTGAAGGACCGGGCCACCCTGGGCATCGAGGGCAGCTCCGTCACCAGCGCCATGGCCGAGCGCTACGGCATGGTGGTGGGCGCCTATGTCACTGAGGTGGACCAAGACAGCCCCGCCGCGAAGGCGGGCATCCAGGTCCGGGACATCATCACAGCCCTCGATGACAAGCCCATCACCAGCTACACCGATCTGACCACGGCGGTGCGCTCCTACGCGGTGGGCGACGAGGTGACCGTCACGGTCTGGCGGGCCGGCCAGACGACGGACCTCACCGCGACCCTGGGGGAGAGCCAGCCCCCCGCCCAGGCCACCCCCGTGCCGGAGCAGGAATATTACTACAACGACATGGACGACTTCTTCCGCCGGTTCTTCGGTGGCAGCTGGTTCTGAGAGAATAAGAAAAAGCGCGCTCCCGGCTTTCGCGGGGGGCGCGCTTCCCCTGTGGGGGAGAGGAACAAAAATGGGCCGCACTTGCCCGTCACATATCATGTGTCCCGGTAGGACTTCATCAGCGCCAGCAGCAGCTTGCGCTGTTTTTTTGTCAGCAGGCTCCACTGGTGCAGCAGCTGCTTCTGCTCGTCGGACAGGTCCACCGCCTCCCCTTCCTCGCAGAAGAACTGGCTCAGTGTGATCCCGAAGGCGTCCGCCACGGCCTCCAGCGTGGAGAGCGTGGGCACGTTGTTCCGGTAGAACAGGTTGGACACGGTGGAGGAGGACAGGCCGGACTCCCGGGCCAGCCGGTAGCGGGTCCACTTGCGCTCCTTCATCAGTTGATCGATCTTGCTGTGTACTTCCACTTTATCACCACCGTTTTTAGATATCATAATCCGTAAACGGCGCTTTATAATAGAATGAAGACGTGTAAATACTGCCTGTCTCTTTTCGTGATAGGAAGTAATTTCGGCATTTCGTGCCAAAAGCGGGGATGAACGTGCCCTGTTGGGCATATCCGCACGGTTTCCAGGCATAAGCATCGGGCGCCTCCGTTTGGGGGCGCCCGAGATATTTTTTATGAGATTGGTCCCACAACGAGGCTGTTCCAGAAATGAAAACGAAAAAGAGCAGTGGCTTTTGCCACTGCTCTTTCCCTTGGTGGAGATAAGCGGGATCGAACCGCTGACCTCTTGAATGCCATTCAAGCGCTCTCCCAGCTGAGCTATACCCCCATGTCGGAACAGTCGATATATTAGCACAGGTCCGCCCGGTTGTCAATGTTTTTTTCGCCCGGAGCGGGAAAAAACTGCCGGTCCGGGGCGGCCCGGCCACAGGCCGGACCGCCCTCTCCGCCGGTCACGAATGGGCTTTGCCCAGATAGGCTTCCTTGATGCGCTCGTCCGCCAGAAGCTCCGCGCCGGTGCCGGTCATGGTGATACGGCCAGTCTCCAGCACGTAGGCGGTGTGGGCCGCCTGCAGGGCCATGTTGGCGTTCTGCTCGATGAGCAGGATAGTGACGCCCTGGTCATTGATGCGGCGGATGATGTCGAAGATGCCCTTCACCACGATGGGCGCCAGGCCCAGACTGGGCTCATCCATCATCATCATCTTGGGCTTGGCCATCAGCGCCCGGGCCACGGCCAGCATCTGCTGCTCGCCGCCGGACAGCGTGCCGCCCAGCTGCCACTCCCGCTCCTTCAGGCGGGGGAACAGGTCGTACACCATGTCGTAGTCGGCGCTCAGATCGTCCTTGCGCAGGTACGCGCCCATGCGCAGGTTCTCCTTCACGGTCATGTCCGGGAAGATGCGCCGGCCCTCGGGGGCCATGGTGATACCCTTCTTCACGATGGAGGTGGGGTCCAGGCCCGTGATGTCCTCGCCAGCGAAGGTGATCTTGCCGCTGCGGGCCTTCACCAGGCCGGAGATGGTGCGAAGGGTGGTGGACTTGCCGGCGCCGTTGGCGCCGATCAGGGTGACGATCTGGCCCTCCTCCACGGAGAGGCTGATGCCCTTGACGGCCTCGATGCCGCCGTAGTTGACCTTCAGGTCCTCTATCCTCAAAAGCTCGCTCATTCCTCGCTCACCCCCAGATAGGCGTCGATGACCCGCTGGTCGTTCTGGATGTCCCGGGGCACGCCCCGGGCGATCTCGCTGCCAAAGTCGATGACGTAGATGTAGTCGGAGATCTTCATGACCAGGTCCATGTGGTGCTCGATGAGGAACACCGTCAGGCCGTACTTGTCCCGTATCTCCTGGATGAACTCGCCCAGCTCCTGGGTCTCCTGGGGGTTCATGCCCGCCGCCGGCTCGTCCAGGAGCAGCAGCTTCGGCTCCGTGGCCAGGGCCCGGGCGATCTCCAGCCGCCGCTGCAGGCCGTAGGGCAGGCTGGTGGCCAGCTCGTCCTTGTACTGCAGAAGGTCCTGCTCCTCCAGCAGGGCCGCGGTCTCCTCCCGCATGCGCCGCTCTTCCTTGGCGGAGGTGCGGAAGGTAGCGGAGAACACGTTCTGCTTGGCCCGCATGTGCTTGGCGGTCAGGACGTTGTCGAACACGGTCATGGATCTCCAAAGCCGGATGTTCTGGAAGGTCCGGGCGATGCCCAGGGCCGTGATCTTGTCGGGGGTGGGAGAGATGGCCGGGTCGTGGATGTACTTGTCGGCGTTCTCGCCCTGGTACTGCTTTTTCATCTTCCCGTGGGGGAAGTTGCGGACCATGGGCAGGCCGCAGAACTCCACCAGGCCGTTGGTGGGCTCATACACGCCGGTGATGCAGTTGAAGGCGGTGGTCTTGCCGGCGCCGTTGGGGCCGATGAGGGCGATGATCTCCCCCTCGGGCACGTCCAGGGACAGGTTGTTCACGGCGATGACGCCGCCGAACTGCATGGTGACGTTCTCCACATGCAGGACGATGTTTTTCTCGCTCATTTCCCGTCGCCCCCTTCCGCGGCCTGGGCCGCTTTCTTTCCGCTCAGCTTTCGCACCAGTCCCGCGAAGGACAGCTCCTTATCGCCCATGATGCCCCGGGAGAAGAACAGCACGATGACCATGATGAGCACGGAGAAGACGACTTTCCGGAAGCCGTCCCGGAAGAAGGGGACGCTGATGCCGAAGAAGCTGCCGCTGTCCAAAAACCGCAGCCACCACTCGTTGCAGGCGATGTACAGGAACGAGGCGATGCAGCTGCCCGATATGGAGCCGATGCCGCCGATGACGACGATCAATAGTATCTCGTATGTCATGGCCGACTTAAAGGCGCTGGCCTGGATGGTGGTCTGATACATGGCCAGCAGCGCCCCGCCCACGCCGGCGAAGAAGCTGGAGATGACGAAGGAGAGCATCTTGTGCTTGAAAAGGCTGATGCCCATGGCCTCGGCGGCGATCTCATCGTCCCGGATGGCCTTGAAGGCACGGCCATAGGAGGAGTTGATGAGAAGCACGATGAGGCCGATGCAGATCATGGCGATGAGGAAGGGGAACACGGTGGCCAGCTTGATGGAGCCTATCTTGATGGCGGAGAGGCTGGTGTACTTGCGGAGCATGTTGGAGCCGTTGGTGACGGGCCCCAGGCTGTTCCACTGGAAGATGGCCCGGATGATCTCCGCGAAGCCCAATGTGGCGATGGCCAGATAGTCGCTCTTCAGCCGCAGCACGGGGATGCCGATGAGGGCGGCGAAGCCCGCGGCCACCAGGCCCGCGATGATGATGCAGATGATGGAGCCCAGGAAGGCGCCGGCGTTCTCGCCCAGCAGCTTTCCCAGGGCCTCCGGGATGGAGAAGCCGATGGCGCCGCCGTCGAAGTACTGGTACACAGCGGCGTGCTGGTCCGCGGGGATGGCGAAGATGGCGTAGGCGTACGCCCCTACCAGCAGGAACCCCGCCTGGCCCAGGGAGAACAGGCCCGTGAAGCCGTTCAAAAGGTTCATGCTCACGCAGATGAGGGAGTAGATGGCGCCCTTTTTCAGCACCGGGATGAGCATCAGGGTAAAGCCGTTGGCCGGCAGGACATTGTCCAGCAGGAACAGCACGATGTACAGCGCGGCGATGAGGCAGACGGCGATGGCGGAGCCGATCTTCTTCGCCGGGTCTTTTCGCAGTGTCTTTTCCATCTCGACCCTCCTCAGACCTTATCCGTGGCCTTCTCGCCGAAGATGCCCGTGGGTTTGACGAGAAGGACGATGATGAGCAGCACGAAGGTGAAGGCGTCGGAGAAGATGGTCCAGTTGGAGCCCAGGCCTTTGATGATGTTCTCGCAGATGCCGATCAAAAACGCGCCGATGACCGCGCCGGGGATGGAGCCGATGCCCCCGAACACCGCCGCCACGAAGGCCTTCAGCCCCGGCATGGCGCCGGAGGTGGGGATGACGGAGGGGTAGTTGGTGAAGTAGAGAAGGGACCCCACCGCCGCCAGGAAGCAGCCGATGACGAAGGTCATGGAGATGACGGAGTTGATCTTGATGCCCATGAGCTGGCTGGTCTCGAAGTCCCGGGACACGGCCCGCATGGCCATGCCGATCTTGGTCTTCTGGATGAACAGCACCAGCGCGAACACCAGCGCCACCGTCAGGATGGGGGTCACGATGGTGACCATCTTGGTGGTGGCTCCGCCGATGGTGACGGAGTTGGAAAGCCAGGGGATGGTGGGGTACATCTGGGCAAGGCCACCGGTGAAGTAGAGCGCGCAGTTTTGAAGCAGATAGCTCACGCCGATGGCGGAGATCATCACGCTCATACGGGGGGCGGAGCGCAGGGGCTTGTAGGCCACCCGCTCGATGGTGAAGCCCAGGGCCACCGTGGCGACGAGGACCAGGGGGATGGACAGATACATGGGCATGGACGCGCTGGCGTACACCATCACGAGTCCGGCCACCATGAACACGTCGCCGTGAGCGAAGTTGATGAGGCGCAATATGCCGTACACCATCGTGTAGCCGATGGCGATCAGGGCGTACTGCCCGCCGACGGATATGCCCGCCAGCAGATAGGGCAGATTGGCCTGGACGAATGAAGACATAGAGGATATCCTCCGAATACAAAAGAATGAGAGCGCATAAGGCCGCCTCCCAACGGCGGCAGGAGACGCTCTTATGCGCTCCGGGAGAGCTTACAGCCCCGGCAAGCGGGAGCGCCGAAGCGCTCCCGCCGCCGGATGAGTTCCGTTAAGTAGACAGGTTTTCAGACTTACTCGGCCACGGTCTGGGCGGCGACGAAGTCCCAAACACCGGTCTCGGTGTTGGCCTGCTTGATGAAGGCGCTGTCACGGATGGCGTCGCCGATGTCGTCGAAGGCGATGGCGCCAGACACGCCGGTGTAGGTGGTGGTGGGCAGGGCAGCCATGATGTCGGCGGGGTCGGCGGAGCCGGCAGCCTTGATGGCCTCCAGAGCGGTGAAGTAGGCGTCATAGCCCATGACGGACACGGCCGCGATCATGTCGTTGCCGCCGTTGTTGGCCAGGGCGTTGGAGTCGCCGTTCAGATAGGCCTTGAAGCCCTCTTCGAATTCGGGGTCGCCGCCTTCGGCATAGAAGGTGGTGCAGTAGACCTGCAGGTCAGTGCCCTGCACGGCAGCCATGACCACGTTGGAGTCCCAAGTGTCGGGGGCGGTGATGGGCACGTCGATGCCCTGAGCCGCGGCCTGCTCCACGATCAGCTGCGCATAGCTGATGGAGGTGGGGGCGAAGATGACCTCAGCGCCGGCGTTCTTGGCGTTGGTCAGGTAGGAGGTGAAGTCGGAGTTGCCCTCGGGGAAGGACTCGGTGACCACTTCCATGCCCAGCGCCTCGGCGGCCTGGGTGTAGTAGTTGATCAGGCCCTGGTCATAGTCGTTACCCAGCTGGCCCAGGCAGTAAGCCTTGGTGGCGCCCAGCTCGTCATGGGCGAAGTTGGCCTGAACGGTGCCCTGGAAGGGATCCAGGAAGCAGATGCGGAAGTAGTGGTCGTTGCCCTCGGTGACCTGGGGGTTGGTGCAGGTGACGCCGATGACGGGGATGCCGGCCTCACCGAAGGTGTCGGAACCGGCAATGGCCACGGCGGAGCCGTAGGTGCCCAGGACCACAGAGGAGCCCGCGGCGACCAGCTGGGTGGCGGCGGAGACGGCCTTGTCGGTGGAGGACTCGTTGTCCACGATCTCCAGCTCCACGTTGTAGGTGGTGCCGTTCACTTCCACGGTGGGGGCCACGGTGTTGGCATACTGGATGCCCAGAGTCTCCTGCTTGCCGCCGGCGCCGTTGTCGCCGGACAGGGGCTCAAACACGCCGATGGTGATGGTGTCGTCGGCGAAGGCGGGGACCGCCAGCGCCATGACCATCACGACGGCCAGAACGAGCGCGAATACTTTCTTCATAGCTGTTTTTCCTCCAATGTTATTGTTGCTTTGCTTTGTCCACGGCATGCGGACAAATGTTCACGCACTAGAAATTTTAACACGGGACCCCCGCCATTTCAAGGGCCGTTCTGACAGATTTTGAGGGCAATTGGTTTAAAACATTAGTAAAATAGACTAAAATGGGCAAAAAAACGCCCCGCCGGGAGTGAACAGCACCCCATTTGTTGGACAGTATGGTATACTGATAACGAATGGGGTGTTGCTTATGCCAAAAGGGAAACCGAAATACAGCGGAGAATTCAAG
>CANQMW010000044.1 GCA_947625045.1 uncultured Oscillospiraceae bacterium
CATCTTGACCATTGACAGCATCGGCGGCTTCTGCTATGGATGCTTATGCTGAGACAGCAGCAGAGGGAATGTTTCGGGTCCTGTCAGGAAACGGCATAGTTATTTATCGCGTCCCAGCAGGTAGTCGATCGACACATCAAAGAAGTCCGCCAATGCCATCAATGATTTGGCAGACGGAATCTCTCCTTTTTCATACCGCCCGATCATGTTCTTTGACAGCCCGCAAAGTTCTCCCAGGGCTTTCGCATTGATTCTTTTCGCCTCCCGAAGTTTACGCAGGCGGACGGGGAAAAGATCATCACTCATTTGTTTCACCTCCCGTGTTTCTGTTAGGGGTACTTATACTGGAAGCGTGGCCGGGGTGGTGGAGCAGGCTCGTCATTTATCACCAGCTTCATCTGTATGATGCTGACGTTGTGTTCCTGTTTGCACCTTGGGCAAAAAAGGGGAAAGTTCAACAGCACGGTATCTTTATAAACTCTGATTCTCGTTTTGCTCCTGCAAACAGGACAATGCACCCATCGGGAAGATTCATCGTTCATAATAATACACCTCATAAAAATGCTCTGCGTCATGCGTCCGGCTGTTTGCCATTGATTATGCTTGGGATTTGCCAAAAGTAGACCCGGATTCTATAGATTAACTAAATTGATAATATCAGCCATCCTGCATCCTCCCCATTAAGTTTCCTTACCATTGAATGTGCCCGCCGCAGCACATACGCATAACGGGATCAATATCCATCTTGGCGGCAGAACCAAGGCATAGATGGAAGCCGTATCTCCCAGCCCGACCAGGGCCGCAATGAGGTAATGTGCAGCTATGCCTATGCCCGCGCCGAGAAGCGCCAGGTATATGCCCCGGAGGACAGCTATGCCCCGGATGGCGGTATCGCTCATGCCTGCCCAGCGAAGGACATCATCCCGGCATCGTGTCTCCTCCCGGCATAGTGCCGCACCAGTCCGGCGTGTCATGCCAGCGCAAAGAAGTCCCGCCGCTCCCAGGATCGCCAGATACACCGCTTCCCTGGTTTGGGCGTCCCACTTCTCCTGCCGGGCGCTGTCCCGGTTTTCCACCTGGTAGCCCAGGTCCGTGATGGCCTTGGAAACATCCTCGGCGGCACCAATGTTCGTTATCCGCACCCGTGCCCCTGTGAAGCCCGCAGCCTGCCCCTGGCTTTGCAGGAGCGTTTTTGCTATGTCCAGGCCGATGTAGGCGGCAGGGCCGTCGTCCTCAAACAGTCCGCTCACCCTGGCAGAAATGATGCTGCTGCCCATATCCAGGGAGAGATCCGTCCCCAGCCAGTCAATGTCCGGCATATAGCTGGCAGAACGCTTCGTCTTGTCGGTGGGGTCCGTGAACGACTGTGCCGCTGCCTCGCTGAGCGTGATCCAGGGCATAGCGCCGCCTGCCGGAAACGGCTCTCCCGTGGTATAGGCCAAATCGCCCAAGTATTCCCCATCTACTCCCACAAGGGTCAGGCCCGCGCTGTATTTCCCGCTGGAAACGGTGACGGGCACCTCCACGATGCCGGTGGCATCCAGTACGTTGTCTATGGCCCGGAAATCCTGGACGGACTGCTCCGTAATGGACAGATAGCTGGGCGCGGTCACATTCAACTCGCAGGGCGCGGCCTTCTCGCTATGAATGGCCGCGAAGATCGCGCCGGAGAAGCACAGCGCCGTGACAGACGCCGCCATAAAGAGGACGGACGCCGCCTCATAGCCTCGGTGCGTTCCGTGTCCTGCCAGGGTCAGATAGTCTCTCAGCCTCATTTTTTCATATGCCGGGAAGCCGGCGCTGCCCGCCTCCGCAGGGCCATAATGAGGGCGGCAAGGACGATAGCAAGCGCCCCCAGCGCCACGAATATCCACCACTGAGCGGCCTGGCGCTGCTCCTTTTCCGCTTCCTCCTGTTCCTGGGCCGGGTCCTTCGTGGCGATGACCAGTTCCTTGACGTTGGTGGCAGTGTTCACCTCCTGGGTGTACTCCTTGCCGTCCACATCCTCGTATATAAGCCGCACCACGCCGCTGGTCCAGCCGTAGCGCTCGTCGCCCTCCTTCATTCCGGCAAACACGTTCAGTGTCTCGGTCGCCGAGGTGCCCGCCTCCATATTGCCTATAAAGGCGTTGCCGGAAGGGGACAGGCCCGGCACATCCAGCTCCACCCGGGCGTTATATATCTCTGTCCGGCCCAGGTTCATCACCTGGAAAGAGAGCTGCACCGTTTCCCCGGCACCAATGTCGCTGGGCATGGTAAAGGGGGCCAGCTCCACATTCACCGGCTGGGCCACCGCCACCGTGACCGACCCGGAGGATGTCATACTAATGGCCGCCTCATCGTCAAAGTCCATGGCGAGGTTGATGTCGTACCGCTGGGCGGGGGTGTCCCGGTCCGTGCCGTATTTCAGTTCCAGTTCGGTCGTTCCCCCTGCGGCCAGATCACCCAGGAAGATGGTGCTGGTGTCGTTTTTGAGGACAAGATTCTTGCTCTCGCTGGACACGGTGACGAGCATATTCTGCACGTCCCCTTCGGGACTTGTGTTCTTCAGCGTGACGGTCACGGTGAAGTCCTCCCCGGCCATCACCGGGTCCTTGCTCACCTTATACTTGCTCACCAGAATACGGGGGTCGGACACGGGCGCCTCCGTAGGAGATACACCGCCTCCGCCGCCCCCTCCGCCATAGGCGGGCGTGGTAGATTCTTTTTTCCCGTCAGTGATATTGACATAGCAGTTGTAGCTTTGAATGACCGCGCCGCCGTTTTCATCCTCCGCCTGGATGTCCAGGCTGATGGGATAGGTGCCGTTTTTACGATCAGAGCGGAGGGGAAAGTCGAAGCGGACAAGATAGGAGCGGACAGTCTGGATGACCTCGCCCTCTGCGCCCGTGACGTTCACCGGGTTATCCGCCAGGGAGAAGGTCTTTTGGTAGTTCCGAAACTGGATGGGCGAGCTGGCCGCGTCCCCAAAGTTAGGAGTGACGGTGATACGGTCGCCCCAAAGGGGCCCGGATGCTACCAGGGGCACCACAAGCGTCACCGTGCCGTCCGTCACCTGGGGCACATAGCCGTCCTTGTAGGCCCGGTCCATGCCCTCGTATATGTTGGCGTCGTCTATCTGAAGCTGCACGATCTGGCCCGCAGGAGCGATAGGCTCTGTGGGCGCAGGCGTGGCGGGTTCCGTAGGTTCCTCCGTGACGGGCACCTCCGGCGTGGGCGTGTCCTCCGGGGGCATGGTCGGCTCCGCCGCCATGTCCGGCAAAAGGGGAGATTCCGTCACAGCCGGTATATCCTCGCCCGTTGGCTCTCCCTCTGCCGCCCGCGCCGCTGTCGGCAGTGAGGCCGCCAGCAGGAGCAGCGCCAGCAGACAGGTCATCCGTCTTTTCATCATTCTTTCTCTCCTATATGTGGATGGTCTTGTCGGCAGGAATGATACCGTTCCCGCAGAAAAGAACCGCCGATCCGTCTTTTTCCCAGCGATCCGTGAGGGCGTCCACGAAGCGTTCTGTTTCCTTTTCGTCCAGCATGGATGTGGGCTCGGTGAGAATGAGGAGGGCAGGCTTTTTCACCAGCGCCCGCGCCAATGCCGCCAGCCGCTGTTCGCCCAGGGACAGGCTTTTGGGATATGTATGGGCGGCGTAGTCCAAGCCCACGCTCTCCAGAGCATCCATGGCGGCGTCCCGCCGCTCCCACTTTGTCACGCCATCCGCCATGAGAGGCAATGCCGTGTTATCCAGCACGGTCATGGTTTTCCAGAAACCAGGCTCCGGGGCCATATAGCCCACTTGACCGTCCAGCGCGGCCTCGCCGCTGTCCGGCTCCCGGAGGCCCCCTATGATCTCTGCAAGAGCCTCAAACCGGGGGCGCTCCGTGATGATGCGGACCCGCTCACCGGGAAATATGGTCAGGTCAATAGGCGGCAGAAGCGCCCGGCCCGTCCCGTCATAGGCAGATATGTTTTGCAAGGTCAATACCGGCTCCATCACTTCACCATGGTCATAACGCCCGCATCCATCTCGCATACGGTGTCGCACAGCTCGTCGATGTCCATCTGGTTGTGGGAGGCAAGGATGATGGTCTTGCCCTGTTCCCGCAGGCCCTTGATGACCTGGCGCATATCCGCCACGCCGTTTTTGTCCAGGCCGTTGAAGGGCTCGTCCAGAATTAGCAGAGAGGGATTCTCCATGATGGCCTGGGCGATACCCAGCCGCTGGCGCATACCCAGGGAGTATTTGCCCACGGGCTTTTTGCTGTCCGGGTCCAAGCCCACCCGGCGGATGGTGTCCCGGATGCCCTCCCGGTCCACCCGCCGCCGCAGAGAGGCCAGCAGTTCCAGGTTCTTCACCCCCGTGAGGTTCGGCAGAAAGCCCGGTGTCTCGATGATGATGCCTGTGTCGTCGGGAAAGTCCATGTCCCGGCCCACCTGCCGGCCCCGGACCAGGATGCGTCCCTTTGTGGGCGGGAGAAAGCCGCAGATGCACTTCATGAGCACCGTCTTGCCGCTGCCGTTGTTGCCCACGATGCCGTGGACGCGGCCCGCCTCAAATTCCCGGCTGACCTCCCGCAAAACCTGCGTGTCCCCAAAGGTCTTGGACACGCTTTGTACGCTGATGGCGCTGGCCGCCATGGGCTATCCCTCCGTTCCCGTGAACACAAAGTTATATCTGCGAATGGCGGCGAGGGCCAGGATATATCCCAGCAGCATGAGCCCGCCGAAGATGGCGAAGGACTGCCACAGCCGGGGCAGCAGATCATAGCCGAAGTTGTGCATATGGTACGTCGCTTGATTGAGGGGCGACAGCCACCCCACCGCCACGTTTGCCTTGTAAAAAAGCTCGTCCGGGAGCTGCATCACCGTCTGGATGGTGTCAGGCTTTAAGAGCAGGCCGTACACGCTGAAAGCAAAGCCGCTGACGATGCCCGCCGCCCCGCCCCGCGTGAGGTTGAACACCAGCATGATAAACACCATCACCACGGAATAGCAGAGCATGAGCCCGAAGATGGTCCCCATGCACCGATAGGGGAAGCTCATTTCCAGGGTCTTGACCAGCGCCGGGAGCGCGATCTCCTCCCCTGCGCCGGAGTAGCCCAGGATGGCCGCCGTTTCGCTCCACACGTCGCCTATATAGGATTGGCGGACGCTGACGGCCACGGTGGATGCCAGCACGAACAGGAGAAACAACGCCGTCGCCAGCACCGTATAGACGAGCTGGCCCGTGATCCACTTGGCGCGGTCGATCCGCATGAGGAAAAAGGGCGTCCCGGAGGACAGAAAGGGCATATCCGAGAAAAGCAGTATGAGCAGCAGGGATATGAGCAATATGGAGTTGCTGTCCCCGAATGTCCAGATGAACGGCTCGGCAAGCTGCATGGTGGTCTTATGAGCCTGGGCGAAGTTCACCGCCTTATCGCTCAAAAGGAAACTCAATATAAACGCCAGGGCAAAAGTCACGATGATGCGGGGATTGCGCCGCCACTGGCGGAAGTTATAAATAGCCACGGCCAATATCTGCCGCATTGCTCTCATAGGCCCCGCACCCTCTTTCTCACGGCGGCCCCGAAGCACAGGACCGTCACAGCGATCAGCTCCAATATAACCAGCGCCGGGCCCCACCGTCCCATGGCCCATTCCTCGCCGGGGGAAAGCCACGCCTTGGGGTAGACCACATAAAGCGAGGTGAAATACCGCTCACAGAGGATGATAAGCACATAGTAGATAATGAACGGCGCGGCGTAGGCTATGTATTTGCTCTCCATGAGGGCGCTCATAGTCATGCCGAACAGGGACCAGAATCCCCCGGACAGGAATATGAGGCCACAGTTTCGCAAAAGGGTCATGGTATATGCCGGGTCCAGCGCGTCCGGGTCCAGCGGGCTCTCCAGGGACGAAAAGAGGGCGGCGGAAACGCCATATGCCAGCCACAGGCCCAACACGACCACCGCTCCGCCGGACACAAGGCATCCCGCCGCTTTGCCCAGGATATAGCCCCGATTGCTGGTGCGGGAGATATAGAGTTTCAAAAAGTTCGTTTTCACATCGTCCACGAAGCTGGCCGCATAAGGCAGGGCGCAGACAA
Organism: uncultured Oscillospiraceae bacterium; assembly: GCA_947625045.1. Taxonomy (GTDB): domain Bacteria; phylum Bacillota; class Clostridia; order Oscillospirales; family Oscillospiraceae; genus CAJOIG01. The sequence continues at coordinate 6,078 of CANQMW010000044.1, forward strand.
TGGGCAGACAGATAGTGATGGCGTCGGCGTTCAAAGCCTTTAAGATGAAGTCCCCGTGGTAGCCGTAGGCCAGGGGGTCCTCGGCCCGGAACGCCTCAGTCACCGCGTCCATATTTGTGAGAAACAGCACCGCCGCGATGAACACCACGCCCAGCGCAAAACGTACCGTGAACATGCTTTGCCGTATGCTGGTCATAATGGTGTTTCTCATGGGCCCTCCTGTACGCTCAATATCCCTTCATCACGTTGATGGCGGTGCCGTCCACGGCGTTGATGACCGCCAGTTCTCTTATCTGAGTAAGGCTCTGGGTCTGGCCGGTCTCATTGCCCGCATCGTCATAGACGGGGAACTGAAGGGGATCGCCGTTTTCGTCACAGGTGGTGGCGGTGCCGTAGAATGTGTAGGTAGGGGTGATGTAATAATCCGTGGCGCTGTCCTTCATACGTATCCGGCTCATGCCCAGGACCACATCCGTCACTTCTACGGACAGAATGGTACCTCCTATGCGGGTGAAGGTATAGTCTGTATCCATCATCCGCAGCTGGTTTTCCGCAGCGGAGAGGATATCCGCGAAAGGCAAAAGCTGCACGTTCTCGTTTTCCGTTTCTACCACCTGGTGCATATCCTCCCAAGTGAAGCTTGTCACGCCGGTCTCGTCGAAGTCGAAGGTCATATACTCATAGCCGTAGGTAGTGGCGTACTCGTCTCCGCCATTGGCGGCGATGTTCAATCCGCCGAAGTGGTATGTCATAGGCACGCCGCCGTATACCGGCGTCAGCCACACTGTGTTGGGGCCGAAACCCACGTTTTCCCTGGCGGCCTCCATAGCGATGTCCGGCACCACGGCGAACTGGCCGATGTCCATAGCATCGGCCAGCTCCAAAGCCTTGGCTCTGGCCGTGTCTCTGCCCACCTGGGGCGGCTCGGTCGGCTTCGGGGCGATGTCCTGCATATCCTCGGGCACATAGGGATAGAACGAGAGTCGCTGGACCTTGTAATCGTCCCCCAGGCGCTTGACAGCGTTCAGCGCATAGTCCCTGCCATTATACTGGCCCAGGCCCTTGAGATGCCGGGAGCCGTTATCCTCGGCGCCATAGTAATCGGGATAGTAGCTCTGCTCGTGGAACTGCCAATCCAGAGGCTTTTGCTCGATGGTCTCCGGTGCGGCGGCGTATGCCTCCTCCAGGCGTGCGATGCGCTCTTCAAAGCTCTGGCGCACATAGTCCCGGTCGTCCGCGTCGATGGTCGGGTCCTGCTCAATGCGGTACTGCCAGTCGGCGTACTCCTGCTTTTCCGTGAGCAGTGCCTCCTCCAGATCCGCACGGGTCATCTGGCCGGTGTACTCGGTAACGGGCGTGTCGCCGTAAAACACCTGGGCAACCTTATGGACCAACTCGCCATCCAACTCCAGAGGCCGGACCCGCAGCACCGGCATGGGGCCAGGCACGGTGGGCTCCGCCACCTTCACGTGGAAACGCACACCCTCCTGCTGCCCGTCAAAGCTATCCTCATGAATGACTGATGCTATGGTGGGCTTCATCATGGCTTTCGCCGTTGGGGACTGCTCCGTTGCCTCCGGGGCCAGTGTGGGGCTGGTCCTGTCCTCCAACGCCGCCTCAAAGACTCCGTCGTTTTTGCTGGCCACCACGCCCTTTTCCGGCGTGGCCTGACAGCCGCTTACCAGCAACATGATCGCCGCCAAGGCGGCCGCGACGCACTTTTTCATGTGATATTCCTCCTGTGTTCGTTGTCTTGGATACGTTTCAGGCGTCTAAGCACACTGATTCGTCCAAAGAAAACATCCAGCAGGAAGGGGATTTATTTCAACGAAAACTTTAAGTTTTTCTTAAATCAGTAGCCCTGGTTTTGGTCGATAATGCTGCCGTCCACAGCGTTGACCACCGCTAGCAGCACCGGGCACTGCGCCTGCTGCTCATGGGTCGTCCCATCCGGGTCCATCCATTGATCCTTTATGACCTGGCCGTTGGCGTCATAGGCTTTCGCCGTACCGAAAAACGCGCAGGTCGGTGTAAGATAGAAATCCGTTGCGTTGTCCCTGATCCTGATTCGGGATAGGCCCCACTCGATATGCCCCACGTCAACAACGATATTACCGTCGGGGAGCATAAGTTGCTCAGATGTGAACATCTGCATTTGCTGCTTTGCAGCAGATAAGATGTCATTGAATGGCAGGGTCTGAACATTCTGATTCACCGCAGCCACTACCTGGAGCGGTCCCATGTATTCAAAACGGTATAGTACATCGCCGCAGAACGTGAAGGTGAGCGATTCGTAATAATAGTTGGAGGCATAGGCGTCCGCTTTTGTCAGCCCTCCTTCATAGAGCGTTGCACGGATCCCATCGTATACCCTCGTATATGCTATCGTCCTGAAATTGCTGGAGCTGTCATTTGAAGAAAATCCAAGCAGGCCCACTTCATCATCCGAGGCCGGAGCCCATTGTCCAATATCCATTTTTGCTATCAGCTCCTGCGCCATCGCCTGGAGGTCCTCTTTCGTCGGGGCAGCGGTGGATATATTCTTCAGATCATCATAGGACAACACAGTATCATCCAGCCCCACAGAGAGGTCATGGATGCGATAATCCGCCGCCTCCCGGTTGCAAGCGGTCAGGGTATAAGGTAGCCCATTGACCATGGCAGAAGCCTTGATATAGCGGTGCCCCTCGTCAACAAAATTGCTGGCCTGCTCCGGGGACATATAATAATCATCCGAGTGGAATTGCCATGAACAGGTGGTGCGCTCAATGCCGTCAGGCGCGTTCTGATATGCCAACTCCAGGCTTGCGATCCTGCGCTCATAGTCATCCTTGACGCTTTGGGCCAAAGTCTCGTCGCCGCCGTAATAAGAGAGCATCCCGCTCCAATCGCTGATAGTTTGACGCAGCTCAAGAATGGCGGCCTCTATCTCTGCCTTTGACATTTGCTGGGTGTTTTCGTATACCGGCTCATTTCCAAAGATAGCGGCGGCTATCTTCTGTACCTGTTCCCCCGAAAACTCCATCGGACGGACCTGGATCACCGGCTGAGCAGTATTTATAATGGGCTCTTGAAATGACAGGTTGATCGTGACATCGCCGGAAGCGTTGGTAAAGCTGTCGGTATATGTGGCAGGCTGTTGGGGCTGTTCCATATTTGTGCTTGCTTCTGCCGTTGTCTCTGAAGCCGCAGTCGCGGGCTCGAAAGTGGGGCTTACGTTGTTTTGCAAAGCGGCCTCATAGGTGCCGTCATTCTTGCTGGTCACAGCACCGTGTTCCGGCGTGGCCTGGCAGCCGCACAGAACAAGCGCCATAACAAGGGCGCAGATCAGAAAAACTATCAAACGATCCTTTCTCATGTTATATGCTCCTTTTTGCCAGTCGTGGCGTAGGGTCAGTGGATGTCATCCATGCCAATATCGAATGTGTGTCCGTCATAGAGGCTGGCAAGTGCTGAAAAATCAATGGTATCGGCAAATGCCTCCAGTTCCTCCCGTTCAATATGGGGGACGCCGCCGATCCAGCCGTTAGCGGCACGGACATAGATATAAGCTCCCTCTGTCTCAAACAGGATATTTCCGAAACGGGAGCCCTCCAAAATCAGGTCAACCGCTGTCCCGGAGGATGTTACATACTCCCATTCCTCATAGTCAGAATCAACGGTGGATTCTATCATGGAAAAGGCACCTTTCACGCTCGTAAACATGGAGAAAGATATACTGCCGTCAATGTTGCTTCCGTCCAGCTTAAAGGTGCCGTCGTTGTAGATATAGCCGCCCATAACAGCGTATTCGCCGGACACAAAGGGCTCAGTCCCAAGAACGCTGAAAAGCTGTTCAGGGGTAGTCATCATCCTGAGCGTATGGAGTTCCAGGCCATGCTCGGCTATGATCTCGTCCAGTTTGTCGGCCTGTTCCTGGGTCACAGCACCGTAAAGCTGATAATAGTTGTCAGGCGTTTCATGCCACAGGTCATTTACCCCCAAGGCGTTCAGATCCGCCGGGTTATCTTTCAGCCATCTGCTCCACTCCACATAGGCTTCGTACTCCGCGGAGCCCTGATAGCCGACAAGAGAGATACCCGCGTTGGATTTCGGCGTGACAGGCTGTTCAGATGCGTCGGCGCTCTCCACAGGAGCGGTCGTTTCAACCGCCTGCGGCGTGATCACATAATCCGCCATACGCAGTTGATATACAGCGTATGCCGTGACCGAGAGCAGCACGACAAAAGCGGCGGCAATAGCTGCTCTGACGAAGGGACGGGAAAGCCGCAAGGTCCTCTTTTTCCTCGCCGGGGCAATGTCAACGCCACCCTGCTCCCGAATGATGTCCCGTATGTGATCCATATCGACAGGGGCCGGTTTCATCCTAAGCCCATATTCATCCGGGCAGATGTCATCAATAAGGTCGGTGATCTGTAAAGTCTTTTTCATTGTGCTTTTCCTTTCTCCAGGCGCTGACGAAGAAATGTGCGTCCTCTTGACAGCCGCTGGCGGACTGCTTCCGCAGACATATTCAGCTGCTGTGCAATCGTCGGTGCGCTTTCACAAAAATAATAGTACCGAAGGAATATCTCCCGGTCCTGCGGCTTCATACTCTCCAGGTGCTGCCGCAGCGCATCCCTCTGTTCGGAGCGTATGACCTCGTTCTCCGGGCCGTCAACGGGTATCTCCAGGTCATCATATTCCAGCGTTATCTCCGTCCCGGCGCTTTTCAAGCGACTGATGGAACGGGTCCGGGCGATAGCCCCAAGATAGCTTTTCAGCTTTCCCGGTTTCGGCTTTTTCCGGTAGCGCCACAAGGTCAAAAAAACGTCTGCAATAACTTCCTCTGCATCTTCCAGCGTGAGGCGCTGCCCAATGATGCTCCATACGATAGAACTGACATAGGGGGTATATCGCTGCACTATCCATTGCAGCCCCGCCTCATCCCCGGCACGAAGCAGTTTGAGCATCGTCCTTTCCGAGACACGTTGTGTAATATCGTCTGCCATTGTTTGCCTCCTTTGCGTGGGCCCTACACTATGCAAAACAAAAACCACCGGAAAAGTGTGACAGAAAAATACTTATGACAGCTCACTGGTAGTTCCATTTCTCATTTTTCCAAAACGCAGACAGCAGCGAAAGTATGCCAGAGGCCAAATGGCCTGAGCAATCCTGGCAAGCAGGGCATTATGAGGCTATCCCCCGATGGCTGTCTGATGTGAAAACCTTTGTAAGAAACGGGGCGCACAAGGAAGATGATTTCATGTTCCCGATATGATACAAAAGCCGGTTCTCTCATGTCCTGCCACGCCCGTATATCACACGGCCAAGTCCACGCTCACAGCGGCAAAAAAGTGCCGAAACGATACCGAGAACATACAAACAAAAGCGTCTCGCAGGGACGCGCAGCCGCACAATTTTTGTGCGATCAAAGGGTTTTAGGGATGCTCCCCTAACAAGCAAAAATGGACGATCCCGGTTGTGCCGAGATCGTCCATTTTTCGCATGTGTGTACCACTATGCATTGCTTGCCAGGATTGCGCGAAGGCGAAAGACGTGCAAGCAGAGAAAACGAAGTTTTCGTGGTATGGGTGCCCACATGCCCTGCTTGCCAGGATTGTGCGGAAGCAAAATAACTGGCGGGCAGGAAAACGAAGTTTTTTGCATGTGGCTTGCCTCATGCCCTGCTTGCCAGTTTGTTTGAGCCCTCGGAGGACCGCTTTATCGGACACCTGTTTTGAGCGGCTGATACAACTGCGGCCTTGTAAAATCGCTCGTGTTCTGCTATCATGATTTAAAGTGAATTCTTGACCTGTTCATCCCATCCAGGAGGTCCGCCATGAGCGAGGAAGTGAGCAAAACCGAATCCGGCCTCTCGGAGAAAGACCAGAAGATCCTCTCCATGCTCACGCCCGGTGAGCGTATCATCCTGGAACGCCTGCTGGAACTGCACCCCTCGGATAAAGCCTTTGACCTTTTCGAGATGATGCGGAGCGAGAAGCCCGGAGAGGAGATACCTACTTACTACTTCTCCAACCCCGATCCGTACTTTGAGCGGGAGCCGCTTCCTGCGGACCATGACGATCACGAAAAGCGCTGCGATGAATCTGGCACACTTCATGTCCAGAACTTCTCCGCCAATGAACTGCCGGAGATCACGCTGTCCAAGGAGATGGGTGGGACAGTCTACACTGTCACGGGAAGCTATGATGGAATAGAACCGCTTGACAGGAAGCTGGAGCGCATCATGGAGCAGAACATGACCGGCGCGGAGGCGGAGGAATGAACAAACGAGCCAATTCTGATAAGGCAGTTGCCCCCAAGAAGGAGGTATCAAACATGTCACGGGCAACTGACAAGATCACTGCACTATATTGTCGCTTAAGTCAAGATGACGAGTGTTCATTTTGGTATAAAGGGCGTTTATTGCAACGCCCCAACAAACTTGTAGTAAATCGTGACGATTT
>CANQMW010000045.1 GCA_947625045.1 uncultured Oscillospiraceae bacterium
AAGGGGAATAGCTCAGTTGGCAGAGCGACGGTCTCCAAAACCGTAGGCCGAGGGTTCGAAACCTTCTTCCCCTGCCAAAAGCCGGTGCTTCAGCACCGGCTTTTGTACGTTAAAATTGTCTTTTCCCCATGAAACCCGCATTCGCTGGGCTTTCATGGGGACCCCATTAATTCAGCACCGGCTTTTGTGCGCTTATTTTCCTGTCACAGCGCGTAGAGCAGGATGGCCAGCAGGTGCAGAACACTGCCCGCCACTACGAACAGGTGAAAGACGCTGTGCATATAGCGGTGCTTCGACCCCAGGCCGTAGAGGACCGCGCCCACGGTGTAGGACACGCCGCCCGCCAGGATGAGCCAGAAGCCGGGCCGGCCGATGGCCTCCATGAGCAACGGGGCCTTGAAGATGATGGCCCAGCCGATGGCGATGTAGCAGATCATGGAGAAGACCCGGTACCGGCGCAGGTCGATGGCCGGCAGTACCGTGGCCAGGATGGTCAGTGCCCAGACGACGCCAAACAGCACCCAGCTGGACACCGGGTCGATGGGCCGCATGGCGCTGAGAAGCAGCGGCGTATAGGTGCCCGCGATGAGAAAATAGATGGTGCAGTGGTCGATGACCTGCAGCACCCGCTTGCCGGTGCCGGGCCGGAGTCCGTGGTAGACGCTGGACATTGTGTACAGCGCGATCATGGACACGCCGAATACGGCGCCGCCCACCACGCCCCAGACGTTTCTGTGCAGCGCGGCCCGCACCACGCACAGCACCAGCGCGGCCACGCCGATGGCCCCGCCCACGATGTGGGAGGTCATGTTGAAGACTTCCTCGCCCTTTGTATAGTCCGGCAGGTCCCTGTCCCGGAGCTTTGTGCGTTTCAAGGTTTCATCTCCATTTCACTTGCGCTGGGCGAAGGCATAGGCCTGGTCCAGCCAGTCAAACAGCTCCCCATCCAGGTCGCTTTCCCGGCTCACGGGGATATGGGTGGTCCAGCGGCCGGGATATGCCTCCACCTTCGCTGCCACCCGCTCCGACTGCAACGGTCCGGGCAATCCCAGCGTCAGAACGAAATAATGCTCCGGCAGTTCGGACTTCCTCCTGGGCCGCAGGAAGGACACGCAGGCGAACATATATCGGTCCGAGAAGGAGAGCTGCGTCTTGCTGACCTTGATGCGGGTCAGGGGATACCGCCGGAGAAGCTCAGCTTCCAGCTCCTTATACAATGGATAGACCTCCATGTGCCCGTCAAAGAACATGAGGACGTCTTCCTCCAGCCGGTCCACGCCGGTATCCATGGTTTTCGCCCCCCTTGATGGTGTGTGTTATACTTATACTAGCTTTTGCCGGGGGTATTGTCAATCCCGGCGAAAGTGTGGTATAACGTACATGTGAGCTGACCAACAGAGAGAACGGGGGAGAGGTATGAAAGGCATCATCCTGGCCGGCGGATACGGCACGAGGCTGTACCCCATCACCAAGGGCGTGTCGAAACAGGCTCTGGCCGTCTATGACAAGCCTATGATCTACTACCCGCTGTCCACGCTGATGCTGGCGGGGATACGGGAAGTGCTCATCATCTCCACACCCCGGGACCTGCCCGCCTTTCAGGAAATACTGGGTGACGGCACCCAGCTGGGCATGAAATTTTCCTACGCCGAGCAAGATAGGCCCAACGGCCTGGCCGAGGCTTTTCTCATCGGCGAGCGGTTCATCGCCGGGGACAGAGTGGCGCTGATATTGGGGGACAATATCTTCTACGGCAGCGGCTTTTCCTCCTTCCTGCGCAAGGCCACAGACGTGAAGGAGGGGGCGGTGGTGTTCGGCTATCCGGTCCACGACCCGTCCGACTTCGGCGTGGTGGAGTTCGACAAGGACGGAAAGATCCTGTCCCTGGAAGAGAAGCCCAGACGGCCCAAGAGCAAATACGCTGTGCCGGGGCTGTATTTTTACGACAGCCAGGTGGTGGATATCGCGAGGACGATAAAACCCTCCGCCCGGGGGGAGCTGGAGATCACGGCGGTGAACCAGGAATACCTGCGCCGGGGCCAGCTTCACGCGGTGAAGTTCTTCCGGGGGATGGCCTGGCTGGACACCGGTACATACGACGGGCTGCAGGAGGCGGCCCAGTTCGTGAACATCATCCAAAAGCGGCAGGGACTGTATGTATCCTGCATCGAGGAGATCGCCTACCGGAGGGGATTCATCGATAAGGAGCAGCTGCTGCGTTTGGCGGCGCCGCTGGAGCAGACGGCCTATGGCCAATACCTGCGGGAGGTCGCCGAGGACGGGTGAGCTTTCCGTGAAAAGCTGTCAGCTGTCATCCTGAGCGCTGCGCTCATGCTGGGCGCCCGCGGCATAAACGCGTAAAGTATTTTCGTGTGCGGCGGCCCGGGTCTCAGATCCGGGCCGCTGTATTTACGGATAAGAAAGAACCATACGCCGTTTGAGCGGCGAATCTATCACAAGTCCCGGGAGGATACTATGGCAAAGACGAAACTGGCACCGGTGAGCCTGGCGATGTTTTACGGGGCAAATCGGGATTTTGCGAACGCTTTCAGCGTGCGGGTCACGCTGAAAAACCCCATCGAGCCGGAGCCCCTGCGTCAGGCGCTGGACAAGGCTATGGAGAGGTACCCCTATTTTGCCGTGCGGCTCATGGAGCAGGACGGGGCGCTGGTGCTGGAGGATAACCCCCTGCCGGTGACCATCGTGAAGGGGCCGGAGCCGGCGAAGCTCAACACGGCCCAGTCCAACTACCATCTGGTTGGCCTGAGCTATGAGCGCACCAGCGTGGTGTTCGGAGCGTTCCACGCCCTGACCGACGGGGCCGGGGCCTTTCACTGGATCAAGACCGTGCTCTATTATTATCTCTGCCAGACCGAGGGGCGGACATTGGACCCCACGGGGGTCCGGCTGGCGGGGGAGGATATCCCCACCGGGGAACTGGAGGACCCCTTCCCCCGGGAGGTGACGGCGGAGACGGGCCCCATCGCGGCCCCGGCCAAAAAGGGCGCCTTCTGTATCACGGACCACACCCCCGCGGGGCGGCAGCGCTGCTGGCATATCCGCATAGGCGAGACATCCTTTATGAAGTATACCCGCACCCAGGACGGCAGCCCCGCTACCATCACCTCCGCGTTCATGGCCAAGGCCCTGCATGAGATATGGCCGGACATGACGGAGCCTGTTGTGTGCGGCATGGCCCACAACATCCGGGACGTGATCAGAAAACCCCTGGCCCATCAGAGCATGGTGGCGCTCATAGAGCTTTCTTACCCGCCCCGCCTCAAGGGCGCCAGTGTGGAGACCATGGCCATCTGCAGCCGGGGCATGGTCATGCTCCAGAGCCAGCCGGAGACGGTGTGGAGCCGGGTACAGCAGCAGCTGGATCTGGAAAAGGAGCTGGAGGGCATAAGCCTGCAGGAGAAGTTTGACCGCCTGCGCCCGGTGGTCACCGGCGCCCGCACGGGCATCGGCAATCTGCCCGCCTCCGCGCCCGTGTCCTTCAAGGTCAGCTATGTGGGACGGACGGACTGGGGCTCCATGGCCCCCATGATCGAGTCGGTCCACTGCTCCGTCACCACCAACGGCAGCGGCATCTGCATCGAGATCAACACCTGCAACGGCTACTTTGACTACTGCTTCATGCAGGAGTTCGAGGACGATACATACGTCAACAAGTTCGTGGACCTGCTGGAAGAGGAGGGCATATACTGCACCGTCACCGGTCCCTTCGACGTACATGTGCCCAAGATGCGCCTGCCCGACGAGGCGGAGTGACGTAGGCTGAGTCCGGCCCATAAGGAGGAGACCAATGAAGATCATATTGGAAGTGGACGACATCGACTACGGGCAGCTGGCGGAAAAGCTGCTGCCTATTGCCCGGGAAAAGATGGGCGGCTCCAATGCCGGTGGTGTCGGAGGCATGCTCAAGAGCCTCATGGACCTGCCCGCGCCGCTGGTGAAGGCGATGGTGAACGCCATGCCCCAGAAGGAGCAGAAGCTGGCCCAGCTGGCGGAGCAGTACGGCGACAAGCTGGCCGGGGCGGCCCAGGGCTTTCTGGAAAAGCAGGGCTTGAGCGCGAAGGTCACCGGCATCCGCGTGGAGCCGTGAGGGGAGAAATGGCGCAGGTATCACTGGTATCCTGCCCCGGCTATGACCCGGCGGCGTGCCGGGCGGCGCTGGAAAAGGCGCTGGCCGCCGTGGGCGGGCTGGACTTCGTGCAGCCGGGCATGCACGTGGGCATCAAGGCAAACCTTGTCTCCTTCATGAAGCCGGAGGCGGGGGCCACTACCCATCCGGTGCTGCTGGCGGAGCTCACAAAGCTCTTAAAGGAGCGGGGCGCGGCCAGCGTGGTCATCGGAGACAGCCCCGGGGGGCTCTATACGGCGGCCTACGTGAAGAACGTCTACCGGGCCACGGGCATGCAGGAGGCGGAAGCCGCCGGGGCGGAGCTCAACATGGACTTCACCCAGAAGGAGGCGGAGGCCCCGGACGCCATGGTGGCAAAGCGCTTCACCTACACCGGCTGGCTGGACGGCTGCGACGCCATCGTGGATTTCTGCAAGCTCAAGAGCCACGGCATGATGGCCCTCACCGGGGCGGCCAAGAACCTGTTCGGCGTCATCCCCGGCACCATGAAGCCGGAGTATCACTATAAGTATTCCAACGCCGCGGACTTCGCCCGGATGATCGTGGACCTGGACGAGTACTTCAAGCCGGTCCTCTCCATCGTGGACGGCGTGGTTGGCATGGAGGGGAACGGCCCCACCATGGGCAGGGCCAAGCCCATGGGCATCCTGGGCGCGTCCAGGTCGCCGCATATGCTGGACCTTGTCTGCGCCGAGCTCATCGGCCTGCGCCGGGAGGATGTGCCCACGCTGGAGGCGGCTTATGAGCGCAAGCTCATCCCGGAGAGCTGGCGGGAGCTGGACATCGACGGGGACGTGGAGGCCTTCAAGGTCCGGGACTTTCAGAACATCGGCACGAAAAACGACGTGGTCTTCTTTGGCGAGATGCTCCTGGGGGAGGGGAATAACCCCTTCAAGCGGGCTTTTGCCAAGGTCATGCAGAAGGCCCTCAGCTCCCGGCCCAGGGTATATCCGCCGGAGTGCGTGGGCTGCGGCCAGTGCGCCCAGATATGCCCCGCCAAGGCCATCACGATGGAAGATAAGCTGCCTCATATCGACCGGTCTAAATGCATCCGCTGCTTCTGCTGCCAGGAGTTCTGCCCCAAGGGGGCCATGAAGGTGTCCCGGACGGCCATCGCCCGGCTTTTGAACCGATAGGGGGGAGCATATGTTTTTCGATACCCACGCCCATTATGACGACGAGTGGTTCGACGCCGATAGGGAGGAGCTGCTGGCGGCCCTGCCGGGGGCCGGGGTGGAGCTGGTGGTGAACGCCGGCTGCGATGAGCCCTCCAGCCGGGCCTCCATTGAGCTGGCCCATAAGTACGACTACTTCTACGCCGCCGTAGGCTGGCATCCCCACGGGGCGAAGGAGTGGACGGCGGAGAGCGCCGACATGATACGCCAGTGGGCGAAGGATCCCAAAGTCGTCGCCATTGGGGAGATCGGCCTGGACTACCACTACGACCTGGACTGGAAGGATACCCAGCATGAGGTGTTCGAGGAACAATTGGAGCTGGCCGAGGAGCTGGACCTGCCGGTCATCATCCACGACCGGGAGGCCCACGGGGACTGCATGGACATCCTCCGGCGGCACCCCAACGTCCGGGGGGAGTTCCACTGCTACTCCGGCAGCGCCGAGATGGCGAAGGAGATACTGTCCTGGGGCTGGTATCTGGGCTTCAACGGGGCTATCACCATGCCGGGGGCCAGAAGGGCTCTGGAGCTCTTGGAGACCATGCCCACGGACAGGATGCTGCTGGAGACGGACTGCCCCTATCTCGCGCCCATGCCCCGGGAGCACGGCAAGCGCAACGACTCCCGCCGCCTGGACCAGGTGGCGGCGCTGATCGCCCAGGTGCGGCACACCACCCCGGAGCTGGTGGCAAAAGTGTGCATGGAGAACGGCAAGCGGTTTTTCGGCATTGAATAAATGAAAGAATACGAAAGTATGTTAGCCCTTTTGCCCCGGTGGAACGTATAAAGAGACGGAACGCGGAATGAGGAAACGACGCGAAGCGCGTTTCAAATACATTTTTAGAAGGAGAAACAACGATGAATGAGGAAATGCTGAAAAAGCTGGCGGGGGGGGGTTAAGTCCCCTGAAGAAGTCCTGGCCATTGTAAAGGAGTATGGCAAGGAGATAACGCTGGAGCAGGCCCAGGAGCTTTTTGACAAGCTCAACGCGGCCGCTTCTACCGGCGAACTGTCCGACGACGCGGTAGAGGCCGTCGCCGGCGGTGGCGTCTTTGACCCTGTCCTGGAATGGGTCGGCAGCCTGTTTGGAAAATAATTCCAAACCATGACAAGGGGCTGCCACTCCCGTGACAGCCCTTTGCTTTTATATAAAAGAGACGACGCATGTGCGCTTCAAATAAAAAGCATGATAAGGAACAGCAAGCACCCCATCCGGCCGGTATTGGTCAGATGGGGCGCTTATAGTTCAGTCAAGATCGTTCAGTCGAAGTACCGGCGGTTATAATACTTTTTGTCCAGCACCACGGAAAGCTCCGTCAGCACGGTGCTCATGCCGCTGGCCCGGTAGCGGGGGCGGGGGGAGCCCAGATGCATGTCGTCGGTCCGCCGGTAGGGGATGGACACCCGCACGGCCACGCCATGGCCCGGGCGGCTCTCCAGGATGAGGGCGCCCCCGTGGCGCTCCGCCGCGCCCCGGGCGATGAGCAGACCCAGCCCCGCGGTGCCATCGCCCTGGGCGGCGTCCGGGGAGAAGAGCTCCGCCAGCTTCTCCGGGGCTATGCCGCTGCCCGGGTCCTCCACCGACAGGATGAACCGGTCTCCCTGGCGGGTGAGTCCCACCTTTATATGGTCGCCGGGCCGACAATGGGCGATGGAGTTGGTGAGAAGGTTCGTGAGCATGGACTCGATGAGCCCCGCGTCCGCCATGGTCAGATGCAGGCCGTCGTCTACCTTGAAAGAGACGGTCAGGCCCATGCCCTCCGCCAGCAGCCCCACCGTGTAGCACAGCTCCCGGCACAGCGTGCCCAGATCCACCACCTGGGGGTCGTAGGGCAGGCCGCCGTTCAGGATGCCGTCGGCCTTCGCCATGTGGTCGCAGGCCCGGCGCATCCGGTGATACTCCCGGTACAGGGTCTCGGAGGTCTCCCTGAGGGCCGGGTCGCTGTCGGCCCCCGTGCCGCTCACCAGCGCGTCCAGAGCCATGCGCATGTTCATCATGGACGAGGACAGCACGTGCACCGCGTTGGCCTGAGCCGGGGCAGGGGGCTTCACATGCAGGGGCCGGAAAGAGCACACCGTGAGCGCGTTAAGACGCGCGGCGTACATGGTAAAGCTGTGCCCGCCTCGCTGGAAGGCGGCCACGAACCGGCAAGCCGGGTCGGCCAGCACCTCCGCCGGGACCACGTCCCGGGCGCCGTCGCCGGGCCGCAGGCCGAACAGATTCGACGCGGCAGGATTGGAGAAGACTACGGTCCCCTCTTGGCTTATACCCAGCACAGGGTCCCGTTCCAGCTGGAACAGGACGCCCAGGTCCTCGGAAGGTAAGCTCATATCTTTACCCATATTCTCTCTTTTATGTGCCGCGGCTTGGTCATATTCGCGGGAGCGGTTTCGCTAAAACTGACCATATCATATCAAATCCTTCCCAAAAGAGCAATCCTTCCCGCCCGAAAACCGTCGATTTTGGCCTTATTTCCGGGCGGAAAAATTTTTGCAGGATTTCCCTCTTTTTTTCATGAAAACACTGGAAATACCGGACGCATTGGTGTATAATGCCTATGCTTGGCTATCTATGGGCAGCCGGCGACACAAAGTTCAAAATTACTTTTAGGAGGATACAATCATGATCAAAGTTGGTATCAACGGTTTCGGCCGCATCGGCTCTCTGGTCTTCAGGGCTGCCATCAAGGCCGACGACGTCCAGGTCGTCGCTATCAACGCCCCCGGCCATCCTGCTTCTCAGCTGGCCTACGCGCTGAAGTATGACACCGTCCATGGCCGCTTCAACGGCACCATCGAGGCCGACGACGAGGCCAGCACCCTGACCGTCGACGGCAAGAAGGTCACCGTTCTGGCTGACTCCAAGTACCGCGATCCCGCCCAGCTGCCCTGGGGCGAGATGGGTGTCGAGTACGTGCTGGAGTGCACCGGCCGCTTCCTGGAGAAGGCCACCGCGCAGGCCCATATCGACGCCGGCGCCAAGGTCGTCGTCATGTCCGGCCCCGCGAAGGACGACACCCCGATGTTCGTCTGCGGCGTGAACCTGGAGAAGTACACCCCCGATATGCAGTTCGTCTCCAACGCCTCCTGCACCACCAACTGCCTGGCTCCCATGGCCAAGGTCCTGAACGACAACTTCGGCATCATCGAGGGCCTGATGACCACCGTGCACGCCTCCACCGCCACCCAGGCTGTCGTGGACGGCTTCTCCAAGAAGAACTGGCGTCTGGGCCGCTCCATCTACGGCAACATCATCCCCACCAGCACCGGCGCCGCCAAGGCTGTGGGCAAGGTCATCCCCGAGCTGAAGGGCAAGCTGACCGGCACCTCCATGCGTATCCCCGCCGCCGACGTGTCCATCGTTGACCTGACCGTCCGCCTGGACAAGGCCGCCACCTATGACGAGATCTGCGCCGCCATGAAGGCCGCCTCCGAGGGCCCCATGAAGGGCGTCCTGGAGTATGTGGACGAAGAGGTCGTTTCCTCCGACTTCCAGACCGATCCCCACACCTCCATTTTCGACTCCAAGGCCGGCCTTGCGCTGAACGAGCACTTCGTGAAGCTGATGGCCTGGTACGACAACGAGTGGGGCTTCAGCTGCAAGATGCTGGACCTGACCCGTCACATCGACTCTGTCCGCAACGGCAAGTAATCCAAGTTTTTCGCACAAGGGCGGCGAAAGCCGCCCTTGTGTTCTGCTTTCCGGGATAGGCAGGCTTTTCCGGTTCATCATATAAGATGTCCCGGCATATATTCGTTTATCCGGCACTGATAAGGAGCATCTATGGCTGAAAAGAAGGGACAAAACTTTCTCCACGGCGCTGCCATCTATACCGTTGGCATCATCCTGGTGAAAATACTGGGGGCCGTCTATAAGATACCCCTGGGCAATATCCTGGGAGACGAGGGCTTCACCCACTTTGACATGACGTATAAGATCTACAACGTCTTTCTCACGGTGGCGACGGCCGGTATCCCCGTGGCCATGAGCCGTATGATCTCCGAGGCGGACAGCCTGGACAAGGATAACCAGGTCCACGAGATATTTAAGGTCGCCATCTGGGCATTCCTGGGTCTGGGCGCCTTCGGGACCCTGGCGATGATGCTGTTCCCCGCGGCCCTGTCCTCGGCCATGGGCAACATCCAGGCGGCCCGGTGCGTGTTCGTCATGGCCCCCAGCGTGGTGCTGGTGTGCGTGACCGCGGCCTACCGGGGCTATGCCCAGGGCCACGCGGATATGATACCCACTACGGTGAGCCAGGTCATCGAGACCGCCGTGAAGGTGGTAGTGGGCCTGGGCTGCGCCGGGTGGCTCTATAAGAACGGCTACAGCGTGGAGATATGCGCCGCAGGCGCCATATTGGGAACCACGGTCAGCTCCCTGGCGGCCATGGTCTACATGCAGATCAAGGTCCACCGGAAGTATCAGGTGCGCCCCGGCCCGGAGGCCAAGGATGTGCCCGACCCGGGGAAGAAGATCCTCTGGGACCTTCTTCGCATCGGCATCCCCATCACGCTGTCCACCTCCGTCATGAGCTTCATCCAGCTGGCCGACTCGGGCATCACCCTGAACCAGCTGCAGCACGCCGCCGGGTATACGGATACCGCCGCCAAGGTCCTGAACGGCGTGTACGCCAAGGCCATGACGGTGTACAATGTCCCCTCTGCCTTCGTGGTGCCATTCCTCTCCAGCATCGTGCCCGCCATCGCGGCGGCCAGGATGCGCAAAGAGGATGTGTGCGGCATCGCGGAGAGCGCGCTGCGCATGTGCACGCTTTTGTGCCTGCCCATGGCCATCGGCATGGCCGTGCTGGCCGAGCCCTGCATGAAGGTGCTCTATCCCGAGAGCGCCAGCCAGGGTGCGGTGCTTCTCTTTGAGCTTGGCATCACCTGCTATTTCATGACCATGAGTTTGATGACCAACTCCATTCTGCCCGCCAACGGCAACGAGCGGCTGCCCCTCATCTCCATCCTGCTGGGCGGCATCGCCAAGGTGGTGGTCACCTACGTGCTGGTGGGCAACCCCGACATCAACGTCTACGGCGCGCCCCTGGGCACCCTGAGCTGCTATGTGGTGATGCTCTCGTCCAACCTTTACTTCATGGCGAAGAACATGGACCGGCCCGTGAACGTGGGCCGGGTGTTTGGCCGCAGTGGGCTTTCCGCCGCCGTCATGGCCGTGGCGGCCTGGGCGGTATACAGCCTCCTGCACGGGCTGATGGGCGGCGTCACCGGCGCCCTGGCAGGCCGGAATCTCAATGTGCTGCTGCCCTTCGGAGCGGCGGTGGGCGTGGGCGTCATCGTCTACTGTGTCATGGCCATCGCCCTGCGGGCCATCACCATGGAAGACATGAAGCTTTTCCCCAAGGGAGAAAAGCTTGCAAAACGGCTTCACATCCGTTAAAATGGCATAAAAATCAGAAAAATGGGCTAAAATGTCCACATTTTTGCAATTTCCTATTGCAGTTGACAGGAGAATATGGTAGATTTTCAATATAAGGATAAATACGGTCTGGAGGATTTCCGCGCCATCATGGCGATCCTCCGCAGCGAGA
The DNA here is from genome assembly GCA_947625045.1 of uncultured Oscillospiraceae bacterium. GTDB lineage: Bacteria > Bacillota > Clostridia > Oscillospirales > Oscillospiraceae > CAJOIG01. Next base: position 10,878 of record CANQMW010000045.1, read on the forward strand.
ACGGATGCCCCTGGGACAAGGTGCAGACCCACCAGTCCATCCGCCGTGACCTGCTGGAGGAGGCCTATGAGACGGCTACGGCCATCGACAGCGGCGATATGGACAACCTTCTGGAGGAGCTGGGCGACCTGCTGATGCAGGTCTTGTTTCACGCCCGCATCGAGGAGGAAAAGGGCACCTTCGACTTTGACGATGTGTGCGACGGTGCCTGCAAGAAGCTGATCCGCCGCCATCCCCACGTATTTGGACAGCTGGAGCTGGACACCCCGGAAGAGGTGCTGGTCACCTGGGACGAGGTAAAGCGCCGGGAGAAGGACCAGAAGTCCACCGCCCAGGCCATGCAGAGCGTGGCAGGCGGTCTGCCGGCCCTGTGGCGGGCGGAGAAGATCCAGAAGAAGGCCAAAAAGGACGGCTTCGACTGGCCCGACTGGCACGGCGCCCGGGAAAAGCTCTCCGAGGAGATCGGGGAACTGGATGAGGCCATCGCCGCGGGCGAGCATGTGGAAGAGGAACTGGGCGACGTGCTGGCCGCGACAGTAAATCTGGCGAGGCTTTTGAAGATAGACCCGGAGAAGGCTCTGAACGGCTCCAGCGACCGTTTTGTGGCCCGGTATACCAGGATGGAAGAGCTGGCCGCCCAGGCGGGACAGGCCCTCCCGGACCTGGACCTGGAGGCCCAGGAGGCCCTCTGGCAGCAGGCCAAGAAGGGCGAATGATTTTGTCATAAAAGACCGCGTGCGGTTTTTTATATACTTTGCGCAAAACAAATGAAGGCGGGCGACCGCCAAATAATTAGGAGGATTACTATGAACAAAGCAGAACTTATCGCGGCTGTGGCGGAAAAAGCCGATCTGTCCAAGAAAGATGCTGAAAAAGCTGTCAACGCTGCTGTCGACGCCATCACCGAGGCTCTGCAGAAGGGCGACAAGGTCCAGATCGTCGGCTTCGGCGCCTTCGACGTGAAGGAGCGCGCTGCCCGTGTGGGCCGTATCCCCCGGACCAAGCAGGAGATCAAGATCCCTGCTTCCAAGATCCCTCAGTTCAAGGCCGGCAAGGCTCTGAAGGACGCCGTAGCGAAGTAAGCTTATCATTTATATCCAGGGCGGCGCGGTCTATCCCGCGCCGCTCGGGCGTTTTTAAGGAGAACCCCATGCGTTTGGACAAATTTCTGAAGGTGTCCCGGCTCATCAAGCGGCGCACCGTGGCCAACGAGGCCTGCGACGGCGGGCGGGTGACCGTGAACGGC
>CANQMW010000046.1 GCA_947625045.1 uncultured Oscillospiraceae bacterium
GTGGCCACGGCCATGAAGAACTGGGCCGTGGAGAAGGGGGCCACCCACTTCACCCACTGGTTCCAGCCCATGACCGGCGTCACCGCCGAGAAGCATGACAGCTTTATCCATCCCACCGGCGACGGCCGGGCCATCATGGAGTTCTCCGGCAAGGAGCTCATCCAGGGCGAGCCCGACGCCTCCAGCTTCCCCTCCGGCGGCCTGCGGGCCACCTTCGAGGCCCGGGGCTACACCGCCTGGGACCCAACCAGTTACGCCTTCGTGAAGGACGGCGTCCTGTACATCCCCACGGCGTTCGTGTCCTACACCGGCGAGGCGCTGGATAAGAAGACCCCGCTGCTGCGCAGTATGCAGGCCCTCAACAAGCAGGCTCTTCGCATCCTGCGGCTCTTCGGCGACACGGAGACCACCTCCGTCCGGGCCACCGCCGGCGCGGAGCAGGAGTACTTCCTGGTGGACAAGAGCGTCTATGACCGGCGCAAGGACCTCATCTACACCGGCCGGACCCTGTTCGGCGCCCGTCCCCCCAAGGGCCAGGAGCTGGACGACCACTATTTCGGCGCCATCAAGCCCCGGGTGGCGGCCTTCATGAAGGAGCTGAACGACGAGCTGTGGAAGCTGGGCGTGGTGGCCAAGACGGAGCACAACGAGGTGGCCCCGGCCCAGCATGAGCTGGCGCCCCTGTTCGGCACGGTGAACATCGCCGCGGACCACAACCAGCTTACCATGGAGCTGATGCGCACCATCGCAAAGCGCCACGGCATGGAGTGCCTGCTGCACGAAAAGCCCTTCGCCGGCGTTAACGGCAGCGGCAAGCACAACAACTGGTCCATGGCCACCGATACCGGCGAGAACCTGCTGGAGCCCGGCGACACCCCCGCCGAGAACGCCCAGTTCCTCACGTTCCTGTGCGCGGTGCTCAAAGCGGTCAACGAGTATCAGGACCTTCTTCGCATTTCCGTCGCCAGCGCGGGCAACGACCACCGTCTGGGCGCCAATGAGGCCCCTCCCGCCATCCTGTCTGTATACGTGGGCGACGAGCTGGAGGGCGTGCTCAATGCCCTTATGAACGACGAATCCTACAGCGGCGGCGGCAAGGAGCCCTTCAAGGTCGGCGTCTCCGTCCTGCCCCGGTTCCCCAAGGACACCACCGACAGAAACCGCACCTCTTCCTTCGCCTTCACCGGCAACAAGTTCGAGTTCCGTATGCCTGGCTCCTCCCAGTCCATCTCCGAGGCCAACATCGTGCTGAACACCGCCGTGGCGGAGGAGCTGCGCCGCTTCGCCGACCGGCTGGAGGCCGCCGACGACTTTGACGCCGAGCTGCACGACCTCATCAGGGAGACCGTGAAGGAGAACATCCGCATCGTCTTCAACGGCAACGGCTACGACGACGCCTGGGTGAAGGAGGCGGAGAAGCGGGGGCTTCTGAACCTGCGCACCACCCCCGAGGCCCTGCCCCATTATCTGGCGGAGAAGAACATCCGCCTGTTCGAGGGCAACAAGGTCTTCAGCGAGACCGAGATGAAGGCCCGCTACGAGATCATGCAGGAGAACTACGCCAAGACCATCCGCATCGAGGCCATGACCATGTCCGACATGGTCCGCAAGGACGTGCTGCCCGCGGTGAGCCTCTACGGCGGCAAGGTGGCCAAGGCCGCGGCGGCGAAGGCCGCCCTGGGCGCGGACATCGATGTGAGCTACGAGAAGGCCTCCGTCAAGCGCCTCTCCGAGCTCACCGCCATGACCGCCAAGGCCGCGGATACCCTGGACGACGCCATCGCCGAGAGCGCGGACATCGTCTCCTGCGAGGAGCTGTCCAACTTCTGCCGGGATAAGATCTTCGCCACCATGAGCGAGCTGCGCATCTACGTGGACGAGATGGAGACCATCGCCGGCGCCAAGTGCTGGCCCTATCCCACCTACGGAGAGATGCTTTTCAGTGTTCGGTAAAGGAGAACGTAAAATATGCTGACCATTCCCGAAGGATATAAGACCGCGCTGGACGTCTACGAGACCCAGCGGTGCATCGAGTTCATCAAGTCCCATTTCCAGGCCAATCTCCGGGCGGCGCTGAATTTAAAGCGCGTGTCCGCGCCGCTGTTCGTCCGGGCGGATACGGGTCTCAACGACGATCTGAACGGCGTGGAGCGGCCTGTGGGTTTCGACGTGCCCGCCACGGGGGAGGGGGAGTATCAGATCGTCCACTCCCTGGCCAAGTGGAAGCGCTGGGCTCTGCGGGAGTATGACTTCCGGGAGGGCAACGGCCTGTATACCGACATGAACGCCATCCGTCGGGATGAGCCGGTGCTGGATAACCTCCACTCCGTGTACGTGGACCAGTGGGACTGGGAGAAGATCATCACCCCGGAGGAGCGGAACGTGGCGTATCTCAAAGACACGGTGCAGCGCATCGTGGACGCCATATGCATGACCTGCGACGAGGTCCGCTGGGCCTTCCCCCAGATCAAGACCCGCCTGAGCCGGGACGTGACGGTCATCACCACCCAGGAGCTGGAGGACCTGTATCCCCATCTGGCCCCCTCCGAGCGGGAGAACGAGTTCACCAAGGCCCACGAGACGGTGTTCCTCATGCAGATCGGCAAAAAGCTCCGCTCCGGCAAGCCCCATGACGGCCGGGCCCCCGACTATGACGACTGGGAGCTGAACGGGGATATCATCTTCCGTAACCACGTGCTGGACCGGGCCTTCGAGATATCCTCCATGGGCATCCGGGTGGACCCGGAGAGCCTGGACAAACAGCTCACCGAGGCTGGATGCGACTACCGGCGGGCGTTTCCGTTCCATAAGGCCCTGCTGGCCGGGGAGCTGCCTCTCACCATCGGCGGCGGCATCGGCCAGAGTCGGCTCTGCATGCTCCTCATGGGCTGCGCCCACATCGGCGAGGTCCAGTCCGGCGTCTGGGACGAGGTCACCTACGCGGCGTGTGAAGCCGCTGGCATCAAACTGCTCTGAATCAACAACGCGAAGCTGCCGGAGACGGGCGTCTCCGGCAGCTTTTTGCCCACTTGCCAACAGGAAGTGATTGCATTATAATATAAAGTCAGGGGTGATATTAATGGACATCAAAAAGAGGCTGCTGCCCGCCGCGGTCATCGTGGCGGTCACCTTTGGCTGCATACTGCTGGGCCGGTTCACCAGGGTGCTGTTCTTCTTCGCCCTGGCGGTGTGCTCGGCCTATGAGCTGCAGAGCGTACTGTTCCAGGCGGGGGTGCCCTCCTCCAAGATCCTGCCCATCGCCTATATGGCGGTGCAGACCATTTTGTGCCTTGCGCATGCCAGTGTGGGCTGGATGGTGGCGGCGTACGGCTTCGCGGCCTTCGCGGCCATGTTCTGGGGCATTTTGAAGCCGGAGCGGGGCGTGAAGTTCGCCATGACGGAGCTGTTCCTGCTCCTGTGGCCCTTCGGGTTTTATACCGTCATCCTCTACGCCGCCGGGTCCGACGCCTGGCTCATGACCCTGGTGCTGGGCATTCTGGGCACATGGGCCTGCGACAGCATGGCCATGATCGGCGGCAAGTACTGCGGCGTGCACAAGCTGGCCCCCACGGTGAGCCCCCACAAGACCTGGGAGGGGACCCTCATCGGCGCTGCCGCCGCCATCCTGGCGGGCGCGCTCATCGCCTGGATCCTGGGCTGGAGCTTCTGGCTGTGTGTGTTCACGGCTTTCGTGGCCAGCTGCTTCGGGCAGGTGGGCGACCTGGCCGCGTCCCTCATCAAGCGCATGGCCGGGGTGAAGGACTACAGCCACCTCATGCCCGGGCACGGGGGCATCATGGACAAGATGGACGGCATGCTCTTCTCCATCCCCGCGGCCTACTTCTGCCTGGCCCTGTTTTTGCCGGGAGTATTCTAAATTACATCCCGAATCCGCCGTCACAGCCGATGACCTGGCCGGTTATGAAAGAAGCTTTGTCTGAGGCCAGAAAAGCGATCAATTCCGCCACGTCCTCCGGCTTTCCGATGCGCCCCAGGGGCGTCTCGTCGATAAGCGCCTGGCGGTCGGCGAAGTCGAACCGGGCCAGCATGTCCGTGTCGATGACGCCGGGGGCCACCACGTTCACCCGTATGCCTGAGGGGCCCAGCTCCTTGGCCAGGGCCTTCCCCAGGCCTATGAGAGCCGCCTTGGAGGCGGAATAGGCCGCCTCACAGCTGGCACCGTAGATCCCCCAGACCGAGGAGACGAGGATGATATTGCCCGCCTTCTCATGGACCATGTGGGGGATGGCGGCCCGGCAGCAGCGGTAGGCCCCGTCGGTGTTCACCGCGAGAAGATGGCGCCAGGCGTCCTCGTCCATGTCCGTGAGAAGGCCATACTCGGCCACCCCCGCGTTGCAGACGAGCAAGTCCACCGGGCCCGCGGCGGCGAACAGCGCCTGGACCTGGGCGGGGTCCGATACATCCGCCTGGATGGCCCGGGTCTCCAGCTCCGCCGCCAGCGCCATTGCGGCGGTCTCGGAAGTATTATAATGTACGGTCACGTCCCACCCGCCGGCGGCCAGCCGCCGCGCGGCCGCGGCGCCGATGCCCCGGGAGGAGCCGGTGACAAGGGCTCTGTGTCCCATGGCGCGCCCTCCTGCATAGTTTTTTATAGAAGTATCATACCACACATTGCGTTCTAAAGGTAGGACAAAATGAGTTTTGACCAGGAGAACAAAAATAGGACCCCCTCCGGGGACGAGGTCCAGTGGACGAAGGAGGAGCCGGCAAAAAAGGGCGGCTTCGATTTTGACGCCTTTATGGATACCGAGAGCCTGGAAGAGCAGGTGAGCCGGGCTATGGACAAGAAGACGGCCCCGGCCAAACCGGCGGGGGAGACGCCCGCGGCATCCGGCGTCCGGCGGGGCCGCCATGAGGCACCCGCGCCCTCCGGGGACGAGGGGGACGACCTGACCGCCGACCTGCCCACCCGGAAGGAGCCCCCGGCGGACCCGGTGTTCCGTAAGGTCTACGACCGGGAGAAGGAGGAGCCCAGTGCCCCGCCCCAGCGCCCGAGCGTGCCCGAGGCCCCGCCCCGGCCCAAGGTTGTGGTGGCGGACCCCACGCCTCCGCCCCGGGTATACGTTCAGCCGCCCAGGCAGTACGACGAGACGCCCCCCGACAGGGGCGGCGGTGGCGGCGGCGCGAAAGCGCTGAAATGGCTGGTGGCCATCCTCATCACGGCGGCGGTGCTGCTGGGCGGATATCTGCTCGCCCGGGAGTATCTGCTGGCGGAGCCGGGCGCCAGCCCCTCGCCCGCCCCCAGCGGGGACTACTTGGCCGGGACCATGCCTCCCAGACCCACCGACGTGCCCGCGCCCCCCAAGGTGTACCACACCATCACCGTTACCGCCGGCAGCGGCGGCAGCGTGTCCCCTTCCGGGTCGGTGGACGTGGAGGAGGGGAGCGACCAGAGCTTCATCATCACCCCGGAGCTGGGCTATGAGATCGCCCAGATATTGGTGGACGGGGCCAACGTGTCCACCCAGACGGCCTATACCTTCGATAACGTGCGCCAGAACCACACCCTCTACGTGGTGTTCCAGGCCCTGGCCGCCGCCCCGGCCACGGACGTGCCTGCCACGGACACCCCCGCGCCCACGGAAGAGCCCATAACGCCGGAGCCGGTCACACCCGAGCCTGCCACCCCGGAACCTGTTACCCCCGAACCCGTGACGCCGGAACCGGCCACGCCCGAGCCTGTGACTCCGGAGCCCGCCCCGCCCGCGGAAGAGGGCATGGTTGGCGAGTTGGGCCCGACGGAATGAGAACAAAACTATAGACCAAGCCCGCACTCATTTTTGAGCGCGGGCTTGCTGCTGCAAAGGAGGGCAAAAAACTACTTGTACTGCGGCGTGGGCGCGATTCAGGTCGTGATTTTGTCGATTCGGGACAAAGCGATTGACGGACGCCCGGCGTTCCGCTAATATGGTTGCATGAAATTATATTTTTAAGGAGGAAAAAACCATGAGCGAAGACAAGAAAACCCTCGGGGGGGGGTTAACCCCTGAACAGGAGAACGCCCTGGAAAAGGTCACCGGCGGCACGATCGACATAAGTGATCTTCCGGAGGAGCAGCGGTTGTTTATAGCTGTCAATTGTATTGGCTGCGCCTTCGAAGGCCCCGGGACCTGTCCCTATGGGGGGAACAACAAAAAGGTAGCCATTCCCAAGGCCATGAGCGAAGGCGGCACGAAATGCGTCAAGAAGGAATTGCCGAAAGTATGAGGAAAAATATATTTCCATATAGCGACCCCGGGACGCGGACGCGTCCCGGGGTCTTGTCATAAGCTTATTTCTTTTCCGGCTCCTTGACGGCCTCCACGATGCCGGCGGCGAGGCCGGCGATGCCCTGTATCTCCGAGGGGATGATGATCTTGGTAGCCTGGCCGTTGGCGGCGGCCGCGAAGGCCTCCAGGGCTTTGAGCTTCACGATGGGGTCCGTAGGGGCGGCCTGATTGAGCAGCTTCAGGCCCTCCGCCGTGGCCTCATTCACGGCGATGATGGCCTGGGCCTTGCCCTGGGCCTCCAGGATGGCAGCCTCCTTCTTGGCCTCGGCGCGGAGCACGGCGGACTCCTTCTCGCCCTCCGCCTCCAATATGGCGGCACGCTTCTCGCCTTCGGCCTTGAGGATGGATTCCCGCCGCTCCCGCTCGGCCTTCATCTGCTTCTCCATGGCGTTTTGTATCTCCTTGGGCGGGGTGATGTTTTTAAGCTCCACCCGGTTGACCTTGATGCCCCAGGAGTCGGTGGCCTCGTCCAATATCTGCTGCATCTTGGCGTTGATGGTGTCCCGGCTGGTGAGGGATTCGTCCAGCTCCAGCTCGCCGATGATGTTTCGCAGGGTGGTGGCCGTCAGGTTCTCGATGGCCAGCATGGGATTCTCCACGCCGTAGGTATACAGCTTCGGGTCGGTGATCTGAAAATAGATGACCGTGTCGATCTGCATGGTCACGTTGTCCTTGGTGATCACGGGCTGGGGCGGGAAGTCCGCCACCTGCTCCTTGAGGGACACCACCTTTGCGATGCGCTCGATGAAGGGTATCTTGAAGTGCAGCCCCACGTTCCAGGTGGCGTGGTAGGCGCCCAGGCGCTCCACCACGAAGGCCCGGGCCTGCTGCACCACCCGGATGTTGCGGATAAGGACGATGACCACCAGAAGGACGGCCAGGGCGATCAGCGCCGGGCCGAAGACATGCGTTACAGAACTCATATCGTACATACGGTATCTTCCTCCTTTTATGATTCGGATGAGTTTTGGGCAGGGGAGACGATGAGCTTCACGCCTTGGATGCTCTGGGCGGTGACCACAGCGCCCAGGTCGATGGCCTCTCCGTCGGCGGAGCGGGCGGACCAGGTCTTGCCGCCCACGCTCACCGCACCGGTGCCGGCCAGGTTGTCGATGCGCTGGGTCACCACGCACTCCATGCCGATGACCATGTCGGCGTTGGTGGCCTGGCGCTCTTTTTTGAGAAGGTTTTTGAGCCGGGGATAGAGGATGGCGAAGCACACGCCGGATACGGCGATGAACAGCAGCGCCTGGGCCCAGATGGGCGCGCCCAGGGCCGCCCCGGCCAGCGCCGCCAGGGAGCCGGCCACGAACCAGATGGAGTTCATGGCGGCGGTGACAGCCTCGACGATCAGAAAGACCACCGCGGCCACGGTCCACAACGCGATCATGCTATTCATACAGCCACTCCTTTCTATGATAAAGTATATCATTCCGCGCGAAAAAAAGATAGGGCAAAATTTTGAAGGGCGGGCGCATCATAAGCCGTCCTAGAAAAAGTTAGTAGATTTTTTAACTTTTGACTTTACTTTCAAGCTTTAATGTTGTAAAATGATCAGAGATACCGAAAAACAGTGTTGACCATCAACAGGAAGGAGAAGCCCTATGAACAAGCTCAATCGCAAGCCCCGCAATGAGATGATGTACAAGGCCATCTTATCCCTTCAGACGATGGACGAATGCATCCAGTTTTTCGACGACCTCTGCACCGTGTCCGAGCTGCAGGCCATGGAGCAGCGCTTCCAGGTGGCGTGGCTCCTGAGCAAGGGCATGATCTACAACGACATCCTCCAGGAGACGGGCGCCTCCAGCGCCACCATCAGCCGCGTGAAGCGGTCTCTCCAGTACGGCCGGGACGGCTATGCCGCCGTGTTCGGACGGCTGGAGGATGGGGAGGAAAAGCCCAAGAAGTGACAGGGGAAAAGTTCCCTTTTGGGGGAATTTTTCTATTGACAACGGCCCCCCGGTGCTTTATAATGGCAAAGCCGCTTGAAAAGCGGGGGCTTTCGGGAGCATAGCTCAGCTGGTTAGAGCACCTGCCTTACAAGCAGGGGGCCACAGGTTCGAGTCCTGTTGTTCCCACCAACTACCTGGCCGGGTAGTTCAGTCGGTTAGAACGCCGGCCTGTCACGCCGGAGGTCGAGGGTTCAAGTCCCTTCTCGGTCGCCATACGCGGGCATAGCTCATTTGGCAGAGCGCCACCTTGCCAAGGTGGAGGTAGCGAGTTCGAATCTCGTTGCCCGCTCCAT
>CANQMW010000047.1 GCA_947625045.1 uncultured Oscillospiraceae bacterium
GTGCCTGGGCGAGCGCACCGCCGCCAAGGGCTACCAGTCCGCCGGGGCCTATGCCAACGGCGAGCACGTGATGAACATCGGCGGCGGCATATGCCAGGGAAGCTCCACGCTGTACTATTGCGCGCTGTACGCCAACCTTCAGATCACCGCCCGGTACGACCACTATTTCCCGGTGTACTACCTGCCCCGGGGCCTGGACGCCACGGTGAGCTGGGGCTGGCCGGACTTCAAGTTCGTCAACAACCGAACCTACCCCATCAAGATCGAGGCATACGTCTCCGGCGGGTACCTGACCGTGCGCATCTACGGCACGGACGTGGACGGCAGCTACGTGCAGATGACCTCCGACACCTGGGAGGACAGCCAGTTTTATTATGCCCAGACCTACCGAAACGTGTATAATAAGGACGGCGGACTCATAAGCTCCACCGCCGAGGCCTACAGCCGCTATCATAAGGAGGGCACCACGGCCACGGAGGAGACCACCTCCGCCACGCCGCCGCCCGCCACCCAGACCCCGGCGCCCACCCAGGCCCCGTCCGCGCCTCCTGTGGCGGAGCAGCCGCCCCAGCAGCAGGTGACCGCGCCTCCCGAGACGGTGACGCCGCCCCCAGAGAGCGTGACGCCGCCCCCGGAGACCGTAACGCCTCCGCCGGAGACGGTGACCCCGCCTCCTGAGCAGGCGGCGCCGCCGGAGACCGTGACGCCTCCCGAGACGGAGACCCAGCCGGAACCCCAGCCCGAGCAGCAGCCGGAAACACAGCCTGAACCCCAGCCGGAGACCCAGCCCGAGACGGGCGGGGAAGCGCCCCTGGCAGAATGAGATACAAAGGAAGAAAACGGAGGAGATACCAGTGAACGGCAGATTCTATATCACCACCCCCATCTATTACCCGTCCGACAAGCTCCACATCGGCCACACCTACTGCACCGTGGCCACGGACGCCATGGCCCGATATAAGCGCCTGAAGGGCGACGAGGTCATGTTCCTCACCGGCACCGACGAGCACGGCCAGAAGATCGAGGATAAGGCCCGGGAGGCGGGCGTCACCCCCAAGCAGTTCGTGGACAACATCGTGGAGGGTCCCCGGGGGGTGAAGGACCTGTGGAAGCTGATGGACATCTCCTACGACCGGTTCATCCGCACCACTGACGACTACCACGTCACCGCCATCCAGCGCATCTTCAAAAAGATGCACGACAACGGGGACATCTACAAGGGCACCTACAAGGGCAAGTACTGCAAGCCCTGCGAGAGCTTCTGGACCGAGAGCCAGCTGGTGGACGGAAAGTGCCCGGACTGCGGCCGGGAGGTCACCGACGCGGAGGAGGAGGCATACTTCTTCCGGCTGTCCAAATACGCGGATAAGGTACAGGACCTTCTGGAGAACACCGACTTCCTGGAGCCCCGGAGCCGCGTGAACGAGATGGTCAACAACTTCATAAAGCCCGGTCTGGAGGATCTGTGCGTTTCCCGCACAAGCTTCACCTGGGGCATCCCCGTGGACTTCGACCCGGGCCACGTGGTGTATGTGTGGGTGGACGCCCTCTCCAACTACATCACCGCCCTGGGCTACATGAACGACGCCCACGACGACTATGAAAAATTCTGGCCCGCGGACGTGCACTTCGTGGGCAAGGAGATCGTCCGCTTCCACTCCATCATCTGGCCCGCCATGCTCATGAGTCTGGGCGAGCCCCTGCCGAAGAAGGTCTACGGCCACGGGTGGCTCCTCCTGGACGGCGGGAAGATGTCCAAGTCCAAGGGCAACGTGGTGGACCCCTATATCCTGGCGGAGAAGTTCGGCGTGGACGCCCTGCGGTTTTTCCTCCTGAGGACGTTCCCCTTCGGCTCCGACGGCAACTTCTCCAACGAGGCGCTGATCCAGACCATCAACGTGGACCTGGCCAACGACCTGGGCAACCTTGTAAGCCGCACCACCGCCATGGTGGGCAAGTACTTCGGCGGCGCTCTGCCCGCCGGGAGCGGGACATGGGATGCGCCCACGGAGCCCGACAAGGAGCTCATCGCCATGGCTGGCGGCCTGCGGGATAAGTACGAGGCGGAGATGGAGGCCTTCCAGTTCCAGAACGCCCTGGAGGAGGTCTTCAAGGTCATCCAGCGGGCCAACAAGTATATCGACGAGAACGCCCCCTGGGCCCTGGCAAAGGATATGGACGCAAACGGCGCGCGCTTGGCCCATGTCATGTATAATTTGCTGGAGGCCACCCGCATCTGCGGCGTGCTCTTGACCCCCTTCATGCCTGGCAGCATGGCCAAGCTCTTCGACCAGATCGGCGCGCCCGAGGCCGCCCGGACCTGGGACAGCGCGGCCAAGTGGGGCGCCCTGCCCGAGACGGTGAAGCCTCAGAAGGGCGAAAACCTCTTCCCCCGCATCGACCTGGACGCGGCGGTGAAGGAGCTGGAGGCCGCGGCGGAGGAGGCCAGGAAGGCCGCCCTGCCCCCCATCGAGCTGGAGCCCCAGAGCCCGGACTACGTGGACTTCGACACCTTCTGCAAGTCCGATTTCCGGGCGGTGAAGGTGAAGGCCTGCGAACATGTGAAAAAGTCCGAGAAGCTTTTGCGCTTCACCTTGGACGACGGCACCGGCACGGACCGGCAGATCCTCTCCGGCATCGCCAAGTGGTATGAGCCGGAAGCCCTGGTTGGCAAGACCCTGGTGGCCATCGTGAACCTGCCGCCCAGAAAGATGATGGGCCTGGACTCCAATGGCATGCTCATCTCCGCGGTCCACAAGGAGAAGGGCGAGGAGAAGCTGAACCTGCTCATCGTCTCCGACGAGATACCGGCTGGGGCGAAAATGTGTTAAAGCCGCCCTATGCCAACCCGACGCCCGGCGGGAACCGGCAGTGTGCCGGATGCGGTTGGTGAGCGAAGCGAACTTTAGCAGCAGGCATACTGTCGGGCCCGTCCGGGCAAAACCTACGTGCTCAAAGGGCGGCTTCGCCCGTCAAGTGGTAGCAAAAAGCCGCATCCCATCGGGATGCGGCTTTTTCATGCTCATTTTTATTGTTCTTTTTTCTCCGCGTCCCGCTGGGCGCGGGCGTTGGTGTTGATGCTGCCCCGGAAGACCACGAACCGGTCGAACAGGAATTCCGTCACGAAGTTCAGGATCATGACCAGCGCCTGGACCAGGTAATAGGGCCAGCCCGCCGTGCCGGTGAGGAAGTCCACCAGCCAGGTGGACAGAGGCGTGAACACACAGTAAAAGCCGAACACCTTTGCCATGGCCACGGGCACGTTGTTGGCAGATTTGAAGGTGAACTCCCGGTTCAGGGTGAAGTTCCATATCACCGACAGCACCAATCCTATGAGGTAGTCTGCCCAGTCGGGCAGAGGCGTCAGCTCGTGCAGCAGCGCGGACGCGCCCAGCTGGATGACGCCCGCGGAGATGGAGAACAGGGTGAACTTCACGGCCTGCAGGATATTGTCCCGCTTGGAGAGCTTTGCCATGACGCGCCTCCGGATACTTAAAAATTTATATGCATTATAGTCCCGGCGGTTTCAGTTGTCAATGTAGCACGTCGGGGTTTTTTGTCCTACCCAGCAGATAGTCGACGCTCACACTGTACAGGTCTGCCAGCTTGACGAGGTTCGGCGCGGTCAGCTCGATAACGCCGTTCTCGTATTGAGAATAGGTATTCTGACTCACGTTCAGCACTGCTGCCACTTCTTTCTGGCGCAGATCATGATCCTCCCGCAAATTTCTGATGTTGGGATATACCATCGTTATCACCTCGACGGTATTATCTGTTATCTGTATTTCAGATATTGACTTTTATCTGGAATACAGATATAATTTGCTTGCCATGACTGACTGTCATTAGGAGGTAAGGACATGAAAAAGCGCGCATTAAGTATGCTTCTGGCGCTGGTGATGGCCCTGGGCCTCATCGTCCCTGCGTTTGCGGCGGATGGGTTCGAGGACGAGGGGCCCGCTGTCCAGGAGGAAACGGCGCCCGAGGTCCCTGTGGCTCCCGTGGAGCCGGAAGAGCCCGCGCCCGCGGAGGAGCCTGTGCCTGCGCCAGTGGCGGCGGCCGTGGAGGAAGGGGAGGCGCCCGTCGATGAGCCGGAAGTGATCGCTGAATACAGTTCGGATGATTACACGTATAAGATCGAAAACGGCGTTGCGTCTATTCTGAGGTATACCGGCTCCGCTTCCAGCGTGACGGTGCCGACTGCCATGACCTATGAGGGCGCGACATACAAGATCCGTACCGTTGAGGCCGGTGCGTTTGAAAACTGCACTTCCATTAGAACCCTGGTGATACCGGAAGGGATCACCAAACTGGGAGATAAGGCCTTCAAGAACTGCACGAACCTGACTTCCATTACGATCAACGGAGATGTTGGGAATTGCAGCGATGGCAGCATATATGGGACTCTTTATGCAAGCACTTCTGTATTCTATAATGCGGGGGCGAACGCAGATTCTCTGACGGTGACCTTTGGCGACCAGGTGACATATGTTCCGGCGTATCTGTTTGCGACGGGCCGTGATAAGAGCGCAGGTGACTATGCCCATATAACGAAGCTGGTCCTTGGCAGGAACGTGACCAGGATAGGCGTGTATGCGTTCTATCATTGCTTTGATTTGAAGGACATAAACTTCGATGCGCTTACTAAATTGACAGCCATTGGGGAGGGCGCATTTGTGGATGATACATCGATCCGCGCCTTTGAAATAGGCAAGAACACCGGCGCGGCCGACGATTACGGAACGCTGTCGCTGGGTAACAGCGCTTTCAGTGGCTGTACTGCAATATCGTCCGTTACGCTGCCAAAAGCCAACATCTCGCTGGGAAACAGCGCCTTCAAGAACTGCACGAATCTGACCTCCATTACGATCAACGGAGATGTTGGGAATTGCAGCGATGGCAGCATATATGGGACTCTTTATGCAAGCACCTCTGTATTCTACAATGCGGGGGCGAACGCAGATTCTCTGACGGTGACCTTTGGCGACCAGGTGACATATGTTCCGGCGTATCTGTTTGCGACGGGCCGTGATAAGAGCGCAGGCGACTATGCCCACATCACCAAGGTCGTGCTTTCCGGGGAAATAGATGAGATACGCGAATATGCGTTTTACCACTGCTTTGATCTTGAGGAGATAGTATTCAAGGGTAATAACATACCCCTGGTAAGAGAAAACGCTTTTGGAGGCGTACCTGCCCTCTTGCCTACGCCCACCCCGGCTCCCACGGCTACGCCCAAACCCACGGCCACGCCCAAGCCTACAGCCACACCCAGACCCACCGCGACGCCCACTCCTAAGCCCACAGCTACGCCCAAGCCTACGGCTACGCCCAGACCTACCGCGACACCCACACCCAGGCCCACGGCTACGCCTATTCCCAGTCCCACAGCCGCGCCGGAGATCGATATCAAGCCCCCCGCGGGCGGCACCGGCTGGCGGTATGTGCCCGAGACGGGAGACTATTACTACTTTAAGGACTATGTGCGCAAGGGCGACTACTGGGTGGGCTTTGCCGACGGCGCATCCAAATGGGCCAACAACTGGTACTACGCCGACGCGGATGGCAAGCTGCTCACCGGCCTGCAGTACCTGGACGACCTGAAGGGCGGCAAGGCATGGTATATGTTGCAGGTCACCAACGACCATGGGGAGATCGGCAAGATGCTCACAGGCTGGCAGTGGACCTACTCCAGTGCCGGAGAGGGATACTTCAGCCCGGATTACGGCAGCCAGGGCATGTGCCTGTATGCCGAGAACTGGGGCTACTATATTCCCGGATGGGATATATGGGTATGGTAAGGCAGCGTTCTGCCGGAAAAGTGAGCACAGACGCGATACCCTTAAGGGGACGGACGCAAGTCCGCCCCCTTTTTGTGCGTCATAACGATTGCAATCAGGCGGGCAGCGTGATAAAATACGGTTTTGCGTGTAAGCATACTGTTATATAAGAGAGACGGAGCATTATGGAAGACTTGAGAAACATCGCCATCATCGCCCACGTGGACCACGGCAAGACCACCCTGGTGGACGCCATGCTGCGCCAGTCCGGCGCCTTCCGGGCCAATCAGCAGGTCCAGGAGCGGGTCATGGACTCCGGGGACCTGGAGCGGGAGCGGGGTATCACCATCCTGGCCAAGAACACTGCCATCCACTACAAGGACACGAAGATCAATATCGTGGACACCCCGGGCCACGCCGACTTCGGCGGCGAGGTGGAGCGCATATTGAAGATGGTGAACGGCGTGCTGCTCCTTGTGGACGCGGCCGAGGGGCCCATGCCCCAGACACGGTTCGTGCTGGAGCATGCCCTGCAGCTGGGCCACAAGGTCATCGTGGTGGTCAATAAGATAGACCGGCCCGACCAGCGGGTATACGAGGTGGTGGACGAGGTCCTGGAGCTTCTGATGGACCTGGGCTGCACCGACGAGCAGCTGGATTCCCCCATGCTCTTCGCCTCCGCCCGGATGGGCACCTGCTCCGTGAGCCCCGATGAGGCGGGTACGGACCTGACGCCCCTTTTCGAGGCCATCGTCAACTATATCCCCGCCCCCGAGCGGCGGGTGGATGAGCCCTTCCAGATGCTGGTGAGCTCTCTGGACTACAACGAGTATGTGGGCCGCATCGCCATCGGCCGCATCGAGCGGGGGAGGGTGACCCAGAACCAGGAGATCGTGGTCTGCGACTACCACAACGAGCGGCCCGTGCGCAAGGCCAAGGCCGTAAGCATGTATGAGTACGAGCCCCTGGGCCGCCAGCCGGTGACCGAGGCCCTGGCGGGCAGCATCATCGCTATGTCCGGCATCGGCGACGTGACCATCGGCGACACCATATGCGCCCCCGAGGCGCCGGAGCCGCTGCCCTTCGTGAAGATATCCGCCCCTACCATCGAGATGACCTTCTCGGTGAACGACAGCCCCTACGCCGGGCGGGAGGGCCGCTGGGTCACCAGCCGCAACATCCGCCAGCGCCTGGAGCAGGAGACACTGAAGGACGTGTCCCTCCGGGTCACGGAGACCGACTCCACCGACGCGTTCAACGTGGCCGGCCGGGGGGAGATGCACCTTTCCATCCTCATCGAGACCATGCGCCGGGAGGGCTATGAGTTCCAGGTCAGCCCTGCCCGGGTGCTGTACAGGGAGATAGACGGGAAGAAGTGCGAGCCCATGGAGCGGGTGGTGCTGGATGTGCCCAGCGAGTGCGTGGGCCCGGTGATGGAGAAGCTGGGCCAGCGCAAGGGCGAGTTCGTGCAGATGAACCCGGTGGGCGACCGGATGAAGGTGGAATTCCTCGTGCCTACCCGGGGCCTCTTTGGCTACCGCAGCGAGTTTCTCACCGACACCCGGGGCGAGGGCATCATGGCCTCGGTGTTCGACTCCTACGCCCCCCTGAAGGGGGAGGTGAAGCGGCGCAACACCGGCTCGCTCATCGCCTTTGAGACCGGCGAGGCGGTGGCCTACGGCCTGTGGAACGCCCAGGATAGAGGCGCGCTGTTCATAAGCCCCGGCACGGCGGTGTACGCCGGCATGGTGGTGGGGGAGAGCCCCAAGAAGGAGGACATCGTGGTGAATGTGTGCCGTTCCAAGCACCTCACCAACACCCGCGCCTCCGGCTCCGATGAGGCCCTGCGCCTCATCCCGCCCAAGCAGATGAGCCTGGAGCAGTGCCTGGAGTTCATGGCCGACGACGAGCTTCTGGAGGTCACGCCGGAGCACCTGAGGCTTCGCAAGGCCATCCTGGACCACGAAAAACGGATGAAAAACCAGTTCCGGAAGTAAAATATGCCCCATATGCCAAATATTCTTTGACAAATAGCGGGCTATATGATATAGTCAAAAAGCTTGGGAACCCGCGCACTTGGTCCGGGGCATGGCCCCCCACTCAGACGCTGGGTCTAGTAAAACCGAAAGGAAGAGTGAATACTATGATCACCAAGGAACAGAAGACCAACATCATCGAGGCCAACAAGACCCATGAGGGCGACACCGGCTCCCCGGAGGTCCAGATCGCCATCCTCACCGAGCGCATCAATCAGCTCACCGAGCACCTGAAGGTGCACAAGAAGGACAACCACAGCCGTATGGGCCTGTTCAAGATGATCGGCAAGCGCCGCCGTCTGCTGGACTATGTGGCGAAGAACGACATCGAGCGCTACCGCGCCATCATCGCCAAGCTTGGCATCCGTAAGTAAGTTTCTTACTTGCACTGAGGGTAATGAAGGTTTTTTCAGGAGGGACAAGTTCATAGTCCCTCCTGAATTTTTTGCGAAAGTTTACCCGTCAAGACGGGTTTTCTGGATAGAATTTGGTATGGAATGAAAGGAATGTACAAATGATCATCAAACACAAAACGTTCGACAACCTGCACCGCTGGGAGATGGACTTCTGCGGCCG
>CANQMW010000048.1 GCA_947625045.1 uncultured Oscillospiraceae bacterium
AAGGGCGAGGACGATTTCACCCCGTTCCGCAACATTATGAACGAGTGGTACGCCAAGGACATGAGCCGCAAAATGCGATCTGCCCTCCGTACCAAGAGCAAGCAGGGCTACGCCATCGGCAGTCCGCCCCTGGGTTATATGCACGACCCAGAGGAGCCCAAGCGGTGGATCATCGACCCGGAGGGCGCGGAGATCGTGCGCCATATCTATGCCATGCGGGCCGATGGCGTCAGCGTCAACGACATAGCCCGGCTCCTAAAGCGGGAAAAGGTGCTTATTCCCTCCGTTTATGCCCAGCGAAAGGGGTTCAAGAATCCCACGTTGAAGCCCACACGCGGCGAGTACCTCTGGGATGCCAGTATGGTCCGCAAGATACTTACCAACCAGCTTTATGTGGGGGACGTGATAAACTTCCGCACATACAGCAAATCCTATAAGCTGAAGGACCGCCTGGACAATCCCCCGGACAGGTGGGAGGTGCATAGAGACGTACATGAGCCTATCATCCCCCGGCCTGAATGGGAGAACATACAAAAGACCCTGGGCAATACCAAGTTTCGCAAGAGCAAGAACATCGACAGGAACATCTTTGCCGGGTATTTGAAATGCTCCGACTGTGGGGCGAATCTCAACTACAAGTACACCCACGACAACCCGGAAAACCAGTATTATTCCTGCCGGAACAGCCGTGCCCGGAACGGGCTGTGCAACAAGACCCACCATATCCGCCTGGACGCCCTCACGGAGATCGTCACCCGGAACTTGTCAGAGATCGTCCGCTTTGCCGCCGCCTATGAGGACGAGTTTGTGAAGATCGTCATGGACGAGCAGTACAAGCAGATACAGCTTCAGCAAAAGAAAAACAAAGAGGCCCTGCAAGCGGCCCTGGCCCGGTCCGGGGAGATAGATATACTGTATGAACGGCTCTATGAAGAACATATCCTCGGCAACCTCACGGATGACCGCTACCGCAAGCTGTCCGACAAGTACGAGGACGAGCAGACGGAGTTATCCCAGCGCATCCGGCACCTGCGGAAGATCGTGGCTGAAGAACAGGCGCACGAAATGAACGCAGAGGGCTTTTTGCAGCTTGTACGGAAGTACACGGACATCCAGGAGTTGACGCCGGAGATACTGCGGGAGTTTATCGACAAGATCGTGGTGTATCACCGGGAGCAGATAGGCGGCCAGACGGTGCAAAAGGTGGAGATACACTACAAAATGATAGGGTATGTAGAATTGCCGCACATGAGCCGGGTGGCGGAACAGTCCTATTTAGCGGCCTTTGGCCGTGAAGAAACAGGCCGGGGCGCTTGACCCCAGCCTGTAAAAAAGAATACCCACAAGGGAACTCAAGTCCCTTATGGGTACTCGTTATGGTCCACCGACCGATTCTAAATCCGAACCGTCGAGAGAAGAAAACGGGATTGTCGTTTCTCCCTCTTTGTAGTTGAACGTAATCAAAACATGGTCATCAAAAACCGTCACAGAGTTTACAAAGCTGTCAATGAGCCTCCGGCGCTCGTCAAGCTTCGACACATCCAGAGTGCGGAAACGGCATATCCACCACACGACATCTTCACGGGATAGTGCCGGATGACGCATTTCCTCTTGGATGATTTGAAGCTCGGTCTCTTTTTTCCGTGCCTCCAACTCGTCAAGCCGTTGTTTTGTCGATTCGTTGATTATCCCCATCTGGATGGCGTTCAGCATATTGTTGATGCCTGTTTCCGTTTCTGCCAACTGCTTACGGAGCGCGGGGAGAATGGTGCTCTCTTTCGTCTGTAATTCCATAACCGTGTCCGCTATGTACTCCACAAAAGCATCATCCATCACCTTGTCCATGACGGCGCTGACAACGGCATCTTCTATTGGCTCCTTTTTAATGCTCTTGTGTTTTGCGTTGCACGTCTTATGCCGTTTTGTGTTCACACAGCGGTAATAATGATACTTCCGGCCCTTGGTGCCGCTGGTGCCGCTTTCTCCCACCATCATGGCCTTGCATGTTCCGCAAAAAAGTTTCGTTGTCAGCAGGTAGTCATCATCCGCTTTATGCCGGGCGGGTGCTCTCTTGTTCTTCTCCATCCTTTGCTGTACCCGGTCAAACAGGTCTTGGGGAACGATGGCCGGGATGCCGCCGGGGGTGACGATATGGCGGTAACTGTACTCCCCGATGTATTTCCGATTGTGCAGGATGGCCGCCACAAAATTAAGATCGATTCCCCTGCCTCGCACGGTGGTAACACCTTTATCGGCGAGATGGTCCCGAATTTCCTTCATGGTCGCGCCTTGGTCGTACCGGGTGAATATCTCCAGCACCACGGGAGCGGTCCGGGGGTCAAGCTGATAGTGCTTGTCCTTGTCGATGGTATAGCCAAAGGTTGGGGTCCCCCCGTTATATTTGCATTTCAGAGCATTTTCGGTATGACCCCGGATGACCTTTTCAGCCAGTTCCGCCGAGTAGTATTCCGCCATACCTTCCAGCATGGATTCCAGTATGATACCCTCCGGGCCGTCTGAAATGTTCTCGGTGGCGGACAGCACTTTCACGCCGTATTTCCGAAGCTGGGCCTTATAGTGGGCGCTGTCGTAACGGTTTCGGGCGAAACGGTCCAGCTTCCAGACAATGATAGCATCAAAAAGCCCCTTGGCGCTGTCCTTTATCATCCGCTGGAAATCGGGGCGGTGGTCGGTCTTGGCGGACATGGCCCGGTCAATATAGGTCCGCAGGATGGTTATATCGTTCTTTTCACAGTATGCGGTACACTCCCGAAGCTGGCCCTCTATGGATTCCTCGCGCTGGTTGTCGCTGGAATACCGGGCATAAATTACAGCTTTCATTCCTCTTTTGCCTCCTCCATGATGCGAAGCAACGCCTCTTTTAGCCGTTTATTGACGGGTGCCTGCGGGTCAAAGCACATTTCTATAAACTCTCGCATTTCTTTGTTCTCGGCCACTTTCTGCCTCAACGCCTGGGGCTGGTAGTCATACAGTCTGCCCCTTGGGTCATCGGTGCGGCAATAGAGATAGTCCATCGACACGTCAAAATAATCCGCATACTTAATGAAGATTTCCGGCGCTGGGGTGGTCTGGCCTGTTTCATAGCGATTTATCCGGGACTGCTGCACCCCCAAAATCTCTGCCATTTTTACCTGCGTCAACCTGACGCCCTCACGCAAAGCCCGCAGCCGCTTTCCTATTTGCTCCATAGTCAATCCCTCCTGCGGAAATTACAATATCACAAATCAACATATTTGTAAATACCACTTATAGAATATCTGCGAGGGCGTCAGCCGGCCTGCGGCTGACACCCTTAACGACCATAAAGCCCAAGCCCCGCCCCGGTCAATGGCGGCTGTGCCGTTCATCTTGACCATTGACGGAGGGCGGGGCCTGGGCTACTCGTTCATGGATTCTTTACTTGACGGATTCGGGAAAGCCACTTATGATGGTCATGTAACAGGTTGCTCGTTCACCGGGCAAACAGTACTCCGGCCCATACAGGCAAAAGTGTCT
This sequence comes from uncultured Oscillospiraceae bacterium, assembly GCA_947625045.1. Classification (GTDB taxonomy): domain Bacteria; phylum Bacillota; class Clostridia; order Oscillospirales; family Oscillospiraceae; genus CAJOIG01. The sequence continues at coordinate 3,517 of CANQMW010000048.1, forward strand.
GCGCCGCGATTTAGCGGGTCTATAATTGGGACTGCATCAAAACTTGACGGATTTGCGGTTCTGTATTATACTTGTGTAGCATAAAGAAGAAATTATCATGGGACAAAAAGATATTTTTTGATTGCCGGAAATCCCGGCAACATAGATGATGAGTATGGCTTTGCCATACTCATTGCTTTTTTTACTTCAAAGGAGAAACCAAACTACTCAAAAAGGAGAAAAAACGGGCTTTGCGCTGGAGGGTGCGGATGGGTGCTATTGGCATACAGACCCATTTCACCGCGCATGATTTATCCCCGCAAAACACGAAGGAGGTGGTCGCATGAGAGCAGTCTTTATCCCCGCAGCTGCTGCCCACGCCGCCCCCTCCGGCATCAAGCCTGACTGATAGGCCATCCCCGCTTTGGCTTCTTATGAAAAGCCGAAGCAAGGCCCAGAGCAAATTAAGATATTCAGCAGTATGGTTAGTGCCCTGCTGAAAGAAAAAGGTTGGAACGCCGCTTTACTGGCAAAGAAGAGCAACCTTTCCAAAACCACTATTAGCCGCATACTCAGAAACGATAACGATAAAGGCAGCACCTATCAGCCAACAGCAAACATCGTGACAGCCGTTAGCCTTGCTTTTGAGTTGGACGAGGACGGATGGAACGAATTGATGCTGGCTGCTTTCCCGCAAATTCAAATTTGGCATGAAGGAATTAAAAGACATCTAAGCATTGATGATGTGAACGAAGCATTATATGAACAAGGACTCCCTTTGCTGGGAAACACAAATGATGAATAACTGTGCCGCCGCTCTGTTCATTCAGGGCGGCGGTTTTCTTTTGTCCAGAGTTTCCCCGGCGAAACCAATTCGGCCTCCGCACGATTTATGATGAGGATGCAAGGACCTTGTAACGTTCATTCACATGTGCGGGGCAAAGGCCACGCTCCGCTGACCCGGCGCAAGGAGGCGCCTAATTATGAAGATAACCGACCTCATCATCGACCCCAAATCCTTGGGGAACAAGCTCTGGCTGGTGGATGTGTCCCCGGCCTATGAGTATCAGGCCAATCGGCGCACTGATAACATCCTCGGCTATCGCTACGCCGTCGCGTTGCCGGAAAAGGGCTTGGACAAGATCAATGTACGGATTGACGGCAAGCAGCTTATGGAGGCCCCGGACGGCTATGTGGAGGTGCGGTTTGACGGCCTGGAGGTGTTCATCTACTGGAGCCAAGGCCAGCCCCAGGTGGGCGCAAAGGCCACAGGCATCCATGCGGTGAATACTAAACCTTAACGCAACGGGCGGCGCTTGTGAGGCCCGCCGGGATTAGGACAATTCCCCAAAAGGAAGTGTCCCCCGGCGGCAGCGCCAGCGCCGCCCCCTTGCCATAAGGTCAGTATTACACCTTATGGCAACATGTAGCATGTAGCAACACGGGAGGCCAACATGGGAAACAACAGCCAAGCCCGCAAATGGTCGTTGACCATTAACAATCCGCAGGAAGCCGGTCTTGACCATAGCGCTATAACCGAGATATTGCACCGTTTCTCTCCCAGCTATTTTTGCGTGGCCGACGAAGTGGCCACGACAGGAACATATCACACGCACATTTTCCTTTATTCCCCGTCGCCTGTTCGCTTTACCACCATCAAAAACCGTTTCCCCACAGCGCACATTGAGAAAGCGTATGGGAGTGCGGCGGAGAATCGGGATTATGTTGCAAAGTCCGGCAAATGGGCCGACACCAGCAAAGCAGAAACTGCTGTCCCCGGCACATTTGAAGAATGGGGCAACATCCCAGCGGAAAAAGAAGAACAAGCCCCGGATATGTTCAGACTGATACAAGAGATACGGGAAGGACGGTCTACCTTGGAAATCATCGAGGACCATCCTAAACTGGCTTTCCATATCAAGGACATTGAGATACTCCGTCAGGTCATTCTTTCCGAGAAATACAGCACCGAAAAAAGGAGCTTGGACGTGTCATATCTCTACGGTGCCAGTGGAGCAGGCAAGACTTGGAGCATTTTCGAGCAGAACGACCCCAGGGAGATTTGCCGGATAACCGACTACGGCGGCAGGAACGGCATCCGCTTTGATGCCTACAACTGCCAAAGTATCTTGGTATTCGAGGAATTCCATTCCCAGGTCCCCATCAGCGCTATGCTGAACTATCTGGACATTTATCCTCTGACGCTCCCGGCCAGATACAGCGACAGGACCGCTTGTTATACGAAGGTCTACATCACCAGCAACATTCCACTCGAAGAACAGTATAGGGACATTCAAAGGGACAAGCCCGAGACGTGGCGAGCTTTCCTCCGTCGCATCCACCACATTATTGAGTACCTGCCGGATGGCAGTATTCGCGTTTTACCTACACCAGGAGGTGTATATCATGACACAAAATGAACGAGAGATTATCTCTCGGAAAACCTATATTCATTACCTTTTCCAGCGTTTCTTTCGTAGCTTTTCCGTTATAAAAGCTACACCTGCGAAGGTACTTTTCATTGTTGTTTATTTGTTTATTGTGATGTTGGTAGGTTTGCAGATACACCAAAGTTATTATGAGGCTTCTCTTACAGACTCTTTCTTTGCGTTTTTAGAAAAGGCGGCCTTTGTCTGTCATGGCCTTTTTGCTCTTGGCGGGTTATTTGTTGTCCTCGTAGCCATCGGAACCCCGCGAGGAAGCCGCCGAACCTATGAGGCTCTTTGGAGTGCTGGCCTGACGAACCACGGCGGGGATGCGCCGCTTTTGCTATCAAAATGCAAGGACACCCATGCCCCCCGTGTCACGGTTTGGGAGTTTGCCCCCAACAAGATACCCTTGGAAGTGTGGCAGACCAAACAGACGACCATTGAGGGCGCACTTGACATCACGATTGCCAAAATGGTGTGGGCCAAGGGGCGCAAGGTTATCCGGGTATATGCCGTCCCCGCCGCTGGAGATTTACCTTCGTTGCTCCCCTGGCAGGACAAGTATCTGTCCAAAAGGAATTTCGAGCTCGTCTTGGGCGAGGGCATCACCGGGCCTGTGACCGTCAACCTGGCCTATGTTCCCCATGTTCTGCTGGGCGGCTCTACGGGCAGCGGGAAAAGCGTTCTGTTGAAGTTGCTGCTTATGCAGGCGCTCCGCAAGGGTGCGAAGGTCTACATAGCCGATTTCAAAGGCGGCGTGGATTTTCGCGCCATCTGGCACCAAAAATGCCGGATGTGCTTCGAGGAACATGACCTGCTTGACATGCTCACCGAGCTTGTGGACAAGTTAGAACAGCGCAAGAAGAGTTTCCAGGTTTTTGGCGCGGCCAACATCGACGAGTACAACGAAGCGGAAGGGACTGACCTTCCCCGTTATGTGTTCGCCTGTGACGAGGTCGCGGAAATGCTGGACAAGACAGGTCTGACCAAGGAGCAGAAGGAACTTGTCAGCCAGATAGAGGGCAAACTGTCCACCATCGCCAGACAGGGGCGGGCCTTTGGTATACATCTCATTCTTGCCACCCAGCGCCCGGATGCCACCATCATCCCCGGCCAAATCAAAAACAACATTGATTTCCGGGTGTGTGGCCGTGCTGATAATGTTCTGTCGCAAATCATTCTTGACAGCACGGCGGCGGCTGACCAAATCCCCAAGGATGCCCGTGGCCGCTTCATCACCAGGGACGGCACAGTGTTTCAAGCGTTTCTCTTTGACGAGGGCGAGCTATAACGGAGGCGGTCCCCATGTCCAGGCAAAAGAAGGTCAACGACTACGGCACCGGGATTCCCCTCCATGAAGTGGAGGCCCTGGCCCGTGTCCTGCTCCCGGAGATTCAGGGCTTTTTCGAGAGCGAGGAAGGGCAGAGAGAGTTTGCAGAGTGGAAGGCCCAACATCAGACGCAGGAAAGCGAAAAATAAACAACGGGGCGGGAACATCTTAACCGATGCTCCCGCCCTTTTTGACTCCACGACAAATGAGAAGTTGTCAAAGCCGTCTAAACACCATCTTACAATGTTGTCAGTTCCCGTGTATCAGGAAATACCCGTTGGCGGCAATTATCACGAGTGCGTAAATGACCATTACCCGATATGCCGCTTTAAGCGTTTTGTCGGTGGTGTTCTTGATTGTGACGACGAGATACAGCACCCACACAAGATGTGCGACGATTATAAAACCATTATTGCGTATTAAAACCGTCAGAAAGAAAAGCACATTTACAATTTTCATCCCTGCGGGTGAAAGAAGGATCGCTTTGAGCCTTTCCATAAACGATATGCCTCCACTAAATACCGATTTGCCGTTCTAATACTGCTCAACAGATGGGATGCTAATGGTATCGTTTTCCGCAATAGGGGCAATAATTACCTCCGCTTCGGCCAAGGTATATTCCACAATGGGGACATTTATAGAAAACAAGATGGAACACAAGAGCTCCTACCAACACGACTACACCTAAATTCGTCAACACTCGGATTTCTATACACTCACCAACAAGGCAAAAAACCACAGCAATAGCAAGCAAGCAACAAAAAACGATTCTTACTTTTGCTGGATTCATCTTTTTCATATAGTTTATCTCACCTCCTGATTTGTCGCGTTACCTGCGTCTCTTATCAGCCATTATACCCCAGCCAGCATGAATGTGCAAGGGCGGGACCATGCCCGCCCTTCGTTCACAGGATGCGCTCAATGGGAATGAAAAATCCGAACACATCCCCGATTTGGAAGATGCAGTTCGGATTATCATGGATTGGTCCGAGTGACTGGACTTGAACCAGCGGCCTCCTGAACCCCATTCAGGCGCGATACCAAACTTCGCCACACCCGG
>CANQMW010000049.1 GCA_947625045.1 uncultured Oscillospiraceae bacterium
AGCGTCTCATAGGCGGCGAAGCCGGGGACCACCTGGTCCATGGCCTTGATGAAGTTGATGATGTTGATCATGGCCCGGTAGGGCATGGCGGCGGTGATATCCCCGGCCACCACGTCGGGCAGGGTGGGGCGGACGTTGGACCGGTCCAGCTCCTTCTGCCATGTGCGCTTGCCGTCCAGGATATCCCCGAACCGCTGGACGAGGAGCTGGCCGTTTGCCAGCATGTTGGTCAGCTCCCCCACCTTTTGCGCGTAGGCGATGGGCTGGTTGAAGGGGACGGAGAAGTTGTGGGACACGAGGATGGCCAGATTCGTGTTCTCGCTCTTGAGCTCCTTATAGGAGTGGCCGTTCACCACGGCCAGACCGTTATCATAGTTCTCCTGGGCCACGAACCCGCCGGGGTTCTGGCAGAAGGTGCGGACCTTGTTCTTGAAGGGCGCGGGGTAGCCTATGAGCTTGGACTCATAAAACGCCCGGTTCACCACCTCCATGACCTCGTTGCGCACCTCCACCCGCACGCCGATGTCCACGGTGCTGGGCACATGGTCCACGCCGTACTGGGAGCACAGGCCCTCCAGCCAGTCCGCGCCCCGGCGGCCGGTGGCGATGACGGTCTCATGGGCCATGAGGCTGTGGTCCTGGTGGCCGTCGGAGAAGGTGACGCCCCGGCAGCGGCCCTCTTCCATGATGAGGCCGGTGCACTCCGCGTCGAAGAGGATCTCCACGCCCCGGTCCAGGAGCCAGTGTTCGATGTCGGTATAGATCTGCTGGGCCTTCTCGGTGCCCATATGGCGGATGGGGCAGGAGACCAGCTTGAGCCCAGCCCGGATGGCCCGGGTGCGGATACGCTTGACCTCTTCGGTCTCCTCCACGCCCTCCACGTGCTCGTCCGCGCCGAATTCAAGGTATATCCCGTCGGTGTAGTCGATGGTATCCTGGGCCAGGCGCTCGCCGATGAGCTGGGGCAGTTCTCCGCCCACCTCGCAGGAGAGGCTGAGCTTGCCGTCGGAGAAGGCGCCCGCGCCGGAGAAGCCGGTGGTGATAGCGCAGTAGGGCTTGCAGTTCATGCACCGGTTGGTCTCCGCCTTGGGGCAGTGGCGCTTTTCCACGCTCTTGCCCTTTTCCAGGATGGTTATCTTCTTTTTGCTCCCCAGGCGCAGCATCTCGATGGCGGTGAATATCCCCGCCGGGCCGGCGCCCACGATGGCGATATCGGTAGTCAAGGCAATATCCTCGCAGTCTTGTTGAATAATAACATATGTGTTATACTGTGTGCATACCTATTAAAACATAGTGTCATCGAAACTGTCAAGAGGACGCCATGGACCTGTATCTCACCGGCCACAACTACAAATACGCCGCCGAGCAGATGCTCCTGACCCTGTATCCCGCCCAGCGGCCCACCTATCCCGCGGGCCCATCCACCGGCGACCGGGCGGAGCTGGACCTGGCAAACGGCGAGGCGGTGTGCCGCCTCACCATGGGCGGCCAGACCTACGAGGGCCGGGCGGCGGTGCGGCCCTATGACACCGACCGGGAGCGGGTGCGCCTGGAGCAGCAGGCGGTGAAGCTGAGCTTTTACCGGGCGGCATTGGCCGCGGGGGTGCCCCGGCCCGTATGGGGGGCCCTCACCGGCGTGAAGCCGGGAAAGCTCATGGCCCGGTACCTGCGGGAGGGGCATACCGCCGCGGACTTCGCCCGGGACTTCGACGTATCCCCCGCGCGGGCGGCCCTGTGCGAGACTACCGCCCGGGCGGCCATGGCGGCCAAGGATTCCCTCGCCCCCGGCGACGTGGGGCTCTACGTGGGCATACCCTTCTGTCCCACCCGCTGCGCCTACTGCTCCTTCATCTCCAGCGCGGTGGGCGCCAATGAGAAGCTGGTGGAGCCATACCTGGCGGCCCTGCATAAAGAAATACGCCGTACGGGCGCGGCGGTCCGGGCCGCCGGACAGCGGCCCGTGGCATTGTACTTAGGCGGCGGCACGCCCACGACCCTCTCGGCCGCCCAGCTGGACGCGCTGTGCGCGGCGCTGGCCGAGAGCTTCGACCTCAGCGCCCTGCGGGAGTACACCGTGGAGGCCGGGCGGCCGGACACCATTACGGCCGAGAAGCTGCGGGTGCTCCGGGCACACGGCGTGGGCCGGGTGTCCGTGAACCCCCAGACCATGTCGGACTTAGTCCTGGCCGCCATAGGCCGGGCCCATACCGCCCGGGACATCCTGGACGCCCTGGACACGGTCCGGGCGGTGGGGGGCTTCGAGGTGAACATGGACCTGATCGCGGGCCTTCCCAAGGACACCCCCGCCGGCTTCGAGGCCACGGTGGACGCGGTGCTCTCCCTCGCGCCGGAGAACGTCACCGTTCACACCCTGGCCATCAAGAACGGCTCCTACCTGGCCCGGGACCCCGCGTCCCTGCCGGATGCCGCCGCCGTAGGCCGCATGGTGGACACGGCGACGGCAAAGCTCGCCGCCGCGGGCTACGAGCCCTATTATCTCTACCGGCAGAAGTACATGTCCGGCGGCTTTGAGAACGTGGGCTGGGCAAAGCCCGGCACCGGGAGCCTGTACAACATCCTGATGATGGAGGAGCTCGCCCCGGTCCTGGCCATGGGCGCGGGCGGCTCCACGAAGCTCACGGGCCCGGACGGGTCCGTAGAGCGGCATGTGAACCCCAAGTATCCGAAAGAATATATCGAAAGGATGGAGAATACCGATGGCATTTGACATGGAGGACATCAACAAGGCCGCATCCGACGACCCCGCGGGATTCATCGCGGACTGCGACGCCAAGTACAACGAGCGCATCGCCCACACGGCGGAGAAGATCATCGCGAACCTGCCCCACAGCCCCATCGTGCTGCTGTCGGGCCCCTCCGGCTCCGGCAAGACCACCACGGCCATGAAGGTGCGGGACGAGCTGAGCCGCCGGGGGGTGAAGAGCTACAGCATCTCCATGGACAACTACTTCAAGACCGTCCGCCCCGAGACGGTGCCCCGGACGGAGGAGGGGGAGCCGGACCTGGAGAGCCCCCTGTGCATGGACATGGAGCTTCTGAACGAGCACTTCACGGAGCTTTCTGAGGGCCGGCGCATCTTCGTGCCCCACTATGAGTTCGCCCGCCAGATGCGCACCATCGAGCCCAGCCAGTCCCTGCGCCTGAAGGACAACGAGGTGGTCATCTTCGAGGGCATCCACGCCCTGAACGACTCCATCACCGACGTGCACCCCGAGGCCTTCAAGCTCTATGTCTCCGCCCGGTCCAACGTGGTGGACGACGCCGGCGAGTACGCCTTCAAGGGCACATGGCTGCGCCTGGTGCGGCGGGTGAGCCGGGACCATCTGTTCCGGGGGGCGGACCCGGTGGAGACCATGCGCATGTGGGAGAACGTGCGCAAGGGCGAGATCCGCAACATCTCCCCCTTCAAGAACAAGGCGGACGTACAGCTGGACACGGCGTTCGAGTATGAGCCCTGCGTCATGCGGCCCATCGCCGAGCCCCTGCTGGTCAATGTGCCCGAGGACATCCCCTATCAGGAGATACGCTATGTGGGCCCGGCGCTGACGAAGTTCACCCCCATCGACCTTTCTTATCTGCCCGCCGACGCCATGCTCCGGGAATTCGTGGGCGGCGGGATATACGAATATTGATGGATAGCGGCGTATAATTACAGGATAATGCGGGATTCGACAGTGGGTATTCTGCGAATACATGGGGATATTAGAGAATATAATAGGATATTTGTGAATATACCGAATTGAATAAGGTTCCTCTTCCAAAGCCTCCCCCTGTGCAAGGGGAGGGGGACCGCACGAAGTGCGGTGGAGGGGTTGTCAGCGACAATCCCTCAGTCACCGCCTGGCGGCGGTGCCAGCTCCCTTTGCACAAGGGAGCCTCCAAGCAGTGCCCCCCTCAGACGAGGGGGGCGTATTTTGTGCTGGAAAACATTTCCTGACGCGAAATGTAGGAAATTGAACCTGAAATGAACTTGAAATCCCGGCGGGGGGGGGGGTATAATGTTGCTATAATAAGTTGGACCCTAGTATTTTCGCGCAAGCCGCCTCTCTGTGGGCGGTGAAAAGGAGGACCTGAGATATGAGAAAGCGTGTATTGTCCCTCATTCTGGCGGCGGTCATGATATTCAGCCTGTTCCCCACGGCGGTGGCCGCGGAGGAGCTGGATATGCCCGTGGATGAGGCGGTAGAGGCGGCGCCGGAAGCGCCGGAAGACCAGGCCCCGGCGGAGCCTGCGCCTATTGAGCCCGAGGCCCCGGAAGCGCCCCTGCCCCTGGAGCCGGAGGAGCCCGCGGAGGAGACGGAGAGCGCTCCCGCGCCGTTGGCTGCGGCAGCGCCCGCGGCGGCTGCGTCCGAGGCGGCGGACGAGCCCGAGGCGGCGTCGGTCGTGGACATGGATGCGATAGACCTGCCCATGACGGTGGCGAATAAGTTTGGTTCTGCGAAGGTCAATGGTAATGAGACATATACGGTCAATTTCGAGGCAACAGCGGCTATCGAGATCGTGACCCCTGAGGTCACGGCGGAGGGTGACGGCCCCTATACGACACTTAAAATCGTTATCCCCGAGTTCTACGAAATCAATACAGATGGGGATGCTGGCCTCGCGTCCGGAAACCCTGTGAAGAGCACCAGCGTAGGCTCGCGCAGCCCGGAGGGCAAAAGGACCTATGAAACGGTCGAACTTAACGATAATGTCTGGAAAGAGCCTGAAGAAGGGTCCGGGCAGTATAGTATCACGATCGCGCTGAAACAGGGCAGCGACGTTATCTATATCAGCCAACCTGAGGGTAATATCACTATCACCAGTCCGAAGGACAAATCGTATTGCTTTGCCGGTGATGAGGTCACCTGTGAAGTCGGATATGGGGATACGGTGATAGCAGGAGGGGTAGATAACTCCTTCGAACCAAAGGCCACAGCAGTCGATGAGAATCATACAAAGGTCACTTATACTACCGAGACTGGGGGCAAGAGCGGAACCCTGAACCTTCAGCTGGGCGAAAGAGCCTCGGACATCTATTTCAAAGTCAATGGTACCGGAGATACCGTTGGCAACAGTATAGGCCACCAGTATGCCGTAACGCAGATGTTTAATAACGTCACGGTGCCCCGCGGATATACTATCAGTAACCCGGCCGGTTCGGGAAGTTATAATGTGACGACTACTGGTATAGACGCGACCAATGTTACCTATAATGTGACGACGTTCAGCGGCTGCAGTGTTCTGGCTGTTTCCGCGCAGTCGCAGGCTATCACCCTCAGTCTGGACGACGGGGGAACGCGTTTTGCGAACGACCGCACGGTCACATTCAAGACCAACCTCTACGGCCTTACCGAAGATAAAACTGTGCAATGGACTGGCAAAGGCACGTTCACCCTTTATGCCAACGAGGTAAACAGTGTCGAGATAAAGGCCAAGACCACTGACGCTGATAGCCATATCCGGGAAAACAGCGGGAAATATACTTTGGGGAAGCCCGATGCCCATGGCGGGGAGTATACGCTCTCCAACTTCGGCACGGACAGCGCGATCACCATCCTGTCCGCCCTGAACCCGAAGCTGACGGATATCAAGATAGACGACAAGCAGTATACTGCCAAAACGGGCAGTGAAAGCGAGAGCGTCAGCGAGACGGCAGAGGCCAAAATAGACAAGACTTACTCGGATGATAAAACGCTCAAATTCACGCCGGAAGGCGTGGGCACGGTGTACTACAAAGCCGGTGACTTCTCCGGTATAGAAAGCGCAGAGAGCGTGGAATGCGGCAGCGAGACTGCGACGGGCGTTTCTCTCGGCGAGAGCCCCAACGTCATCCTCTGCCTCAAGGTCACCAGCGGCGATGAGATCCTGTATTATCAGTATGACTGCAAGACCCTGGTATCGCCCGGGGAGCTCACGGTGTCGCCCGGGGAGCTCGAACTGACCGAGGGCGCTAAGTCGGCAGACCTTACGCTGGGCGTCAAATTGCAGGGCTGGGATATCCCCCTCACCTTTGCCGCCAGTAGCGAAAGTGTCGAAGTGGAGGACAAGGAGAGCAAGACCACGCTGACCAAGGGCACTTTGTCCGCCGGGGCCGATGCAACGCTGCATCTTACGGCCGAGAGCGAGGCGAGGCCGGGGACTTTGACGGTCAAGGTAAACGGTGCGGCCGCGTTCTCCGACGCCGATGACTACAACTTCGGCGATAGCGGTTTCACTGCGCTTATAAAAGACGTCACCGTCACCGTGAAGACGAAGGACCCGGCGCCGGTGGCGACGGCGGTCACCGCCGACTATGGCAACACGCAGGCGGAGGTCACGCTGACCAATCCCGCCGCGAATGCCGAAAATTACACGTTCACCGCCGATGAGGCGGATGCCGGCCTGAAGAGCGCCGTGGGCAGCGGCGATAAACTCAACCTGACCTTTAATTCCGCCATCACGGAGGACAAGACGCTCTATTTCACGTCTACCAGGAAGGATGATGGTTTCGCTGCCAGCCAGAATAAGATGACCGTCACGGTCAAGCCCGGGCCGGTGGGACTGCAGAGCATCACAGCGAACGATGTATCCCCTGCCGGGGACATGACTGTCAGTGAATACGGGACGGTAAAGGACCTCACCTTCAAGCTGACCAAGAGCGCCCCCAGCGTCACCCTTGTTCCGACCCCGGCGGAGAATTCCCCCACCGTACAGAACATCACCTGGGGAGCGGATTCGGGAAACGCGGAGAATGATAAGGCAGGCGCGACGAACTCCGATCTTACGAATATCAATATTACCCAGACGGCAGGGGCCGAGGCCGAGACCAAGATATGGATAAAGGTCGCGACGAACGTCACGGAGGCCATCTATTACCATCTGACTATCACCAACCCCGCCGCGCCGAAGCTGACGGCGCTGACGGTGAATACGAAGGATAAGGAAGGGGAACAGTATACTCCCGTCGAGAGCAGCGATATCCCCGCCGGCGGAACGGAAGGAGAGCCTGCAGAGCTTACGGCGGTCACGCTGGAGAAATATGTGGATTCGTTTAAGTTCAAGGCCGAATTCACATCGACCGACATAGCCGATTCTGATGTGAGCACGGCGGCCTGGGACTATTACAGTGCCGAGGGCAGCTACGAGTGGAAGTCGTTTAATAACAACGACGCCACCACGGTGGATTTCAATGGCCAGCCGTCCCAGACCATCGTCATCAAGGTCACCCGCAACAAGGCGGACATCTTCTATAAGCTGACCGTGACCAACGGCAAGCAGCCCGTGCTGACGGCGCTGAACGTGGGCGAGGGCGGCACTGACCCGACGAAGGCGGCTGTGAAGGGCGCCGGCACCGGCACCAGCGGCGACCCCATCCAGTACACCGCGACGCTTGATAAACACGCCGCGAGCTTCAGCGTCAAGGCGGTGTTCACCGGCCTGCACGCCAGATACACGAAGGTCGCATCGGCTGTTGGAACTTTGAAGGAGACAGGCGCTGAGCTCACCAGCGGCACGGCCAGCACCATCGACGTAAAGACGCCGTTCCTCAATAAGGATGAGGCCACGGACGTATACATCTGCGTGTATGACGACCTGGGCTCCGACCCCACCTATTACAAGCTGTCCGTCACCAACCCCGCCGGACCTACGCCCCTGACGAACGTCAAGGTGGGTGAGGAGACGTTCACGGCAGGTCTCAATGTCACGGAGTACAATACAAGCGAAGAGCCCAAAGAAGTCAATATCACCCTGAAGAAGAGCGTCAAGGCCGCCCAGCTGACGGTGACCGGCGCTGCGGGTGATACCATCAAATTCTGCGACGGCGACAGCTGGAGCGGAGCGGGCAAAGATCTCCCCCAGGAGCTCACGCTCACACCGGGTGAAAGCAAGACCGTCATGATCAGGGTCGAGCGCAAGGAAGCGGCCATCTTCTACAAGCTGGTCATCGCCGACCCCGAATGGCCGGCACTGACCGATGTGAAGGTGACGGACGCGGCGGCGGACAGCATCACGCCGCCCGCGGGGGCAGAGACCCCCGACGCTAATGCTGTGGCAGACGCCGCAATGGCCGCCCAGCTCAAAAAGTACACCACCGGCTTCACGTTCCAGGCGACCTTTGACGG
>CANQMW010000050.1 GCA_947625045.1 uncultured Oscillospiraceae bacterium
CACCTGCTCAACACAGATACCAGACCCTTCAGGTCGCTTAGCTCCTTATTTTGTCTAACTTTTGGGGTTCACTTCAGAGCGGCGGGGCGCGGAAAACAGGGCATTTGGGCCCTTATTTCAGGTGCTGGATGAGGTCGTCTATCATGCGCTCAAAGAGGGCCAGCTCCCCGGCGCTGTAGTTGCGCTGCAAGGAGTCCAGCCCCTCCTCCATGAAGGGGTAATCGGTGTTGTAGTAGGAGAAGAACCGCTCGCCCACCGTGACCCGGCACTCCCGGCGGTCGGCGTCGGAGCCGCTGCGCTGGGCGTAGCCCTTGGAGACCAGGTTGTTGATCTTATAGGTGGCGTTGGGCTGGGAGATGCCCAACGTGTCGGCAAAGGCGCTGACGGTGGGGGCGCCCATGAGGTAGATCACGTCCGCGGCATAGGCCTCCGTGGCGCTCAGAGAGCCGTCCCGCTCCTTGACCCGGCTGAACAGGTCCCGGTAGTGCTGCAGACGGACTTTTTCGTACAGGGTCTTCAGCTTCTGGTAGAGCATAACGGTCCCTCCCGGCGATACTTTATAGTATTTTATACTATATGTCATCGGTTTGTCAATGCCGCGCACCAAATTTTGGAAATCCCCGGGACACAAAAAGGGCGCGGATACTTCCGCGCCCTTTTGCTATGCGGTTTTATTGCTCAAAAAACTTCCTATGGATAGCTGCGACCGCCCGGTCGGCGCTGGCGGCGTCGATGACGCAGGAGATCTTGATCTCGCTGGTGCTGATCATCTGGATGTTGATGTGCTCGTCGTTCAGCGCCTCGAACACCAGCGAGGAGATGCCGGCGGAGCTCATCATGCCCGCTCCGATGACGCTGACCTTGGCGATGCCCTTGTCGATGGACACCTGGTCGAAGCCGATGGCCTTCTTCCGCTCCATGAGCATGTCCCGGGCCTGCTCGGCCTGGTCCTCGGGGACCACGAAGCTGATGTCGTTCTCCCCGTCCCGGCCGGTGGCCTGGATGATCATGTCCACGTTGACGCCGGCCTTGGACACGGCGTTCATGACCTTGAAGGCTGAGCCGGGCTTATCCGCCACCCGCACCACGGTGAGCCGGGCGGTGTGTTCGTCCTTGGCGATGCCGGTTATCTTCATCTCTTCCATGCTTGAGGGGACCTCCTTCACCTTTGTACCGGGCGCTCTCACCAGGGAGGAGAGCACCTCCAATTCCACGCCGTAGCGCTTTGCCATCTGTACGGAGCGGTTCATGAGCACCTGGGCGCCCATGCTGGCCAGCTCCAGCATCTCGTCGTAGGTGACTTCCTCCAGCTTCCTGGCCCCGGGCACCTTCCGGGGGTCGGCGGTATATACGCCCTCCACGTCGGTGAATATCTGGCACCGGTCCGCGTGGAGCACCGCCGCCAGGGCCACCGCGGTGGTATCGCTGCCGCCCCGGCCCAGGGTGGTGTAGTCGTCGAAACGGGTGATGCCCTGGAACCCGGCCACCAGCACGATGCGCTTTTTGTCCAGCTCCCGTTTCAGCCGCTCGGTGGCGATGCGGCGGATGCGGGCGGCGCCGTAATCCGCGTCGGTGCGAAGGCCGATCTGCCAGGCGGTGAGGGACACCACCGGCAGCCCCATGCCCTCCAGGCACATGGCCATCAGGGCGATGGACTGCTGCTCCCCGGTGGTGAGGAGCATGTCCAGTTCCCGCTTGGAGGGGGCGGGGTTGATCTCCGCAGCCTTGGCCAGCAGGTCGTCGGTGGTGTCGCCCTGGGCGGACAGCACCACCACCACGTCGTTGCCCTCCAAAAACGTCTCGGCGATGATGCCCGCCACGTTGCGGATGCGCTTTGCGTCCGCCACGGAGGAGCCGCCGAATTTTTGTACGATCAGCATATATGAAACTCTCCTTGTGCTTTGTCTCGGGCCCGCGGCCCATCCCATACTATGCCAGCACCCGCAGCGCCGCCCGGCTGTCCAGCATGGCGGTCCGCTCCCGAAGGGCAGCCTCGTCCATGGGCGGGGTGATGAAGCCGCACTCCTGGGTGGAGCCGTAGATGAGCTTCACCCCGGGGAACACCGCGTGCACCTCGTCCGGCTCGGCCATGGCCCGCACGTACCAGGGGGAGATGAGCCCGCCGGCGGGCACCAGTTTGCCGCCCGCCTGGCCCAGGTCGGGTATCATGGGGTCGCCGCGATGGCGCACCGCGTCGGCGATGTCCGCCGCCACGGCGCTGGCGGTGGGATGGCGGCCCGCCCCGGGACCGCAGAAGATGACCTCTCCCACGGCGCTGCCCCGGATGGCGCAGGCGTTCATGACCCCGCCGATGGAGGCCAGGGTGTGGCCCAGGGGCACCAGATGGGGCTCCACAAAGGCGAGGCACCCCTCTGCCCGGCGCATGGCCCGGCCCAGGAGCTTCACCGCGTAGCCCAGCGCCCGGGCCAGTTCCAGATCCGCCGGGGCCAGGGCGGTGATGCCCGTGGTGGGGATGGCGGTGGGGTCCAGGTTGCCCCCGAAGGACAGGTCCGCCAATATGGCGGTCTTCCGGCAGGCGTCTATCCCCTCCACGTCCGCGGTGGGGTCCGCCTCGGCGTAGCCCAGCTTCTGGGCCTGGGCCAGCGCCTGGGAGAAGGTCTGGCCCTTCTCGTCCATGGCGGTGAGGATATAGTTGGTGGTGCCGTTCAATATGCCGTAGACCTCGTCCACCCGGTTGGCGGCGAGGCACCGGCTCAGCGGCCGCAGCAGGGGGATGCCCCCGCCCACGCTGCCCTCGAAGAGGTAGCTCACGCCGTGCTCTCTCGCCATGGCGGCCAGCTCCAGGCCATGGGCGGCCACCAGCTCCTTGTTGCTGGATACCACGCTCTTGCCCGCCAGGATGGCCTGCTTGGAGTACTCATAGGCCGGGCCCACGCCGCCGATGACCTCCGCCACCACGGATACGTCCGGGTCCGATTCGATGACAGAGAAATCTTTGACCAGCTTGTCCTGCCAGGGGTTGTCCGGATAGTCATGCCGGACCAAAATATACCCCAGCTCCAGCTCGTCGCCGGCCACGGCGGCCAGCCGCTCCTTTTGCGCGGCCATGACCTCCGCCAGGCCGCCGCCCACGGTGCCGAAGCCGAGGATCGCGTATTTCGTCATGGGCAGACAGTCCTCAACCGGCGGCGACGGCGGCCTTGATGACCCCGTCTATGTTGCCCAGCCGGGACAGAAGGGTCTCGGCGGGGGTGTCCAGGGCGGTCATGTCCGCCGTGATGGTCACCGGGGCGGCCCCGTTGGTGGGGATGCCCTGGTTGATGGTCAGGATGTTGGCGCCGGTGTCGGCGAACACCCCCAGCACCTCGCTGAGAAGCCCCATCTGGTGCCGGAGCATGATCTGGTAGGTGACGATATGGCCGCCGGCCACGTTCTGGAAGGGCATGACGGCGTTTTTGTACTTATAGTAAGCGGAGCGGGAGATGCCCACCTGCTCGGCGGCCTCGGCCACGGTCTGGGCCCGGCCGGTGTCCAGCAGCTCCTGGGCCTGTGTCACCCGGATGAACACCTCGGGCAGGGCGTCTCCGTCCACGAGATAATACTGACTGCGGCTGTTGTTAGCCATGGTGCGTCCTCCTTTTGCGGTCATTTGTCCACGCACGGTGCATAGTAGCACGTTTCCCGGCCATATGCAAGGGCTTTTTTCCTATTATGCCCCGATACCGTCAGGGCGCACAAAATTGCCCCGGCTCCGAAGAGCCGGGGCATATATTTTGCCGTGGATGTCAGGCGTTCACACTCTCCACCAGAGCGTTGGCCAGGTTTTCCAGCTCCGTGGCCTTGTCCTCCTTGAGGGAGGAGGCCAGGGAAAGGCGCTCGTTCAAAAGCGTCATGTTTTTGAGCTGGTCGGTGATGAACGCGCTCATCAGGTCGCCGCTCTTCACGGCCCAGGAGCCGTTTTCGATGACGGCGAAGGTGCGGTTTTGGAGATTCAGGGCCTTCATGTCCATGAGGAAGTTGTGCATCACCGGGTAGATGCCCAGGTTGTAGGTGACGCTGGCCAGGACGATGTGGCTGTACTTGAAGGCCTCAGAGATGAGGTAGCTTACGTGGGTGTTGGACACGTCGTACACCGCCACGTTGGTCACGCCCTTTTCGCACAGCTTCGCCGCCAGGCACTGGGCCGCGGCCTCGGTGTTGCCGTACATGGAGGCATAAACGATCAAGACGCCCTTCTCCTCCGGCTCATAGCGGCTCCACTTGTCGTACTTGTCGATGAAGTAGCCCAGGTCCTTGCGCCACACCGGCCCGTGGAGGGGGCAGACGAACTTGATCTGGTCCAGAATACCGGACGCTTTCTTCAGGAGCAGCTGGATGTGGGGGCCGTACTTGCCCACGATGTTGGTGAGGTACCGGCGGGCCTCATCCAGCCAGTCCCGGTCGAAGTCCACCTCGTCGGCGAACAGCTTGCCGTCCAGGGCGATGAAGGAGCCAAAGGCGTCGGCGGAGAACAGCACCCCATTGGTGGTGTCGAAGGTCACCATGGCCTCCGGCCAGTGGACCATGGGCGCCGCCACGAAGGTGACAGTGTGGTCGCCGAAGGAGAAGGTGTCCCCCTCCTTGACGGAGATGAGCTCATGGCCGTCCACGTGGAAGCCGAACTGGCGCATCAGGAGGAACGCCTTGTCGTTGGAGATGATCTTCACCTTGGGCCAGCGCAGGAGGATCTCCTCGATGGAGGCGCCGTGGTCCGGCTCCATGTGGTTGATGAGCAGGTAATCCAGGGGCTTGTCCCCCAGCAGGTATTCCATGTTCTCCAAAAGCTGCCGGCAGGCGGACCAGTCCACGGTGTCGAACAGCACCGTCTTCTTGTCCAGCAGCAGATAGGAGTTGTAGCTCACGCCCTTGGGGATGGGATGGATGTTCTCGAAAAGGGTCAGGCGGTGGTCGTTGGCGCCCACCCAGTAGAGCTTATCGGTGACTTCTCTTACGCAGTGCATATATCGTATCTCCTTTCCGTCTTACGCCTGGATGAACTGGTCTTTGCCCTCGCCGCACTCGGGGCAGACCCAATCCTCGGGCAGCTTGTCGAAGGTGGTGCCGGCGGGGATCTCAGCGTTTGCGTCGCCCTTCTCGGGGATATACTCAAAGCCGCAGCCGCCGCAGACATACCGGGAGCCGATGGGCTCCGGCTTGGGCGGGGCGGGGCGCTTGATCTTCACCATGGGCGGGGCGGGCTTCTTCTCCCCGGTGCCCAGGGCCTCGGTGAGAAGCGGCAGTATCTCGTTTACATCCCCCACGATGCCGTAATCGCAGTTTTTGAAGATGGGGGCGCCGGCGTTGGTGTTGATGGCCACGATGGTGGAGGCGTCCTTGATGCCCTTCAAATGCTGGATGGCGCCGGAGATGCCGCAGGCGATATAGAGGTTGCCGGTGAACTTCTGGCCGGACATACCCACGTACCGGTTCAGGGGCACATATTTCAGTGTCTCCGCCACGGGCCGGCTGGAGCCGATGGCCGCGCCGGCGGCCTGGGCCAGGTCCTCGATGAGCTTCATGTTCTCCTTCGGGCCGATGCCCTTGCCGGCGGACACCACCCGCTCGGCCTGGGCGATGGGCGTGTCGGCGGGGATGCCCACGGTGAAGTCGTAGCCGTCTTTCTTGAGGGCCGCCACCAGGGCTTCCACCTTCTCCTGGGCATCCCCCTCCCGGAAGATGGTCTTTTTCCGCACGCCGGTGATGGGCGCGGGCTTCTTGGGGGCGGAGCCGCCACCGCCGCCGGCGCTCTTGGGCGCCTTGCCCAGGATAGCGGAGGAGATGACCACCCGCTGTATCTCGTTGGTGCCCTCGTAGATGGTGGTGATCTTGGCGTCCCGATAGGCACGCTCCACCTCCATGCCCTTCATGAACCCGGCGCCGCCGTGGATCTGCAGCGCGTCGTTGGTGACCTGCAGGGCGATGTCGGAGGCGTACATCTTGGCCATGGCCGCCTCCATGGCGTAGGGCTCGTGGTGCTCTTTGAGCTCCGCCGCGGAGTAGACCAGGAACCGGGCGCAGCGCAGTTTCGTCGCCATGTCGGCGATCTTGAAGGACAATGCCTGCTGGAAGGCGATGGGCTTTCCGAACTGGATGCGCTCCTTGGCGTAATTGACGGCGTTTTCATAGGCTCCCTGGGCGATGCCCAAAGCCTGGGCCGCGATGCCGATGCGGCCGCCGTCCAGGGTGGCCATGGCGATCTTGAAGCCCTGACCCTCCTTGCCCAGGAGGTTCTCCTTGGGCACCTTCACGTCGTTGAAGATGAGCTCCGCCGTGGTGGAGGAGCGGATGCCCATCTTGTCGTAGTGGTCGCCGAAGTCAAAGCCCTTCCAGCCCTTCTCCACGATGAAGGCGCTGATGCCCCGGGTGCCGATGTCCGGGGTGGTGACGGCGAAGACCACGTAGGTGTCCGCCTTGGGGGCGTTGGTGATGAATATCTTGCCGCCGTTCAGGAGGTAATAGTCCCCCTTGTCCACGGCGGTGGTCTCGGTGCCGCCGGCGTCGGAGCCCGCGTTGGGCTCGGTGAGGCCGAAGGCGCCTATCTTCTCGCCCTTGGCCAGGGGCACGAGATATTTCTGCTTCTGCTCCTCGGTGCCGAAGGCGAAGATGGGGTAGCTGCCCAGGGACACATGGGCGGACAAAATGACGCCCGCGCCGCCGTCCACACGGGCCAGCTCCTCCACGGCGATGGCGTAGCTCAGCACATCCAGTCCCGCGCCGCCGTACTCCTTGGGATAGGGGATGCCCATAAGGCCCATCTGGCCCAGCTTTTTCACGGCCTCGTCGGGGAATTCATTGGCCTGGTCCAGAGCAAAGGCGATGGGCTTGATCTCCTCCTCCGCGAACTGACGAATTTTCGCGCGCAGTGCCTCGTGCTCCGGGGTGGTCTGATATAACATAAACGCTCCTCCTTTTGCGTTGGCGTCCGGGCTTAAGCCCGGCGGGTATCGCTTTGCGTAGGTGGAGATATTGTAGCGCCGGTTGGGCAATTCTGTCAATATAAAACGGCGGCGTTTTTCAAATTTAAGGCGATATATACAAAAAACCGCCGGAGGCTTTGGCCTCCGGCGGCTGCTGAGGAAAGAGAGAAGAAGAGAAGGAGAAAATGAAGTGGATGTTACTGAATTTCGATCTGGTGCTGCTGGGGGACCACCTCGGGCAGCTTGGGCAGGGTCAGGGTCAGAACGCCGTTGGTGAACTGGGCGGTGATGGCCCCGGCGTCCACGCCGGCCACCTCGAAGGAACGCTCCACGGTGGAATAGCTCCGCTCCCGGCGGATATAGCCCTTGTTCTCGCCCTCGTCGGCCTTGGCCTGGTGCTCGGCCTTGACGGTGAGCACGCCCTCCTTCATGCTGACGGAGATCTCGCTCTTGTCGTAGCCGGGTAGCTCCGTCTCGATGGTGAAGTCCTTGTCGGACTCCCGGATGTCGGTGGCGGCGGCGTGGGCCACGGTGCCGAAGAACTCCTGGAACGGGTCCCAGATG
>CANQMW010000051.1 GCA_947625045.1 uncultured Oscillospiraceae bacterium
CATCTGAAAGAGAGAAGTGGTATCCGCTTCTTTTGCACCATTTTTGGAAAGTGTCTGCAAAAGAAGAAAAAGACAAAGCTGCTACGCAGTCCTTATGCCAAAATCGCCGCACAAAATCCACCCACTTGATGTGTCCCGACTTTGTGCGCTGCTCGTCAAACAACTTGTTCGCACGGGGGAACGTCTGATCCAGTAAGGAGATCAAGCCATTTCGGAGCGCAACGCTGGAGCTCAGGGTGCGCTCGTACAGGCGGCTTTGCATTTTCAGCAGTTGCCTGGTTTCATCCTCTACAGAGTAATCCTGAAGATCCTGCCAGAAGGCCAGCGCGTAGTTTGCAATTTTGAGAGAGTCAGCCTTGTCCGTTTTGATTTTTCGGATAGAATTGTCACTGAAATCATGGATCAGCATGGCATTGACTACGCTGACAAAAAAGCCAGCTTGCTTTAGGGCCAAGGCAATAGGCCGCCAATACATCCCGGTATGTTCCATTACTACGCGAATCTCGCCGCCGATGCTTTGGAGTGTACTTGTCAGTGCGGCCAGATCCTCTGCCGTGTGCAGGACAACAAACGGCATCATCACGACTTCGCCGCCTGGTCTGCGGATGGCAACGGTGCTTTTCCCCTTAGAAACATCAATCCCAACTGCGGTAATTTCACTCTTGCTCATAGGCATCCCTCCAAAAAATATTCGATCGGTGACCGCTCAGACCCATTACCGATTCAGCTTGCTTAGTTACACGAATGTACGGAAATCTCCGATGCTTCAACCTGCGTAAATCGAACGCTGCAATGAGAAGGCGGTTTACAGTTTGCGCAGACGAGCGTGTTTAGCTCAAGCAGGGCACCGTAAGACCGATCACCCTCTCATTGTAGCTTAGGATCAAGCCTCTGAGCGGTGCGGTTTCTCCGCGCCCTTTCAGGGCCATACTCATAGTAGCAAGCAGGGCATGGTGGTACACACCATGCAAAAACTTCGTTTTCCTGCCTGCCAGTCTTTTGCCTCCGCGCAATCCTGGCAAGCAGGGCATGTGGGCGCCCATACTGCGAAAACTTCGTTTTCTTGCTTGCCAGAAATTTGCCCAGGTGCAAAACTGGCAAGCAGTGTATGTGGAGCACCACATGCGAAAAATGCTTGCCAGTCATTTTGCTCCGCGCATAACTGGCAAGCAATGCATAGTGGTACACACATGCGAAAATGGACGATCTCGGCTACGCCGGGTTCGTCCATTTTTGCTTGTTAGGGCAGCATCCCTAAAACCCTTTGATCGCACAAAAATTGTGCGGCTGCGCGTCCCAGGGGGACGCTTTTGTTTGTGTGTTCTCGGTATCAGTTTGGCTCTTTTTTTACTGCTGTGAGCGTGGCCCTGGCGGTGTGATATACGGGCATGGCAATTCATAGGAAAGCAGGCTTTTGTATCATGTCGGGAACATGAGATCATCTTCCCCACGCGCCCGGTCTCTTGCAAAAGTTCTCGCATCAGACAGCCAGCGGGGGATAGCTTGCGGAGCAAGCGCAAGGGGGCCGCCCCTTGTATGTCGCAGCAGCGACGCAAAACGGCATGGACATTCAGGTGTCCAGGCTGTGCCTCGCAGAGCGCACACATGGTCGTCAGACCATGTATGTGCGCCATTAGGAAAAAGCGTTTCGGAGAAACGCGCAGCCAGCTCCGGCACGGAGCTGTTCAAAAGGGGCTTGGGGGATGCTGCCCCCAACAAGCAAATGGGTCATCCCGGCGCGAGGCCGGAATGACCCATTTTTCGCATGTGGTGCTACACATGCCCTGCTTGCCAGGATTGTGCGGCTATACTTTTGCCATCCAAGCACTATTCCGTTTTCATCGGCAGGCTGGCGGTGAAGCGGAATTTTTTATCTGCTGCATCGTATTCGATGAAATACATCCCGCCGCTCCGCTCGATCATGGCCGCCACGTTTTTCAGCCCGTAGCCGTGGGCCAGCGTGTCCTCCTTCGTGGTCTGCACCATATTGTCCTGAATCGCCACCGGCTCCGCCGTCGTGTTGTCTATGCACATCAGCGCACTCCGCTTTTCCACTTTCATCCGCATCCAGATATGCCGGTCAGCAGCCTGGGGAATCTTCCCGCAGGCTTCAACCGCGTTGTCGATCAGATTTGTCAGCACCACCACCAGGGCGTCATCCGGCATGGGGAAGTCCGTCAGATCGTCAAGCTGGAATTGAAAGTCAATGCCTTTTTCCTTTGCCACGGGGACTTTTTCGCTCATAACGATGTCCACCACCGTGCGATGGGTATTGATATACAAAACGCTCGGAATGTCTATCTCCAGCATGGAATCAAGATAGGCCGAAAATTCCTCCTGGGGCACGTTGCGCCGGGCCATGTCACGGAGGACGGCAAGCTGGTTTTTGAAGTCGTGGGTCTGCGCCCGTTGATGGGTATAGCGGCTTGCCATGGATTCAATATGTGCCGTTTCCAGCTTCAGATTTTGCCGGAGGACCGTGTTTTCCCTATCTGCCTCCTGTCTGCGCCCGGAGTAGTCCAGCAGGAAAAAGGCACCCACACATACGAACATCAGGAGTATAGAAAGGATAAAACATAACCAACCGGCATTCGGATCATACCATAGGGTGAGGGCCAAGTGATGAATTTCAAAGTATGAAGGAATGGAAAAAAGAAGAATCAGCATCCAACCCGTCATGTCCGGCTCACGCTGAAATGGACGGCGGCTGCGCCAGCGGTAAAACAAAATAACAAGGCCAAGTCCTATTAGTGTAGGCATAAAGGCGAAACAATAAGAGATGACCTCATGGGCCTGCTGCTCCTCCAAACTGAAAATTAAAAATAAAATCGCCGTAAATAATGCTTCTATCACGCTCGTATAGAGAGCTGCCAGCATTTCTATCGACATAGCTTTCAAGATGCTACCCTCAAAGAGAAAATGCACCATAGAAGTATATATCAACAGAACATAAAGCGTATGAAGGATAGAGCCAGCGACACCGTCCCAAATATTAAAAAACGGTTCTAATGCGAGCAGAAGCACAGCTAACATAAGCGCCCACCAAACCTGCTTCGGCTTTTTGAGCGATGCAAAGGAAAGTGCCAAAAAGAATGTTGTCAGCGTCTCCGGGAGAATGAGCATAAGAGAAAGGGCCAAATCTCCCATTACAACTGCCTCGCTTTCCACGTCACATACCGCCTGGTGATCTCGCTGTAATCCTTTCGGGAGACACGCAGGATCTCGCCATTCGTGAGCTTGGCCGCGTAGTTGCGGATGTCCAGGATGTGCTGCATATTCACAAGATAGCTCTGTTGTATCCGCAGGAAGTCATACTCTGTCAGCCGCGCCCCATATTCTCCCAGACGGCCTATACACGTCACCGGCTCTGCCGCCAGCGTATGGAGAACCACCCGCTTTGTGGCCGTGCCCTCAAAATACAGAATATCCTTGACCCGCAGATTCAAAAACGCATCCGTCGTCTGCACCTTGACGTATTTCCTGCCATCGGACAGTTTTTCGATAACAGCGTCCACGCAAGCCGGGAGCTGCTCGTCCACAGATTCTTTCAGCAGATACAGCAGCGCCCCCACCCAATAACCCTTGAGCGCATATTCAGGAAAGGCGGTCACGAACACGATAATCATGTCCTCTGACCGTTCCCGCAGCAGCCGGGCCGTCTCCACACCGTTGACGCCCGGCATATCTATATCCAGAAACACTGCCTGAACGTCCGTCAGATCGGCGGCCAAAAGAGCGCCGCCCGATGAAAACTCCGCATAATCGAAATCCCATCCCTTTGCCTCAAACTGTGCCTCCAACTTATTGGCGAACGCCTCGCAAAACGCCTTGTTGTCGTCACATACCGCGATCTTCATGCAGTCACCCGCTTTCGTCCCTGCTACCTTATACCAGACCCTCTCCATCTGTCAAGAGTCCCATTTACCTACATAATACAGTCTGAAATCTACCTTATACGTTCTTCGGCCCACAAAACATGATATTTGTGTTATAAGTTACAAAGGGTTACAAATCTTTGCGCCTTACCTAAATCCAATGTGCGAGGCCCAGCATATCACCAGTTTATAAGTAGGGGGAGGAACGGTTAATGAAAGTCAAGAGAAATGCAATCATAGGACTGATAATTTTCACCTGTATGTTAATAACCGCCTGCGGAAAAACAGGTGGAGCGTATTCTGGCGTCGGTCAAGATATTCCTTTTGAAGAATCTTCCGGCACGTTGGAGCCACCACCTCCGGCCGATGAGAGCATAACCTTGGCTGTGCCTTGACAGGGCGGGGCAAAGGAGGTGGACACCAAAGTAGTAAATAATAAGGTATGCAATATGAAAAGAATTTATTGTATGGTGTATCTTTTGATACTGTGTTTAGCGGTTTTCTTTGTTTCGGTGCGGCATTTCTGCTGACATAGAAAGGAGTAACCATGACAACTGAACAGTTCTCAATTAAATACACAAGTCAAAATAATGTTGGCGAAACATTTCCGGCTCGTTTGAAATCCTTGCGGGAGGCAAAGCAAATCGACAGAAAAACGCTGGGTGAGCTATGCGGCCTATCCAAAAACATGATCGGCCAGTATGAGCGAGGAGAGCGGGAGCCGACCATCAAAACGCTGACGGTGATTGCAGACTATTTTGACGTGTCTCTGGATTATCTCACAGGACGGAAATAATTTTTGGCCGGAACGCAAGGAGCGGGACGAAGCAACAAAAGTTATGATATAGTTACAACAAGTTACACGACATCGTGTGACGATATTAACTTTGGGTATAGGAGGTATATACCGATGAGAAAAACGTATGTCAGCGTGATCTTGGCGTTGGTGCTGGTGCTTGGCTTGTCCATCCCGGCCTTTGCCGCCGTGGACCCGAATGATCCGTCTACCTGGGTGGTTGTGGAGTGTACCGGCCCGGCTCACGAGGAAGGGCAGGAGGTCCCGCCCCCGGCGGAGGTCGACCCGAATGACCCGTCCACATGGGTGGTCGTGGAGTGTACCGGCCCGGCCAACGAGGAAGAGCAGGCTCCGCCAGCAGTGGAAAACGATCCCCAGCCTGGAGCGGGAACTACCTACACCGCGCCCGCGACCGAAAACACGAATGGCGTTTATTCCTATGCGGACATCCCCGCTGTTGACCCTGCCGCCAACAATAAAATCATCGTTCGCCAGATTGATGTGCTTTCCGCCGATGAGAGCAGCGTAACTCTTTCCTCTGCCGATTATGTTGTGTTGGGAGGGGAGGAGTTGAACGAATACTACGGCATCAATATTTTCCCGACTGTTCCCGAGGACATCAAGGAATGGGAAGATCAGCAGCATGGCGTTTACAAGGCAAACGGCGGCACGGGCGAAGTTTATTGGGATGGTACTATACTCAACTATTCCAATGAGGACTTTTCCAAAACAATAAATGTCGAGATCGAAAAGGACTCTCTGCCCCTTTGCGATTACGTTCTTTTGGCAGCCGACGAGGAAAAGTCAATTATCAACAATGTCGAGGTCGCAATCGCGCAATCTGAAAATGGGTATCTTTATGCACAATTTGTGTATTCCGATGTTGGCTTCCAGCTTACGGCAAAAGGCTTGACACAGGAAGAATTTGTTGATGTCATTTCCTCTCTAATCTCTACGCAAGAGCAAAATTGATTTAGAAATAAAGAAGGCAACGATATGACACAACGAAAAATAGTCAGTTTACTATTGGCCGTGGTAATGTTGCTCGGCCTCTCCGCCCCCGCCTTTGCGGAGGGCGAGCCGGGGGCTCCGCCCCCGGCTGAAGCAACAGCGGAAGCTCCCCCGGCAGTAGAAACGCCACCTACCTCCAACGAAATCGTGTCTGCCGAGGATACGGTGACGGAGGACACCACCGTAGAGTGCGTTACCACTGAGGAGCCTGTTTTTGAGAACGAAAACGCCGATGACGGAATCATGACCGTCTCCGTCGCGCCCGTTTCCGTGGGTGGTGTGACGGTGAATCTCACCGGGGCCCTTGAAGGTTTGGACGAGGTAATTTTTGAAAATACCGACAATGATGAGTTCTATCATGCGACTTCCAGCGGGATATGGTGGGATGAGTTGCCGGAGATCGTTACTACCCCTGATAAGGCAGTCATACACCATGTAGTCCAGGCAGCCTCCAGTCTCCCGACACAATTTGTTGTACGCCCCGGCGGTGAGGTCAGGTTTTGGACCCAGGGCGAATATGGTATTACCGTTGACAACGGGACGATCGTGAGCGACGAAACTAACTCCTGGTATGGTGGTGGTGACGCGGCACGCAATCTTCGCTGCATAACTGTAACTACTCCCAGTAGCGGCACTATGAATGTTAATGTTTACGCAGACGGAGCGGAGGTAGCACAAGTCGTTCCCTATACGTTCAACAATGAGGATTGGGGAAATGGCATCGTTGTTGGAGGGGGGGACGTGCCCGCGTCTGTGACGGGGTATAAAACTTTGGCTGACGGGACGCAGCAGAGGGTGATCACTACCGGCGGCGACATTTCCGTATGGATGGCCCCCGGCTATACCGTTGAGGTTCTAAAAGGCGGCTACATAGCTAAAACACAAGCTCCCTCCGGTCCGGCGGCAGCGGGCGTTCCCGCTGGCACCACGGACTATGTTCTCCATGTGGATATGGACGCGACAGAGTTTGTGATTGCCGCCGTGAAACAGGGTGGGCACTATCAAGCCGCAGACACCACCGAGCAGCAGACCGAAACGCCCCCAGCGACAGACACCACCACACAGACGAGCGGCACGTTCACCGATGTGGCCTCCGATGTATGGTATGCCGACCCCATTGAGAAAGCATATTCCAGCGGCATCGTTAAGGGCGTGACCGAAAGCACCTTCTCTCCCAACGGAACCACCACGCGGGGCCAGACCGTGACCATGCTCTATCGG
>CANQMW010000052.1 GCA_947625045.1 uncultured Oscillospiraceae bacterium
AATGCTCCCTCCATGGATACAGTGTCCTTTTTCACTGTCTTCCATTGAGGGAGCATATCATTTGTCCCCGGGCGCTTGGTATACGGTTCAGGGACTGTCCATGTCCGCCATGAGGGCCTCGGCGTAAGCTTCCAGCGTCTCCAACGGCGCCTGCTCGCCGGATACGCAGAGCTGAAACACCAGGTCCCGTTCCTCATCCAGCCACCAGAGCACGCTCTGCGGCTCCACGCCCCATTGCGACGGCGTATACAGCGCCTGGCAGCCATTGAACTCAAAGACCGTCCCCTCCGGGTTGGCCCGCTTGTTGTCCTCCATCTCCCAGTCGTTGACGCTCTCCGTCAGCGCCGTGTCGGAAAACACCCGCTTGTAGATAAGGCTCAGTCCCTTGTTCTCCGTCTGGCTGTAATAATAGCTGCTGACGTAGATGGCATAAACGTCCGCGCTGTCCCCGTCCGGGTGCCTTTCGCCGTCCGGCTGGCACAAGCCCTTGCGCCAGACCTGGGAACAGCCCGCCGGGGGCGTGGCCCAGTCCCAGTCCCCCAGCTCGCTCAGCGCCCAGGCCAGAGCCTCACCGTCATCGGCAAACTGCGGCAGCGCGGTGCCCTCCGGGTGAGGGTCGTGGGCGGCCATATAGTCCGCAAGCCACGCATCGTATGCTTTGTCCATCTGCTCCATACCGTCGGTCAGGTCCAAAGGCGTACCGTCGAACCGGGCCGCCAGGGCGTCAAAGTCCACGGAATCCGCCAGCTCCTCCAGTTCCTCCCGGCTGTCCGCGGCGCTGGACAGCTCCACATACGCCCCCGGCAGCTCCCCCAGGATGACGCCGCCGCTTTCCGACAGCGCCAGTGTCAGCTCCTGTCCGCCCGCGGTATAGCTCCACTGCTCATATGCCGCGGGAAGATAGCCGGTGAATATGGCGGTGAAGGAACCCTTGGCGCTCAAAAACATGGTGAAGCGCTCCGGCGCGTCCCGCTCGTCGCTTACGGACGCCTCCAGCCTAAAGGAGCCGTCGTCGTAGACATAGCCGCCGTAGGCGTCGCAGGGGCCGTGGATGAAGACGTCCATGTCCAGAAGCTCGCACAGGCTCTCCAGTCCCAGCATGGTATAGTCATCGCCTTCCCGCAGCAGCGTGGACCGGTGCCGGTGCAGGGTAAGGCCGTATTTTTCCGCGAGCGCGTCCAGCTCCTCTGCCTGCTCCCAGGTGTCGGCGTCATAATAGCCCCAGTAGTTTTCCGGCGTCTCGTGCCAGCTGTCGTCCACGCCCTCGCGCTCCCAAAGGGCCTTCTTTTCCTCCCACCAGCGCTCCTGCATGGCGTCCCACTCCACGTAGGCCTGGTACTCCGGCGTGCCCTGGTAGCCCACCAGGGAGAGGCGGCTCTTCCCCTGCTCCTCCGGCGCCAGATCGAACGGGTCCGCCGCCGGTTGCTCAATAACGTAATCCTCTACAAAATGCTGGTATACCCCGTAGGCGGTGGCGCCCAGCAGGACCGTCAGCGCCGCCGCGATGAGAAGCGTCCGCCCCAGCCGCCGGGGCCGCTTTCCCTGTCCGCCCCGTTCCCGGCAGCGGGCCAGGACGCGGTCCGGACTGGCGGCCGCGGGACCGTACAGGGTCAGGGTCTCGTCGCCCAGCCCGTCCACCAGCTGGGATATATTAAGAGTCATGCTCGTCCTCTCCTTTCACCAATGTCCGGCGCAGGGCTTCCCGGCCCCGTTCCAGGCGCTTTCGCACGTTGGCGGCCGTCAGGCCCATGGCCGCCGCCACGGCCTGGCAGCTCTCGCCGTAATAGTAGTGGCGGATGAATATCTCCCGGTCCGGGGGACCCATGGCGTCCACCAGCCCCCGGACGGCCTGCCTTGCCTCCCGCTCCAATATCTCCCCCTCGGGGTCCTCGCATGTAAGCTCCAGTTCGTCGTATTCCAGGGCCGTGGTCCGGCCCAGGCTCTTCAGCCTGTCGAAGGCCCTGCTCCTGGCCACGGCGGCCAGGTAGCTCTTCACCTTTCCATCCCCGGGGTTTTCGCAGTACCGCCACAGGGACAGGAATACGTCCGCGGTGATCTCCTCCGCGTCCTGGGCGGTGATGGCGTGGCCCGCCAGGTTCCACACGATGGCGGACACATAGGCCGTGTACCGCCGGATGAACCAGGCCAGGCCCTCCTCGTCGCCCCGGCGCATCCGCTCCAGGGCGGTCTGCTCGTTTTCAATCTCTGCCATGACAGCCTCCTTTCCGCGCCCTCTGCCTTGATAGACAGCCGCCGCGGCAGAAATGTGACAGGCCGGAATGCTTGTACTTTGCGGAAAATATGATATAATTAACTTTCAGAAATTTTCCAGGAGGCCCGCCATGGACAGCAAGCCCTTCAAAGTCGTATCGCCCTATGAGCCCGCGGGAGACCAGCCCGAGGCCATCGATGCCCTGGCTCGGGGACTGGAGGCGGGCATCGACGAGCAGGTGCTCCTGGGCGTCACCGGCTCCGGCAAGACCTACACCATGGCGAAGGTGATAGAGCGGGTCCAGCGGCCCACCCTGGTCCTGGCCCACAACAAGACCCTGGCGGCCCAGCTGTACGCGGAGTTCCGGGAGTTCTTCCCGGACAACGCCGTGGAGTATTTCGTCAGCTACTACGACTACTACCAGCCGGAGGCCTACATCCCCCACACGGACACATTCATCGAAAAGGACGCCTCCATCAACGACGAAATTGACCGTCTGCGCCTCAGCGCCACCGCGTCTCTTTTGGAGCGGCGGGACGTGATCGTGGTCAGCTCCGTCTCCTGTATCTACGGCCTCGGCGAGCCGGATGACTTCGCCGCCATGATGGTATCCCTGCGGGTGGGGATGGAGATAAAAATAGAAGAGCTCTCCCGGAAGCTGGTCAACATCCGCTATGAGCGCAACGACATCGCCTTTGAGCGCAACAAGTTCCGGGTCCGGGGGGACACGGTGGAGATATGGCCCGCCTACTGGAAGGATACCGCCCTGCGGGTGGAGTTTTTCGGCGACGAGATAGATAGGATAAGCGAGATCAACGCCGTCACCGGCGCGCCGGTGCGCCGTCTCACCAACATCCCCATCTGGCCCGCCAACCACTACGTGACCACGAAGGAAAAGATGGAGGCGGCCATCGTCCAGATACGAAAAGAGCTGGCCGAACGGCTGGCCTGGTTTGAAGAAAACGGCAGGCTTCTGGAGGCCCAGCGGCTCAAACAGCGCACGGAGTATGACATCGAGATGATGCAGGAGCTGGGCTACTGCTCCGGCATCGAGAACTATTCACGCATCATCTCCGGCCGGGCCCCGGGCAGCGCCCCCATGACGCTTCTCGACTACTTCCCCAAGGACTTCGTCCTCTTCGTGGACGAGAGCCACGTGACCCTGCCCCAGGTGCGGGCCATGTACCGGGGGGACAGAAGCCGGAAGGAGACCCTGGTGGAGTACGGTTTCCGCCTGCCCTGCGCCTTCGATAACCGGCCTCTCATGTTCGACGAGTTCAACGATCGGATAAACCAGGCCATATACGTCTCCGCCACCCCGGGGGAATATGAGCGCAGCCGGGCCGGGCAGGTGGCCGAGCAGGTCATCCGGCCCACGGGGCTTTTGGACCCGGCCATCGAGGTGCGGCCCGTGGAGGGGCAGATAGACGACCTCATCGGCGAGATCAACGCCCGGGTGGAGAAAAATCAGCGCACGCTGGTGACCACGCTGACCGTGAAGATGGCGGAGGACCTGACCGCCTACCTCACCGACGCGGGCATCCGCAGCCGGTACCTGCACCACAACATCAGCGCCATTGAGCGCATGGAGATCATCCGGGACATGCGCCTGGGCCACTTCGACGTGCTGGTGGGCATCAACCTCCTGCGGGAGGGCCTGGACCTGCCGGAGGTGTCGCTGGTGGCCATCCTGGACGCGGACAAGGAGGGCTTCCTCCGCTCCGAGACAAGCCTCATCCAGACCACCGGCCGGGCCGCCCGAAACGCGGAGGGCCTGGTCATCATGTACGCCGACACGGTGACGCCCTCCATGGCCGCGGCCATCCATGAGACGGAGCGCCGCCGGGCCAAGCAGCAGGCCTTCAACGAGGCCCACGGCATCGTGCCGAAGACCATCATCAAGGACGTGAAGGACATGATGGAGGTCTACGGCGACGAGGAAAAGCCCGCGGTGCTCAACGAGTCCGGCGTGAAGATGACCGCCCGGGAGCGGCAGGCGGAGATCGAGAAGCTGGAAAAGCAGATGCGCAAGGCCGCCCAGATGCTGGAATTCGAGTACGCCGCCGTTCTCCGGGACCGGCTCATCAAGCTCCGGGGAGAAAAATGAAGAAACGCCCCCGTCCCAACGGACGGGGGCGCGGTGTATGTTGGGCTCATCTGGCCGGGCCGCGGAAAAAGAGGGCCACGGTGCCGGGGCCCACGTGGGAGCCGGTGACGGGCTCATAGCAGACCGTGAGTATCTCCCCGGTGCACCCGGCGGCCCGCAGCTTCTCCGCCACCAGGGCGGCGTCGGCGGGGCTGTCGCAGTGGGCCAGGCCCACGGGCGCGGCCTTGTCGATGCAGTGCTCCTTATAGTGTGCCGCCAGGGTGTCCAGGCTCCGCCGCCGGCCCACGTTCATGTTCTTCATGACGATATGGCCGTCGGCGTCCCCCCAGAGGACGGGCTTCACGTTCAGCATGTTGCCCACCCGGGCCACGGCACTGTGCAGCCGTCCGCCCCGGCGGAGGTAGTCCAGGTCCTCCACGGTGAATATCTGGTAGACGTGGTCCCGGCCCTCCCGGGCGACGGCCACGGCGGCGTCATAGTCCGCGCCCTCCGCCTGGGCTTTCGCGGCGGCGAGCACTTCCAGGCCCTCGCCCAGAGAGGCGGCCCGGGTGTCCACCACCGTTATTTTCCGCGCCGGGAACTCCTCCAAAAGGTCCGCCGCCACGGTCCGGGCCAGGCCCACCGTGCCGCTGATGCCGCTGGACATGCCGATATAAATGATGTCCTCGCCCCGTTCCAGCACGGGCCGGAAGGCGTCCAGGAACACCGCCGGGGCGGGCATGCTGGTGCGGGTCTCAGCGCCGGCGCGCATGGCCGCGTAAAAAGCCGGCCCGTCGAAGCCCTGGGACACATCCAGGACCTTGCCGTTCACCGAGCAGGATATGACGACGATGCCTATGTGATACCGGTCCACCAGGTCCTCAGGGAGATTGGCGGCCAGGTCGGTGAATATCTGATACATGGCGATACCTCCGCGCTTTCGTCCCTATGATACGCGCAGGCCGCGGGGGGAGCAATCCATGGATGGGGAAAGCCCTCTCCCAATCGTTCGGGGGAGGGCTCTACGAATCGTAGAATGTCCTGTTTTCAGGGCTTTGCGGGCATAAAGGGGCCGGGCGCCCTCGGGCGCCCGGCCGGTGCCTTCAGCTCAGCTGGGCGGGGTCGATGCCCACCAGGGAGTTGACGTAGGCGCGCATCTCCGCCTTGGAGCCGATGCGGCGGGTCTTGCTCACTACCTGCCGGCGCTGCTCCTCGGTCAGGGCCGAGAACACGTCCATGGCGTCCGGGTTCTGGGCCAGGGCCATGCCGAAGCCTAGGGGGATGCCGGGCCCGTCCACGAAGTTCTCTCTCAAATTCATCACCGGCGTTAGTCTGTCCGGGGTTGGGGAAAAATATGTGTTCAGCCGTGAAGCTGGCGCACCAGAGCGATCTCGGCGGCGTAGCCCGCCTCGTCGTTGGGCGTTTCCAATATGAAGGGCAGCTTTTCCAGCACCGGATGGGTGACGAAGCGCTTCACCGCCTCCAAAGGCATGCGGCCCTCGGTGAGCTTGGCGTGGCGGTCCTTGTGGGAGTCGGTGTCGTTGAGGCTGTTGTTCAGGTGCACCGCCCTGATGCGGTCAAGGCCCACGATGCGGTCAAATTCCGCCAGCACGCCGTCCAGGTCGTTCACCACGTCGTAGCCCGCGTCCCAGACGTGGCAGGTGTCGAAGCACACGCCCAGCTTGTCCGAAAGTTTCACCCTGTCGATGATGGCCCGCAGCTCCTCGAACCTGCCGCCAACCTCGCTGCCCTTGCCCGCCATGGTCTCCAACAGGACCGTGGTGGTCATGTCCGGGAACATGACGGTGTTCAGCACCTCGGCGATCTTTTCAATGCCCACGTCCGTGCCCTGGCCCACATGGCTGCCGGGGTGGAAGTTATAATACTGGCCGGGGGTGTATTCCATCCGCTGCAGGTCATCGGCGAAGGCGGTGAGGGCAAATTGGCGTACGTTCTCCTTCTCCGCGCAGGGGTTCAGGGTGTAGGGCGCGTGGGCCACCAGGCGGTCGATGTCCTTCTCCTTACAGAAGGCGAGGAACCGCTTCACGTCCTCCGGGTCTATGTCCTTGGCCGCGCCGCCCCGGGGGTTGCGGGTGAAGAAGGCGAAGGTGTTGCCGCCCAGGGCGTCGATGCG
>CANQMW010000053.1 GCA_947625045.1 uncultured Oscillospiraceae bacterium
GCAGGCCGCCGGTCTCCCGGACGATGGGCAGGGTGCCGTAGGCCATGGCGATGAGCTGGGAGATGCCGCAGGGCTCGAAGCGGGAGGGCATGAGGAAGAAGTCGCACCCGGCGTAGATGTGGTGGCTCAAATCGTCGTCATAGCCTATCCAGGCGCAGGCCCGGCCGGGGTGGCGCTCCTCCAGCTCCTTGAGCCAGGTCTCATACTTCTTGCTGCCGCTGCCCAGCAGGATGAAGGCGCAGTCGTTGTCCCAGAGCAGCTGGTCCATGGCCGCCATCACCAGCTCCAGACCCTTCTGCTCGGCCAGGCGCGTCACCATGCCGATGAGGGGCCGCTCGGGGACCACCTCCAGGCCGGTCTCCTCCATGAGGGCCAGCTTGCAGGCCATCTTACCGCTCATTTTGGAGCGGGTGAAGTTGGCGTGGATCTTCGTGTCCTTGCCGGGATCCCACACGCCCCGGTCGATGCCGTTGACGATGCCGTCCACGTCGCCCCGGAGGCTCAGCACCGGGTCCAGGCCCTCGCCGTACTCCCAGGTGCATATCTCCCGGGCATAGGAGGGGCTGACGGTGTTGACACGGTCCGCCATGACGCAGCCGGCCTTCAAAAAGTCCGCCATGCCGTAGCGCTCCATGAGGCCCAGGCACCCGTCGGGGATGGAGAGGAAGTCCTGCACGAAGTCGAACTGGCACAGGCCCTGATAGGCAATGTTGTGGATGGTGAGAAGGGTGCGGGTGCCGCCCATCTCCGAGTCCACGTACTGGGTCTTTAATAGCAGGGGCAGCATGCCCACATGCCAGTCGTTGCAGTGGATGATGTCGGGGATGAACTTCAGACGCATCAGCGCCTCGGGCACCGCCCGGGTGAAGAAGGCGTACTGTTCGCCCTCCCGGTCAGGCATATAGATGGGTCCGCCGAAATACTCTTCGTTCTCGATGAGCCAGATGCACACCCCGTCCAGCTCCAGCTTGTTCACGCCCACGAACTTCGTCCGCCAGCCCATGGACACATAGAAGCTGAAGAGGTACTCCACCTGGTCGCCGTATTTCTCCTTGATGACACGGTGGTAGGGGACCATGACCCGGGCGTCGAAACCCAGCTTGTTGAGATACTTGGGCAGGGTGCCCACCACGTCGGCCAGGCCGCCGGTCTTGGCCAGGGGGGCGCACTCTGCGGCGGTCATTAGGATGCGGGCCGGGCGATCCAGGCCTTTTTCCGCGGCCAGCGCCGCCAGCTGGTCCCTTATCTCTTTCACAGTCATTTCGTTTTCTCCTCCGTAAACGTATAGTATTGCACGCTCAAAGGCGGCAGGGCCAGATGGACCCGATGGCTGAACTCCCGGAAGCTCTTGGCCTCGTACTTCTTCCGGCCCAGGGCAACGCCGTTGCCGCCGTATTTTTTGTCGTCGCTGTTGAGGATGAGCTTCAGCTTGCCCTTGCCGGGCAGGCCGATGACGAAGTCGTCGTGGAACACGGGGGTGAAGTTGCACACGCACACGATGGGCAGGGCGTTCTTCCTGTCCCGGGGCCAGCGGATGAAAGCGATGGAACTCTTGTCCCGGTCGTCCGGGTTGAGCCAGGTGAAACCCTCCCAGCTGTCCTCGATCTGCCACAGGGCGGGCTGGTCTATGTACAGGTGCCCCAGCGCGGCGGAGAAGTCCTGCAGGCCCTTGTGTTTGGGATAGTCCAGCAGGAGCCAGTCCAGCTGCTGCTGGTAATTCCACTCGATGAACTGGCCAAACTCGCCGCCCATGAAGTTGAGCTTCTTGCCCGGATGGGCGAACTGGTAGCCGTAAAGAGACTTCAATGTGGCGAACTTGTCGTCGTAAAGGCCGGACATCTTCTGGAGCATGGAACACTTGCCGTGGACCACCTCGTCGTGGGAATAGGCCAGGATGTAGTACTCCGAGAAGGCGTACATCATGGAGAAGGTGAGCTTGTCATGGTTGAACTGACGGAAGTAGGGGTCCAGCTTAAAGTAGTCCAGGGTGTCGTGCATGAAGCCCATGTCCCACTTGAAGGTGAAGCCCAGGCCGCCCTCCGAGGCGGGGGCGGTGATGCGGGGGAAGGCGGTGGACTCCTCCGCTACTGTGAAGGCCCCGGGGCACCTATCGTGGACCGCACCGTTGAACTGCTGCCAGAAGGATACCACGTCGTAGTTGATGTTGCCGCCGTCCTTGTTGGGGATCCACTCGCCGGCCTTCCGGCCGTAGTCCAGGTACAGCATGGAGCTTACAGCGTCACACCTGAGCCCGTCCAAATGGTACTGCTCCAGAAAGAACAGCGCGGAACTGATAAGGAAACCGCGCACGTCAGGGCTTGCGTAATCGAACACCAGTGTGCCCCACTCGGCGTGTTCGCCCATGCGGGGGTCTGCGTATTCATAAAGGGGCGTGCCGTCGAACCGGGCCAGGCCGTGCTCGTCCCGCGGGAAGTGGGCCGCCACCCAGTCTACGATGACGCCGATGCCTGCCTGGTGGAGGATGTCCACGAAGGCCATGAAATCCTGGGGCGTGCCGTAGCGGCTGGTGGGGGCGAAATAGCCCGTCACCTGGTAGCCCCAGCTGCCCACAAAGGGGAACTCTGTGACGGGCATCAGCTCCACATGGGTATAGCCCATCCTGTGGCAATAATCCGCCAGGACGGGCGCGATGTTTTTATAGTTGGGGAAGACCTCCCCCTCGTTGAGGCGCCAGGAACCAATGTGCATCTCGTAGATGTTCATGGGCTCGGTGCGGAGGTTCGTCTTGGGCCGGGCACGCATCCAGGCCCTGTCGCCCCACTTGTAGCCCCCCAGGTCCCAGACCCTGGAGGCGGTAGCGGGGCCGGTCTCGGCGTGGAAGGCGAAGGGGTCCGCCTTCAGGACCTGTCGCCCGTCCGGGCCGGTGATGGCGTATTTGTATACCTGCCCCTTCTCCACGCCGGAAAGCTCTGCGGACCAATAGCCCTCGAAGTCCCGGGTCATGGGCGAGGCGGAGGCGTCCCAGTAGTTGAAGTCTCCCACCACGGAGACAGCCTGGGCGTTGGGTGCCCATACCCGGAAGCGGTATTGATCCCCCTCCCTGTGGCAGCCCATATAGTCGTACGCCCGGTATGTATAGTCGTTGAGATAGGCCATATCGTTACCCCCTGATGGCGTTTGGTACATATGCTTAACTGTATCATATACCATCCGGGGGATTTTTTCAATAATTGACAATGGGCTTTTGATATAATAAAATGAAAAATGTTCCTTGGGGCGGCTTCAAAGGGGGAAAATGTCCGCGGCGGACACCTCGAAGGCCATGCGCTGGAAGCTCTCCCCGTCGATGACCTTGGTATAGGCCCGGCTCTGGAGCCGGCCCCGGACGGTGAGCTGGGTCCCCACGGCGGCGTCAGCTGTGTCCCGGGCCTGCTGGCCCCAGGCGATGACGGGTATGTAGTCGCTGCGCCGGTAGCGCCGGGGCACGGCCAGGATGAGGTCGCATATCTCCCGGCCCATGGGCGTGACCCGCAGTATAGGCGGCTTGCACACCGCGCCGGTGAGGCTGATGCGGTTCTCATCCTCTCCGCCGGGGGCGAGCTCCCGGGCGAAGACCGTGAGCACCAGGCGGCTGCCCACGCCGCTCTTGTTGTTGAATGAGCGAAGCTCCCCCGTGATGCGTACCGGCCCGGACAGCAGCATGTCGTCCTCCGGCAGCATGCTCTCCCGAAGGACCACGTTCACCGTGTCGGCCGTGCCGCTCAGGCGGCGGACGGTCAGGGGGAAGATATAAAAACGGATGCCCCGGCTCTCATGGGAGCAGCGGGGGAGAGCGGCCGCCGTACCGCACAGCTCCGCCCGGTTGGCGGCGAATACCTCGTCCATGTCGGCACCTCACAAGCGTTGATGTTCCAGCTTATGAGGGGTTTGAAGCAGATATGAAACAAAATACGAAGGGGCATAGGGCCCCGCAAGGAGGATAACGATGGAACTGAACGAGATACTGAGCCGCTGCGACCACACCCTGTTAAAGCCCGAGTGCACCATGCAGCAGATACGGGACCTGTGCGACGAGGCTATCCACTACGGCTGCGCCAGCGTGTGCATCCCGCCCAGCCATGTGGCCGGCGCCAAGCGCTATGTGGGCCCCCGCCTGCCCATCTGCACGGTCATCGGCTTCCCCAACGGGTATATGACCTCCGCCGTCAAGGCCGCCGAGGCCAAGGACGCCATCGCCAACGGCGCTTCGGAGATCGACATGGTGGTGAACCTGGGCATGGTGAAGGACGGCTGCTGGGACGACGTGATGCGGGATATCCTGGCCGTCCGGGACGCCACCGCGGGCCACATCCTGAAGGTCATCATCGAGACATGCCTTCTGACCCAGGAGGAGAAGATAAAACTCTGCGAGATCGTAAGTTCCTCCGGGGCGGACTATATCAAGACCTCCACCGGCTTTTCCACCGGCGGGGCCACCCGGGAGGACGTGAAGCTCCTCAGGGACAACTGCGGCCCCCACGTGAAGGTGAAGGCCGCCGGCGGCATCGCCACCCTTCAGGACGCGGAGGACATGATCAACCTGGGCGCCGAGCGCCTGGGCACCAGCCGCATCGTGAAGCTGGTGAAGGAGCTGGAGAAGGCCCCGGCCCAGGCCGCGCCCGCCGCGCCGGAGACCCCGGCGGCGGAGGAGAGACCGGCGGAGCCCCAGGAATATTGAGCTTTTGATAAAACAGCAGGGCGGGAGCGTCGGCAGATGCTCCCGCCCTCGTCATCCCTCCGCCAAATTCGGGTCGTGATTTTGTCGATTCGGGACAAAGCGGTTGACGGCCGCCCGGCCTTCCGCTAGTATGACAGCATGATGTTTTATGGAGGAGGGACATACCATGAGCGACGAAAAGAAACTGCCCGACGAGGCCGTGAAGGATGTGTCCGGCGGCGGGGAGGTTCCTCTGAGCGTCATATTCGAAGGAACACTTTGCAAAAATTGCTGCCGCAGCCCAAAAAAGGACAATAACTGTCCCTACTGTGACAGTACCGGCAACCGAGATATCGATCGGGCTATAGCAGAATGCAGGGCAGGGCTGATGTGCCGTTATATGGTACCCTTTTAGGCAAGGATTTATGAGAAACAATTGCATATATTGCGTGAAATATAGCAAGGAGACTTGACCTATGAGCGACGAAAAGAAACTGACCGACGAGGCCGTGAAGGATGTCGCGGGCGGTGCCAACAGCTACCAGGCGATCAAACAAGCTGAGGAGCAGAGCCCCAAATTCGCAGCGTTTAAAAACAACAATTGCGACAGATGCGGGAAATACGACACGGTCTATTGTCCCTATAACAGCATCCTTGTGGCCTTTATGCGATTGCGCGGGGCGGATTGCCCCGAGAGGGGATGACCTCTCTGCCCCAAAAGGGGAAATTCAGTCTTGACAAAGGGCACGTAAACTGGTATATTATTCAGGCACAAAGCAGGACGCATGGTATCCGTCCTCGCCCGGCCGCCTTATGCGCGCGCCGCGGCCGCAAGCCCTTTTCCCCCGGGAAAAAGCGAGTATTGCGCGGATACGTCCTGTATCCGCGCTTTTGTTATTCATGTAAGGAGGTGCTCCGGCAATAGCGAACGTAACGCATCCTCTCAACGAGGATATCCAGGAGCCGCAGGTACGCCTGATCGGCGAGGATGGCGAGCAGTTGGGCATCATGTCCTCCGACGAGGCTTTGAAGATCGCGGAGGAGCGTGAGCTTGACCTGGTGATGATCTCCCCGGCGGCGAAGCCCCCGGTGTGCAAGATCATGGACTACGGCAAGTTCCGCTTCGAGCAGGCAAAGCGGGAGAAGGAGGCCAAGAAGAACCAGCATGTCATCGAGGTCAAGGAGATACGTATGTCTCCCTCCATCGGCGAGAACGACTTCCTGGTGAAGCTTCGCAACGGCCAGAAGTTCCTGTCCGAGGGCGACCGCCTGAAGGTCACGGTGCGCTTCCGCGGCCGCGAGATGGCCCACACCGACTTGGGCAAACAGCTCTTGGAGCGGTTTGCCGCCGAATGCGCGGAGATAGCGAAAGTAGACAAGGGCGCGAAGCTGGAGGGACGGCTCATGACCGAGTTCCTCTCGCCGAAGGCCCAGACCCCGCCAAAGAAACAGCCCAAGCAAGAAAAAGCAAAGGAGACGAACTGATATGCCGAAACTGAAGACCCACAGCGCTTCCAAA
>CANQMW010000054.1 GCA_947625045.1 uncultured Oscillospiraceae bacterium
AAGCGGGTCAACCGCATCGTGCTGACCCGCCCGGCGGTGGAGGCCGGGGAGCGGCTGGGCTTTCTGCCCGGGGACCTGCAGAGCAAGGTGGACCCGTACCTGCGGCCTTTGTACGACGCCCTCTTCGACATGCTGGGGGCGGAGACCTATAACAAATACCTGGAGCGGGGGGACATCGAGGTGGCGCCCCTGGCCTATATGCGCGGCCGCACCCTGGACGACAGCTTCATCATCCTGGACGAGGCCCAGAACACCAGCCGGGAGCAGATGAAGATGTTTTTGACCCGCCTGGGCTTCGGCTCCACGGCGGTGATCACCGGCGACGTGACCCAGATAGACCTGCCCGCGGACAAGGTGTCGGGCCTCAAGGAGGCCATGCGGGTATTGGAGGGCGTGGAGGATATCGCCATCTGCCGCCTCACCGGCGCGGACGTGGTGCGCCACATCATCGTCCAGCGCATCATCGAGGCGTACGAGAGGCACGCCAAGGACGAGCCCCCTGTGAAGACCTACAAGCCCAAATATAAGAATAACGGAGGCCGCCGCTGATGGAAAAGCTGAAGCTGTCCCTGCGCTGCGAGCACGGCGTAAAATGTCCCGCAGAGCTTAAAAAGCGCATCAAGACCGCCGCCCGGGCGGTATTGGAGGCGGAGAAGGTGGAGGGCCCCTGGGAGCTGTCCGTGTTGCTCACCGACGACGAGGGCATCCGGGCCATCAATAAGGAGTTCCGGGACGTGGACAAGCCCACGGATGTGCTGAGCTTTCCCATGGGGGATAAGGACCCGGAGACGGGCCGGCTCCTGCTGGGGGACATGGTGCTGAACACGGCCCAGGCGGAAAAGCAGGGAGAAGCGTTCGGCCACGGGGCGGAGCACGAGATAAGCTATTTGACCGTCCACAGCGTGCTGCACCTGCTGGGGTATGACCATGTGGACGAGGGAGAGATGAAAAAGGCCATGCGGGCCCGGGAGAAGGCCATCATGGCCCAGCTTGAGCCGGATACGGCCACGGAGGAAGCCTGATGATCAAAAAGACCGCCATGGTGACCATATGCGGACGGCCCAACGTGGGCAAGTCCACCCTGACCAACGCCCTGGTGGGGGAGAAGATCGCCATCGTATCCCCCAAGCCCCAGACCACCCGCACCCGCATCCTGGCCGTGGCCAGCCGGGGCGAGACACAGTTCGTCTTTGCCGACACCCCGGGCTTCCACCGGGCACGGACAAAGCTGGGCAATTACATGGACGACGTGGTCCGCCAGAGCGTGGCGGATGTGGACGCGGTGGTGCTGATGGCGGAGCCGGTGCCCCAGGTGGGGGACATCGAGAAAAAGCTCATCGCCCGGATAAAGGAGACGGACGTGCCCGCGGTGCTGGCCATCAACAAGGTGGACGCCCTGGAGGACAAGCGCACGCTCCTGCCCGTCATCGCGGCCTACAGCGCGGAGCATGATTTTGCCGCCGTCGTGCCCATCAGCGCCCAGACAGGCGAGGGCGTGGAGGAACTGCTGGCGGAGCTTGATAAGTTCGCCCTGGAGGGGCCCGCGCTCTTCCCTGACGATGTCATCTCCGACCAGCCGGAGAAGCAGATATGCGCTGAGATCGTCCGGGAGAAGCTGCTTCTGTGCCTGGACAAGGAGATACCCCACGGCACCGCCGTGGTGGTGACCAAGTTCGCCGAGCGGGACGACGGCAGCGACATCATCGACTTGGACGTGACCATCTACTGCGAAAAGCAGTCCCACAAGGGCATCATCATCGGCAAGCACGGCGCCATGCTCAAGCACATCGGGGAGCTGGCCCGGAAGGACATCGAGGCTTTTATGGGCACGAAGGTATTTTTGCAGACCTGGGTGAAGGTGAAGGAGAACTGGCGGGACTCTGACGCGCTGCTGCGAAATTTTGGATTTACCAACGAGTGATTTTTGTCTGCATCCCGTGGCACACTAACGCCGTGGGGTGATGGATTTGAAAAGCGAATTGCTTTGGCAGATATTCATGGATACGGGCGACCCCATGTGCTGGATGCTGTACCGGCGCATGGAGCGCCGGTGACAGACGGGGTACATAGATGTTTTTGACGACCAGGGGCCTGGTGCTGCGCTCGGTGCGGTATAAGGAGGCAGACCGCATCCTCACTGTGCTGACGGAGGCCGCGGGCAAGCTCACCGTAAAGGCCCGGGGCGCCCTCCGAAAGGGCAGCAAGATGGCCGCCGCCAGCCAGGACCTGTGCTGGTCGGAGTTCACCCTCTTCGGCAACCGGGGGAAGTGGACCGCCGACGAGGGGTCTACGCTGGAACAGTTCCTGGGTCTCAGGGAAGATATCTCCCAGCTGGCCCTGGGGGCCTATTTTGCCGAACTGCTGGACACGGTGTGCCCCGAGGAGCAGAGCGCCGGCCCGGCGCTACAATTGGCCCTCAACGCCCTGTACGCCCTGAGCCGGGGGATGTATGGGCCGGAGCACGTGAA
Source organism: uncultured Oscillospiraceae bacterium (assembly GCA_947625045.1). GTDB lineage: Bacteria > Bacillota > Clostridia > Oscillospirales > Oscillospiraceae > CAJOIG01. The sequence continues at coordinate 2,469 of CANQMW010000054.1, forward strand.
GGCGGTGTTCGAGCTGCGGCTCATGAGCCTGGAGGGGTTCCAGCCGGAGGTTGAGGCCTGCGGCGTGTGCGGCCGGCCGGAGCCCGACGGGCCTATGTTCTCGCCGGCGTCGGGGCTTGTCCACTGCGTGGGCTGTGCCCCGGGGACGGACGGTCCCTCTGTGGCCCTGGATGGGGAGGCTCTCGCCGCCATGCGGCACATCGTCGCCGCCGCGCCCAGGAAGGAGTTTTCCTTCCACATCCCGGACGCCTCTTTAGAGCGGCTGGGCCGGGCGGCGGAGCTGTTCGCCCGGTATCAGCTGGACAAGAATTTCTACTCACTGGACTATTGGAAGAGCGTAAAATGAGCTTATACGAAAAATCCCTACAGACCATCGAGCTGCCGGCGGTGTTGGAGCTGCTGGCGGCCAAATGCGCCTCCGACGGGGCCAAGGCCCTGGCCCGGGCCCTGCGGCCCTTTGACGACAAAAACCGGGTGGGGGAGCGCCAGCGGGAGACCACCGACGCCAAGACCATGGTGGAGACGAAGGGCAGCCCCTCCTTCTCGGGGCTCAAGGACGTGCGCCCTTCCCTGGCCCGGGCGGACATGGGCGGCATGCTTAACACCCGGGAGCTTCTGGATATCGCCGGGGTGCTCTTCTGCGCCCGGGCGGTGAGCTCCTATGCCTCCGGCCGGGGGGACTGCGGGAGCCTGAAGCGCCTTTTCACCGCCATCAGCCCCAACCGGTTTTTGGAGGAGAAGATCACCACCGCCATCACCGGCGAGGAGGAGATCGCGGATGGGGCAAGCCCCGAGCTCGCGGACATACGCCGGAAGATGCGGGCAGCCTCCGCCCGGGCAAGGGACGCCCTGCAGAAGATCATAACCGCGCCCAGCTACGCGAAAGTTCTGCAGGAGCCCATCATAACCCAGCGGGGCGGCCGGTTCGTGGTGCCCGTGCGGGCGGAGAAGAAGGGGGACCTGCCGGGGCTGGTCCACGACGTCAGTGGCAGTGGGGCGACCCTCTTTGTGGAGCCCATGGGCGTGGTGAAGGCCAACAACGAGCTGCGGGAGCTGGGGGCCAAGGAGAAGGCGGAGATCGAGCGCATCCTCATGGAGCTGTCCGCCGAATGCACCGGGGCCCGCGGCGGCATAGACCTTGATTACACCGTCCTCACGGAGCTGGACCTCATCTTCGCCAAGGCGGAGCTGAGCTATGACTTAAACTGCGGCGAGCCCATATTGACCGAGAGCGAGCTCATATTGAAAAAGGCCCGGCACCCGCTGCTGCCCCGGGGCACGGCGGTGCCCATCGACGTGACCCTGGGCGGAGAGTACGACGCCATGGTCATCACCGGCCCCAACACCGGCGGCAAGACCGTGACACTGAAGACCCTGGGGCTCATGTGCGCCATGGCCTGCTGCGGCCTTCACATCCCCGCGGGGGACGGCAGCGCCGTGCCCGTGGTGGAGCGGATCCTGGCGGACATCGGCGACGAGCAGTCCATCGAGCAGTCCCTCTCCACCTTCTCCAGCCACATGGTGAACATCGTGGCTATCCTGAAGGAATGCGGGCCGGGGAGCCTGGTGCTCCTGGACGAGGTGGGCGCGGGCACGGACCCCACGGAGGGGGCGGCGCTGGCCATCTCCATCCTGGAATATGCCCGCGAGGCGGGGGCCACCGTGGCCGCCACCACCCACTACGCGGAGCTCAAAGTCTACGCCACCAACACAAAGGGCGTGGTGAACGCCTCCTGTGAGTTCGACGTGAACTCTTTGCGGCCCACCTACCGCCTGCTGGTGGGCATCCCGGGCAAGTCCAACGCCTTTGCCATCAGCCGGCGTCTGGGCCTTCCCGAGAGCATCATCGAGGACGCCGGCCGGCGGATAGACGCAGGCAGCACGGACTTTGAAAAGACCATCGAGCGGCTGGAGCAGCAGCGTCTCGCCATGGAAAAGGAGACGGAGGAGCGGGAAAAGGCCAACCGGGCCGCCCAGGAGGACGCCGCCAAGGCCGAGCGCATGCGCCGGGAGCTGGAGGTGCGCCTGGAAAAGGCGGAGCTGAAGGCCCGCCGGGACGCGGAACGCATCATCAAGGAGGCCCGGGCCGCCGCCGACGAGGCCTACCGGCAGATCGACCGGGAGCGGGCCATGGGATTAGAGGAGCTGGACCACCAGAAGATCAACGAGGCCCGGGCGGACCTGCGCCGGAAGCTGAATCTGGCGGAGGAATCTGTCCGCAGCCGGGAGGAGATAGCCGCGCCCCGGAAGAAGGAGCAGACCCGGCCCATCGTGGCAGGGGACACGGTGGAGCTTCTCTCCACCGGCCGGCAGGCGGAGGTCCTGGCCGTGAACGGCAACGGGACGCTGTCCCTGCAGATGGGCGCCATGAAGGTGACCGTCTCTCCGGAGGAAGTGAACCTTGTGGACAAGCCGGGCAAGCAGAAGATATCCGTCGCCGCGGCGGCGGGAAGAGCCCTTCGCACCGCGTCGGTGTCCCGGGAACTGGACATCCGGGGCATGATGGCGGACGAGGCGGAACTGGCCGTGGAGCGGTATCTGGACGCGGCCTCCGCCGCGCGGCTCGAGACTGTCACCATCATCCACGGCAAGGGCACAGGCGCCCTGCGCGCGGCGGTACAGCAGATATTGAAGCGCAGCCGTCTCGTCAAAAATTACCGCCTGGGCCGCTATGGCGAGGGGGAGACCGGGGTAACAGTTGTGGAACTGAAATAAAAAGATTCTTCCAGATTAATGCCAACTGTGCATTCCTCCAAAGTATGAAAAAACCGCGCTAAAACATTTGCGAATCCGGGAGTTTTTTGCTAAAGTATAGTTAAACATCTGCTTGTAAAGGATAGGTGTACTCCCATGATCAATCGTGAAGTTACCATCAACAACCAGGTAGGTCTGCACGCCCGGCCCGCCACCTTCTTCATCCAGAAGGCCAATGAGTTCAAGAGCGTCATCTGGATCGAGAAGGAAGACCGCCGCGTGAACGCGAAGAGCCTGCTGGGCGTCCTGTCCCTGGGCATCGTCAAGGGCACCACGGTCAACATCATCGCCGACGGTCCCGATGAGAACGAAGCGGTGGAGACGCTGACCGACCTCATCGACAAAGAGTTTGCCGAGTGATCCCTATTAGCGGAAAGAAGGGTGTGTGAAAAACACACCCTTTCTTGCTATCTGTGAAGACTATGGACAAGATCGCCCAGTTACGGGAAAAAGCCAATAAGCTGCCCCTGCTCCCCGGCGTTTACATCATGCAGAACGCCGCGGGGGAGGTCATCTATGTAGGCAAGGCCAAGGCCCTGAAAAACCGGGTGACCAGCTATTTCCGGGGCGAGCATTTGCCCAAGGTGGCGGCCATGGTCAGCCATGTGGACGACTTCTCCGTCATCGTGGCGGCCTCGGAGTTCGAGGCGCTGATGCTGGAAAACAGCCTCATCAAGCGCCA
>CANQMW010000055.1 GCA_947625045.1 uncultured Oscillospiraceae bacterium
CTGAAGGCTGATGCCATTTTTTGCAAGCAGTTCCTGGAGTTCCTCCGACTCGTTGAGACAAAAGTCCGGAGTATCCTCAAAGGTGATAGTCTGACCCTCAACATTTACGCCGGGGCAGTTATCAAAGAGCTCGCGGATCTTCTCGCAGAGATCCTCAGGGATCGGCTTATCAACCATCAGCGTACCGTTATTCCATACAGTCATCGCAGCAAACTCCCTTCTCGCTTTCGTGCGCAAACCGCACCTTTTTGAACCCGATCATGTCGCAGAAGTAGAACACACCTTCGTCAACGAACTCGACCACGTCGGACATGGAAAGGCTTCGGCCGGTATATCCTGCCGGATGATTCGTGTTGAACATAACGAAAACCTGTTCCGGACAACTGACTTCCAGTTCACCGTCAAACACTAGAGTGTAAATCTCGGCTGGGATCCGTCCTCCATACTGTTTTTCAAAGGCTGCGAAGCAGCGAAACATCATGTGGTGCTGATCGACTACGTGGTCGACCTGGTAGATCTTCACCCGCATGTACATCCGCCACCCTTCTTCTGAAGGTCGTCCGTTTTGAGCCGCTGCAAAGTATACGGCTCCATACAGTCGGGATCCTCTGGGAAGCGGTTGTGTTTGTCGGGTATGATGACCCGCAGAACCTTTCGCCCGCACTCCTCATACTCATCCAAACGAACGCTGCAGTCCTCATAGATACCAGTGACCATGTCCCCGGCAGAGAACCGTTCTCCACCGCGCACGCGAGCGCCCAGGGTATTGAGGATACGACCGATCTCCTTCGTGGAACAACGGAGCACCATCTGGAAGTCCATATGGCCATACTGGCTCATGCCGTGGGTATGGGCGTTGCAGGCATAAGGTAAAAACGACTCCTCAACTTTCCCGCACTCCTCGCAGGGAACACCGTTGCAGACCAGATGAATGACCCAATCAGGCTTCTGACTCATTTCTTTCCCTCGCTTTCAAATAGTTCATGAAACTGTCCATTACTTCTTCCAGTTCTCGGCTCGCTCGTTTCCAGTCAGAAATGAAGTAACCCATCTCCTCTGCTGAGAGCAGTCTGACGCCGTCCTGCTCAAAGAGTTCGTATTCTTCCCCGTCTATCACGTCATAGGGCAAACAGAGAACGCCTTCCTGGACCAGCACGAAATAAACGCCGATATATTCACCGTCTGTGATTGGATATGACCAGTAGAGTTGATTATCATACTGCTTTACATATCTGTCACACACATCGCTCAGATCCGCTTCTGAACCACCGGCATCAAATAGCTGTTCGACAAGTTCATCCTTCGTCAGCAGCGCATCCATGCTGATGACTTTCCCGTCTACCGTGATCGTTCCAGCATAGTTGAGATGCTCAGGATCGATCCCGATGAGCCAAAGCCCATCCTCCTTGATGAGCTCCTGCTCCCATGATGTGTTCAGCTTTTTCTTCAGCAACGCCCGGGATAACTCCATGTCCAGAGCCACGGTCGAATCCGTGTCGCCGAGAAAGACGATCTCGCGTAATTCGTTGCCGGCCCCAACATAGTCTAGGAGCATGTCAAGATCCTCATGGCTGAGCTTTCCTGTCGTATCCGACACTGTCCAGTAGTCGCAGTCGTCAAAACCACCACGACAGGTGACCTCCCGCTTCAAAGCAGCAGAACTCACCGAACCTACGAGCGCACCGACTTCTTCCCAGCTCAGTTTGAGCGTCTGCAATATATTGCTCATTCCTCTATCCTTTCCGCCGCCATATACGGCTTATAGTATGTTGTGTCATCCTGGTCGCTTCGATAGGCGCCAATGCAAAGCTGGCCTGCCGGTCCTCTTTCCGGATTAAACTCCGCAAAGCACACAAGCTCACTCTTTTCAGTTGACCCCTTAATCCATTCAATATTGATCGACGGATAGTCTGTATCCTGGTGTGCTGTTGCCCGAAGTGTGGTGCCATCTGGCAGTTGCATACTGATCTGCGGTAGCACATCCTCGGCAGGCTCAACCGGGTCTGCCAGAGAAAACCGTTTCTTGCCGTTCTTACCCGAATCCGAAAAGCGCTCTTTCGCCGCGCCCAGTTCATCCTGAAGCGCGGCGAAGATCTTTTCCGACTGAGCAGCATCGTATGCATATGTCTGCAGGTTGGCGCAGTTGCCCAGATGCCGGACCATTTTGATGATTTTGTTGACGCGGGCCTCCGCCACACGCCGGAACCTTTCCGCTTTAGACTCTCTCATACTGAACGCCTCCTTTAAAGTACATACAGTAGTTCGTGTTGAGGGTCTCAAAGCTGGCCTGTACGGTCGTGACATTATCCACCTGGACGACCCTACTCGTCTTCAGGATACCGTCTTCCTCTTTGATATAGGCCGGCATTCCGACCACGAGCGGATAGAGAAGCCGCCCCGTCACCTCAGCCTTCTTCTTTGTTACATTCATCTTTATCTTCATTCCCTTTCTTTTTGTAGTTACTGAATCGCCCGCAGTATGGGCAGCGAACCTTGCCCATTACATTCTGGAGCTGAGCGAGCGTGGTGATGAACTCCTTTCCGCAGCAGTCCGCAACCACCGGTATGAGGCCGGCGGAAGCAAGCCTTGCCGGACGGTATTTGCGATTGAACGGGACAAAGTCCACCCACCCTTCATCGTCAAAGATCCTCGAAGCATGCAGGTGCAGAGCGTAGTTTTCCCGCTCTTTCTCGTTCTTGGAAATGTTCATTTCCTCTTTGACCCATTCCAGGAGTTGCTGAAACAGCTCCTCCTCTTCTGTTTCCCGGATCAAATCTCTGACCATGCTTTGCCACTGTGACATTTCAATGTTTCCACGGCGGGTATTCACATAGCTGATGAAATAGTCGATCTTTCGCCCTTTTTCAAATCGCGTTGCACATTGCAGCGTGACTATCCCTGGGGCGAGGTCTTCAAAGGTCAGTTTCTCGTTCATACAGATACCTCCTTACCGCCATCTGGGTTCCTCTCACATGGTCAACAGCCGGACTGCCGCGTAGGCGGTGATCCAGCGTGACCACTCTTCCCTGGTCAATGCTTCTCCGTGAACGATGATGGGCTCATGCTCATGCGCCATAACCGCCAAAGTCAGCAGCGCGCATATCCGTCCATACCGTTTTACGGTCCTTTGGGGAATCATAGCCGGTGTCTCGCCATGCCGTTCAGCCTCTCTATCGGCCTTGTTAGCTATCCTTACTTCCGTAGCTGTTCTTTCGATTCGGCTCCTCGCCATTAGATTCACATCCTTTGTTAGAATATCTATATCTACGAGGGGCCGTCTGGCTCCCCGGTCATAAGGTTTGGGGAGCTTCAAAGCTCCGATTTATAATAAAAAACGCCCAGAGAAAGCATTCTCTGAGCGTCTTGTTCCGCACCGCGGCGTCGTATTGCTCGGGGGCGCTTTCCCCAGGGCACCCAATTCCTGTGCCTCTATGTCAGAGGCAGAAGGCAAAAAAGTGCCTGGGAGCATAAACTCTCAGGCACTTTGAAAACACTGTTAACTCTATTTGCTCAATGCAAATACTGATACTAACTTTATTGATTATACCAGAAATCTGCTTGCAGTGCAATAGGCAGAAATTGTAGAAAAACTTTACAACATGAGGGTAAGACGCCGCCCTTCGTATTGGTCCCACTGGCATAGGAACCAATCAGATATACCCGGGCAGGAGAAGCCTCAACACAAGCAAATCAAAAATTCTTCGATTTCATGTATCGATATCAAAATCCTTTTTCTATCTACGGAATCACCACCTATGCATAATAGCAGCCTGCAATTATTGTACGGCCTCTATTCCCTAAGGTTATCCTTTCCCCATCGGGCCCTTACGGAGCAAACCTGATATGGATCGGCTTCTTCCCGCCAATCACCATCGTAGATATGCATCGGGATCACAATATTATGTCAACACCATCCATAATGGTCGTCAACAGGGCTGTTGGGTAAGCACCGTTCCTAATCATCCTTTATCAAGATCCTTTCCGGCAGATATATTTTCCCTTCCTCAAGCCTTATGCAATGCAGCTGGACAAGCTCATCCACTGTCTTTGAGGAAATCCCCAGACTATCCAACAATTCGTCTTCGTCAATCCCCTGGTCATACGCACTCTGCTTGTGGCACGCCGCCAGCAACTTGGCCTGATCCTCATTGAGCTTCACAGTACTCACTTTGAGGAGTTTGCAAAGTATATATAGCCCCTTTAGAATCGTCTGGGTCGGACCATCTGACGGACCCACAGTCACACCGATTTCTAAAGATGTCAACAAGAGATCCTTCAAGCGGAAGAACACATTATAAGGCTTCGTTGAATAGACATCATCCCTGTCCTTCCAAACAAGCGTCCCTGCTCCGGGCTTGCCCACGACATCGATTTGCACGACTATGTCCCATAGTCCTATCAACTTATCCGGGTCAACACCCCATTGCACAGCCAACTCTCTCATTTCTTCGGACATCTGATTATAGGATCGATTCGCTTCTTCATACCCGTTTCCATTCATGGTCGTATTTGCTCCTTCCCCTATGATCTGCACCAGTTTCCCGTTTTTCAGCTTATAGAACAGTTCCTCCCTAAACCTGTCAGAGATGTCCCAAAAGCTGTTCAATACATCGTTTCCCAGTTTGGTATCAAACGTGTATTTCTCCGCTTCACTTACCTGTATCATGCGATTAATCCGATCTTCAAAATGCGGATGGCCACCATCTGCCTTTTCTCCAAAGAGCCAATAGCTCATGTAAGCGAGATCTCCATAAAACAGGAATGTCACCATTGGTGCCGTATACAGATAATCGTGAAAAGCAGCCCTGAATGGGGATTGGATGTCAGGGTATTTCCCTTCGATGAGATTCAGTATAATACCATACCCTATAGCATCCGCCTGGTATTCAAGTTCCCATGGATCACTGCTCTCTATTCCCCTCTCCCGAATATATATGTGCGCGATCTCATGACCGATGGCAAAAGCCAACACATTCCAATAAGCATCCTCGATAAACTGAACTGCTACATCATCACAGTACTCCCGCATAAGCTTCATAAGTTCTGATTTGCCTTCATCGCTGTTCAAATTCCCCTTACGGCAGCAGTGATCCAAAGCGTATAGAGCCAACTTGAAACACTTTCCTTCAACATCGCTGCCATATCTGCTCCACATGTAATAAACCGCTATGTACTCAAAAAATACTGAAACCATCAACTCATCAAGATAGACAACCGTAGGTAAAGAATAAACCCGAGGCTCTCGGTTATGCTTCACAGTAGACTGGAACCCTTCAGCCGCAATGAATCCTTCCTCAAACGAAATATCCAGTGGGAAACTATATTCACTTTCAAAGGCGGCCTTTACAACACAAAAGAGATCTTTCACAGAATATCCGTGTTCCCCATAGTCGAGTCCCAAATCCTTGAGCATTGCTATCCAAAGCTTATGAGTCTCGCTGTCTTCAGAGCGATGAATCAGACCGCTACGCAACAACGCACGTTCATCTGACCGCAAAACTGCATCTTTATGAGTAATGAACCCGTGCAGCATACCTATCCCCCTTGCATTAACCGTAAAATTGTAACTCTGTCATTAAAAACCATTCTATGCCCCAATGGCTAACAAGTCAACTAAATCCTTCCACGTAGAGATTGACTTCTTTGCAGCTGGTGCCATACATCAATGATTTTATGTAAACTAGCACATGATTATAGCAAAAGAAGTGTTGAAATGATGAATTTTGAGGTGTATAATACAATAAATGACAGATAATATGGGATTATC
>CANQMW010000056.1 GCA_947625045.1 uncultured Oscillospiraceae bacterium
CCATGCCAAAGAAATCCACATACGCCGCATATCATGCAGCAAAAGCCGTCGTTGCTGTCAACGTTCAAGATGAACGGATCTCCGAGCCGCCATTGATAGCCCCGCCTGCTTCCTTTTACCTGTCTGTAAGAGGAGCGACAGCCATTTCTGCTGTCGCTCCTCGCATAGTATCTGTCCCTTGTCCCCCCAGCCATAAAACCGTGGGGTGTATGTAACTGTATCATGACCTCCGCCCATTAGAGGTGCCCTATAAGCAGTAGTCAATTATTCTGATTAAACTCTTGAACGATTCGAACAATATCATCAAATTTGGCTATTGTATAATCCGGCTGAATCCTCTCGCATTGACATATACTTTTTATTTGCTCCTCGCGCGCGAAATCCTCATCTGTCCAATGGGAGATCGCAACCAGCTTTTGATACAGATCCTGGGATATTTGAGGCTCGCATGGGTATTTGCATAGAACCGACGTAATGTGTGCAGTCTTGGCCATATAAATGTCTTTGGTTAAACTGTCGCCAACATACACCGCCTCAGCAGTTTGAATATGCTCGCTGTTACAAATTTGTATGAGTAATTCTGGATCAGGTTTTTTCCCGTGAACGACGATAGTTTTATCTGATAAGCGCGAGGGATTTGAGGTTTCATACTGACTGTCAGAAACATATACTTTATGAAATAAGTAATCTATTCTCAGCTTTCGCAATCTATAAAACCCGTTTTCTTCTGCTGAATCAGTATACCCAACGATCTTCACGCCAGACTTGTTTAGTTCGGTCAGTGTCTCCATCACATTTGGGTAAAGCTGCAGATTCTTGTTGCGGGATGCATTAAATCTGAGAAATACAGGATCTAATAATTTAACTAGCTCTTGCTGTGAACAATTTGGATACGCTGCCTGGACGGACGGGAGCAGTGTTGTCGCATAGGGGTATTCAACGCTTCCTTTCTCCTGATGAACGCATCTATACTCTTTTAATAATTCTTCTTTGTCCTTCTTCAAAAGAGACGCTAATTCATCCACCATTTCATAGAATGCCGGAATAAAAAACCCGATCCATGAGTAAAGCGTATCATCCAAATCGGTTATTAATAATCGAATCATTAATATCACTCACAATTGAATTTTTACTTTTTGGTCCAGTGCGTCTTCAGAGATTTGATCGTTATGCAATCGGTAAAACTGAATCATTACTTCGCTGCCCTCAAAGGCAATCATTGCAAGCTTGTTATCCGTATTTTTAGCCCCTGTACCGCCCATTCCCACAATGGTGATCTTATGCAGTGCGTCAGATGATGCAATATCCTCGGTCGGTTTCTTGGGATAGACTACCTGGGCAACAAAAGATTTGTGTTTGTGACCATGCAGCAATAACTTAACATTGTACCTAGTCAGCCAGTTCATCAGGCGATCCGCGTCATAAACAACGCTGCTGGCTTTTTTCGCGTCCGCATCTTCCACGTAGCAGGTAGGCAAATAATGGTGGTGCATCATCACGATGCGTATCGTATTCTGATTGTTGCTATTATTCCACCCCATCTGTTCGGAAACAAAATCCAACTGTTCCTGTGATAAATAGCCGTGTCCCTCAAAATTCTGATATTGCCGAAACATTAAGCTGTTGAGCGCTGCGATCTCCAGAATGTGCCCCGAAGAAAGCAGGATCTTTTTTCCACTCGCGAAATACTTGTTAGGCTTTAACTTATAAATTGAATTATAAAAATCAGCAAAATCTTTTGTAGTGTCAGCATCGTCAGTTATTTCGGATATTAATGCAGGTTGCACATCTTTACCCAAATCTTCAGGAGCTCTTTTAAAATCATGGTTTCCTGGGCATATAAGGATATTCTCAGGTTTTAACGGATCAAGGACTTCAGTATTAATATCTCTGAGCATATCCTTTGCTATTTGGAATCCATCGCTTTTGGCACAAGACGTAATATCACCGGAGATCAAAAGCCCTGCGGCTTTTATCTTGTGAGTGCGAACACAGCCACAAATGTGTTGAGCGAGCGTTGGCTGCGGCTTTCCGGCAATATGCTCAAACACGTTATCGGATAGGTGCAAGTCTGACAGCCACAGCAGTGTATCTCCGGCGGCCTGATAATACTTTTTGCTGAAATGCGACGGCTGCACATATTCTGCGTCAAGCAATATGATCTCATTAGCAAGATCGGTTTCTTTTGCCCTCCTGACAAACCACACGGTGCGATTCTGCTGAACGAGTTCGGCGATTGAATAGACGCGTTTGTTTTCAAAACGGCTATAGTCTGTATTAGGATCCTTAAACAGATTATTACAGTGTATGTAAGAATACTGTTTCAATTCGTCTTCTTCACAGGGTTCAATGCTTGTAAATCGAAACCATGCATAATAATCTTGGTCGCGATAGTATTCAGGAGTTTTATCCTTGTCGGGCGAGGAGCCTTTCGTTTTCTTGTGTATCCCAATGTCACTGCAGGCCGCGCGATATAAAAGATTCTGACCGGAATCAACAAGAAAAACAGAGATAGGGCTTTCTTTCGCCTGTGTGGACAGCAGGGAAAAATCATCGGGAACCTTTTCGCTGTCCTTGTTCCACCATCCCCACCAAACATAGCCATGCTTAGCAATAATCGCTTTATGCTGTTCGATTGTCCCGTTCTCCGAAGTGACTAAATCGCGAAAACGCAGGATCATTGTGTCTGTATCCATGGCATGTGTCCCCTCATCCAATTACGTTTAATTATCTTAAAATTGTTCAAAGATGACTCTCCGATCTGCCATATGATTTCTCATCGCCAATAATAGCCAATTTCAAATGTTCCAAGGTATCGCCGCGTGTCCATGAACTTGACCATAGTGTAACATATTGCCGAAATAATATCAATACGGGCCGCTGTCACCGCTACACATCATTTCCCTGTCAGCTCCCTCTTTGGCAATGCCTGTTGTGCGCCCCAACTCGCCAGTCATCATAATACCGTTCAATTCTTCAACCATGCTATCGTCGAGTTCTGCGGCCATATACTGAGATGTACAGATGAAAAGCTTCTTCAAGCCATCATGTATTGCCTTGCTGCTGTCTGTTGTTCAGTTCCAATTCCGTAAGGCAGTTGCCAGATGTTTTTTGGGGGGTCATACTGTCTTATGGCCACCGCCCATCAGAGGGGGCCTTATTCTTTACATTGGCAAGAATTTCCTCGTCAGAGGGAGGCGTTATCCAACAGGCGCCACACCTGCCTCGGGCGAGGCGCTGGGCGCGGGGGTATTTCGTGGCTTATCTGCCCGTATGTACATGGCGTCCATGTCCACGTCCACGTTGATGCCCGGGACCGTGGCGGTATAGGAGTACTGCCAGAAGTCGTGGTCGTAGTAGAAGATGGGCTTGGTGCCCGGGTCGCCCATCCAGAGGGTCAGGCCCACCAGCTGGTTGAGATCATAGGTGAGATAGGCCAGGTTCAGATAGCTGTACATCCCCGGCTCATAGCCCGCGGCTTCCACCAGCTTCGTGAATTCCAGGCACGCGGCCGTGACCGTCTCGCCGGGCACGTCCGCGCTGCGGGACCCCTCATAGGGCAGGGGCTCCCAGTCGAAGAACACCGGCAGCGTCACGTCGTAGTCCTCGATAAGGCGGATGGTATACACCGCCTCCTCCGCGGCCTCCACGATGTTCAGCGCCTGGGAGAAGAAGTACACGCCAACATCCAGGCCCGCGTCCAGCGCGCCCTGGATGTTGGCGCGGAAACGGGCGTCCTCGTGGATGTCCCCCTCGCCGTAGGAGCGGTAGCCGCAACGGATCAGGGCGAACTGCACGCCGTAGTCCGCCACCGCCTGCCAGTCGATCTCGCCCTGGTGGTCGGATACGTCCACGCCCCGGACCATGGTAAGGTCCGAACCTGCGTAGCTGGGCACCTGGTCCTGGACGTTGAAGTCCGTGGGCTCCCGGCCGAACAGGGGCATATCCTTCGCCTCCGGCACCCACATGTACCCGCCTTTGCCGTCCAGCACCTGCACCTCCCCCTCGTGGGGGTCCACCGTGGGGGTGGGGATGGGCGTGGGGCTGGGCTCCGGGGGCGCCGCCGGCCGGGCCACATAGTAGATGATGAGCCCGATGAGCACTGCCAAGAGCACAAATATGACGATTATTAAGGGAATCAGTCGTTTCATAGCGCCTCTACCATACCACAAACGGGCTCATATTGCAATCCGAGGGAAAATCCTTGATTTTCCAGCCCGTTCAAGGTATGATGAATGGGAAGATATAAGACGCGGCTATGAGAGAGGAACGGTCGATATGGCACTGCTGCAATTTGAGGAATACAAGACGAAGCTGAACGGCTGCAAGCCGGAGCTGGACCACCTGGCCGAGGCCATGCACCTTCAAGACGCCCGGATGGAGATCGAGAAGCTCCACGCCGAGGCGGAGGAGCCGGACTACTGGTCCGACCTGGAGCGGAGCCAGAAGGCCCAGCAGCGGCTGAAGAGCCTGCAAAATAAATGCGACACCTACCAGAAGCTGTCCGCCGCCTGGGACGACATGATGACAATATGCGAGATGGCCCTGGAGGAGAACGACGAGTCCATGCTCCCGGAGCTTTCCGAGAGCTACGACAAGTTCGCCGCGGACCTGGAACAGACCCGGCTGTCCACCCTGCTCACCGGAGAGTATGACGCCAACAACGCCATCGTCACCTTCCATGCCGGCGCCGGCGGCACCGAGGCCCAGGACTGGGCCCAGATGCTCTACCGCATGTATACCATGTGGACAGACCGGCATGGGTTCAAGTACACCCTCATGGACTGGCAGGACGGGGACCAGGCGGGCATCAAGTCCGCCACTATTAAAATAGAGGGCGACAACGCCTATGGGTTTTTGAAGAGCGAGCACGGTGTGCACCGCCTGGTGCGCATCAGCCCCTTCGACGCCTCCGGCCGCCGGCAGACCAGCTTCGCCGCCGTGGAGGTCATGCCGGAGATCGGCGACGCCGGGGAGATAGAGCTGCGGGACGAGGACATCAAGATGGACGTCTACCGCTCCTCCGGCGCCGGCGGCCAGAAGGTCAACAAGACCAGCTCCGCCGTCCGCCTTACCCACCTGCCCACGGGCATCGTGGTCTCCAGCCAGGTAGAGCGGAGCCATTTCCAGAACCTGGAAAACTGCAAGGAGATGCTCCGGGCCAAGCTGGCCGAGATCAAGGAGCGGGAGCACCTGGAGAAGATCGAGGACATCAAGGGCGTGCAGATGAAGATCGAGTGGGGCAGCCAGATACGCTCCTACGTGTTCATGCCCTACACCCTGGCCAAGGACACCCGTACCGGCTACGAGAACAGCAACATCCAGGCGGTCATGGACGGGGACATCGACGGATTCATCAACGCCTTCCTGGCCATGAAGGCGGGCTGAAGGGCTTGATTTCCAGCCTGACCCCATGTATAATGGGGAAGCCGTGCCGGTGTGATGGAATTGGCAGACGTACCGGACTCAAAATCCGGCGGTGGCGACACCGTGCGGGTTCGACCCCCGCCACCGGCACCAAA
>CANQMW010000057.1 GCA_947625045.1 uncultured Oscillospiraceae bacterium
AACTTATTTGACAAACTGCGAATCATCCGCTATAATACACATAGAATAAGTCAGTGGAGTCCACTGACTGGGCTGGTCGAAAGACCCTGGTCCACCGAATGGCGGGGAAATTCCCCGCCACTTTCTTTAGATAGAGATTGAGAGGACGCATCATGCCGGAGAAAGTGCTGAGCGTATTCATTGACGAGTCGGGCGATTTTGGCCCCTATGAGGCCCACTCGCCTTATTACATCGTCTCCATGGTGCTCCACGATCAGGCGGCTGACATCTCTGGGGACATCGCCCGTTTCAATGAACATCTTCAGAACCTAGGCTACCCGGAACACGCCGTACATACCGGGCCGCTCATCCGGCGGGAGGCCGTCTATGCGAACGATTTGACGGAGGATCGCAAGCGGCTGTTCAATGCGCTCTTCCACTTTACCCGCAGACTGGACATTCGATACGCCTGCATCAAGGTCAGGAAACGGGATTGCCCCGATGTGATCTCTATGACGGCGCAGCTTTCCAAAAAGATCGCCGAGACGCTGCGCCAGCATGAGGCATATTGGAACAGCTTTGACCGGGTGATCGTCTACTACGATAACGGGCAGATCGAGCTGACAAAGATCATCACGTCGGTTTTCAATACGCTGTACACCCATGTGGAGTTTCGCAAGGTGCGCCCCGTCGATTACAAGCTGTTCCAGTCCGCCGACCTGATCTGCACGATGGAGTTGCTGGCGGAGAAGGCCGACAGCGCGTCGTTCACAAAATCCGAACAGGAGTTCTTTGGCAGCGTCCGGGCCTTTCGGAAAGACTATCTGCGGACGCTGGAAAAGAAAAAATTATAGGAAAATATAGCGGTGTTTGGACAGTTGCCAAGCGCCGCTTTAACTTACACAACATTATGCAAACCAGTTGTTGATTTATATGCCGTGATGTGCTATGATATAGAAAACCAACAAGGGAGGGCCCATCATGCAGATCATGGCAGACAGGCTGCGGGCGCTGCGACTGTCTATCAACGTGTCCCAGAATAAGCTGGCCCCTATCTTGGGTCTACGGCAGTCCGGTGTCAACCGCTATGAGAATAACCAGTGCGAGCCATCCGCCAAGGTTCTGCTCCGCTATGCGGATTACTTTGATGTGTCGCTGGATTACCTCTATGGCCGCACGGATAATCCACGGGGAAAGGTGTATTCCAACGAGCCGGACCTGGGCAAGCTGCACCCGGAAATGAATGAGTTTATCGAGATGTGCTTTGACCCCAAATCCCCCATGAACAAGCGCCTGAAAAAGACGCTGGTGCAGATGCTGGAGGAGGAGACGAAATGACCGCTGTGATCTATGCCCGGTACTCGTCCGACAACCAGCGGGAGGAGAGCATCGAGGGGCAAATCCGTGAATGCACCGCCTTCGCAGAGAAAAACGGCATCACCGTGTTGCGTCACTACATCGACCGGGCGTTCTCCGCCAAGACGGATAACCGCCCAGAGTTCCAGGCTATGGTCAAGGACAGCGGCAAGAAGCTGTTTGATATGGTCATCGTGTGGAAACTGGACCGCTTCGCCCGGAACCGCTATGACAGTGCCAGGTATAAGGCTCTGCTGAAGAAGAACGGCGTCAAAGTCGTATCTGCCACCGAGGTCATCTCCAACGGGGCCGAAGGCATTATCCTTGAATCCGTGCTGGAAGGCTACGCCGAATACTTCTCCGCCGACCTGTCAGAAAAGGTCATCCGTGGCCGAACCGAGAATGCACTCAAATGTAAGTTCAACGGCGGGACGCTCCCAATTGGCTACATTATAGACAGCGAGCATCATTTCCAAATCGACCCTCTGACGGCACCCTATGTGCTGGAAGTGTTCAAGCGCTATGATGAGGGCGCGACCATGACCGACATCCGGGACTGGCTGAACGGGCAAGGCATCAAGAACGCAAAAGGTCAGCAAATGACCTATAACAGCATTGACCACATCCTCAAGAATCGCAGATACCGGGGAGAGTACAAATACCGGGACATCGTGGTGCCCGACGGTATTCCCGCCATCGTCCCCCAGGTTCTGTTTGACCGGGTGCAGGAAAAGCTGGAAAAGAACCGGCGCGCTCCGGCCCGCCACAAGGCCGAGGAAGATTATCTGCTCACGACCAAGCTATATTGCGGTTACTGCGGGGCCTATATGTTCGGAGAGAGCGGAGCCAGCCATACGGGGAAAGTCTATCGCTACTACAAGTGCTTCTCCGCCAAGAGGAAACGCGGGAGCTGCCACAAGAAGCCGGTCAAGAAACAATTCATCGAGGACCTAGTCGTGAACCGAGCGATAGCGGCACTGCAGGACGACAAGACCATTGAGGCCATCGTCTCCATGGTGATGGACTTGCAGGAGCGGGAAAACACCGATCTTCCGCTGTATGAACAGCAGTTGAAAGAGGCGGAGACCGGCATCAGCAATCTGCTCAACGCCATCCAGCAGGGCATCTTGACCCCCTCTACCAAAAGCCGCCTGGAGGAACTGGAGGCTGCCAAAGAGGACCTGGAGATCAAGATCGCCAACGAGAAGCTGGCGAAGCCAAAGCTGACGGCGGAATTCGTGACCATGTGGCTGAAGCGGCTTCGTAATCTGGACATGACGAAGAAAGAACATCGGCAGCGGCTGATCGACACGTTTATCAATTCGGTGTATGTTTATGATGACAAGCTGGAATACACGATCAACTACAAGGACGGCACAGAGACGATAACATTTGAAGAGGCAAGCATGGCCCTGGCGGAACAGGAGTCGGGTTCGGATATGGAATCCTCTGGTGTACCACGTCGAAAGAGCTTTGAAGATGTCAGACCCCCGCAAGCGGGGCTCCTCCATCGGTCAAAGCTCTTCTTCCTTTTCCCCATGAAACCCGCTGCGCTGGGCTTTCATGGGGGCCCCGATAAGTCTCTTATGGGGAGTCGTACCACATCAGAAGAAGGTAATCTTTCCGAACAGATCTTTTGGATCTGCCGGATGGATTACCTTTTTTCGTCCTCTGGAAGCGCCGGGAATGCAGCGGCTCATAAGATGGGTTCAGGTTTTTTATGACATGAAGAATAAAAACCTGCCAAATAAAGCAAGATGATCAGTGTTCTGAACTGTTACCTCTTGCTCACTTGCCAGCACGTTTCGAATCATTTGCACGCGGTGAACCTGGTTATCTTTATTGTGAAATACGACGCTGCTTGCCAGAAAGATATTGATTTTCATCAATCGTTGAGTTAGAATGTGAAAGGAAGATTACTTCGTGAAATGCGAAAAAATTGACGTGAGGAGGAAGAAAATGGTCATTTTAGACATTCGATTAGACAATCTATACGCATTTAAGAACTTTCATATGAACTTGACCTATCCAAAAAAGATCGTTGATTCCAGCATAGAAGCGGAGTATCTTGCGGGTCGTCCTAATTTCCGCTACAAAAAAGTGAACATTATAATGGGAGCGAACGCCACAGGCAAGACCACATTTGGTCAAATTCTGCTGCGGATCTTCAATTTCATTGACAAGAAAGACTATAAAATCCTTACAGAAGTTATCAGTGATCGCAGCAAAGACGCTTCTTTTGTACTAGACTTGGCGTCTGAAAACTATGTTTTCTACCGTGTGATTTGTACGATCACCGCCCAGAAAAACAGAGCGTATAGCGATGAAAACATTAGATTGGAAATCCGACAAGAAAGCATCCTGTCAAAGGATAGCTATAGATCCTGTGCCGAACGAATAGAAGCCTCCAGCCTTTCACCAGCAGAGAACTTCATTGAAGAGTTAAAAAAGATGGACAATATTCTCGACTGGTTTTTTGAGTATCCCAAGGACACGCAGCGCATTCTTAACCTGCCAAACAAAGATAAGAAATTCTTATTTGTGCTTGAGAACGTTTTAAAGGCGCTGGATCCATCTGTTCAGAAAGTAGAAATGTCCCGGGATGTAGAAAAAGCATATGTGATCCGCCTGCGCAATAAGTCTATTATTCTTCAGGATGGCGAGCAGTTCGACACAAACCTGCTTTCCAGCGGAACCAAAGCAGGTGTAGAGGTCGCCAGTGTAGTTTCCTCTCTGGTCCAAGGAAAGCACACATTCTATTATTGTGATGAAAAATTCCCATATATCCACAGCGACATCGAAAAAGCCATTCTCTCTCTTATGATCGAATCTCTTCAGCCAGATGCTCAACTTTTCTTTACCACGCACAATACTGATATACTTGATATGAACCTTCCGAAGCATGCGTTTACTTTTCTTCGTAAGGACGTGGATGATACAGAATGCCCCATCACTTGCGTTGACGCATCCACTTTGCTTAAGCGTAATACTGACTCACTGAAAAACGCTGTAGCAAATGATCTTTTTTCCACAGCACCCGGGGTCGATCTTATTTACGCAATTGCCGATGTCTGTGTGCAGAGGTGATAACGTTGAAAAGCAAGTTTGTGCAGTACTATGTCGAAGGAGAAGATGAACAAAAGCTTGTTAATACTCTAAAAACCAAACTGGGAGTGATCCGGCCTGGAAAAGTTCAAAAACTAAATGCGGTAAATCAAGAAATAACGAATATGCACCTTAGAACACTCTCCCGAGGCACGATGGTCGTATTGGTATTCGATACTGACGCAGGGAATGTCGACATCCTAAAAAAGAACGTGAAGACCTTGGGTGAATGTTCCGCTGTATCAGAAGTCGTGCTTATCCCACAAGTCGGAAATCTGGAAGAAGAGCTGGTACGCAGTTGCAATATTAAGAAAATAGAAGAACTGTTGAACAGCAAATCCAGAAGTGATTTTAAGGGTGATCTCCTCCACATCTCAAATTTAGACAAAAAACTTCTGGAGCATGAATTTGATATCAGACTTTTCTGGAATGGGGTCCCTACAGCACCCTATCAGAACATAGCAAACCAATCCGCCAGGGTAAAGATAACAACATAAACCCCTATCGCTCCTTCCTCGCGATAGTTCGTGATATGAGATAGGGCGAGCAATGAACCTATGGAAACATACACCAAGCGCCCGAGGGCTTTTTGAACTGCGACCCGTCAAGAGGACAATGAAAAAGGATAAGGATTTATCCCAGCCAGCAGGA
>CANQMW010000058.1 GCA_947625045.1 uncultured Oscillospiraceae bacterium
TAGGGGTATTTGTACTGGAAGCGTGGCCGAGGTGGTGGAGCAGGCTCATCATTTATCACCATCTTCATCTGGATGATACTGACATTGTGTTCCTGCTTGCATTTTGGGCAAAAGAGGGGGAAGTTCAGCAAAACCGAATCTTCATAAACCTTTATCCTCGTTTTATTCCTGCAAACAGGACAATGCACCCATTTAGCTTCGGAGTTGTTTATATTGGCGGCTCTGCTGTCTGTATAGTTACCGCCCCTATCTTGCGTAAGATCAATACCAGTCGTGCTTTTCATTTCTATCCAGCCCGTTGATCCGGGCCATTTCGTCCTGGGTAAGCTCGAAGCCGAACAGGTCCAGGTTCTCCCGGATGTGGTCCGGGTTGCTGGAGCCAGGGATGACCACTACGCCCTTTTGCAGGTTCCACCGCAGAATGACCTGCGCGGAGGACACGCCGTGGGCCGCTGCGATGGCGGAGATCGTCTCGTTTCCCAAAAGCTCCGCCGTGTAGCCGCGTCCGCCGAAGGGGTACCAGCCCTGGACCACGATGCCCAGGCTCTGGATATAGGGTATCACATCGTTCTCCTGGTAGTAGGGGTGTATCTCGTTCTGCACCAGCGCGGGCATGATATTCACCTGGGGCAGAAACTCCTCCAGCTCCTTCACATACCAGTTGGAAAGGCCCAGGGAATGTATCTTGCCCTCTGCCACTGCCTGTTCCATGGCCTTGTACGCCTTTACATCGTTGGTGCCGGGGTGGTGGAGCAGCATCATGTCGATATAGCCGATGTCCAGTTTATCGAGGGCCTCCTGGATGGCCTGTTCGGGGTTCGCGTATTGGGAGCCGGGGTATATTTTGGTAATGACGAATATCTCCTCACGGGGTATGCCGGAGTCCCGGACGGCCCGGCCCACGGCGGCCTCGTTGCCGTACATATAGGCGGTATCTATGAGCCGCCCGCCTGCCTGGAGCAAGGCGGTGACGGAGTTATAGCACTCCTCATCGGACAGACTGTATGTTCCCAGGCCCATGATAGGCATTTCATAGCCGCTGTTGAGCATGACCGTTCTCCTGTCAAAGTTGAATCCATGGGTCTGTGGACTTTGCGGGGTCTGCGGGGTCTGCGGATCGGGCTCTGTACCCTGCTCCACCAGTCTGCCGTTCTCGTCAAAGGTACAGCTCTTGCCGTTGATGGTATAGGTCCCGTTTACATAGGCCCGGCCAAAGGTGCCATTGTGCCTCGGATTGAAATAGTAGGTATTCCCACCCACGGTCTGCCAGCCAGTCATCACATGGCCGTATGTGCCGTCGTGCTTCTCGCTGAAATAGTAGAGCCCGTCATCGTTCCGGCCCAGGGCGATCTGGCTCAAACCCTCCATCATCTTCCCGTCTGGCCCGACAAAGTACCATACGCCCCCGTCATATATCCAGTCGTTTGTGACCATTCGGCCAAAGGTCCCGTCATGTTTGGGATTAAAGTAGTACCAAGTGCCATTGATATATTGCCACCCGGTCATCATGTGGCCAAAGGTGCCGTCGTGTTTCTCGTTGAAGTAGTACCATCCGTCATCGGCCCGTCCCAGGGCGATCTCGGCAAAGCCCTCCATCATTTTCCCGTCCGGCCCGACAAAATACCATACGCCCGCATCATATTCCCAGTTGTTGCTGACCATCGTGCCGCTTTTCTCAAAGTAGTACCATGCGCCGCCGATGTACTTCCAGCCGTTGCTGACCATGATGCCATTCGTGTCTATGTAATACCTCTCGCCGGCATCGTCGATCCAGTTAGACCTGACCATCATTCCGTCATTATAGTAACGCCAGCCGCCGGATTCCCACTGCCAGCCGCTCTTCGCCGGTGCGGGCGCGGGTGTGGGAGTTGCTGTTGGAACAGGGGTCGGTTCCGCTGTCGGCACAGGCGTGGGAGCGGGCGTCGCGTTGGGCTTTGCCGCCGTTATCCCGTTGGCGTCCAGCCACGCGGAGATCGCTGCCTTGGTCGTCCCGGCGGGGAAACGGGTCCCGTTCAGCCAGTGCGCGTCCGGCGCGAGGACGTGTAAGTTGTCATCGCTGGAGCCGATGTCGCTTGAATGGGACGTGCAGAAGGGCAGGATGGTCTTGCCGGAAAAATCATAGCTCTCCAGGAATGTACTGATGATCCGGGGTGCCTGGCCGTGCCAGATGGGATAGCCTATGAGGATGGTATCATATTGCGCCATATCCTCCACACGGCCTGCGATGGCGGGCCGGGCAGAGGGGTCGTTCTGTTCCCGGTCGGCCCGGCCGCCGGTGTAATAGGCCAGGTCCTCCGGGGTATAAGGCTCGACCGGCACGATCTCATACAGGTCTGCGCCCAGGATGTCCGCGGCGTACCCGGCCAGGGGCCGCGTGGTGTTGGTGGCGGAGAAAAAGGCGACCAGGATGGTACTGTCCGTCTCCGCCTCTGATGCGTAGGCGGGACCGCCGATGCCGACGATCAGGCAAAAAGCCAGCGCCAAAACGCATAGCGCAGATAAGATGTGTTTCATAGTGTTACCTCCCCGAAGTTTTATAAGCTCTGCCTTTTTCGATGTTCCTCACCAGAAGATCAAGGCAGTCCACTTTACCCTGACTTTCATGGACTTCATCCATCAATGCACAGCGGTGACGGCGCAGCACCTTCACTGCGTCCTCTACCTGCCCGCCGTCATATAACCGGCAGACAGTGCCGATCGTCTCTTTATCACAGCCGGCGTCTTTCATACTTTGTGTAAGCTCGTCCATTGGCCTGCACCCCCTGTCAAGAGCGATCATACCACTCTTGATTATTCGGCAACAAATAGTTATAATTTATATCGTGATATAGAATTTATGAATATCATGGAGGGTATCATGGAACTGCGGACGATGCGTTATTTCCTCGCGGTGGCCAGGGAGGAGAACATGACACGGGCAGCGGAGCTGCTGCACGTCACACAGCCCACGCTGTCCAAACAGATACAGGCGCTGGAGGATGAACTGGGAAAGAAGCTGTTTGTCCGGCACAGCTTCAGCATCGAACTGACCGAGGAAGGGATGCTCCTGCGAAAGCGGGCGGAGGACCTGGTATCCATGGCAGACAAGATCGCGGGGGAGTTTGCGGCGCTGGACGATGTGACCGGCGGGGACGTGTATCTGGGACTGGCGGAGTCCTATCAGATACGCAGCCTGGCCCGCCAGATCAAGAGGTTCAAGCAGACCTATCCGGGCCTGCGCTACCATATCACCAGCGGCGACACGGAGCAGGTCACGGAGAAGCTGGACAAGGGCCTTTTGGACTTCGCGGCGCTGGCAGATGAGCCCAACACCGCCAAGTACAACTATCTGCCCTTTCCTGCCGGGGATGTTTGGGGCGTGGTGATGCCGGACGGCCATGACCTGGCCCGGAAAGAGGCCGTCACTGTGGACGATCTGGCAGGACTGCCCCTGTTCTGTTCGGAGCAGGGGTGGGCAAACGACATCCCCAGGTGGTGCGGTGAGCGCATGGATGAATTGCATCTGGAGGGGTCCTTCCGGCTCGCCTATAACGGTTCTCTCTTTGTCAAAGAGGGGCTGGGGCTTCTCTTGACCTTCGACCACCTCATTGACACGAGCCGGGGCAGCGGTCTGGTGTTCCGGCCTCTGTCGCCCCGGCTGGAAACCCGGATATACCTGGTGTGGAAAAAGTATCAGGTCTTTTCACCCATCGCCGAGCGATTTCTGGAAAGCGTCCAGAAAGAAATGAACGCGAGGTAGCACACTGAACACTTCTTCAGAGGAAGCTCCGCAGGAGCGCAGTCGCACAATTCATTGTGCGATCAAAGGGTCTTAGGGATGCTGCCCTAACAAGCAAAATGGACGATTCCGGCCGTGCCGAGATCGTCCATTTTTCGCATGTGTGTACCACTATGCATTGCTTGCCAGGATTGCGCGAAGGCGAAAGACGTGCAAGCAGAGAAAACGAAGTTTTCGTGGTATGGGTGCCCACATGCCCTGCTTGCCAGGATTGTGCGGAAGCAAAATAACTGGCGGGCAGGAAAACGAAGTTTTTTGCATGTGGCTTGCCTCATGCCCTGCTTGCCAGTTTGTTTGAGCCCTCGGAGGACCGCTTTATCGGACACCTGTTTTGAGCGGCTGATACAACTGCGGCCTTGTAAAATCGCTCGCGTTCTGCTATCATGATTTAAAGTAAATTCTTGCCCCGTTCATTCCATCCAGGAGGTCCGCCATGAGCGAAGAAGTGAGCAAAACCGAATCCGGCCTCTCGGAGAAAGACCAGGAAACCCTCTCCATGCTCACGCCAGGTGAGCGGATCATCCTGGAACGCCTGCTGGAACTGCACCCCGCAGATAAAGCCTTTGATCTTTTCGAGGCGATGCGTAGCGAGAAGCCCACTGAGGAGATACCTACATACTACTTCTCCAACCCCGACCCGTACTTTGAGCGGGAACCGCTTCCTGCAGATCATGACGATCACGAAAAGCACCGAGACGAATCCGGCAAACTTCACGTCCAGAACCTTTCCGCAAACGAGCTGCCGAAGATCACGCTGACCAAGGAAATTAGCGGGACGGTCTATGCGGTCACGGGAAGCTATGATGGGATCGAGCTTCTTGACAGAAAGCTGGAGCGCGTCATGGAGCAGAACGTGACCGGCGCGGAGGCAGAAGAATGAACGAGGAAAAGAAATCTGCTTCTATTGATCAAGCCAATTCTGATAAGGCAGTTGCCCCCAAGAAGGAGGTATCAAATATGTCATCACGGGCAACTGACAAGATCACAGCACTATATTGCCGTCTGAGCCAAGAAGATTCCCTGGATGGGGAGAGCAACTCCATTTCAAATCAAAAGGCGATCCTCAAGGCATACGCCCAAGCTCATCATTTCGCTAACCTTGTCTTTTTTGTGGACGACGGATATTCTGGGACCAACTTTGCTGAGGTAAGATAACGTAACCTTTTTCGTAGGGTGCGCTATCCGTCCTCAGCATTTTGTTTATGTCAAATAGCAATACTCTTTAC
>CANQMW010000059.1 GCA_947625045.1 uncultured Oscillospiraceae bacterium
ATATGGCAGTTTATCAGATCCGCATAGGCATTTCCTTTCCCGTCTTTCTTTGGCGCCTTGGCGGCACTCAGAATCTCAATTGCCTGCTTCATCTGCATCGTAAAGGCCAGGCCGTCCGTATATCTTTCTATCGTCTGGATCAGTTCTTTGTTTTCCCTCCGATACAGCGCTTTCGCCAGGTTATTCGCTCCCGCGACCGACCACCTCATCCGCCGGTGCTTCATCCGCATCGTGATTACCGTGCAGTTCTGGTTTTCCTGTACTCCCATATGTTTGTACAAAATCCCCTCCGGCGGCTCCGGAATAGTTACTCCCTGTCGGTCATAGGGCAGAAGACCCTCCCGATTGTTCTCCAGATATTTTAAGAATTCCCTCGCTTTTTTACTCCGTGTATCGTCCTCATCCGGACTTTCCACGCTGTCCGCATACATCCGGATGTATTCCAGCATCTCCTCGATCTTCTCACCTTCCAGAAGCTCCCGGATCTCCTGCCGCGCCTTTTTGTCTTTTATCTTGCGCAGCACTTCCTGATAGATGTGGTAGCGGTCTAACTGGAAGATCGCATCCGGGTCGTAGGGCTCCCGGATCCAGCTCCCTCCATCCCCATTCAGGATCCTCTGGCCAATCTCATCAGCATCGTATTTCTTGTGGATCCTGGCCTCTCTTTTTTCATGAAATGTCTTACTGTCCTCCATCCCCGCCAGCATGGTCTTCCCTACAAGGCTGCTGCGGCCCTCTTTCTCTTTTTCCGCATCCCAGCCCTCATACATAGTAAACACCTTCATTTCCTGCTTCTTCCTTTTCCTGTGGTGTTTATCCTGCATGCGGAGCCATACCCCGTCCATTTCCTCGAACAGTACCGGCAGTTCCCGGGTTCCTTCTGCCTCATCAGCTTCCATCTGTTTTACCGCATACCGCTCTTCTTCATCGATCCTCTCTCCCAGGCGCTGCATCATGTTCCATACCCCCTGGGCGCTGATCGTCTGGCCGCAGGTCTGGCTGATGATATCTGCGGTTGTCCGGTAAGGCGACTCTGTGACTGTCAGGGCGATCTTCTCAGCCAGGTTCGTGGAGATCAGGCCGATCTTGTCCATCCCCATTGCCTGATCCAGCAGGAATACATGGGCAGTCTGCCCGTCCTGTGTTTTGGTCTGGTATACCCGTCTGCTGTATTCCACTTCCCCATATACGGTCTTGATCGATGTCCTGCGGCCCCCTTTCCCCCGGTAAACCTTCTTATCACGCCCCTCTGCCAGTTCTTTATCATAGGATTCCAGCATAATCCGGGTGATCTCCCTTCCCAACTCACAGACATAATCAAATATTTTTTTCTCTAACTCCTTGAAGGATACCAGATTTTCATCTACAATAATACTCATCACACAGTCTCCTTTACGTGTTTTTCTCGCAACTAACATCATAAAGAAAAACTGTGTGATTGGGAAGAGGTTTCGGCTTCTTCCCTTTATTTTTGCCAACTATAATTTTACACTAACAATCCTGTCCCCGTCAGGAGAACCCGGATCCTTTTTCCTGCTCTTGATTATTACATTTTTACTTTCTGGAAATCGCTTTTTTTGCCGCGGCTGCTATATAGGGCGCATTCATTTTGAACCGTTCGGACAGATAATCGATATATCCAACCTCTCCAAACTCATCCTGCGCGCCGATCATCTCCACCGGCACCGGCCTATTCTTTACCAGAACTTCCGATACCGCTGAACCCAGCCCGTTGATCACATTATGATTTTCTGCCGTCACAATGGCTCCGGTATCTGCGGCCGCCCTAAGAATCGCCTCCTCATCAATCGGGTGTTTGACACTTTTTCAAAACATTATATCGCAGAAATCCTTTATTCAAGCCAATTATGGCTCCTTTTTTTGTCAAATTTTTCAAAATAATACGTGCGCTTTTGTACGTTTTGTGGTATAATTCTTAAGGAAAGTATCAGATTCAGGGCAAAAAGAAACGGGCAGTCCTGCATAATGCTGAACTGCCCGGAATGTGATTCTTTCCAATTGTACCAGGACGCGGACGGATTAGCCGTATCCCATATGGGGATTGTATCCTTCCCGGGTGGCCAAAAATCCGGCTTGGAATAAGAAAAAGTATGGATAAAACGGGGAAAAAGTTGTTTTTCTGTTGCTGTGGCAGAGATCAGGGCAGGGCAGGCAGGCCTTCCGTCTGGGAGGCCATAAAAAAGCGGATCGATTAGCGAACATTCAGCGGAGGCAGGCATAAGTTCTCCCCATGGGACGCATGCCGGCATATCCGCAAACCGGGCAGATACGGATGTCAATGTTCCAAACGACTTTCAGGAGTTCTGCCATGGAAAGCCCCGCATATCTCTGCTGGAACCGCTGGTGTCCCTGCAGGGTAAAGATAAGCCGCAGGTTTTTTGATTTCATCCGGTTGTTCAGGAACCCATAATAACGGATTTTCTGGAACCCTTTCGGGAGTACGTGCATCAGGAAACGGCGGATGAATTCCGTATTTTCCAGCGTGACCTCCCTCTGGGGTTCTCCCGGCTTCCTGCCCCGTGCAGAGAAGGTGGTGTGTGTTTCCGAAACAGAGAGGATCCGGTTGTTGGAGATGGCGATCTTATGGGTGTAGCGGCCGAGATACTCAATGGCGTTCCCAAAACCATTGAAGGTTTCTTTTATATAGGGGCACCAGTCCTTATGGTAAAGAGAATCCCGGAATTCAGCCCAATGGTAAGAGTTCCTCAGCTTTTCGCAGGAAGCGGAAAAAACCATCTGCCTGTCCCGGAAGAAGGACTGGAGCCCCGCGAGGAACTTCCCTTTAAACTTATCCCGGAGGGTCTCCACCCGGACAAAGAAGTTTTTCTTGACCGTCCGGATCTTATGGTCTGGGGTAAGGCCGCCGCCGGAAACGATACAGTGCATATGCACGTGGTAGCCCAGCTCCTGGTCCCAGGTATGGAGGACCTGTATGATGCCGGGCGTTGCCCCAAGATGTTTTTTGTCAGCGGAAAGTTCTAAAAGCGTTTCTGCGCAGCATCTGTGGAAGAAGCCATAGAGGAGTTTCTGGTTACAGTAGATGAGAGGGTTCAGCTCATGGGGAAGCGTGAACACCACATGGAAATAAGGGGAATCAACCACTTCTGCCCTGCGTTTGTCCACCCAGACTTCTTTTTTGACAGCCTGGCAGTTGGGGCAGTTCCGGTTGCGGCAGGAATTGTTATGGATCTGGATATGGCCGCATTCCGTACACCTGCTGACATTGTAACCGAGCCTGCCGGACCTACAGTTTAAGATGTCAGAGGAGGCTTTGCGCTGTACGTCCGAGAGGGGGCCGCCGGAACCAGGGAAAGCGTCATAGGCAGATTCCCAGATCCGCTGTATCTTAAGGTCATGCATGAGTGCCACCTCCCATCCGGTCAAAAGGACTGATGGCATTGGCGGTGCCATTCCTGGCGAGGTGGACATAAATGAGGGTGGAACTTAGGGATTTATGTCCAAGGAGCTCCTTGATGGTGAACAGGTCGGTACCGTTTTCGTACAGGTGGGTGCCGCAGGCATGCCGGAAAGAATGGCAGGTGAGCCTCCTTGGCCAGCCGAGGCGGTCCTCGTGGGCATGGATGTGCCTGGAAAGGAAGAACGTATCAATGGGCTGATCCTGCCCGCGCTGTTTTGGGAAGAGATATCCCATAGGTTTCTCATAAGCAAACCAGTATTGCGTAAGGATGTCAAGGGCGGCCCGGGAAAGAAGGGCATAGCGGTCGGAGCGGTTTTTTCCATGGGCGACGTAGATACGCATGTCTGGCCGGGAGATGTCCCCATAACGGAGGGAACAGACCTCGCCGATGCGCAGGCCGGAGGAATACAAGAGGGCAACCATGGCTTTCTGTTTGAGGTCCGGGATCGTGGAGATGAAATGCCAGGTCTCTTCCTGGGAGGGGACGAAAGGGAGGTATGTGTCAAAACGGCGCATGGGGATCTGTGTAGGATCCCAGGGCTTATGTAACACATACATGGTAAAGAAGCGGAGTTGGGAGATGGCGCAGTTGACGGTGCGGTCGGAAAGACCGCGTGATTTCTGGAGCCAGAGGATATAATCGCGGAGTTCGTCCCAGGAAATGTCTTCCGGGGATTTATGGAGGAAGGAATCCAGGTAACCGAGATAAGAACGGATATAGGTGCAATAGCTTTTTAAGGTATGGCCGGTAAGGCCGCGGAGGGAGATCATCTCCCGGAAAGTATTTAAATAGTCCATAATGGAACCTCCTTAGATGAATGTTAGTAAGTATGGTAACAGGCAACATGCCACCGGGGAGGCGGACGGTAAAAATTTTCAGATATGTAGTTGTTGAGAAATAAAATCCATGTTAAACTAAGCATAGCAGTTTTTGAAAGTTTATTGCTGTGATAGGGGTATCTCAACAATACAACATATATACAAAAACTGCTACTTTTTTGAAAAAGTAGTGGGAAAATGTAACTAAGGATAGCCGCCGCGCCAGCGGCTTGGTACAATAACTCCAAAATCCAGATATGCGCTGCATATCTGCCGCAGCTAACGCTGCTTAAAGATTTTGTCGTTACCATGTCAGGTGAAAACAAATGCTCACTGCGTTCGCGCTTGTTTTCCTGCTGACATGGTATAATAACGAGGGAAATGACGGTCATGCTTGCATGAGCCGGCATTTGACGACTATCTTCATC
>CANQMW010000060.1 GCA_947625045.1 uncultured Oscillospiraceae bacterium
CCTGCTCAACACAGATACCAGACCCTTCAGGTCGCTTAGCTCCTTATTTTGTCTAACTTTTGGGGTTCACTTCAGTGTCGCCTCCGGGGGCTTTTTCCATCAAAAAGAACACTTAAAGATGCAGTATCATCACCGCGAAGCGGAAATAGATGAGAAGGCTCAGCGCGTCCACGATGGTGGTGATGAAGGGCGAGCTCATGACTGCCGGGTCGAAGCCCAGCTTCTCCGCCAGCATGGGCAGGGTGCAGCCCACGACCTTGGCAACCAGGATGGTGCACACCATGGTCAGACATATGACCGCCGCCACGGTGACGGTGATGTCTGGGTTATTAAAGAGCATCCGGTCCACCAGCATGAGCTTTACGAAGTTGGCCGCCGCCAATGCCGCGCCGCAGATCACCGCCACCCGTATCTCCTTCCACAGCACCTTGAAATAGTCCTTGAACTCGATGTCGTTCAGGGATATGCCGCGGATGACCGTGACACTGGCCTGGGAGCCGGAGTTGCCGCCGGTGTCCATGAGCATGGGGATATAGGCGGTGAGCACCGCCGCGGCGGCCAGGGCGTTTTCAAAGCTGGTGATGATCTGGCCGGTGAAGGTGGCGGATATCATCAGCAGGAGCAGCCAGGGGAACCGGGCCTTGAAGGTCTCCCACACGGAGGTCTTCAGATAGGGCTTGTCGGTGGGCGTCATGCCGCCCATGATCTCGATGTCCTCGGTGGTCTCCGTCTCCAAAACGTCCAGGGCGTCGTCGACCGTGATGATGCCCACAAGGCGGTTTTCATTGTCCACCACCGGCAGCACGGTCAGGTCGTACTTGGAGAACATGGCCGTGGCGTCCTCCTGGTCGGTGAGGGTGGCCACGGAGATGAAGTTCTCGTTCATGACTTCGGACACCAGCTCGTCCTCATCGGCGAGGATGAGGGTGCGGATGGAGACGATGCCCAGGAGATGGCGGCCGTCGTCGATGACGTAGCAGATGTTGATGGTCTCCTTATCCGTGCCGGTGCGGCGGATGCGCTTGATGGAGTCGGCCACGGTCATGGTGGGTTGCAGGTCCACGTATTCCGTGGTCATCATGCTCCCGGCGGAGTCGTCGGGATACTTTAAAATGTTGTTGATGAGCTTGCGGGTCTCCGGGTCCGCCTGCTTGAGGATGCGCTTTACCACGTTGGCGGGCATCTCCTCAACCAGGTCCACCGCGTCGTCCACGTACAGCTCGTCCACGACCTCTTTAAGCTCGCTGTCGGAGAACCCGTGGATCAGGAGCTCCTGGCTGTCCGGCTCCATCTCCACGAAGGTCTCCGCGGCCATGTCCTTGGGCAAAAGCCGGAAGAGCAAGGGAAGCAGCCGCTCCTCCGTTTCGTCGAAGAGGGCGGCTGCGTCGGCGGGATTCATGGTCACCAGGATATCCCGCAAAGTGCTGTATTTCTTCTGTTCCGCCAGGGCGACGATGGTGTCGTCCAGGGTGACGCTGCGCTCAGCCATTCGTCCTTCCTCCTTTTTTTAGTGTGGGGAAGGCACAAAAAGGCCGTCAAAAGTCAGCGGGCGATGGGCGCCCGCCGCGTTCGGCCTCGTTTTGTGCCGGTACTACTATCGCCAGCGTCCATTTTTCCGCCTCCTTCTTGTTAGTTTAGATATATCAGGCCAGCAATATCCGGCCCAGGTCCGCCACCGTTTCGGCGAGAAAGTCCGCGCCGGCGGCGGTGAGCTCCTCCCGGCTGCCGTAGCCGTAGAGCACCCCCACGCAGGGGATGGCGCACTCGTGGGCGCCCGCCACGTCGTAGCTCCTGTCGCCCACCATCACGGCCTTTGTCATGTCCACGCCAAACTCATCCCGGGCGGCCCGGATCACGTCCGCCTTGGTACTGTCCGGCTGGGCAGGGTCGCTGCCGGAGACGGTGACGAAGTACTTGGCCAGATCGAACTTCTCCAGGATGCGCACGGACATGAATGTGGGCTTGGAGGTGGCCACATAGAGCCTGCACCCCGCGTCGGAGAGGGTTTGCAGCGTCTCCGCCATGCCGGGATAGGGCGCGTTCTCAAAAAGCCCTGTGTCGGTGTAATACTCCCGGTAGTAAGCCAGGGTCCGGGCCGCGTCGGCCCTGCTCATGCCCCAGTAGGTCTCGAAGCTCTTGGGCATGGGGGGACCTATGAACTTATAATAATCCTCATTTTTCCCCGGGTCAAGCCCCCACTTTTTCCGGGCGTGGATGATGGCATTGGTGATGCCCAATGCCGGGTCCGTCAGGGTGCCGTCCAGGTCGAAAAAGACATGTTCAAAGCGCATGTATGTAACAGCCTCGCAGTGATTCTCTTTCCATCAGTATAACCGCTCAAGGGCCGGTTGGCAACAAAAACCGTGCTGTGGCCCAAGACATGTTTTGTGCTGGGCCGTTCTCTTGCGGTTTTATGGGCGCGGGGGTATAATGAGTGTCAAAGAAGCGGACAGCCCGACAGATCGGGAGTTGTGAGGAATGATATTATGGTGAAAAAGAACAGTATATGCATGTTGTGTTCTGCAATGATCATGCTGCTGCTGCCTTGGTGCGCCGTCACTTTTGCGAAAGGAGTCAGCGGTATGACGATATGCGTTCTTCTGTTCTTTGCCGTCGACCCGATGGCGGCAATATGCGTGGGCGTGTTCGCGGGCAGGAAGTTAAAGGCGGCTTGGTTCCAGCCCTTGCTCTTATCTGCCCTGTTCCTGCTTGGAACGTGGATCTTCTTTGACATGGGAGAGCGGGCGTTTCTGTTTTATGCGGTCATCTATCTGCTTCTTGGTTATTCGGCTGCGGCTATAGCGGCGGGTCTTGTCAAGAAATAAGATAGATGAATCCTCATCTAAGTGAGAGATGAACAGTGCGGGAGCATCGGTTAAGATGCTCCCGCACTTATGCCTGGGGCTATCGTTCCTCGCGGAAGTAGCTGAGGCCCAGGGATTTGGGCGGCTGAGCCTCCCGGGACCGGCGCAGGCTCACGGCTACCAGAACCAGGATGGTGACCACATAGGGCAGCATCTTGAAAAGCTCTATGCTGGCCCGGCTGAGGCCCGCGATGTAGTTGTAGGCCCAGTAGAGCACGCCGAAGAGGTAGGCCGACCATATGGCCCGGGCGGGCCGCCAGGTGGCGAAGATGACCAGTGCCACGGCCAGCCATCCCAGCGCCTCGATGGTCCCGTCGGTGGACCAGGTGCCCTTGATGTAGTCCATGGCGTAGTACAGCCCGCCGAGACCGGAGATGCCGGCGCCCACGCAGGTGGCGAGGTATTTATACCGGGTCACGTTGACCCCCGCCGCGTCGGCGGTGGCGGGGTCCTCCCCCACGGCCCGCAGATTCAGCCCCACCCGGGAGCGATTGAGGAACCAGCTGGCGAACAGGGCCACAGCGATGGCAAGGTACGCCATGAAGCCGAAGGAGAACAGCAGCCGCCCCACATGGCCCAGCCCCGCCAGGGCGGGGATATAGGCCCGGTAGGCCCGGCTGGTGACGGCCACGCTGATCTGGCCCACGCCGCCGGCCATGGCGTTCAGACTGCCGCCGAAGAGGTTCGCCATGCCCGCGCCGAAGATGGTCAGGGTCAGGCCCGTCACGTTCTGGTTGGCCCGGAGGCTGATGGTGAGAAAGGCATAGATGAGCCCGCCCAGGGCGGAGGCGGCGAAGGCCGCGATAAAGCTGAGGATGAGCCCTATCCAGCCCACGGGCTCGGCGGCGTACATCTCATAGAAAAAGGCGGTGGCCAGCCCCGCGATGCCGCCCAGGTACATGATGCCGGGCACGCCCAGGTTGAGGTTGCCGGACTTCTCCGTGATGATCTCGCCCACGGCCCCGTAGAGGATGACCGTGCCGAAGACGATAGCGCTGGTGAGAAGAGAGATGAGCTGGGTCATTCTTCCCCGGCCTCCTTTCTGTGAGCGTGGGAGCGGAAGCGGACGGTGTACTGGATGAAGAACTCACTGCCCAGCAGGAAGAACAGGATGATGCCTGTGACCACGTTGGAGGCGTAGTCGTTGAGCCCAAACTGGGAGGCGATCTGGATGGCGCCTTTTTCCAGGAAGATGAGAAGCAGCGCGATCAATATCATGACGAAGGTGTTGAACTTTGCCATCCAGGCCACGATGATGGCGGTGAAACCACGGCCCCCGGCGGTGGAGGAGGAGATGGTGTGGCTGGACCCGGCCACGGCCACAAAACCCGCCAGGCCGCATATGGCGCCGGAGATGGCCATGGTGCGGACGATGACCCGCCGCACGGATATGCCCGCGTAGCGGGCGGTGTTCTCGCTCTCGCCCACCACGGATATCTCATAGCCCTGCTTTGTGTACTTGAGATAGAGGTACATCAGCGCCGTCACCATAAGGACGATGATGACGTTGAGAAGGTACTGCTTGCCGAACAGGGAGGGCAGCCACCCGGCCTGGGTCTGCTGGTTGATGATGCCCACGGAGTTGGAGCCCGGAGGGCTCTCCCACTTGGC
>CANQMW010000061.1 GCA_947625045.1 uncultured Oscillospiraceae bacterium
GGAACCGCCGGAGATGTCGCCGCCGTTCACCGTGAGGCTGTCCGCGTCCGTGACGGCGAGGCCGCCGTTTTCACCGTAGATCACGCCGCCGTTGATGGTCGTATCGCCGCCATCGCAATAGATACCGCTATTGAGCCCGCGCATCGTGCCGCCGTTCACCGTGAGAAGACCGGCGTTGATACGGATCGCGCCCATTTTGCCGGTCGAGCCGTCGCCCGCATCCAGGACCGTACCGCTGGCCACGGTCAGCGCACCGCCGTCCACACGGATACAGGCCGTCGTCAGCGTGTATTCCCCGCCGGCAAAGGTGATGGAGGCGCCCGCCGGGACGGTAAGTACATCCTGGGCCGTCACATCCGCCAGCAGGGTCACCGTGGCCGTGCCGGCCTGGGTGGCCGCCGCCCATGCCTCGTCAATAGTGGCATAGTCCCGGCTCTCGCCGCCCGCCGTGATCCGCACCCCGGCGTCCAAAGACGCGGCTTCGGCCACAGGCTCTTCCGTGGTCTCGGGCTCATCCGTGACCGCGGGGGCGTCTGTGGCCTCCGGTCCTGTTGTTGCCTCCGGCTCCGCCGTTTGCTCTGGTTCGCTCGTCGTCTCCGGCTCGTCCGTTGTCTCTGCCGGCGCCGCAGTCGCCTCGGGTTCGCTCGTTGTCTCTGCCGCCGTCGCCTCGGGTGCCGCCGTTTGCTCCGGCTCCGCCGCCAGCGCCGGCATGACCGCGCCCAGGATGAGCGCCGCCGTCAGGGCCAGCGCCAGAAAGTATCCCACGCTCCGTTTCATGTCATATCTCCTTACCATAGCAGCTTGCCGCAGTCGGGGCAGTAGTAATGGCCGTCATGCCAGTTCATCTGCTCTGCGCGGAACCCTTTCATGCATTCGTCGCAGAACAACGTGATCTGAGCTTCCTGGCCTCCCGCGACCTTGTCCAGCGCCTCGTCGGCCAACTCTTCATCGCTCTTTTTGTTCTCGCTGTTATCCATATCCGTTCTCCTTTCGGCCCGGTCTTATACACTATAAAATTGACACCTCGCGTTGGGATTTCCGCTGAACATAGTGTAGATCTCTTTATCGCTAAGCTCTAATATACAGTTGGCGCTGTCCATACTGCAACCGCAGCAATTTCTGCGCGCAAAATCTTGCACATAAGCAAGCATTTTGGGTCCTTCAGTGTCTACGTAACTGCGGTCATTATAATAGACAGTACCCCCGGACACCCTGTCAAGGACCTCGTCGGGCAGGGCTTCAAGGCTTTTTTTGTTCTCGTTGTTATCCATGATATTTCTCCTTTCCCCGTCCGGGACGGTCATCACACATACCCGAGATCACGGGCGCAATCGGCGCACATGGACCCATGCTTTGTCGGATCCTCCGGGTCATGGTAGTTCGTCAGTTGTTTCGGAATCTGGCACTGGGAGAGAGGTAGGCGTAGGGCGAACCTGAAGAGTCCTCTTCCCGCCCGTTACCGCGTCCAGCGCCTCGTCGTCCAGCTCCTCATTGCTCTTTTTGTTCTCATTCATAGCAGTCTCCTTTCCGCCCACGATATCGGGGCTCACACGTAAACGGCCATCGCAAATCTGGGGTTACGGATCGAGCCGCCCGTCACGGCCTCGATCTCGTCGTCGGACAGCGCGCGGCCAGCGGACGCCTTGAGCTTATCAAATAGCTCCTGCGCCTTCTCCGGGGTCAGCTCCAAGCCGTACTCCTTCGCGGCGGCCTCGATCTCCTCCGGGCTCTTGGCCTGTTTCGCCTTTTCCACGAATCCCTCGATCATTTTCTTCTCCATGTTCGTTCTCCTTTCGGTCTGTTCTCACCTGCTCTTGAAATCCGGGCAGGGCGCGTTTGGATTCCCACATAGCGCGTCATAGGCGTTCTGCATTTGCTTTTCGTAGAACCCGGGTAATCCTCCCCAGCAATAGCTCTGATGCCCCGTAGCGCTTACAGCACAGCATACGCATTGGGCGGAAGTAAAAGCCATCCAAAACGCTCTGACTTCCTGAGGCACATAGGGTCCCGGGACGCCGCCTCCGCCGGCGACCTTGTCCAGCGCCTCGTCGGCCAGCTCCTTTTTGTTCTCATTCTCGACCATGATGATACCTCTTTCAGGTCGTGAGTCCGGGGCAGGTCCCGGATGCGTCCATCCCGGTCTCGTAGACGTCCACGGGGCCTCGTCTATAACAGCATGAGCCAGTCAGCATGCGCGTGCAGCGCATGCAATTATTTATACCGAACTTCACTGCCCACGCTATAGCGGGGTCCTGATCGATCGCGCCGTCCCCTCCAGAGACTGCGTCCAGCATCTCCTCCGTCAATTCCTCTGGTGTCTTCCTGTTCTCGTTGTTATTCATAACAGTTCTCCTTTCTGGTTTCTGTCTCTTTATACGTTCCAGCTGGGCAAAAGGGCTAAAGCGGCGGAAAATTATTACGTCCGGTCGTGTTCAGCCGCTGCCAGCGGGCAGATAACGGCGCAGAGCGCCCGCGGCGTTTCGCCAATATACGCTCATGGCGTCCTCTCTCACAGGCCCCTTCGCCGGTTCAGCCGGTCGAATACGTAATTATCGTAGGCCGCACGGATGGCGGCGCTCTGCCGCACCGCGATGGGCAGGCGGCTGCCGTCCTGGAGGGTGCATATATCCGTCTCCATATGTACGATGTAGTCCATGTTCACCATGATGCCCCGGTTGATGTGCAAAAAGCTCCCATTCAATTGCTGCGCCAGCTCGTTGAAGGGCGTCCACACCTTCAGTCGACGGCCGTCGGAAAGGGATACGTTCACAGCGTGGTTGTCGTTTTCCAAAAGGGATATCTGGTCCATGAATACCGTGTACCTGTCCGGCCCAACGGCAAAGGATATCCGCTCCCGCTGCTTCGAGCGCAGCTCCGTCAGCCGCCGGAACGCCTCCACCACGCCCTCGGTGGTCACCGGCTTCACCAGGTAGTGCAGGGCATGCAGAGAGAAGGCCTCCACCGCGTGCTCCCGGCTGGTGGTGACGAAGGCGATCCCTGTCTCCGGGGATATCTCCCCCAGCGAACGGGCTATGTCTATACCGCTCTCGCCGGGCATGTAGATATCCAGGAACACGATGTCGAAGGGCGGAGCCTCCCGGGCCGCCTCCAGAAGAGCCGCCCCGCTCAGATATTTCTCCGCGCTCCGGGTCGGGTCCCATCCGTGCAGCGCCGTATCGAATTGTTCCTGTTCCGCAGGGTCGTCATCGCAGACGGCGATCCGCATATGCCATCCCTCCCATAGCGATGCCCATTGCTTATGTAATACTACCCGCAGTCTGCATGTTTCTCTATCCTGTTTTAAAGCAGCTTCTCTTTATAATTTTATCATTCTGGCCGAAACACATCAATGTAAGAGCCCTGACGTTTTCGCGGTCAAACTTGACTTTTGCGAAATCCAGTGCAATGGCTTTTTCGAGCCGCTTGCCGAACCTGTTCAGCAATTTGGTGTATTCAATGATGTCCATAGGCTATTCTTGCCTCCTGCCCGCTTTGGACGATTAAAGTACAGCACATTGCTGTCTCCCTAAAATATACACTTCACAATCAGCACCTACCGTGAACAAAGCGACAGCAGAGGGAAAAAGCATCCCTCTGCTGTCGTTTATTATGGATCATAACAGTTTTTCATAATTCCTTCTGGCGTAGATCACACGCGCGATCGTGACCAGCTTTCTTTCTTCATCCACCCAATAGAACATCAGGTAATTGTGCACCCGCAGTTTTCGGTACTCGCGCTTCAGCGGGCGGATAGGCATATGAACAGGATTTGCATAGGGAAAAGTCAGTTTACTGTCCCCCGCCTCGACCAATTCCACCGCCAGCCGTTCTGCTGCTGTAGGGTTATGCAATGTCTCGCTGATATACCGCACAGCTTCGACCATGTCCTTGCGGGCCGAAGGCAGGTATTGCAGATCATACACCCTGCTCTCCCCCTATGGCCTCGCGCATGGCCGCCAGCACTTCCTTGGAAGAATACCGCTTATCTGTGAGTTCCGCCTCCCGTTCCGCTTCCTGAAGCTTAAAATAGACCTCGCTTTCCAGCTGGAGATTCTCGTATGCTTCCATACTCAGGACCACCATATCGCCGTACCCGTTTTTGGTGAGAAACACGGGTTTGGCTGTCTCATGAACGATTCTTGAGATATCGGCAAAATTGTTTCGCAGGTCGGAAACCGGTCGTATCGTATCCATAGATCTCACCCTCCTGCTTTGTATTTTAGCACAATTATGCTAAAACATCAACAGTCGCCTTTAGATACTCACGCATCTGTTCATCATGCCCCGGGCCCCGGAGGCCACGTGGCTCCAGACCATGAGCCGGAGCTGGCCGGGATAGGGCGTCATCTGGGGGATGCCCTGGGCCTGGGTCTCCAGCAC
>CANQMW010000062.1 GCA_947625045.1 uncultured Oscillospiraceae bacterium
ACCATCTCGGTGTACATCCCCACCTTGAGGTAATCTCTCCCCAGGCGGCTCATATCCTTGACGATGATCGTGCCGACCTTGCCCTCGTCCACCAGTTCCATCAGCCGCTGCCAGTCCGGGCGGTCGAAGTTCGTGCCGCTGTATCCATCGTCCACGAAAAAGGCGGTGTTGGTGAATCCGTTATCCTCCGCATACTTCTGTAGGATGGCTTTCTGGTTTCGGATGCTGTTGCTGTCCCCCTGTAATTCATCGTCCCTTGAAAGGCGGCAGTACAGGGCTGTAATCCTGCCGCTGTCTGTATAAGACTGTCTTGTATTCATGTGTTCCTCCTTCCCGACAGCCTTCAAGCGGGTACTACATATTCCCGTACTGCCGTCCGAAAGTCAAGTCATTTCGTTCTGGTTTTTTGAGAACTTTCTGTGTTGTTGAGGATCAGCCGCTTTACCTTGGCAAAGGCAGACTCCTTCGCCGTATCGCTTGCGGCGTGTTCCACTATATAGATGGTGTCGTTCTTCCGGCTGGCGGTGATCCGAATGGGGCGTATCTGTTCCATGCCTTCCTCCTTTCCGTCGTGCCGCCAAATGCCTCGGGGGAGGTCTTATCTCTGCGACCTCTCCCCGGAGCATCGTAAAAAGTCGCAAAAATTTCTAAGGAAATAGCCGTTTACGCGACGATGCGCAGCGCCTTGACCGCCTCTCTGCGAATGAGTTTGCCATCCAGGAACTCTATGGCAAGGTACCCGGTCTGGTCATAGCTGACGTATAACTCGGTGATGCGCTTCACGGTCACAGGGCTTCGGAGGACGATCCAGTAGTAGCGGAAGTCCCCAAACAGGATCGGTGTTTTGCCGTTTTTGTCGTTCGGCATACACTCGCTGATCTCCACAGGCTTTCCGAGAATGGTATTATCACTATGGTTCCACAGGTAATTCCCGTTCCCGTCTTTCATGGTGCGGAGCGTCAGCGCCGTCTCGTCGTTCATGAGCCACACGCCGTTCCTGCGGTATTCCGGCTTGACCGAGAAATACAGTTTCACTACATCGTCATAGGTCAGAGCGGAGGTAGTGACGCCGGTCTCCGCGCCTTTCTCAGGGTGGAGAAGACCGGTGGGCTGGTCTATGCCGTTCCCGGTCAGGAAACCGCTGTCCTCGGCACGGGCGAAGCACCTCGCCATACGCCCGGTGAGATAGACATCAAAGTCAAAAGTAGTATTGTGAACGAAGTCGTTGTCCAGCTTCACGAATGCCGCCAGCTTGTGACTGTCCACAGCATGCTTGGTGAAGTCCTCCATGCTGTTGGCCAGAGGGATCGCTTCACCCTCCGGCACCCACGCGGCGAGGTCCTCGCAGTCCTTGGCAAAGATGCGCTCGGAGCCGCCATAGGCTCTCACCACAGAGCGATGTTGCGGAACAGGCTCTCTTTGCGGATGGCGCAGTCGTAGCCGTCCTCGCTGGCGGTAGGTAGGACATATCCACCTGTCTGAATGTCCCGGCCTTCACCAAAGACTGCCGCACTATGTTCCCGGCCACGCAGAGCATTCCAGAAGTGTTTTTTGTAGTCGGTAGTATGGATGCTCTTTTCGTTCATGGTAGGTCCCTCCTCAATGTTTGTCGCAAACCGGGCAGATGTAAGCACCCAAGGTGTGGGAGTCC
This sequence comes from uncultured Oscillospiraceae bacterium, assembly GCA_947625045.1. GTDB lineage: Bacteria > Bacillota > Clostridia > Oscillospirales > Oscillospiraceae > CAJOIG01. Next base: position 1,652 of record CANQMW010000062.1, read on the forward strand.
AGACATCTGCCGACCTGTTTTAAGTCGTGTATTTTGCACTTGGGACACTGAATGGTATAGTTCAGCGCCATCTCGATGGTATGGGGATGTCGGGCGTGGAGCCGGTATTGGCGGTGGATATGCCCATGCTCGTCACGGCTGTGTTCCTCAGTGAGATAGAGGTCGCACATCCTCTCGGCGTACTCCTCCGAATAGAAGGTGCTTTGCGGGTGCATAGCCCCGCCGTTCTTGTTTTTCATAAGCGGATATACGCTCATTGTTCGTTCTCCTTTCCGCTGCAGTTCTCGCAGCAATACAGTGACAGTTTGTGTTTGTCGATGAGTCTGGATATGTCTTTCATGGTCCTTCCGCACAGGGGACAGCGGATGCGATACTTTACCTCATCCGCTGCTGTGTGCGGATACTTGGTGCAAAGCCTGTAATAGTGCGGAACGATTTCCTCCAGAAAGAGGTCGTGCCGGTCGCTTACCGCTTGCCTGTCCTCCGTGAAGAACAGCGGGACTTGCTCGATCCCTTCATCGTCGTTACAAACGAGCGGGTGGTAATGGATACTTTTCATAGTAGTCACCTCGATTTATTTGTTTTTGGGGATAATACCCCGTTTGAAAACGCGATTTTTCGCGTGGGACCCCACGCCCGTTGCACAGGCGAAAGGCTGTAGAGTTCTGACCCGCCCCTGGGGTCATAAGACGATCATAGGCACCACTCCTTTCTCCACGGGGCAATGTGGCAGGTAATTATCGTAATTCTCTATAGAAAAATGAAATTTCAAATCGACCATAATCACTTGCCACATTGCCCCGCACCATGTGTTCATGCCAGAGGTGGAGCGTCGAACTCCGTGAGCAGCCGATACCCCAACAGCACGGTCGTTTTCTCGCCGCTGCCCTTCGGACGTTTGCGGACGATCTGCGCGAAAGCCTGCAGCCCCTGTTTGAAGTTCTTCATCCCCTCCGGAAAACAGCCGTTCTCCTGACACCAGCTTTTGTACCTGGCATAGACCGTGGAGGTCAGCGCCTCGGCAGTCTTGTCCTCAACAAGGTTGTCCTCAAAGAACAGCGCCATTTTGTCGCTGTCGTGCCGGTACCGGTCGGTAGCGTCCCGGACAGACTTTGGCAAATACAGTCCTTCCTGCCGCAGAAGCCGGTAACCCTCCAGCAGCCAGTTGAGGATGGCGCTCTGGACCTGTTCCTCGGCGAACTGCCGTTTCAGCGTAGTGTCGCGGGACTGTTCGTCAAAGTGGCGGTCGAACGGGACGATGATGATGCGGTCGCTGGAAAACAGGGTCATGTCGTTGACTACGGGCAGATAGTTGGTGTTGATGTAGATCTTGAACTGAGGACGGAAGTCAAAACTGTTCTCGTGAAGGAACCGGGCGTTGAGGGTATCGTTGCCTGTCATGGCTTTGACCTTGGCGGCATCCATGACCAGCCCTTTCCCCGGCTCCGGGATGTTCACGAAGCGGATACCGGCGAGGCGTGCGATATCCTCGCTGGGCTGTGAGCCGTTGGAATAGGTCTTCATGGAGATCGTCTCCGGGCGGGAGGCGCAGCCGTAATCGCCCAGCACCTTCAGCACGCTCTCGCAGAGGGTCCCTTTGCCGTTGCGAGTGGTGACGCCGTAGAGGATGGTCATGCACTCATGCCGTGTGTCCCCGGTAAGTCCGTACCCCATGATCTTCTGGAGAAACTTTGCCCGTTCCCTATCGCCGCTCATAATCTCGTCGATGTAGGCGGAGAAGCGTTCCGACCGGGCAGTGGGGTCATATATGACCGGGCTTTTCTTAGTGAGAAGGTCCGTGCCGCGATGCTCGGTGAATTCACCCGTGTCGATGTGCAGAGTGCCGTTCCTGCAGTTGAAGATATAGATGTCGGAGTCGAAACTGCCGTAGGAGATGGGGTGGTGGACCTGGGCGTCCTTGAGGATGTTGACCCGGTTTGTGTGGCTCTGCCAGCGGCTGGCGTATTTCATGTATGCCTTTCGTTTGTCCTCATCCCTGATCTCCAGGGCGAAGGTGTACATGAGGTTCGCCAGTTCCATGCAGTATTTCATGGCGCGGAGGCTGCCCGTGTCCGGCTGCCAGATGCCGTCACCATAGAAGAACCACATCTTTCGCTCCGGCACATAGCGTAGGCATTCCTGATAGAAATCCGCGAAGATATGTCCGGCGCCGATGTCGTTCCACGGATATTTGGCAGCGTCCATAGGGTCAAGTTCCGCAAGGCGCGCCATGCCGAAATCCTCGCTTGCGGAGGGGACACGAATCGGCGTGTAGAAGGAGGTCATGCCGGAGATCGCTTTGGAGATGGTGAGATTGCCATAGGTCTCTGTACCGCGATAGGCGTCCCATTTGCTGCGTATCAGACCGGACTTCCGAAACAGCCTGTCCATCTGTTCACAATCCCCGCCGCACCAGAAAGCCAGTATGGAACACAGGGCTGCGTCCGCTTCGCTGTGAGAGGCAAAGCCTGTGATGTCCCCGCGCCAGAGGAGTTGGAACTTCTCTCCATTCTTGGCAAGAGAGGCTTTTTCGATAACGCATTCGTCGGAGAGGTAGCTTTTTCCAGGACTGTCGGCGGGAGCGACGGACAGGATGGGGCGGCGCATATAGGT
>CANQMW010000063.1 GCA_947625045.1 uncultured Oscillospiraceae bacterium
CACCTGCTCAACACAGATACCAGACCCTTCAGGTCGCTTAGCTCCTTATTTTGTCTAACTTTTGGGGTTCACTTCACGGCTTGGCAGGGCGCTTTTTTGCTGTCTTTTAGTAGTTCTCGGCGTGGACCTCGAAGTAGGCCTGGGGATGGTTGCAGGTAGGGCAGATCTCGGGGGCGGCGGTGCCAACCACGATGTGGCCGCAGTTGCGGCACTCCCACACCTTGACCTCGCTCTTGGCGAAGACCTGGGCGGTCTCCACGTTCTTCAGAAGGGCGCGGTAGCGCTCCTCATGGCTCTTCTCGATGGCGGCCACCAGGCGGAAGCGGGCGGCCAGCTCGGGGAAGCCCTCCTCCTCGGCGGTCTTGGCGAAGCCGGCGTACATGTCGGTCCACTCGTAGTTCTCCCCGTCCGCAGCGGCGGCCAGGTTCTCGGCGGTGGTGCCGATGCCCTCCAGCTCCTTGAACCAGAGCTTGGCGTGCTCCTTCTCGTTGTCGGCGGTCTTCTGGAACAGGGCCGCGATCTGCTCGAAGCCTTCCTTCTTGGCCTTGGAGGCGAAGTAGGTGTACTTGTTGCGGGCCTGGCTCTCGCCGGCGAAAGCGGCTTCCAGGTTCTTCTCGGTCTGGGTACCGGCATATTTGTTCATGATACATTCTCCTTCGTGTCGTATTTTGCGCCCCGTATCCCCTGAGGATACGGGCTTTTTCGCTTATATTGGGATTTTACCATACCCCGCCCGGCCCTGTCAATCGGCTCCCGCGGTCCCAGCCATGGCAAAGGCCCCAAGACTTGCATTTTTGGGCAGGGTATGGTAATATAATGTAATTAGTAAACATAATGCCGTAGTCTGTGGTTTCGCAGGCGGGCGGAGGAGGGGCTATGTCTATCCTGTACGCGGCGCTGCTGGGTCTGGTCCAGGGGGTGGCGGAGTTTCTGCCCATCTCCAGCTCCGGCCATCTGGCGCTGCTGGAAAATATCCTGGGCGGGACCGGCATGATGGAGCTGGACGGGAGCGCGTTTTTCAACATCCTGCTCCACCTGGCCACCCTGGTGGCCGTGGTCATCGCCTACTGGCCGGACATCGTGGACATGGTATACGAGGTGGGGGACATGGCCGGGGACCTGGTCCACCGGCGGAGCCTGTCCGCCCGGGGAAAGCCGACCCGGCGGCTCATTTACATGATCTTCCTGGCCACGGTGCCGCTGTTCGTCATCGTGCCCTTCAACGACGCCATCGAAAAGCTCAACGCCATCCCCTGGTTCATCGGCGCGGCCCTTATTTTGACAGGCACGCTCTTGTACATATCCGACCGCCTGCCCCGGGGCAAAAAGACGGAGAAGACCATGACCTGGCTGGACGCCGTCATCATCGGCATAGCCCAGGGCCTGGCCACCATGCCGGGCCTTTCCCGCTCCGGCACCACCATCGCCGCCGGCATGGGCCGGGGGCTGAAGCGCTCCTTCGCGGTGCGGTTTTCCTTCCTCATGAGCCTTGTGTCCGTGTCCGGCGCGGTGGTGCTGGAGGTGATGGACGTGGTGAAGGAGGGCATCAACGCCGCCATGCTCCCGGCCTACGCCGTGGGCATGCTTGTGGCGGGCTTCACGGGGTATCTCTCCATCCGGCTATTGCAGCGCATCGTCAGGAAGGGCCGGTTCGGCGGCTTTGCCTATTACTGCTGGTTCGTGGGCGTGATAAGCATCATCGTCTGGTTCCGGCTGAGCGCATGATCATTTGAGGTAACATATGGCACAGAAGAAGACTTCCACGGGCCGCACGGCGGCAAAAAAGCCGTCCACATCGTCCCGGAGCGGAGGAACAAAAAAGAAGACCACATCCACCGCCGGCCGCAAGACCACCGGCGGCAGCCGCGCCTCCGCCGCCAAGAAGGCCCCGGCCAGGTCCGGGTCCCGCTCCGCGGCCCCGTCCCGGAGCACATCCGCCCGGACCAATACCGCCGCCCGCAGCGGCGGCAGCAGCCGCGCGGCGGCGCCTGCCCGCTATGAGCGGCCCATGGCCCGGCAGATCGGCGCGGTGGCGCTGCTGTTCATCGGGCTCATCGCGGTCATCGCCTACTTCCCGGTGGACGGCTGGCTCATCGGCGCGGTGCGAAGGCTGTTTTTCGGCCTGTCCGGCTGGGGCTTTTACCTGTGGCCGGTGTGCCTTCTCTGGGCCGCCGGCATCCTGGGCTTCCACCAGGACAAGCCCGCGGCCGCCCGGGTGGCATGCGTCATCAGCCTGCCCCTGGTGTTCGGCGCGTTCATCCACGCGCTGCTGTGCGCCCGGGAGGGCGTGTTCGTCTCCGGCATAGGCTACGGATTGCAGCTATTGTGGCGGCTGGGCCAGGACGTGACGGAGCACTGCGGCGGCGTCATCGGCGGCACGGTGGGCATCGCCTTAAAGACCTCCATCGGCCTCATTGGCAGCTTTATCGTGCTGGTGGTGGCGTTTTTGCTCCTGCTCCTGCGGGGGCTGGATCTGTCCGCGGCGGAGATCGTGGACCAGCTTCAAAACCGGGAGAAGCCGGACGACGACTATGCCCTGGACCCGGATGAATACGACGACGATGACGACTACCCCTTCAGCTATGAGCCGGAGCCCAAGGTGGCCGACGAGGACATCCTCTTCCCCATGAACGGCGGCAAGCGCTACCGGGCCATCGAGCCGCCCCCCGTCAATATGCCCGCGCCCAAAAAGCCGGCGGAGCCCGCCCCCAAAAAGCCCCGGCGCAATTTCTACGACCAGAGCAAGGAGACGGACAAGGAGCAGCTGTTCGCGGACTTTGACGTGGACCCGGACGCCCTGGCCAAGGTGAACGCCGCCCTGGCCGCCAGGACGGCGAAGCAGAAGGCGGACAAGTCCGCCGCCCTCCGCTCCGAGGCCAAAAAGAAGGCCGCCGCCCCCACGGAGGACGTAAAGCCCCTCACCGTGGAGGAGGCCGCGGACATCGCCGGGGTGGAGATCCACTCCGGGGACATGGACAGCGCCGCCGTTCCCGGCAAGCCGGAAAAGGTGAAGATAGACAAGGACGCCGAGGCCGCGGCCGTGGCCCAGGAGATAGAGACAGCAGCGGCGGAGGACAAGCCCGAGTACGTCTTTCCCCCGGTGGACCTTCTCAACGCCAGCGGCGACGAGCGCTACGATACCGACGACGGCGACGGTATAGAGGAGCAGCTGGAGAGCGCCGTGCGCTCCTTCGGCGTGGGCGCCAGCGTGGTGGGCGCGGTCCACGGCCCCACCATAACCCGCTACGAGCTGAAGCTGGACCAGGGCGTGAAGCTCAATAAAATAACCAACCTGGCCGGGGACATCGCGCTGAGCCTCGGCGTCAAAAGTGTGCGCATTGCCCCTGTGCCCGACAAGAGCTCCACCGTGGGCGTGGAGGTGCCCAACAAGAGCGTGCGCACCGTGTGGCTGGGCGACCTGGTGGACTCCCCCGTGTTCCGGGAGTCTAAAAACAAGCTCACCGTGGCCCTGGGCCGGGATATCGGCGGCAATGTGGTCATCTCGAACATCGCTAAGATGCCCCACCTGCTCATCGCCGGCACCACCGGCTCCGGCAAGAGCGTGTGCGTCAATTCCATGATACTGAGCCTGCTCTACAAATCCACCCCTGACGAGGTCCGCATGATCATGATAGACCCCAAGATGGTGGAGTTCGTGGTCTACAACGGCATGCCCCACCTGTATGTCCCCGTGGTCACCGACGCGAAAAAGGCGGCGGGGGCCCTGCAGTGGGCGGTGGTGGAGATGCTGAAGCGCTACCGTCTCTTCTCCGAGACGGGCGTGCGGGAACTGCAGAGCTACAACGCCCTTATGAAGGAGCGTGGCGAGCAGACCCTGCCCCAGGTGGTCATCTTCATCGACGAGCTGGCGGACCTGATGATGGTTGCGTCCAAAGAGGTGGAGGAAGCCATATGCCGGGTGGCCCAGATGGGCCGCGCCGCGGGCATGCACCTGGTCATCGCCACCCAGAGTCCCCGGGCCGACGTCATCACCGGCCTTATGAAGGCCAATATCCCCAGCCGCATCGCCCTTTCCGTGTCCGGCCCCCTGGAGAGCCGCATCATCCTGGACCAGCAGGGGGCGGAGAAGCTCCTTGGAAACGGCGACATGCTCTACTCCCCCATCGGCAGCAAGCCGGTGCGCCTGCAGGGCGCCTTCGTCACCGACGAGGAGCGGGAGGAGATCATCAACTT
>CANQMW010000064.1 GCA_947625045.1 uncultured Oscillospiraceae bacterium
TCCTCGATGAACTCGCCGGAATTCAGCGCCCGGAAGGGCGTGCCGGAGAGGTAGAGGTAATAGGACGTGGTGATGGGCAGCCAAGTCTCATCATAAGCGTTGCCCCGGTCGTACCGGCTCAGGTCCTCCTCGTAGGTGTCCTCGTCCTGCTCAAAGAGTTTTTTGGCGTTCTCCTTCCACGCGCCGAAGTGGTACTCGTCGAAGATGACCAGGTCCCAGTTGGTGGTATGCACCCACTCGTTGTTGGCCTTGATGCCGCCGGTGGCCTTATTCACGCCCAGGAAGTCCTGAAAGGAGCCGAAGCACACGATGGGCCGGGCCTTGTCCGCCCGCCGGTACTGGGCGTCCAGGGTGTTCTGCGGCTCCGCCGGGTCCCGGGAGATGAACTGCCAGCCCTCAAAATCCACATGGCACGTCAGATCCTCCCGCCACGCGGTCTGCACGGCGGGCTTGAAGGTCAAAATCAGCACCCGCTGAAAGCCCATCTTTTTCGCCAGCTGGTAGGCGGCGAAGGTCTTGCCGAAGCGCATCTTGGCGTTCCACAGAAATTTAGGCGTGCGGGCGGAGCCCGGCTCGTAGGCGGAGCGGTAATAGGCGGCGGTGCGCTGGACAGCTTCAGCCTGCTCCGGGCGCATCTGGAAGGTCTGGGTGCGGTTTTCCTCGTTGGCCGTGCGGTTTCGCACCGCCACGATGGCGGACAGGACCTCCTCCGGGGTGCACCGGAACCACTCGCCGCCCACGCCGGGGATGTGCTTTTGCCGCAGGGCCCGGTGCACATCCTTGTCCGTGAAGGAGCCCCCGTCCGGGTACATGGCCGACTGGCGCAGCACGATCCGGTAGGGCACGCTCCCGTCCGGGCGCTTGGTGGGATACTGCTGGGCCACCCGCCTGTCCACGTCCACAGAGGTGTAGCCCACCTTCAGCATCCCCCGGTACTGGGGGTTGGTGTCCTCGTAGGCGTAGATCATGGGATGGGCCGCCGGCCGCGGGGGAAAGAAATCAGCGTTAGGCATGGTCGTCACCGCCTAACTCCATAGGCTTTATCATGCTCTCGATAAAGGATATTTCTTCGTCCGTTAGGCCGTATTTTGCATATAGTTCCTCATCGGTCCAGGGATGGGAGAAGTCCTGCACGGGAACAAACGAATACACTTGCCTTGTTGCGCTTTGCGTATTCTTTTTCAGCATAACCAGAAAGCGAAAAAACTTCGTGCACATATACTGAACTACATTTTCAGCAACTCTTAGATTTTCATAGGTGCCAACAACTACGTAAGTCTCAGTACAAACTGTGCCTTTGTCTGCAATAAAAGGTTTTCCTATGACTTGATAGGGGAACTCCCCGCGCTCTCCATAGGAACGAGAAATCATCACTTTCTTTTGGTCAATTAACTCTGTCCCTTTTCGCACAGTATTTCGATTGATATACCCTACACTTTTTCCTTTTTTTCCAAAATAGTGTATTTTTAAAGAACCTGGAAAAGGAGAGTCTTTAATGTCAGGCTTTATACGTAAATATGAGTTTTCAACGCGAACATCATAACCAAACGGATCATTGGCACTTACCAAATTAATAAAGGAACTCTCTTTCATATTTGAAACTTTATGTACAATGTTTACTGCCTCATTGAACCGAATAAAAGTATCCGCATTCCCTTCAAGTAACGGTCTTGTAAGTGTCGACACTTTTCCATTCACAGAAGAAGATATCCGACAGTCACCAGTATGATCTCTATCCCACAAGAAATAGCAAACACCGCCAGATAGATCAATTCCAGGGAAACACTCCTCTGAATTGAAATAGTCGACAATCACTCGTATTCTTCGGTCAGATAGCATTTCCTGCCGAAAGCTGTCTAGGCCTCGGCCGCCGGCAAACCACCGCGACGGAATGATCATGGTCATATAGCGCGGATTCAACTTTTTGGCCTGCTGGACGAATTTCTGATAAATCGGTATCGCGCTGGCTCCGTGGCCCCCGTCGCTCAGCTGGTAGGGCGGGTTGCCGATGATCACATCGAACTTCATGTGGAAAATGTCCTCCGGTTTCGTGGTATGGATGAGCTCATAGGCATGGGTTTCCAGGCTTTCGCCGCGGTCATATTGACCCTGCGACGCACCACAAAACAGACATCGGCCGTCTTTCCACTTGTGCGGTATTCTCTTGTATCGTATATTGCCCTGCACGTCAGGAAAGCGGCACACGGAGTAATTGCCGTTGGCTGTCTTGGAGCAGTAGACGCTCCGCCGGGCTAGAAGGCTGGTGATCTCGGTGATGGCGATGCCAAATAGCTGCTTTTGGAAGATGTGGTCTATGCGCTCCTGTAGGTCGGGGAACACGTCCTCCAGCCCTACCAGCAGCCGCTTTGCGATCTCCCGGAGGAATACGCCGGACTTTGCCGCCGGGTCCAGGAACGTGGTGCTCGGGTCCCGGAACAGCTCCTGGGGCAGCATGTCCAGCATGGCGTTGGCCACCTCCGGCGGAGTGAACACCTCGTCGTTGGAGAGGTTCGCTATGCAGGACAGGACGTCGGGATTGTACGCGGACACGTTAAAGGTGTTACTCATACTGCGCCAGCCTCCTGTAGTCCGTGATGGGGTACTCCCGCACCGGCACGGGGATGTAGGCTTGCGTCTCCTCGTCGTATTCCCAGGAGAGCATGTCCATGTTCATCTGTTCCTCATGGCCGCTCAGAAGCTCGGCCAGCGCGAAGTCCCGGCGTTTGATCTGGCTGCCGGTCACCAGGCTCCATTCCGCGAAGATGATGGGGCTGCCATCCGCCTGCAGCAGGGTCAGGGCGTCGCCGCAGAGGATGTTTTTGCGGAGGATGAACCGCACCGCCTCCCGGCACGCATCGCTGGCCTCACTTTTCATGTTGGCGGTGTACTCCTCGTCCCAAATGGCAAAGAGCTTTTCCCGGCAGGCTTCCACATTGTCCTGGAGCAGCTCCACGCCGTAAATGCTGGTGACGGCCACCACCGCATACCGTTCGTAGTCATAGGGGTTCTTCCCGTACCGGCTCTTCACCACGGCCAGCTTCCGGCGCAGTATCTCCGTCAGGAACGCCCCTTCTCCGCAGGCGGGCTCCAGGAACCGGGAGTCGATGCGCTCCGTCTCCGGCTTCACCAGATCCAGCATGGCGTTGACCTCCCGCTGGGCCGTGAATACTTCACCATGGTCCGCCACCCGCTGTTTGGATTTCACCTGCCGCTCCGCCATGCCATCACCACCCGACTGGTAAAAATCTTGTTAGTTTGCGTCAAAAGTAGTAATTATATTACTACTTAAAGGCAAAAATAGCAAGATAATCTCGTTTTTGTTTGGTAAGTCGTAAGATAATCTATACTAGTCTCATGTGAGGTGAGGCTGGATGGTCGGTGAACGGCTGGCAGAAGTCAGGTCCTTTCGCGGGGACACGCAGGCCATGCTTGCGAAAAAGTTGGGGTGTTCAAAAGACACTGTTTCAAGCTGGGAACAGGGAAAAAGCTCTCCGCGAGTGGACACTCTGATAGCAATTTGTGAAATGTATGATGTCCCATCTGATTTCCTCCTGGGCTTGTCCGACGAGGACCCCGACTTCGATTTGCAACAAAGGCAGAAGAACCTGACACCCAGCGAACAGGCTGAGGTCCGGGATTATAGCAGATACCTCCTCTGGAAGCGCAAACATAAAAAATGACCGGGTGAACACGAAACCGTGTCCACCCGGTATTTTGTATTGTGATGGCTTTGCCCCTGTTTGCTTGTAATTGCGTACTGTCTATTATATAATATCCTGAGATACCAACAGAAATGGAGATATATCATGGGTTATGATTACGGCGATTTATTCTTTGATTTGAGCAAGGAAGCACTGAAGCAAGGGCAGAAAAGTTCTATTCGGCAACAATGCGATGCTATGCGGAAAAAGGCAGCACTGTTATCAGGTGAAAAACGAGAACAAGCTTTTTCCGCAATAGATGAATATGAGCAAGCGCATTTACAGGGAGTTGAATCCAATGCTGCCGGCGCAACAGCATTAAAAGAACTGTTGAAGATGATGAGCGGGCAAAGTTGATATAATGTTACTGTGTTTCAGTGTTAACTTATTTGACAAACTGCGAATCATCCGCTATAATACACATAGAATAAGTCAGTGGAGTCCACTGACTGGGCTGGT
>CANQMW010000065.1 GCA_947625045.1 uncultured Oscillospiraceae bacterium
TCCGCTCTCCATCACTACGGAATATTCCTGTCCAATGTCCCTTCATGTTATCATTTTCCATATCAAACTCCCATATTCTTGGACAACCTTTGATACAATCTCCGCGAAAGCAATAAGCCGTGCCGGACGGTGGCAAAGACAGGCACGGGAGCTTGCTCACAGGCGTCTGCTCTTTGACAGCGAATGATAGGGCGCATGCCCGTGAACGAGAAAAAACACAGTTTTAAATTGTTCTCAGCAAAAACTTTGAATTTATCTTATATAACTTTTTTCCCTTGCATAATCTCCAATGATAAAAGCAGCTGCTATAATAAACAGAATAAATACAGATAATATATCCCAAATATCAATTACAGGCTCTCCAATCATCTTTGACAATGTACTGTTTATCAAAAATGTAAATGGGATTGCAAACAAGAATGTAATTCCTGTTGCCAATAGTTTTCGTTCTTTAAGTCGACGATACATAATATAAATGATCCACAAAAATACAAGTGAAATAATCGACATAATCGCACCAATGTGAAATACCTCATTGACTTTTATCAAAATACTTAATATGTATATAAATGGTACAATGAGAATACTAATAGCAATCATTGCCACCAACGCGCCCTTCTTTCCCAACAATATAACCGGAAAAGATACTATCCATGTAACCAAGACAGAGCTAAGCACAATAAGTGACCATGTCAGGGTTCCCGAAATAGCAATATCACATATACAACATACCATAATACCAATAACCATAGCGATTGTGTATATTGTTGATATTATGGCGTTCTTGTTCATATTGTTCTCATCTTTTTTTCCCGTCTCCCATTTAGAAACAGCTCTGTCGGTAATGTTTAACTTTTCTGCTAATTAAGCCTGCGTCAATCCTTTTTCTTTTCTGCAACTAGCAATAAACTTTCCTGTATCAAGTTGATTCATTACAATATGCCTCCTTTCATGCTTCCCTTTACAATCTTTATCTGTTTCTGTACACGAACTGTAAGTAGAATTATCAAACTCAACCATTGGTTAGGAGAGGTTTTCAGAGTAAAAGCACGGCTTATAAAACATTCGCTCCGGGTGTGCATTTTAACTTTCCATCACACTACATCATTACTTTTTCGGCTTTGGTGCTGGCAGTTCCTCATACATAGCGTTGAATAAACCTGTCAAAAACTCTCTGTTATCAACTTCTTCTACCAATAACATCTCTTTTGCTCCCTCATAGGGTAATTCATAGGTCGCTGTTGGCATATAGCTGATCGCTGCTTTTATTGGTTTTACAAGCAACCTGTCATCATAGATACCGCCTACGATTTTGCCACGGTAATAGATGATAAATTCTCCCATCATAGCCCGATATGTAATTTCATCCAATTGGGATAACTGCCCTAAAATAAATTCTAAATATTCTTTACTCGATGCCATTATTCCACCTCAAACATAGATTTTTCTTTGAGTATATCAAAAATATCCCCGACCTTCAACCACACAAATGCAATCCCCAGCAATGCTATCCTTCCCAATCATCCGGCAGGATAGGGCCGATAAACTCCATGCCAATGATCGTCACCACAAGTCATAAAGTGCAGTTTCCTCTTTTGTATGAATAATCTTTATCGTCCCGGAAAATTGTTTTACTCCTTCTTTCACTTCACTTGAATTCTGCCCTGGATGGACGAATAGGCGGAAAGGTTCCCACTCAGATTTTCCTGAATATAGTTTGACAGCATCTGATAATCTATCATGCCCTCATCAATCAGCAGGGTATTATCAGCAAACATACTGTACCCATCCCCATAGTCCTTGATAAGGTAATCTATGGAGGCTACCGTGTAAGTTTTCTCCGGATCCAGGGGCGAATAACTGCCGTCCTCATTCAGCACTTCCACATTTGACACACGGTAGGCACCTGTCACTCCGACGAACATCTCATTTTCATCCGTTTTCACTGTGGATTGTACCGCAGTGTCTATACAAAACCGAAGCCCCGATACCTGTAGAAATCCTCCGTTTTCTCCCAACGCCTCCTGTCCGGAAGCGTATTCGCTTTCAACATATCTGCTTCCAAATTCCAGAGCGTCCAGTATTTCCTTGCCGCTGGCCTCTACCATACACAAAGAATTTCCCCATGGATGTACCGCAAGCAGATCCGCATAAGTGATATCTCCTTTGGGCAGATCCGCTCGGATTCCTCCGCCCTGGATCAAAGCGATGTCCGCTCCGGAGACAGCACGGTAAGCATCGGCACAGAAATCTCCTATCGTTGTTTCACGGTTTCTTACCATTCTTACTCCATTTTCGTCCTCACATGACAGCGCTGTATCACTAACTGCCACTACCTCCTTTATTTCCTCCTCGTATGTTGCTTTGATGTTCGAAACAAATTCCTTCGTCTGGTCATCTTTATTCTCATAAGATGAAATTAACCCTGTAGATATCATTCCATTTTGTGTAATAACAAGCTGGCCTATATTTTCCAGTCCGGTTCCTGTGGAGGACAGCAATACATCCTTACCCTCCTGATTTTTCACGATGTCAGAGCTGATGGTGCTGTGGGCGTGTCCATCTAAAACCACATCCACACCCTTCGTATTCGCAATCAACTGGTCGGAACTATAGGGAGAAAATTCTTCACCATCGCCCAAATGGCTCAGCAATATCACATAATCCGCACCAGCCTTGATGCTCTCGTCCACATAGTTTTGCACACATGTATAAAAGTCTTTTTCAGATGAATTGCAAAAATCATAAACCAGCTTTCCGCTTTCATCCATAAAATACTTTGGGGTAGAAGTGGTGATACTGTATGGCGTAGATACACCGATAAACGCCACTGTAATCTCGCCGTATTTTTCTAACGAATAGGGTTTGAGTGCGTCTATGGGATTTTCATCGCGTCCTGTATAATTTATATTACAGCCAAGATAAGTAAAATCCGCGCTGTCCATGAGATATTCCAGCTGCTCCATGCCATAGTCAAACTCGTGATTTCCCAAAACAGCATAATCATATCCCGTTACGTTCATCAGATCGATGATGTATTCTCCTTCGGATACTGTACCCAGCAATTCGCCCTGTACGGCATCCCCGCAGTCTACCAGCGTGACATAAGGGGTTTTTTGCTCACACCGCTGCTTATATGCTGCAAGTCCGGCGTAACCAATATCGCCATCCACGGCACAATGTACATCATTGGTATATAAAATGATGATGTCATTCGCTTTTGTATCTTTCTTTAAAACCTCGCACCCGCTCAAGAGCAGCACAGCCGCAAGGATAACAGCCAGCAGGCATTGCCGCTTTTTCTGAATGTTCCTAAAATCCATTCTTTTTTCCTCCTCTGGAACAGTTTGTGATAACATTGTCATCTTGCCCGTCCGAACAGCCTGACGATGCCATTTCGTGACAGTTCTTAATGCGTTACAAAGAACATGACGGCAAAGAGCGCCGCGATGACCCATGTTCCTGCTTTTACGTTCCTTACCTTTCCGGTAAACACGCTGATCAGCACATAAGAGATCACGCCGAAGGCAATGCCGTAAGAAATATTGTAGGTCATAGGCATCATCGCCAAGGTCAGGAACGCCGGAACCGCATCCTCTGTTTTCAGCCAGTCTATACTTCTGGCGCAGTTCATCATCATGATCCCCACATAGATAAGCGCCGCCGCTGTGGCACATCCCGGTACAAACATCGCAATGGGGCTTAAAAACATGCTGATAAAAAACAGCGCTCCTGTCACCATGGCGGCCATGCCTGTCTTCCCGCCCTCTGCAATGCCTGTGGAAGCCTCCACATAAGAGCTTACCGTGGATGTGCCGCAGACCGCGCCGCAGGTGGTGGC
>CANQMW010000066.1 GCA_947625045.1 uncultured Oscillospiraceae bacterium
TAGGGGTATTTGTACTGGAAGCGTGGCCGAGGTGGTGGAGCAGGCTCATCATTTATCACCATCTTCATCTGGATGATGCTGACGTTGTGTTCCTGCTTGCATTTCGGACAAAAGAGCGGAAAGTTTAGTAAAACGCTATCTGGATTCACTTTTACCCTCGTTTTGCTCCTGCAAACAGGACAATGCACCCACTTGGAAGTTTCATCGTTCATAATAATACACCTCATAGAAAATGCTCTGCATCATGCGTCCGGCTGTCCTCCGCTGACTACGGTTACACTATGCCAAAACTGTGTTTAAGAAATACTAAAGTTTTGTTTGCGTATTATTAAAAAATTGTTTGCGAATTGTTTATATGGCAAGACCCGGTACTCTCTTTTGAGAAAGTACCGGGCCGCTGTTTCTGGTCCATTATCGCATCAGCTCGTCTGTGAGCCGCAAAATGGATGGGGCCAGTTCCGCCCGCTTTTTCTTCACCATGCGGGCGTAGAGCGGGTATGCCGCACTCACGCCCGCTATGCCGGCGAGGCCAATGATGATGCCGGGGATGAACAGTTTATCGCCCCACACCATCGTGCAGCACATCCCTATGCCCAGGATCAACGCGCCCGCGATCCCGACGGTGAGCGAAACGATGGCCGCTCCCTTTGTGGCACTCTCGTCCATACGGCGAAGCTGCTCCATAGAGGTCTCCTCTTTTGTGGGAGAGGCGTATTTTTCCCGGATACGCTTGATCTCCTCCTGCTCCTTTGCGGAATAGGTGTAGCTGAAAGTGGTGTTGTTATCCATTTTTGTACCCTCCTTGTTTCAAACTCTTTCCCGCTCTGGCGATCATATAGACCGCCATGCCGATCACAATGACGCATACGCCCCCGCCCGTGGCCGAGGTCATGATGACCCGGAACGCCTCGTCATCCTCGCCGAACCGGGCCAGCATAGCGGTCTCCAACGCCAGGATGGACACCAGCGCCGCCACGAAGTTGATGGCCTTGGCCGCCGACATCAGCGGGCTCCCATGGCGGCGATATTTGCCCATCTGCACGATGGATAAAATGACCGCGTAAAAGGAATAGGCGGCCATGGCGTATATGAGGACCCCCGGATAGCGAAAGCCCCTGCCGTACTGCACCATATAGATCACGATGCCCATGAGCGTCTGATTCATCACCAAAAGCACGATGCCGCACACCCGGTAGCGCCGCCACTCCTGCCGCACTGTCAGGGCCTGCCCTCCCCGCCGCGCCACCAGCGCAAGGCGCATGGCCACCAGCAGTGCATAGTAGACGGCCAGGGCCACGAACCACCAGGCGTTGTAGTAGATGCCCAAAAACAGCTTCAGGACGATATACAAAGCATTGATGACGATGCTCCGATAGAGATTTACGTCCGTGCGGAAACGCACATCGGCCAGATACCTTGCCCCCAGCGGGTGGCTCTCGATTCTGCGGCGCACAGCCTGGACGGGGTGTTTACGCCTCATCGCTCCCACAACCCAGCCGGACGGTAAAGGTGCTGCCGCGGCCCACCTCGCTCTCCACCGCGATCTCGCCGCCCATGATGTCCACCACACGCTTGACCAGGGCCAGACCCAGGCCGTTGCCCTGGGCGGCGTGGGAGGTGTCCCCTTGGTAGAACTTCTCAAAGATGTGCTTGCCCACCTCCGGCGCTATGCCGCAGCCGGTGTCGGAGACCATCACCACGGCCAGATCACCCTCCTGCTTTAGTGCCAGACCCACCGTGCCGCCCGGCTCGGTGAATTTCAGCGCGTTGGAGAAAAGATTGTTCCAAACGAGGCTCAAAAGCTCCGGGTCGGAGCGGATGCTCACGCCGTCTGCGATGTCCGTCTCGATCTGGATGCCCTTTTCCTCCCAGGTGTTCTCAAACCCCAGCAGGCACCCGCAAAGCTGCTCCCCCAGGTCAAAGGTCTTTTTGTCCGGGTATATCTGCTGATTCTCCAGGCGGTTCAGCTTCAGGATGTTGGTGATAAGGTCGGCCAGACGTCGGCTGGCGGCGGTGATGGCCTTGGCGTATTCCATGCGCTCATCCTCGGCCAGCCCAGGCTGCTGGAGCATGGTGCCATAGTTTTGTATCACAGCCAGGGGCGTTTTCAGCTCATGGGACACATTGGCGATGAAATCCGTCCGCAGGGTCTCCACGCCGGACAACTCCTCCGCCATGCGGTCAAAGCAGTCGATGATGACGTCAAAACCGCTCTGGCTGTCGATGCTGTGAAAGGGCTGGATGCGGAAGGAGAAGTCCCCGGCCATGATTCTCTCTGCGCCCTCAATGATCCGCCGCACGGGCCGCTCCACCATGTAATGGCGGCGCACCACGTCGATGGCCGTACACAAAAGGCTCAGCCAAAGCACGTTGAAGAATGTGTATATGGCCGCCAAGCGGATATTCTCCTCTGTGAACTCGAACCTGGCGGCCCTGGAAAACTGGCTCAAAAACAGCGTCATGCAGCAGGAGATCAGAAACGCCATCAGCAGAAAGAACACGAGATACCGCCGCAGCGCCGCGAAAAAGCGCCCCTTCCTGCTCATTTCACCACCGCCTTATAGCCCAGGCCGTGTACGGTGACGATCTCGAACACGTCACAGCGGGAGAACTTGTCCCGCAGCTTGGTCATATATACGTCCACCGCACGGGGCGCGGTGTTGGTATCCGCGTCCCAAAACTCGTCCATGAGCTGGGTGCGGGTGAAGGTCTTGCCGGGATAGCTGAGCAGCTTATAGAGGATGTTGAACTCCCGTGTGGTGAGCCCGATCGCCTCGCCCTGCCACAGAGCGGTCCGCTCGTCCATGTCCAGGGTGAGCGCGCCGATCTCCAGGCGGTGGGAGCTTGCGATCTTGGCCCGCCGCAGCAGTGCCCCGATGCGGAGGAAAAGCTCGTCCAGGTCGATGGGCTTGACCATATAATCATCTATGCCGATGCGGTAGCCCCGCTGTTTGGAGGCAAAATCGTCCCGCGCCGTCATAAAGAGGATGGGGATGTCCTCGTTGAGAGAACGGACCGTTTTGGCAAACTCAAAGCCGTCGATCCCCGGCATCATGATGTCGGACACGATGCAGTCAAAGGTGTTGGCATACATAGCGTCGTAGGCTTCATTGGCGTCGAGGCATTCCACCGCTTTATAGCCGCTGCTGTTCAGGAAAGAACAGACCGTCTTGTTCAGGTCTTTGTCATCCTCTACCACCAATATCTTGAACATCAGGCGTACCTCCCTCAATCTTGTACATCCAGTATAGCACCCAAATGTTAAAGTTTTGTTTGCGTTTTTGCAAATATTGAAAATTTATCGGCCCACATCGTCCAATGTGGGCCGATCCAAGTGTTTATTCGTCTTTCGCAGCTTCTTCCCGTTTCTTCTGCTCCTCGGCCATCCGCTTCTTCGCGTCCTCCACCGTCTCGCCCTCATGGGTCAGGAACTTGCCCACGAATTTGTCCTCCACCTTTTCAAAGGCGCCGACTACACCG
>CANQMW010000067.1 GCA_947625045.1 uncultured Oscillospiraceae bacterium
ACAAGGTCAGCTCTACCCTGGCCCCGGCGGCGGAACAGACGACCGCGCCGGCGGTCTATGAGGACAGCTTCGACGGCCAGCAGGGCGGCAGCGTGCGCTTTCACGTGAAGGTGACGGAGCCGGCTATCCCCGGGCCCATGCAGGTTTTGCGGGTCCGGCCTATGGAACTGGACGGAGAGATAGTCCGCAAGGCCGCCCAGGCGCTTTTCGGCGGCGCGCCCCTCACCGAGTACACCGGCCAGATGACCCGCGCAGAGCTGGAGGAGGCATTGCTGGCGGAAAAGCAGGCGTACGCCGACTGGCAGTACCAGATCGAACAAAACCCTCTCCAGGATGCGGACGACCGGGACTATGTGCGCCAGAGCTACGAGGAGGGAATCGCCCGCCTGGAGGAGGCATGCGCCGCCGCGCCGGAGAGCGTGGAGCGAAAGCCCCTGGACTGGCAGTTCCACGGCCAGAGCTATTATCCCGACTACTACGGCGCCGAGGACGACGGCCGCCAATACCTCCGGGGCCTGGGCCGGTATAACGGCGCGGACTACATGCTGGACGCCCTCAAACGGATGGGGGACGATTACAAAGTCCAGCGGCTGTCATTCTATCCCTATGTGCCCGAGGCCATGCTGGCGGATATCCTCACGGAGCAGGCCGAGCCGCCCCGGGTGGACATGGACGACGCCAGGGCCGAGGCCGTGGAGATGGCCAACGCTCTGGGCGTCGGCACGTTCACCGCGGTGCCGGACATCGCCATGGAGGCCGCCAGGGAAAATATAGACTTCGGCCCCAACGCCGTGGTGCTTACGCCCACCTATAACGGCGTGCCCCTCACATACCACTTCGGCGGCTTCAACGTGGCATCCAAGACCGACGACGCCTATGCCTCCACCTACGGCTACGAGGATATGAGCTTCGTCTTCGACGAGACCGGCGTGACAAGCTTCACCTGGGAGAATATGCACCAGGTGGCGGAGACCGTGAACGAAAACGTGGCCCTGCTGCCTTTCGCCGACATCCTCTCCGCCGCCGAGGGCCAGATGCGGATCATGGATCTGGAACGCAAGGGACTGCTGTCCCAGAGCTCCATCCTGTCCATCGAGGTGACGGATGTGATACTGGGCATGAGCCGCATCCGGATAAAGGACAGCGCCACGGACTATTACATCACCCCCACTTACACCTTCTATGGCACCGCCACCCACTGCGACGAAAACGGCGAGCCCGTCCGTTACCCCGTCTTTGACGACGAGGGAAACGTGACCGGCGAGGCCGAGGCCTCCGCGCAGACCACGGAGATGGTGGTGATCAACGCCGTGGACGGCACCGCCATCGACGTGATAAAGGGATATTGAGCGTACAGGAGGGACAATGAGAAACACCGTTTTATCCAGCGTCCGGCAGAGCCTGTGCTCCGCCCGGTTCTGGCTGGGCGCGGTGTTCATCGCGGCGGTGCTGTTTCTCACAAATATGGACGCGGTGACGGAGGCTCTCCGCACCGATGAGCCACTGGCCTGGGGCTACCATGGGGACTTCATCCTGCAGGCCCTGACCGGCGACGGGCTCACCATCTGCCTGCCCATCGTGTGCGCCCTGCCCTATGCCGCCAGCTATGTGGATGATGTAAAAACGAACTTCATAAAACTCTACATCTACCGTACCAGCAATCGGGGCTATATACTCGGAAAGGCAGCCGGGTGCCTCGCTTCCGGCGGAGCGGTGATCGTGTTGGGCCTGTGGCTGGCATATGGCGTTTCCGCCGCCCTCTTTTCGCCCCTGGAGGGCCCGCTGGACCCGGACGCGCCGGACCCGGCATATACCATGACCCTTTTGCGCAACTGCGGCCTCATATTCCTGTCCGGGGGATTCTGGTCCCTGTTTGGTATGACAATGAGCGCCCTCATGGAGAGCAAATACATAGCCTACGCCGCGCCGTTCATCTTCTACTATGTGCTTATCATCCTCTGTGAGCGGTATTTCACCTCGCTCTATGTGGTCTATCCCAAGGCGTGGCTCGCCCCCGGCGAGGAGTGGGCCATGGGACGGTGGGGCCCGGCGCTGGTGATATTGGAGCTTATCGTCGTGACAGCCCTCTGCTTCGGGGCCGCCGTGAGAAAGAGGGTGCGCAGCTTATGAGAACCATCCGTCAGATCATGACCGTGGCAGCATACGATTTCCGTCAATGGCGGCGCAATCCCCGGATAGCTGTGACTTTTGCCCTGGCGTTCATATTGAGTTTCCTTTTGAGCGATAAAGCGGTGAACTTCGCCGTGGCCCACAAGACCACCATGCAGCTGGCCGAGCCCTTCATCTGGACATTCGGGGACAGCAACTCCATATTGCTCATCTCCCTGCTGCTTATATTGCTTTTCTCGGATATGCCCTTTCTGTCCTCCGGGACGCCCTTTTTCCTCATGCGGATCGACCGGGCCAAGTGGATCACGGGCCAGCTTGTCTATACGGTGCTGGCGACGGCGCTGTTTCTCCTGTTCGTGCTGGCGTCCACCATCGCGGTCAGCGTCCGCCAGTCCTACATAGGCGACGTGTGGAGCGAGACGGCGGCCATCCTGGGCTACTCCGGCGCGGGAAAGGAGATCGCGCTCCCGGCACTGGTCAAGACCCTGGAAATGAGCTTTCCCTATCGGTGCATGGGGACCATCTTCGGCCTCATGCTGTGCTATTCCGTGGTGATGGTGTTCATCATGCTGGTGTTCAACCTCACGCGGGGCGGCGCGGCGGGCATCGTCAGCGGCTTTGCTTTCAGTGTGTTCGGCCTGCTCTTGAAGCCTGACACCATCCAGACGGTGATGCAGCTCCCGGACGAGCTTTTTTACAAGGCAAACGTGGCGGTGGGGTGGCTGTCGCCCCTCAATCAAGCGACGTACCATATGCACAACTTCGGCTATGATCTGCTGCCCCGGCTGTGGCAGTCCTTCGCCATCTTCGGCGGGCTCATGCTGCTGGGATATATCCTGGCCCTCGCCGCCATTCGCAGATATAACTTTGTGTTCACGGGAACGGAGGGATAGCCCATGGCGGCCAGCGCCATCAGCGTACAAAGCGTGTCCAAGACCTTCGGGGACACGCAGGTTTTGCGGGAGGTCAGCCGGGAATTTGAGGCGGGCCGGGTCCATGGCATCGTGGGCAACAACGGCAGCGGCAAGACGGTATTGATGAAGTGCATCTGCGGCTTTCTCCCGCCCACCAGGGGACGCATCCTGGTCCGGGGAAAACAGGTGGGCCGGGACATGGACTTTCCCGACGACACCGGCATCATCATCGAGACGCCGGGCTTTCTGCCGAACCTCACGGGGCTAAAGAATCTGGAATTGCTGGCCTCTCTGCGGCGGCGGGTGGACCGGGAGGGCATACGCCGGACGATAGAGCGGGTGGGTCTGGACCCGGACAGCAAAAAGCCCGTGGGCAA
>CANQMW010000068.1 GCA_947625045.1 uncultured Oscillospiraceae bacterium
CATAAGCAACACCCCATTCGTTATCAGTATACCATACTGTCTAACAAATGGGGTGCTGTTCAAAACCCGCGGGCTTTTCAGTTGTCTTCATATTCCAGGATATCCCCCGGCGTGCAGTCCAGCGCCTCGCAGATGGCCGCCAGCGTGGAAAAGCGCACGGCCGTGACCCGGTTGTTTTTCAGTTTCGACAGGTTCACGTTGGAGATGCCCACCCGCTCGGCAAGCTCGTTGAGGCTCATCTTCCGCTCCACCATCATCCTGTCCAGCCGCAGCACGATCTTTCCCATATCACAACAGTCCCTCCACGTCGTCCTCCAGCTTCACGCCGTAGGCGAATATCCGGCTCAACGCCAGCACTATCACGCCGGTGATGAGGCCGGACACATCCACCTGGAACGAGTGACCGGGCCAGCACAGCACATAGGATAAAAAGCTCACCGCCACCGTCACCAGGGGCACGGCAATGACCAGCCAGCCGATCTGACGGACCTTTTGCACCACCGGCTTCTGAAAAGGCGTACCCGTCTGGCATGCCTTGATGACCTCCCCTATCCGCCGGAACGTCAGCGCCCCCAGTACCGATGTGGCGGCGTCACCCGCCATCATGAGCACCTGCAGCCCCGTGTCAAAGCCCGTCTGGCCCGTGACTACCATGTTCAATCCGCCCAGGAAGCCGTACTGCACCATCTGGTAGTACAGGGCTTCCCCCGCCGGCTCATAGCCCAGCAGAGAGGAAAACCAGTCCGGCGCCGCGGCCATGCTGACTGCCATAAAAACGCACAGGGCTGCCCCGAGCCAGTGCAGCGCCTCCAACATGCGGATGAATATGTATCCCGCCTTTGCCTTTCCCTTCATCATAGAACCTCCTGTTGAAAAGACTTCGGTCCGGTCCGATGGGTACAGCATAGCAGGATATTTTTCGTTTGTCAATAAATTTTTAATGTTCTGCGATAAATTGTTTTCGTCCTACATAAAATTCATCAAATAGTGACCAACAGACACAAAAGCGCCTCTCCCGCCGGGAGAGGCGCTTTTATCGGCTTTTACATATCGTCCACGGTCAGGTTGTCGATACCATGCTGCTCAAACTCGCTGTAATACTCCTCCATGCGGCTGGCAAGCTCCGACTCGTCGTCGGCGTCCACGCCCTCGCCCTCCATGTCCCGGCGGGCCAGCTCCTCGGCCAGGATGTCGAAGAACACCGCGTCCTCATAGTCGGCGATGGCCTCGTGGATGCCTCCCTCCTCGTAGGCCTTGGAGGGGAACACGTGGCCCTGCCATGTCTCTATGAGCGAGCGCATCCCAAGCTGGGAGCACAGGGCAAATATCTTCTCCTGCAAAAGGTCATAGTCCTCGAACCGGTCGTCGCCCCGGGCGGAGTTCAGCACCCAATCCCCCACGTACACCAGGTCCAGAAGTCTTCTGAATTCCTTATCGGTAAGCTCGATGGTCACGCCGCCCACCTCCTTATCTCTGTCATGCCTATGGTCATTATAGCACATCTGTGTTATAATGTTCCATAGTGCAAAGGCACAATATTTGTCCAAATGCTATTTTTTCCTTGTCTTGGAGACGGTTTTAGGGTATGATAGGCTTATGAATATGCGTGATGTTATCATTTCCATAACGGGCATCCAGCATGACCCCACGGGGCAGAAGGATGCGGTAGAGCTGGTCACAGCCGGAAAGTACGGCTTTGAGAACGGGGAGAGCCGCTTTACCTATGAGGAGAGCGACCTCACCGGCCTGGACGGCACCCGTACCACCTTCACCATCAGCCCTATGGGGGTCGTGATGCGCCGGGAGGGCAGTCTCAACTCCGAGATGGTCTTCCGGGAGGGGAAAAAGGACCTGTTCCTCTACGAGACCCCCTACGGCAGCGCCACCATGGGCGTGGACACCCGCCGCATCGACGCCAAGCTGGACGAGCACGGGGGCACTATGGAGCTGGACTACGCCATAGACTTCAACCACACCCCCGTGGGCCGGAACAAATTCAAGATCAACGTGAAAGAGAAACGACATGGCTGACCTGATCGAACGGGCAAAACAGAGCGTCGACGCTCTCATCAAGAAGGCTGTCCCGGCGCTGGAGGATGCCCCCGGCGCCGTCAGCATCCCCAAGGACACCAAAAACGGCGACTTTGCCGCCAACCACGCCATGGCCGGGGCCAAGACGCTGCACGCCGCCCCCAGGGCCATCGCGGAGGATATCCTGGCGAACCTGGACCTTACGGGCACATGGTTCACCGCCGCCGAGGCCGCCGGCCCCGGCTTTTTGAACTTCCGGCTGGGGGACGAGTGGTATTCCGCCGTGCTGGACGCGGTGGCCGCCGAGGGCGCTTCCTATGGCCGGGCCGAGGACAGGAACGGCAAGAAGGTGATGGTGGAGTTCGTCTCCGCCAACCCCACCGGGCCCATGACCATCGGCAACGCCCGGGGCGGCGTGCTGGGCGACACCATGGCCGCCGTGCTGGACTGGGCCGGCTGGGACGTGTGGCGGGAGTTCTACGTGAACAACGCCGGCCACCAGGTGGAGCTGTTCGGCCAGTCCCTGGAGGCCCGGTACCTGCAAATACTCCACGGCGAGGACGCGGTGGAGTTTCCCGACAACGGCTACCACGGCGACGACATCAAGGCCCTGGCGCAGGAGATATACAACGCCGACGGCGATAAATACGACGCCATGGACCCCGCGGAGCGCCAAAAGGCGTTCATAGAATACGGCCTGCCCCGGAACATTGAGCGCATGCGCCAAGATCTTTCGCGCTACGGCATCACCTTCGACCGGTGGTTTTTGGAGACGGAGCTGCATGAGTCCGGCTATGTGGCCGAGACGGTGGATATCCTCGTAAAGGGCGGCCACACCTATGAAAAGGACGGCCAGCTGTGGCTTCGCAACACCGACTTTGGCGCGGACAAGGACGAGTGCATGCGCCGGGCGGACGGCACCTGGACCTACTATGCCGTGGACATCGCCTACCACCGAAACAAATTCGTGGAGCGGCACTTCGATAGGGTCATCGACGTGTGGGGCGCGGACCACCACGGCCACGCCATCCGCTTCGGCAAGACCATGGAATGCCCCGAGCTGGGCCTAAACGGCCGGGCGCTGGACTTTCTCATCATGCAGATGGTCCGCCTGACCCGGAACGGCGAGACTGTGAAGGTCTCCAAGCGCACGGGCAAGGCCCTGACCCTGGCGGACCTGATGGACGAGATAGGCCGGGACCCCTGCCGGTACTTCTTCAACGCCAGCCCCGGCAGCCACCTGGAATTCGACCTGGACCTGGCCGTGCG
>CANQMW010000069.1 GCA_947625045.1 uncultured Oscillospiraceae bacterium
AAGAACGCCGCCGCCCTGCACACCGGCTCCGTGGGCGTGGCCCAGGAGGCCGAGCGGGGCATCGTGGACCTGGAGACCCTGCAGGAGACCAACAAGGAGCTCATCCAGACCCTGGAGGACGTGCGCAAGATCCAGGACGACGGCCGGGCCCGCCGGGCTGCCGCCGAGGCGGAGCTGGGCCGCATCGAGGGCGAATTGAAGCAGAAACTCCTCGACATGCGCGGATAAGCCGACATGAGCATTTTGAAAAAACGCTCCACCGCCGTCATCATATTCGTGATTGTGGTGGCGCTGTTCTCCTTCCTGGGCTGCAAGCGGAGCCTGGGCAAGGCATGCCGCCAGGCGGAGGAGGCATTCTTTGACAAGACCCTTTTGACGGCCGAGGGCGGCTATTCCGCCCCGGCGGACCACCTCCATAACTGCGTGGACCTCACCAACCGCCTGCTGTCCGTCATCGGCACAGATGGCGAATGGGCGGAGCCCTATGCCGCCGTAAAGGAGGCCCGGTCCGCTCTGGAAGATGCCCTTGCGGCGAAGGATATCCCCGCCATCGGCGAGGCAAACCAGGCTCTTGCGGATGCCGTAGCCCGGGTGGAGGCCGCGAAGAACGCCGGCGCCCCCCTGGCGGAGAGCTACGACGATTACGACAAGATCGTCTCCGACTTCCACAGCGCCCAATCGGAGCTGGATAAGAGCGCCTACAACGACCACATTCTGGCCTTCCGGAACGAGGTGCTGGCCGCCTTCCCCGCAAGCCTTCTCCGGCATGTGACCGGCGTGCGTGCGCCGGAGACCTTTCCATGAGGTGACGGGATGAAAAGACTATTCGCCTGTGCCCTTACAGCACTCCTGTGCGCTATGCTCCTGGCCGCCCCCGCCTATGCCGCCTTGGAGGCCGGCACCGGCAGCGGCTTTTACGCCGTGGACGACGCGGGCGTCCTCTCCGCCCAGACGGAGAAGCAGCTGGCCGAATATAACGCCGTGCTGGAAAACGAGTGCGGCGGCGCCCAGCTGGTGGTGGCCACGGTGAGCTACCTGGACGAGGACGCGGACATCTACGCCACCCGGCTCATGAACAGCTGGGGCGTGGGCAATGACAACGGCGTGCTCCTGCTGCTGGTGACCGAGGAATATGTGGGCGGTCTCACCGTGGGCAGCGGCCTGGACGACACCTTCTACGAAAGCTTCCCGGAAAAGTACTACGACGACTTCTGGGACGACGTGGACGCCGACCGCTTCGACGAGGCCGTCAGCACCCTGGCCGGGCACATCTACGACTGGTACCTGGACTACTATGACGTATCCCTGGCCGTTGAGACAGCGCCCAACTACCCCGATAACTATGGCTACGGCTATGCCGAGCCCGTGCGCCGGGGGCCCTCCATTCTGGGCATCGTCGGCATGGTCCTCATCTTCCTGGTCATCATCTGGATACTGGGCGCGGCCAGCCGGTTCAACCGGATGCGCAGCTGGGGCTATACCGGCGGCTTCATGCCCATCTTCCTGCCCGGCGGCCGGCGGCGCTACCGCTCCTGGCGGCAGCAGCGGCCTCCTGCCCCGCCTCCCCCGCCCGGACCCGGCGGTCCCGCCGGATTCGGCGGCCCGGGCGGTTTTATGGGCGGTGGCTTCCGCAGCCAGCCCACCCGCCGTTCCAGCTTCTCCAGCCGTCCCCGCGGCGGCGGCTTCGGCGGTTCCAGCCGGCCCTCAGGCACCTCCCGCCCCTCCGGCGGCAGTTTCCGGGGCGGCGGCTTCGGCGGCCACAGCGGCGGCGGTTTCCGCGGCCGGAAATGATACGATAAGCTCCCTGTCCACGTGGGACAGGGAGCTTTCTTTTTCAGGGACCGACCTGATAGTAGCCATAATAGCCTGGATAGTAGCCCGGGACCGTATAGGACCGGGTATAGCCGCCGAACAGGAGGCTCAGCACCAGCCGGATAAGGAAGAACGCCACCACGATGCCGATGATAAGGGCGATGGGGCTGTGCCGCCGGGGAGTATAAGTATAGGAGTAAGAGTACTGATAGTTGGGCGGCGTGGGGCCGGGACTGGCCTGCCCCCGCTGACGCATGGCCTTGATGTCGTCATAGGCCCGGTTGATGCGGCCCATCCGCTCCGCCGCGGCGGCATCCCCCGGATGCAGGTCCGGGTGCCATCGCTTGGCCAGCTTCTTATAGGCCCGGGCGATCTCCTCGTCGGTGGCGTCGGGCGAAACGCCCAGCACGTCATATGGGTTCATGTCTTGCGCTCAAAGCGGTTGCCGCACTTCCGGCAGGTCAAAAGCAGCTTGCCCTTCCCCTTGGGCACCCGCAGGAGGGCATGGCAGGAGGGGCAGCGGAAGAATTTATAGTCTTTGCGCTGCTGCCAGCGGTCTTTGAGGGACCGGAACCACCGGCCGAAGGCCTGGCGCTTCGTATAATACCAGACGTTCTCCTGCTGGCGCTTGTAGATGTCCTTGGAGAAGGTGCGGAAGAGGCAGTAGATGAGCAGAGTCCACTCCAATATGGACAGCACCAGCCCCAACACCGGCACACGGCTCAAAAGCATGCCAAGCGCCATCAGCACGATGGCGGCGATGAGCAAAAACTGGTTGAAGGCGTCATAGCCGTTGCGGCCATACATGAACTGCGCGATCTTTTGTCTGAAATTCATGCTATCACCCTTACAGTGCGGAATTCATTATCATAAGAATACCCCAACCCGGCCCGCTTGTGTTTAACAAACTGTTAATTATATAATTATAAAATGTTTTACCTTATTCCCCCGTAAAAAAACTCGACACGCAATCCAGCAAATGAACTGCGACCCGTCAAGAGGACAATGAAAAAGGATAAGGATTTATCCCAGCCAGCAGGAAACTGCTGGCTGCTT
>CANQMW010000070.1 GCA_947625045.1 uncultured Oscillospiraceae bacterium
CTGCCGATGCCGTAGTTGCAGGACGCCTGCTTGGAGGTCGGCGTGAAGATGCTGCCAAGCGTCTCAACGGAGCATTGGCCGACCACGCAGTGCGGCGTGATCCGGTCAATGCTGTGCGTTCTTAAGCCCGAATGATTCGGACTGAGTTTGGTGTAAGAAACAAGTGAACTGTTTGTGTATCCCATATTAGTTTTCCTCCTTTTCCGCTCTGTCGTGGAGCTGCTCTAAAACAGTTTTTACCTTTGCCGGGATGGGAAGGCCGAGATGTCCGGCATTTTCCAAAAGGCTCACACCCTCATTGGAGATGTAGAAAAAGATGACCGCTGTGCGCAGGACGCTGCCCGTGCCGATGACGTGCAGGTCGAGGATGTTGGCCACCCCTACCAGCAGGAAGATCAGCACTTTCCGGCAGATGCCCTTAAACCCCACTGCGCTGGACAGCTTTTTATCTGTAATCGCACACATCACTCCCGTGACGTAATCGATCACCACAAAAGCAAGCAGCGCGTAAAGCAGGCCATCGCAGCCGCCAAGAAAGTAGCCGAGCCAGCCGCCTATACCAGCAAAGACGAGTTGAATGGTGTTCCAAAATTCCTTCATGAAACGTTCCTCCTTTTTGATTTTTGGTATGAAAAAAGCAGCTTCCCCGAAGAGAAACCGCTTGATTCCAAGAAATAATGTGTTGTTATGCTGTCCGTTTCCACATATAACAAGTGATATACGGCTGCAAGTTGCTGTGCGAACTGCCGCCGCCAGCCGCCGCTGTAGAACCGGAGACTGTGTGAGTGTGTGCGGCTGCCGAAGTTGTAGCCTTATTCGTCACTGCCGTGTATCCGCTGGTTGCATCTACGATGACTCGATTGCCGCCTCCGTCAACACCCCATGAAGCTTTCTGGTTCTGCAGGTTATGGCTGTGGCTGCCGCCGCTTGCTGTTGCCAGCGTGCCTTTGGCATGGCTGTGACTTGGTATCTGCGATAAGGACAGCGTAACGGTTGAAGCGCCGCCCGTCTTTTCCACAGTGTTAAAGTTTGTATCCGAGGTATTCACGCCAACCGGGACGCGCCCGGTTCCCCAAGCCACCCACGTCCCTCCGAAGTAGGTGGAGGGATTGGTGTTTTTCACGCTCATATAGATACTGCCAACCGGATAGATGCTGGAAGCGAGGGACTGAATATAGTCCTTCAGCAGTTTCCCATACACCCTGACATCCCAATCTTCAGCCACCTCAAAGGTCTTATCCTTTTCAGATACCTTGCCCACAGCCACGCCTTTGCCGCCCTGCTTAAAATCCATGACCACGGCGGCTGTAGAAACGATATCCTGAATCGAGATCGAAGTAAAAGCATCTGTGAGCGTATATTTGATGTCATAGGATGTTTCGGTTGAAATCGCATTACCACCGAACGTGAACGCTGTCCCAGAGCTAAAAGATGCACTGGCATTTGTCCATGCGCTTTCTGAAACTTTTTTGTAGTAGGTGGTTCGGGTGACCGTGTTCTTGCTGTTGCAGGATGAATAAGTATAAGAAACAAGTCCCCGGATATACGTTCCATCATCATTTACCGTTCCGTTGCTTAAGCATCGCTGTGAAAGGTAACTGCTGAAGGATGGCGGCGAGTAGGCTACCACAGAAATACTGACCGTAGCCGCCGCAGAAACCCTGCCTCTGGAATCCGTCACCGTAGCGGTAAATGTAATCGTTCCGCTGCTGTTAAGAAAACCTGTAGTAAAGCTGGAAGCCGTACTGGTGAAACCGCCGCCCGTAATGGAGTAGGAAGAGATGGTAGAACCGTAACTTCCCGCCGCACCGTTTATTGTCAGCTTCACCTTCGATTTCGTCTGCACATAGATGCCCCACGAACTTGGCACCGTACCATCTACCCTTGCGGCAGAAAGGCTGGAAATTGTAGGCTTGACCGATGTAGGAACGGTCAGAGTCAAGGTGCAGGTCTTGCTGCCGATGCTGGTACTGCCGTTATAGGTGGTGCAGGTGATAGTGCAAGTACCGCTCACCGCTTTCGGGATCTGGCTGGCAAGAGACAGCGGAGGCGTCCATGATACGGAGGTCAATGTTGTTTTCGTAGCGATAGTCCCGCTTGTGCTGCCGAAATTGTAGGTCAGCGTATGCGTAAAGGATGATGACGCACGGTTGATGCTGACCGTAGTCGCTGATCCCATAGTGGCATTGGAGGCAGACACGCTGGACGCCCTTGCGATAGAATCCAGCGTGATGGTCGCGCTGGCAGTGATGGACGTATAATAGGTGCCGCTCAGTGTGGCACGGATATAGAAAACCGCACTGATCGTCAGGCTTTTGGTTCCGTCACTGTTATGGCTCACCGTCTGCGTTGCGCTCCCCAGCAGGTGTGTCCCTGTGCTGCTGATGGCAGGAGACGCATAGGTGTGGGACGTCCCGTTTATGGTGATCGTATTGTCAGAGCGCCCGCTTATGCTCAAAGTCCACGGCGATTCATTCACGAGATAGGCTTTTGCGGTTATGGTGCTTGTATTAGCGGAAACATTCTTTGACTGTGTCCAATCCACGCGCAGCACATAATGTCCGCTGTGAATAGAACCGGAAAAACTGCCGCTGGAAGCCATGCTCTAACACCTCCTTCCAATAAAATCAGCCAGTCGGCCCTCTCCATTTGATGGAGAGATTCCCGTTGGCCCTTGGGATAAAATCAAACCACCCCCGGCTCTCATTGCCGAGGGACAGCTTATTACGGATTTCCGCATTGGTAATTACAAGGCTCTGGTTAGAAATGTAGGCGATTTTCTGGCCGTTTTCCTTAAA
>CANQMW010000071.1 GCA_947625045.1 uncultured Oscillospiraceae bacterium
GGGGCGTTCACGTTTGCGGGCTGATAAGAATGATCTCCGAGGTACACGCCCCCGGAGATCATATCCAACTTTTTTCGCGTCTGCGGACGCGAACTCTGCGAGGCCTGCTAAACTCTATCGCTGGCCCTTATCATACGGTATGCCCTCGGCCTTGGGGGCGCGGGAGTTCTTGGAGGTGAACGCCAGGACCACCAGGGACACGATATAGGGCATCATGTTGTACACAGTGCTGGGGATGTTCAGGTTGTAAAGGAAGGGGAAGCCCATGTACACGTTGGAAAGGGCCCGGAACAGGCCGAACAGCAGCGCCGCCAGGGCGATACGGGTGGGCTTCCACTGGCCGAAGATCATCACGGCCAGGGCCAGGAAGCCGAAGCCGGCCACGCCATTTTCGAATTTCCACTCGCTGACGCCGGCCAGGATGTAGGTGATGCCGCCCAGGCCGCCGTACACGCCGGAGATCAGCACGCCGCACCAGCGCATCTTGTACACGTTGATGCCCACGCTGTCCGCCGCCTGGGGGTGCTCGCCGCAGGCCATGAGCCGCAGGCCGAACTTGGTCTTGTAAAGGACCACGTAGGCCACGATCAGGGCGATGACGGCCACCAGCATGAACCAGTTGAACTCGAATCCGGCGATGTTCACCAGGAAGCGCTTTTTCGGCTCGATGTACTGGATGACGGAGGACACGTCGTTGGGGTTAGCGGCGGTGTTGATGGCCTTGACGAACACAGTGGCCGCCGCGGTGCCCAGCATGTTCAGCGCCGTGCCCACGATGGTCTGGTCCGCCTTGAAGTTGATACAGGCCACGCCCAAAAGCGAGGCGTACACCACGCCGAACAGGACGGCGCCGAGGATGACCGACAGGACCATCACGATAGGCGCCACGCTCAGGGGCATATACCGCATGACCAGCGCGCCGCCCAGAGCGCCGATGACCATGATGCCCTCAAGGCCCAGGTTGATCACGCCGGAGTGCTCCGCGAAGCAGCCGCCCAGGGCCACCAGCAGCAGCACGGACGAGAAGATGAGGGTGTATTGCAGAAGCAGCGTCATTGCCCGTCGCCTCCTTTCCCGGCGTCAGCAGATGCAAGTTTTTCTTTCTGCGCCTGCTTTTCGTCGCTCTTGGCGATGGACTTGTTCATAGCGTACTTGATGAACAGCACGAAGCCGCACAGGTAGATGATGAGAGAGGAGATCAGGTCGGATATCTGGGACGAGTACATGGTCAGGTCCACATAGCCGCCGCCGTTGGTGATGTGCTGGATGAAGTAGGAGGCGAATATGGCCCCGATGGGGTTCAGCCCGCCCAGGAAGGCGGCGGCGATGCCGTTGAAACCCATGCCGGGGACGGAGGACTGGGTGACGGACCACTGCTCGTAGTCGGTCTGGTACAGGAACGCCCCGCCCAGCGCCGCCAGGGCCCCGGCGATGGCCAGGGTCAGGATGATGTTCCGCTTCTCCGCCATGCCCGCGTACTTGGCGGCGTTCTTGTTGTTGCCGGTGGCCTTCAGCTCATAGCCCAGCTTCGTCTTGTCCAGCAGGACCAGGATGACGATGGCCAGGAGGATAGCCAGGGGGATGGCGACGGACACGTACTTGTTGCCGCTGAAGAGCTTGCCCAGACCCAGGGTGGGCAGCAGCGCCTGGGGCGCCTCGGTGGCCACGTGCAGGGTGTAGGGACTGGTGGGCTCCTTCACGGTGTTCAGTATCATGTTCGTCGTGTAGAGGCCGATCCAGTTGAGCATGATGCCGGAGATGACCTCGTTGACGTTGCAGTAGCTCTTAAGCAGCCCCACGATGGCGCCGTATACTGCGCCCACTACGATCGTGAACAGCAGGCAGGGCAGCCAGCTCCAGCCCCAGCCCAGGGAGGAGATGAGGCAGGCGCAGCTTCCCACCACGAACTGGCCGGCGGCGCCGATGTTGAAAAGGCCCACCTTATAGGCGAACAGCACGCTCAGCGAGCACATCAGCAGCGGCGCGGTCTTTACCAGGGTGTTGCCCAGGTTTTTCATCCGCAGGTTGGCCCGGGAGGAGTTTAAGAAGTTCTTCACCACCGCCACGATGGCCTCCCCCGCGCCGGCGGGGTTGATGAACAGAAGTACGATGTAGCCGATCAGCAGGCCCAGGACGATGCATATAAGGGAAGCGACCAGGGCCTGGACGGCCGGTTTTTTCATAAGGTTCTTCATGGGCTCACCTCGTCTCTCTTGGCGCCGGCCATGTACAGGCCCAGCTCCTCCTGGGTGGTCTTCTTCGGGTCCAGCTCGCCCACGATCTCGCCCTCGTACATGACCAGGATACGGTCGGGCACGTCCATGACCTCGTCCAGCTCCAGGCTCACCAGCAGCACCGCCTTGCCGGCGTCACGCTGGGCCACCAGCTGCTTGTGGATGTACTCGATGGCGCCCACGTCCAGGCCGCGGGTGGGCTGCACCGCCACCAGCAGCTCCGGGTCCTTGTCGATCTCCCGGGCCACGATGGCCTTCTGCTGGTTGCCGCCGGACATGGCCCGGGCGACGGTGATGGGGCCCTGGCCGGAGCGGACGTCGTACTGCTCGATGAGCTTCTCGGCGTAGGCGCGGATGGGTCCCCGCTTCAGGAAGCCGGCCTTGCTGGTGAATTCCGGCTCGAAGTACCGCTGAAGGACCATGTTGTCCTCCAGGGTGTAGTCCAGGACCAGGCCGTGCTTATGCCGGTCCTCGGGGATGTGGCTCATGCCGGAGGTGGAGCGCTTGCGGATGGAGGCGTGGGTGATGTCCTGGCCGCAAAGCTCTATCCTGC
>CANQMW010000072.1 GCA_947625045.1 uncultured Oscillospiraceae bacterium
CGGGTGGACCGGGAGGGCATACGCCGGACGATAGAGCGGGTGGGTCTGGACCCGGACAGCAAAAAGCCCGTGGGCAAGTATTCTCTCGGCATGCGCCAGCGGCTGGGCATCGCCCAGGCCATCATGGAAAATCCATCTCTGCTCATTTTGGACGAGCCCTTCAACGGCCTGGATAAAAACGGCGTGGCGGATATGCGCCAGGTCATCAAGGGCCTGCGGGAACAGGGCAAGACCATCATCCTGGCCTCCCACAACCAGATGGACATCGACGAGCTTTGCGACACCGTATGCGAGATAGACGCGGGGGTCATGACCATGGTGAAATGATGGAACCGATATTGACCTTGCAAAACATATCTGCCTATGACGGGACGGGCCGGGCGCTTCTGCCGCCCATGGACCTGACCATATTTCCCGGTGAGCGGGTCCGTGTGCTTACGGAACGGCCCCGGTTCGAGGCACTGGCAGAAATAGCTGGCGGCCTCCGGGAGCCGGACAGCGGCGAGGCCGCGCTGGACGGTCAAGTGGGCTATATGGCCCCGGAGCCGGGCTTCTGGAAGGGCATGACCGTGCTGGACAACGTGGGGCTGCCTCTCATGGCGGCAGGCATCCCCAGGCGGGAGCGGCGGGACGCCGCCATGGACGCTCTGGAGAGCGTGGGCCTTGCTTACGCCGCCCATACATATCCCAAAAGCCTGTCCCTGGGCGAACAGCGGCTGGCGGCATTGGCGCGGGCGCTGGTGAAAAAGCCTGCCCTCCTCATTCTCACCGAGCCCACATCCATGCTGGACGAAAAGGAAACAGAACGCTTCGTGGACGCCCTCACGGATCGCTGGGAAAAAGACGGATCGGCGGTTCTTTTCTGCGGGAACGGTATCATTCCTGCCGACAAGACCATCCACATATAGGAGAGAAAGAATGATGAAAAGACGGATGACCTGTCTGCTGGCGCTGCTCCTGCTGGCGGCCTCACTGCCGACAGCGGCGCGGGCGGCAGAGGGAGAGCCAACGGGCGAGGATATACCGGCTGTGACGGAATCTCCCCTTTTGCCGGACATGGCGGCGGAGCCGACCATGCCCCCGGAGGACACGCCCACGCCGGAGGTGCCCGTCACGGAGGAACCTACGGAACCCGCCACGCCTGCGCCCACAGAGCCTATCGCTCCTGCGGGCCAGATCGTGCAGCTTCAGATAGACGACGCCAACATATACGAGGGCATGGACCGGGCCTACAAGGACGGCTATGTGCCCCAGGTGACGGACGGCACGGTGACGCTTGTGGTGCCCCTGGTAGCATCCGGGCCCCTTTGGGGCGACCGTATCACCGTCACTCCTAACTTTGGGGACGCGGCCAGCTCGCCCATCCAGTTTCGGAACTACCAAAAGACCTTCTCCCTGGCGGATAACCCGGTGAACGTCACGGGCGCAGAGGGCGAGGTCATCCAGACTGTCCGCTCCTATCTTGTCCGCTTCGACTTTCCCCTCCGCTCTGATCGTAAAAACGGCACCTATCCCATCAGCCTGGACATCCAGGCGGAGGATGAAAACGGCGGCGCGGTCATTCAAAGCTACAACTGCTATGTCAATATCACTGACGGGAAAAAAGAATCTACCACGCCCGCCTATGGCGGAGGGGGCGGCGGAGGCGGTGTATCTCCTACGGAGGCGCCCGTGTCCGACCCCCGTATTCTGGTGAGCAAGTATAAGGTGAGCAAGGACCCGGTGATGGCCGGGGAGGACTTCACCGTGACCGTCACGCTGAAGAACACAAGCCCCGAAGGGGACGTGCAGAATATGCTCGTCACCGTGTCCAGCGAGAGCAAGAATCTCGTCCTCAAAAACGACACCAGCACCATCTTCCTGGGTGATTTGGCCGCAGGCGGGACCACGGACCTGACCTTAAAATACGGCACGGACCGGGACACCCCCGCCCAGCGGTATGACATCAACCTCGCCATGGACTTTGACGACGAGGCGGCCATTAGTATGACCTCCTCCGGGTCGGTCACGGTGGCGGTGGCCCAGCCGGTGGATGTGGAGCTGGCTCCCTTTACCATGCCCGGCGACATCGGTGCAGGGGAAACGGTGCAGTTCTCTTTCCAGGTGATGAACCTGGGCCGGACGGAGATATACAACGCACGGGTGGAACTGGACGTGCCCGGTCTGTCCCCCTCCGGGAACGCCTTTATAGGCAATATGGAGGCGGGGACCTCCGCGACCCAAACGCTGAACGTGTTTGCCGGAATGAAGGATGGCGACGAGCGATATGGCTGGACCAGCGGCGTGGTGCGGCTCATATATGAGGACGTGGACGGGAAGGAGTACACCCAGGAGGTGAACGCCGCCACCAATATCAAGGAGTTGGTCATTGCCGCCAAGGACCCCGCCCAGGAGCAGGAGGAAGCGGAAAAGGAGCAGCGCCAGGACGCTCAGTGGTGGATATTCGTGGCGCTGGGGGCGCTTGCTATCGTCCTTGTCGCCCTCATTATGGCCCTGCGGAGGCGGGCAGCGCCGGCTTCCCGGCACATGAAAAAATGAGGCTGAGAGACTATCTGACCCTGGCAGGACACGGAACGCATCGAGGCTATGAGGCGGCATCCGTCCTCTTTACGGCAGCCGCAGTCACAGCCATGTGCTTCTCCGGCGCGATCCTGACAACAATACACGGCGAAAAAGCGGAACCTTGTGAGTTGTCCGTCACAGCTCCGAGCTATCTTGCCATTACAGAGCAGTCCATTCAAGAT
>CANQMW010000073.1 GCA_947625045.1 uncultured Oscillospiraceae bacterium
TCCCCCATCGGCAGCAAGCCGGTGCGCCTGCAGGGCGCCTTCGTCACCGACGAGGAGCGGGAGGAGATCATCAACTTCGTGAAAAAGGAGGCCGAGGCGGAGTACTCCGACGAGATCCTGGCGGAGATCGAAAAAGCCGCCGCGGACAAGGACCAAAAGAACGCCCCCGCCGAGGAGGAGAGCTCCGACAAGGGCGACTACGACGAGCTGCTGCCCCAGGCGGTGGACGTCATCTTTGAGACGAAGCAGGCCTCCGTATCCATGCTCCAGCGGCGGCTGAAGCTGGGCTATTCCCGGGCCGCCCGGCTCATCGACCAGCTGGAGGAGGTGGGCGTGGTGGGCCCCTACGAGGGCTCCAAGCCCCGCCAGATCGTCATCACCAAGCAGCAGTGGCAGGAGATGCAGTACGCCCACGGCACCGCCCCGGTGGACACCATCGCGAGGGAGTTCGCGGAGGTATCCGAGAGCGACGAGTTCGCCCCCACTGCCGAAGAGGAGCCGGAGGAAAAGCGCATGGACGGGCCCGACAACGCCGATGATGACGAGGGCGATGACGGGGAGGACGACCTGCTGTGATGGACGTGTTCGCGCCCCTGGACGAGGGCACATTGCAGGAGTTGGGCCCCCTGGAGCTGGCCCATGTGGGCGACGGGGTCTATGAGCTTCTGGTGCGCACCCACCTGGCCCGCCGGGGCGGCGGGAAGGTGGGCGACAAGCACCGGGCGGCGGTGGCCTATGTCTCCGCCCCGGCCCAGGCCGCCGCGGCGGAGAGGCTGCAAAGCGTCCTCACGGAGGAAGAGCGGCACATATTCCACCGGGGCCGGAACGCCCATGTCCATGGCTGCCCCGCCGGATGCACCCCCGCCCAGTACCACGCCGCCACGGCCCTGGAGGCCCTGTTCGGCTGGCTGTGGCTGTCGGGCCGGCAGGACCGGGCGGGCGAACTCTTCGAGCGCATATTGGAGGAAGACCATGCCTCTTGACGCCGTATTCATAACGGAACTGGGCCGGGAGCTCTCTGACACGCTCACCGGCATGAAGATCGACCGTGTCCGCCAGCCGGAAAAGGACACGGTCGTGCTGGCTCTGCGGGGCAACGGCGGCGGGGCGCGGCTCTTGATATGCTTCGGCTCCGGTTCCGCCCGGATATGTCTTACACAAGCGGAGTATGAAAACCCCGCCCAGCCGCCCATGTTCTGCATGCTCCTTCGGAAATACCTCCTGGGCGCCCGGATCACGGCGGTGACCCAGCCGGAGAAAGAGCGGATGCTCCTTTTGGAGCTGGCCGCCTTCGACGAGATGGGCCAGGCCGTGCGCCGCACCCTGGCGGTGGAACTCCTGGGCCGGAACGCCAACCTCATTTTGGTGGACGGGGACGGGCGCATATTGGACGCCGCCCGGCGGATAGACCAGGAGATGAGCCCCCTGCGGCAGCTGATGCCGGGGCTTATCTACCGCCTGTCCCCCAAGCCGGAGCCGGGAAAATTCTCCGGCCTCTCCCCTCTCATCCGCCGGGAGATGGAATGGCGGGGCCTGCC
The DNA here is from genome assembly GCA_947625045.1 of uncultured Oscillospiraceae bacterium. Classification (GTDB taxonomy): domain Bacteria; phylum Bacillota; class Clostridia; order Oscillospirales; family Oscillospiraceae; genus CAJOIG01. The sequence continues at coordinate 1,539 of CANQMW010000073.1, forward strand.
CGCGGAGTTGGAGAGTTTGGAAGGCTTGGAGCGCACCCCAACCATGCTGGTAGAGGACGGCGCGGCAAAAGATTTCACCTTCCTGCCTATATTGCAGTACGGCCCCCGGGTGGAGAGCGTCTCCTACCCCGGCTGGTCCGCTCTGCTGGAGGCCTTCTACGCCGAAAAGGACCGGGTCGAGCATTTAAAGAGCCGGGCCCGGAGTCTCACAAAGCTTGTCCGGGGCGCCAAAAACCGGGCGGAGAAGAAGCTGGCCCTGCGGACCCAGGAGCTTGCCGCCACCGCAGACAGGGAGACGGACAAGCGCCGGGCGGACCTCATCACCGCGAATATATGGCGGATGAAGCCGGGGATGGCCTCCGTGACGCTGGAGGATTTCTACGAGCCAGACAGCCCCGAGGCAACCATCCCCCTGGACCCCCGGAAGAGCCCTCAGCAAAACGCGGCCCAGTATTATAAACAGTACACCAAGAAGAAGACCGCCCAAGAGCACCTGACCGCCCTCATCCGGGACAATCAGGTGGAGGCGGAGTACCTGGCCTCCATCGCCGCGGAGCTGGACCGGGCCCAGAGCCAGGCGGACCTGGACAGCATCCGCCAGGAGCTGGTCCAGGCGGGGTATGTCCGGGAGGCGAAAAATAAGGGCAAGCGCCGGGAAAAGCCCGCCCAGCCCATGCGTTTCACCACAAGCGCGGGCCTTGAGGTGCTGGTGGGGCGCAATAATCTCCAAAACGACGAGCTCACATTGCATACCGCCCGGCGGACGGACCTGTGGCTGCACGTTCAGAAGCTCCACGGCTCCCATGTCATCCTCCGCTGCGAGGGGGCCGCGCCCGACGAGCAGAGCGTGTACGAGGCCGCCTGCCTCGCGGCCTTCTATTCCGAGGGCGGCCAGGCGGGCCGCGTGGCGGTGGACGTCACCCAGGCCCGGTTCGTGAAAAAGCCCAAGGGCGCCCGCCCCGGCATGGTGATCTACACCGACCAGCGCACGGTCATGGCAGAGCCCAAAAAAGAGATATGAAACCACCCCGGCACCGCGGTGATATGCTCCCTCAATGGAAGACAGTGAAAAAGGACACTGTATCCATGGAGGGAGCATTATTATGGGGAAAAAGA